>CBFDCQ010000028.1:0-37899 GCA_965603355.1 uncultured bacterium
ATAGTTCCAGTACCATCTTGACTTTTTCGTCGTCCGCGACTTCGCCGAACGGGGGTTCTGCCGATGGCGTCTCGCCGCTTTCCGGCGGGCGTGGAACCTCGTCCGGCCGCTCAGGAGGCTGCGGCTCAGTCGGTTCCTTCTTGCTCAGTCGCGCGTGGAACGCCAGCTTTTTCCCGAAGATGCTTTCTATCTTCGTCTCAATCAAGCTTCGCGACGCTCTTTCTTTCAGGTTATCGACATAAAAACTCTTATCGGGACCGAATTCCACAACGAACTTGTTGTCCTCGATACCCACTGGTCTGGCGCTCCTTAGAAACGAGCTGAGGGTCAGGCTCTCCTGCTCGACCTCATCCAACAGCCTGTCCCAAGGTCCGGCCACCGAGCCGCCGCCTTTGAGACGCTCTTCCATGGCAGCCAGCTTCTCGAGAATGGCGTTCACGGACGTTTCGGTTCCCAGCTTGGTTGCGCTCATGAGGAACAGCTCAAGTGCGACGCGACCGCTCGCAGTGTCGAGTCTCACGCCAGACTGGCCGCGAAACTGGGATGCAACTTCGGAGCTCCTCTCGACAAGCGACAGCAGCTCCGCGACCGTGAAACGTTCAGCGAGAGACGCCAGCTTAGCGCGCTCGTCGGCGGGCATCGAAACGAGCTTCGCCGACCCGGTTACGTTGCTCACGAGCAGATGTCGGAAATAGTGTACGAGGTCGCGCGCAAACTGGCCCATGTCTTTTCCCGCCGCGACTATCTCCTCGACAATCTCGAGCTCTCTCGCTATGTTCCCGTCGCGCAACGCCGAACACAACTCGTGAAACACGCGCCAATCCACCAGCCCAAGTACCGCGTCAACGTCATCGTACGTTATCTTCGCGTCGCAGAAAGATATGAGCTGGTCCAAGATGCTCTCGGCGTCCCTGAGGCTTCCTTCGGCGCTCTTGGCAACGGCAAGCAGGGCATCCTCTTCAAACTCCACGCCGTCTCCGCGACAGATCTGTTCGAGCCGCGCGACAATGTCCGGCTCGGAGATCTTACGGAAATCGAACCGCTGGCACCGCGATATGATTGTCGCGGGGATCTTGTGCACCTCGGTGGTCGCCAGAACGAATTTCGTGTGTGCCGGCGGTTCCTCGAGCGTTTTCAGCAAGGTATTGAACGCCTCTCCAGTCAACATGTGCACTTCATCGATTATGTAAACCTTGAACCGGCTCTTGATAGGAGCAAACCTGACGTTGTCGCGGAGCTCGCGCGCGTCCTCAACACCTCTGTTGGAAGCAGCATCGATCTCTATCACATCCATACTGTTCCCGGCGGCAATTTCGGTACAATTGGCGCACTTGTTGCACGGTTCCACCGCAGGACCTTTCTCGCAGTTCAACGCCTTGGCCAGGATGCGCGCCGTGCTCGTCTTGCCTATTCCGCGCGGGCCGACAAAAAGGTAGGCATGTGCCAGCCGGTCGGATTCGATGGCGCCTTTCAGAGTGGTCGTGATATGTGGCTGTCCGACGAGATCGTCGAACGTCTTAGGTCGCCACCTGCGAGCGAGAACCACATAGGACATGCGTAATCCGCCTCATTCACCACAAAACGATAAAAGGCTCGTGCCCCACATTCGATTCAGTTCCCCCAGCGGAGTTCCGGGTCGTTAACTCCTGCCAGGCGCACCTGCGGCACACGCAGAAACCGCCTACCGCTGCTTCCTTCCGGACCTGACGGGGTTTGGCAGACCCACGTTGCGCAGGACCCGACCATCAACGCCACGTGCCCGGTCCCTGACCTGAAAAAACGCGAACCTCAGTATGGGTATTCGGCCTCGCTAAAGCGGATTGCGAGCTACAGGGCACCGCTGACTCCCCGCCTAGCACGAGCCACTTCTTGCGCAATTATCCCCTTCGACGTTGAAGAGATACCCTTTGCTCTCATTATAGCAACGCACATACTCCCTGTCAACGCGCACCACTGACCTCGACGGGGCCTACCCTCACCCCAACCCTCTCCCAGTGGGAGAGGGTGTCCCGTAGGGACAGGTGAGGGAGGAAAAGCGGACTTGCGCCCACCCTACCTGGAGATAGCCATGGTGGGGCAGACATTCCTGTCTGCCACGTAGGGGCGGGTCTCAGACCCGCCCGTGGAGAGTATCCTCCCGCCCATCACGTGCGTCATTCCCGCGAAAGCGGGAATCCAGAGAACATGAACAGGGCTCATCCTGAAGCGTGGATCCCCGCCTGCGCGGGGATGACGACAAGAATGGATCTCCAACCGGACATGCGGGCGGGTCTCAGACCCGCCCCTACTTATACCGTACCCAGCGTATGAGTTCACGCGGGGTTGGCGGTTTCCCGTACATGAGGACGCCTGTTCGGAAGATCTTGGCGGACGCCCACATGACCACCGGCACGGATACGAGAAGCAGCAGTATAGACGCGGCGATCTGGAACGGTGATAGATCCGGCAGCACTGCTATACGCAGGATCATCACCATCGGCGTCAGCGGCGGTATGAAGGACAGAACAACCGCCAATGGTCCTTCAGGACGCTGCGCGATGAAGAACCACGCGACCATCGGCACAACCATCACCATCATGATAGGTCCCATCAGGGTCTGCGCGTCTCTCAGGGTGTTGCAGGCCGAACCGATAGCCGCAAGAATCGACGCCATCAGCAGGAAGCCCAGAACGTAGTATATGACGAAGTATCCCAGTATGCTGGGGCTAACTATGTCGCCAAAACCCCGGGAAACTGCCGCACCGTAAGCGGCGCCGGCCCATACGGCGATAACAGTGAGAGCTATCGCGGTCAGTCCCACAATCTTGCCCGCCATGAGCTCGAACGGGCTCACTGCCGATAGGAGCACCTCCATCACACGCGAGTTTTTCTCCTCGATGACGCTCGTCAACATACCCTGGCTCGCACCGGAGACACCCATGAACATCAGGAACATAAAGAAGAACGGGGCCATGAGCACGGCGACTGTCTCGCGTTTCTTCTCGCCCTCTCCGCTCACGTCCACCTGCTCGACCTCCACCCCTCGGCGAAGCTCCTCGATCAGCTCCGGCGTAAGGTCGTGCAGCTCAACGCGCCTGTTGACCACCGCGTCGTAAACCAGCCGCTCGACCTCCCGGGCCAGCACGATATCCCTCACGTTCCTCGTGTTCGTATAGAAATGGCACGTTCCCTTGCCATCGAGCACGTCCTCGGCAATGACGAGGTACCCGTCAAGCTCGCCCTCGCGCACGTTTTCCTTCAGCTCGCTCATGCGCGCGTCTATGTCCGGCCCATCGATGTCGATTTGCCTGAGGATGATCTCCCGTTCCGCATGCGAGGCGTTATGCTTGTCAGAAACACGGCGCAACTCTTCGGCCACTTCATTCGAGAGGTCGGTCACAGCGATCTCTTTGGCTGGGCGCGGTCCCTCCAGACTCTTCCCCATACGGCCCATGAAGATCATCATGACTGCCACGAGGAGGGGCGTAAACAAGACGCTCACCAGGAACATCTTGGTCTTGACGGTCTCCGCGTACTCTCTCTGGGCGACTCTGAGGATCCTACCCATTGTTTTCCCCCGCAAGATCGACAAATATCTCATGCAGCGACGGCACCTTCACCTCGAACGCATTCACACGTACCCGTCCGACCAGCTCCTGCAGCAACTCCTGTGAATCCGCACCCTCGTTGAGCACGATCTCCAGCCTACGCCCCGCGCGTGTCGCGGTTTTCACCATTGGGAGATCGGCGACGAAGCTCGCGCCGCCCTCCAGATCGACGCTCACCACGTCGGAATCGTATCGTGACCGAATCTGGTCAAGCGTGCCGTCGATGACTTTCTTCCCCTTGTTGATGAGGAGGATGAAATCGCACAACCTCTCAGCCTGATCCATCACGTGTGTCGAAAGGATGACGGTCCTGCCAGCATCCTTCATGCGCAGCATTATCCCCTTGAGCAGGTCGAGATTCACAGGGTCCAGACCGGCGAACGGCTCGTCAAGGATGAGAAGCTCCGGGTCGTTGATCGCCGTGGCCACGAACTGCAGCTTCTGCTGCATACCTCGCGAAAGGCCCTCCACTCTCTTGTCTATCCACTCCTCGAGACCTACCGCGTCGAGCCATCTCGGGATCTCACGCGCGAGATCGTGTCTCCCCATCCCCTTGATCGCCCCTAGGTACGACAGGATCGTCCGGACCTTCATCTTCCGGTACAGTCCGCGCTCTTCAGGCATGTACCCCACCTTTTTCTTGAACTCCGCGCCCGAGCTGTCACCCAGGACATGGATCCGCCCGCTGTCCGGGTAGATTATGTCCATTATCATCCGGAGAGTCGTGGTTTTACCCGCGCCGTTGGGTCCAAGGAAACCGTATATGCTCCCTGTCGGCACACGCACGCTCAAACCGTCGACCGCTCGCACAGTACCGAACGATTTACTGACATTCTCTATGACTAGCGCGTCCATGTTCATTCATTTCCCGCTTGTTCGCAACCCCTCACCCGGCCACCGCGCGGCCGACACACTCTTATTACATTACACCGACGGCAGCAGTTTATTCATATTAGCAGCGTGCGTCATGGCTGTCAACGGAAGTTTCCGTCCGGGGCAGTTCGCGAACCGCCCTCCTGGAGACGGTTGCAACTGGTCCACGTGACGTGGCGGGCACGCCACGGCGCATTCGCGACGAGACGCCCGGTGGAGATGGTGGGGCAGACATACCTGTCTGCCAATTGAGATCCGAATGGGATTATCCCCTCTCTGGCGAGATGGTACGCCCCAAAATCGGTGACGGAGCGCTACGACAAGAGGTTGATGACCGATCCCGGCATGATGTTCGCCTGGGCGAGCGCAGCAATGCCGCCGCTTTCGAGGATCTGGCCGCTGACCAGGTTCGTGACTTCCGCCGCGATGTTCGCATCCATAATACGCGCACGTGCAGCGGCAAGGTTCTCGCCGGCGATTTCGCGCGTGGAGATTGCAGAACCTAGAGCGTTACCGGCCGCACCCAAACCCGCACGATTCTCGTTGACAGAACCTATGGCGGCGTCGATCTGCCCAAGAGCCGACGCGGCGCCCTCGGCAGTGCTCAAATCGACCGTATCAACGCCAAGCGCTTCGGCCGTGGCGGGCTGGAACTCGACCGCCAGACCGCTCCCGGTTCCGACCTCAACGGTAGCCACGCTGCCGTCCAGCGGGTTGATCCCGTTGAACTCGGTTCCTTCGGCAGTCGCGTCTATCTGCTCTACGATCTGCTGCGCTTCAGCGTTCAAGGCCGCCCGGTTCTCATCAGAAAGCGTGCCGCTGGAAGCCTGAAGCGCGAGCTCGCGCAACCGCTGGAGACCGCCGGTGGTCTCTCCGAGCGCGCCTTCCGCGGTCTGCGTGAGCGAGAGGGCATTCTGGATGTTGCCTGTCTCAGCTTGGGCGCCGATAATGTCCGCACGCAGCCCCTCAGCAATTGCAAGGCCGGCGGCATCATCGGCGGCACGGGTGATCTGCAATCCGGAGGCAAGCTTCCGCGTTGCATCGTTTATTCGCAACGAAGAACTCTCGATCTGCCTTAAAATGAAGTTCTGATTGTCGTTGTTTATGCGTAAGCCCATTTCCGACTCCTTTCGGCTCCGCCCTGAGAAGCGGTCCGCTGCTCACGGTACCCCTGGTGCGACGTGCAGCCGATATTATTCCCCCCCTCGCATAATGTAGTATACCACAAGTTATTTTCAATTGCAAGCCGGTAGCAATTAACCCTTGCATTCTGTTAGCTTTAGGTAGTATAATGCGCCGTCGGCTCTCAAGCCGATCTACCGCTGTCGGGGACGGAAATCGCATCCATACCGCTGGTCGTATGCAAGTGCGGGCACGAAATGAAGCTTCCGGGCGGAGTTATCTGAAACTACTTGCGCGAGTTAGGTTTGGAGTAAGCTGAATGCGCAGTCCGTGCGGCCCAGTGGAAAACAGGAGCGAACGACTATGAAGCCAACGCCACGGCGCTTAGTTCGATTCATTCAGAAGCAGGTCATGCGCAGGCCAATAACGGCGGTCCTCTTCCTGCTTTCCG
Source organism: uncultured bacterium (assembly GCA_965603355.1). Classification (GTDB taxonomy): domain Bacteria; phylum Hydrogenedentota; order CBFDCQ01; family CBFDCQ01; genus CBFDCQ01. Next base: position 6,034 of record CBFDCQ010000028.1, read on the forward strand.
CTGTGTATCTGCTGGCCACCATACTCATTGCGGGCGCCGAAAAAATTGACTTCGGCCAGGCGACAACAATGATTCTCCCCGCTTTCTTGGGCGAACTGGGGATTGTCGAGAGTAATTCTGGCATTACTCAGATCAGTTGTCTGGCTGCACTCGTTGTCAGCGTGGCGTTTCTTGCAATTGTCACAGCCAAGATCACGAGCAGCTTCATTGAGTTTATCAGGAGAGGAGGAAGTATCGTGAAGAAAGTCAAGCTGTCCGGTCACGTCATAGTATGCGGCTGGAACGCCCAGGGCGATAACATCGTCGGCGAGCTATTGAACAGCAACACGCACACTGATCGAGGAATCGTAATCCTCGCGAACTGCGAGCGGCGGCCCGTGGAGGACGAACGGGTAGAGTTCGTGCAGGGAGACCCGACCCAGGACGAGGCTCTGATTAGGGCAGGCGTCAAGACAGCGGAGAGCGTCATCGTACTCAGCGACCTCACCAGACGCGCCAATGAAGCCGACGCCGAGGCGTTGATGATTGTGCTGGCGGTCGAGTCCATCAACCGGGACGTTCACACCAGCGTGCAGATAATGAACTCCGCAAACCGCGTGCACCTGGAACGCGCGCATGCCGACGAGATCATCTGCATTGACCAGATGGGAGGCCATCTCGTCGTCTCTGCAACTCTGAACCACGGAGTATCGAGCGTCGTGAGGGAGCTGTTGACGTTCAACGCAGGCAGCGAGTTTTACCGATATGACAGACCTCTCTCCGACAACATGCTCGGAAAAGAGTTCTGCGAGATCGTCCATATGCTGGCCGAGCAACGCATATTGCTGTTGGGTTTCGAGACCGATGACTCGGAAGAACTGAGACGGATGCTGACCGATGACGTGTTGCATTCAGCGGAACGCGGCGAGAGAGTGATTGTTGTAAATCCGCAGGCACAGTATAAGATCCGCCAAGGCGATGCTCTCTTCATAATCGCAGAGTCAGAGCCATCCAGACTGTAAGGCCACCCCGCCTCGGCGGTTGACTTAATCGGCCAGCCCAGATCGGACTCGACCGCCTCCTTCTGACCAACGTGTTTTCCTCGACAAGTCGGGGCTGGAATTACGCTTGCCAACATCCCGAAGAGCCGGCCTGCGGACATGTAGACGGCTGCATTGCCTTGAGAGGACGGCCCCAGCGGGCGAGGGAGTAAATTGAAGAGATGTCTGACGAGGGTGGCGGTTGCTTTTCACAGGCCGCTTGTGCTATAGTAAGCGGCGATCTACAATTCACACGTTTCCTGCGGTATAACACGCCGAATCCGGTCGGTGGTGCTCGCCCAGGCGAGTTCCGGCCGGAGGGGGAACGGAGGACTAACCAACAAATATGGGAGGTACGGTATGGCAGTTGCTACGATGCGAGAACTTCTAGAGGCGGGAGTCCATTTCGGCCACCTGACGCGCCGATGGAATCCCAAGATGGGCAGGTTCATCTTCGGCAAGCGTAACGGCATATACATCATAGACTTGCAGAAGACTATGGCTCAGCTTCAACGCGCGTACCTGTTCATACGAGGGGTCGCTGAGGAAGGCAGAAGCGTGCTCTTCGTTGGAACAAAAAGGCAGGCGCAGGAGCCCGTCCGCGAACAGGCCACCCGCTCCGGGACGTTCTACGTGAACCAGCGGTGGCTTGGAGGGACTCTCACGAACTTCTCCACAGTGAAGAAGAGCGTGCGGCGAATGAAAACGATCCACGGCAGGGACGAGCAGGGAGAGCTGGACCGCCTGTCAAAAAAAGAGGCTCAATCGCTCAGGAAGGTAGCGCTTAAGCTCAACAAGAACCTCTGCGGAATCGCGGACATGGAGCAGCTTCCAGCGATCGTGTTCATCGTGGATACGAAGAAGGAGGCAATAGCTCTGAGGGAAGCGCGCAAACTGAAGATTCCGTCGGTGGGGATCGTCGACACCAACTCCGATCCCGACGAGGTTACCTATCCGATACCCGGCAATGACGACGCGATCCGCTCGATCAACCTTTTCTGCCGGGTCGCCGCCGAGGCCGTTATCGACGGAAGAGGCCGGTGGGAAAAGGTAGTCCAGGAAGCTGAAGAAGAGAAAGCGGCAGAGCTCGCCAGCGAGGTCGTTGAGGTTGAAGACACCGAACAACCGGAATCCAGTCCGGAGCCCGCGGAAGAGACGTCCCCTGAACAGAAGAAGACCGAGGAGGAGTAGTGCATGGAGATTTCAGCGTCTCTCGTTAAGGAACTGCGCAACAAAACGGGTGCCGGCATGATGGCGTGCAAGAAGGCGCTTCAGGAGAAGGAAGGTGACATCGAAGCCGCCGGCGTGTTGCTGCGTGAACAGGGCATCGCCGATGCCGCAAAACGAGCGTCTAAACCCACCGGGCAAGGCACTATAGGCAGCTACATTCACGGACAAGGCAAGATTGGCGTACTGCTTGAGGTGAATTGCGAGACCGATTTTGTCGCCCGAAATGCCGATTTCCAGAAGTTCGTGAAAGACATTGCCATGCAGGTGTGCTCGGCAGACCCCCTTTATGTATCCCGCGAGGAGGTTCCCGCGGAGGTCGTCGAAGGCGAGCACGCCATATACAGGACGCAAGCCGCGGCAACGGGTAAGCCCGAGAAAATACTCGACCGGATCGCCGACGGGAAGATGGAGAAATTCTACGAGCGCGTATGCTTGTTGGATCAGCCGTTTAACCAGGACGATAGTATGAAGATACGCGATTACCTGACCGAGATAACGGCCAAACTAGGCGAGAACGTCAAGATTCAGCGTTTCGCCAGGTTCCAACTCGGAGAGGCTTTGGAAACGTAGCACAACATCTTCCAGCCCGGCGCTTAACGCTGGAGGAGGCCAAGTTTGGGCGAACCTGCTTACAGGCGTGTGGTTCTAAAACTGAGCGGCGAAGCGTTTCAGGGCGAGCTTGGCTACGGCATTGACCACACGGTGGCTGATTCTCTTGCGAGCGAAATTGCCGGGCTGATCAAGTATGATGTCGAGATCGGCCTGGTCGTAGGTGGTGGAAACATCTTTCGCGGGGAGCCTGCCAGCAAAGCGGGGATGGAGAGAACGACCGCCGACTACATCGGCATGCTGGCCACGATAATCAACGCCCTGAGCCTGCAGGACGCTCTCGAGAAGAAGGACGTCCAGACTCGCGTAATGACCGCGATCGAAATGCAGGAGCTGGCGGAACCCTACATAAGACGCCGGGCGATACGCCATCTCGAGAAGAAGCGAGTCGTCATTTTCGCAGGTGGTACCGGCAACCCCTACTTCACTACCGACACTGCCGCTGCCCTCAGAGCCATAGAGATCCGAGCGGACGTCATACTTAAGGGCACTAAGGTTGACGGCGTGTACGATAAGGACCCGAAGCAGTCCGCCGACGCGAAAAGGTTCGCGCAACTTACCTACATGGATGTGTTGAATCGCGAGTTGAGGGTGATGGACGCAACAGCTGTGTCGTTGTGCAAGGAGAACTCTGTGCCTATCGTTGTGTTCGATGTCACTACGAAAGGAAACATCGAGAGAGTGGTGTTGGGTGACGGGATTGGTACTCTTGTAACTAACGGGGTCTAGGTCATGAAAGAGCTAAAGAGAAAAGCCAAAGATAAGATGGGCAAAACGGTGGAGGCGACGCGCGCAGAGCTTGCCAGTATACGCTCCGGACGGGCTTCAGCGGCGCTCGTGGACAGCGTGCGAGTCGATTACTATGGTACTGAGACACCGCTGAACCAGCTCGCCAACATCGCCGTGCCCGAAGCGCGACTTCTGGTCATCACGCCGTGGGACAAGACCCAGATCGGCGGCATCGAGAAGGCTCTGTTGAAGGCCGACTTGGGATTGACTCCAAACAACGACGGCAACGTCATTCGCATTCCGATCCCGTCTCTGACTGAAGAGCGCAGAAAGGATCTCGTCAAAAGGGTCAAGCACATTGCAGAAGAAGGCAAGGTGGCGCTGCGCAACATACGCCGCGACGCCAACGAGGCGATCAAGAAGGCGGAGAAAAGCGGCAGCGTACCTGAGGATGACGCTCGCAGGCATAAGGACGACGTTCAGAAAATAACGGATGAGTTCTCGAAAAAGGTCGATGAGCTCGCCGAGACAAAAGAGGCCGAGATCATGGAGGTATAGGTATGATCTCGCTGGATACAGGTTTGCGCGCTTATGGAACAGGCAGGGCGGATACGGCGGTGAGCCGTGTGCGTGCCGCGAGCCTCTCTGCCCGAACGGTTTCAGTATACTGAACCGGTTTTCGCCGCGACCCGTCCGATTCGGACATAAACGGAGGGCGGTCGCGGCTTTTTTACTGCATTCAGCCGGAGAGGGCTCCAGTTGATGACGGCAAAGTCACTTGAGAGCAAGATAGATAAGACGAGTATCCCCGCACATATTGCCATTATCATGGACGGAAACGGCAGATGGGCGCGGGAACGCGGTCTGCCGCGCACGGCCGGCCATCGGGCGGGCGCCGATACCGTTCGCGCGGTCGTGGAAGGATGCAGGGAGCTTGGCGTGAATTCGTTGACCCTTTATGCTTTCTCGACGGAGAATTGGAGACGACCAAGACGAGAGATACGCACGTTATGGTCGCTCCTGAAGAGGTACCTCCGGAAAGAAGTGGCCAAACTCCATGAGCAGGGCATTCGGTTTCGCGCAGTAGGCAGAATAAAAGAGCTGCCACCGGACGTTCAGGAGGAGTTGAAAAAAGCCGAGCAGAAAACGCGAAATAACGCGGCCATGACTCTCAACCTCGCGCTAAACTACGGCGGACAACAGGAGATAGCGGACGCCGCGCAACGCATGGCCGCCGACGCCAAGAAAGGCAAGATACGGGTGCGCGAGATCGACCCTGCGCTTCTCGAACAATACCTCTACGCACCCGATGCTGCAAGAGTCGACCTCCTAATCCGCTCCGGCGGCGAACACAGGATCAGCAACTTCTTGCTGTGGCAACTATCCTACGCGGAACTTGTGATAACCGAAACGCTCTGGCCGGATTTCTCTAAGGAAGAACTGTACCGGGCCATTGTCGAGTTTCAGAACAGGGAGCGGCGCTTTGGTGCTATCGGCAAGTCGGGCTAAGTTAGATGAGTCGGGCGGCATACTGCTTCGCCTGTTGACGGCGGGCGCCGCAATGCTGGTGATTTGCGCGCTCGCTTTTCACGAACCGCTGCACCCGGCTTTCGACGTTCTCGTATCGCTCGCAATCGCTGTGGGCATGCTCGAGTTTTACGGTCTCGTGCGCGCGGCAGGTATCGGCCCTGAAAGTTTCTGGGGCACGCTCGGCGGGCTATGGGTATCCGCCGCGGCCTGTCTGGGTTTCCTGAACCTGAACATAGGCTTGTTGACGGCATCGTTGGTGGTCGCGACGGCTCATCTCTTGAGAGGCAACCGTAACATTGCGGGACTCGCGACTTCCGTTTTCGGGCTCGTGTACGTGGCATGGATGGGCGGTCACATCATCCTTCTGAGGTCCCTGCCCGACACAGGCGTGGGACATATTATGATCCTGTTCTTCATCGTGTGGCTGAACGATGCCGGCGCCTACGGGATAGGCAGAGGATTCGGGCGGTACAAGCTTCCCGCGACGATAAGCCCGAATAAGACACTGGAGGGGTGTGTGGGCGGGCTCTTGTTCGCGGCCCTCGGCGCGGCCATATTAAAGGAGTTCCAGTTGATCGGAGCCACGTTCCTGCCGGCATACAGCCGCGCGCAGTACGTGCTGATCGCGTTTGCGCTAAGTGCGGCGGGACAGCTGGGAGACCTGACTGAGTCGTACATCAAGAGGGATGCAGGGGTCAAGGATTCGGGCCGGTTCTTCCCGGGACACGGCGGCTTGCTGGATAGGTGTGATGGAATGTTGTTCGCGGCACCGATTCTCTATTATCTCGCAAAGAACCTGCCTTGAACAGGGAACGATATTCACGGGCCACGCACAGCTGGGATGGAGGATGATGGGAAATGTATGAGGAAGAAAGTACGCGACTCGCGGAGCTGGCTGCCAGGTTGAAGAACCTGAGCGACTGCCTTTGACGCCGACGGCAAGAGAAAACGGGTTGCTGATCTGGAGAAGAAGATGACGGCGCCCGATTTCTGGGATGAATCGGGATCCACGCAGCCGGTTATCGCGGAGGTAAAACGGCTGCAGGCGCTGCTGCAATCCGTTGACGCCGTGACGCGCGAGTTGGAGGACGCTCAGGTCCTTCTCGAGCTTGCCTCGGAAGAGCAAGATCTCAGCATGAAGGACGAGCTCGAACAGGCAGCACGTAAAGTCACGAAAGATCTGGACGAACTCGAGTTGCAAAGCCTGCTCAGCAATGAGAAAGACCCCAAAAACGCCATATTGGCTATCCATCCGGGCGCCGGCGGAACGGAATCGTGCGATTGGGCGGAGATGCTGCTCAGGATGTACCTCAGATGGACCGAACAGCATGGGTACACCCACGAGATGGTCGACCTGCAGTCCGGCGACGAGGCCGGCATTAAGAGCGCAACTCTCACCGTGGAAGGACCTTACGCGTACGGGTACCTCAAGGCCGAAGAGGGTGTGCACCGGCTCGTGCGCATATCACCATTTGATGCCAACCGCCGCCGACACACGTCGTTTGCGGCCATCGAGGTGCTCCCGGAAGCCGATGACGACATTGATGTAGACATAGATGAGAAAGACCTGCGCATAGACTACTACCGGGCAAGCGGTGCAGGGGGTCAACACGTGAACAAGACCTCATCAGCAGTCCGCATCACCCACATTCCCACCGGCATAGTCGCCCAGTGCCAGAATGAGCGGTCCCAATATCGCAACCGCGCCACGGCCATGAAAGTGCTCAAGGCACGCCTATCGGATAAGCTGGTCAAGGAGCGCGAGAAGGAGCTCGCGAAGGAGAGAGGCGAACAGAGCGAAGTTGCCTGGGGAAGCCAGATACGCAGCTACGTCCTGCACCCTTACCAGATGGTGAAGGACCACCGTACCGGCGTCGAGACGGGCAACACAAAGGCTGTCCTCGACGGCGACCTAGACCAGTTCATCGAAGAGTACCTCAAGGTCTGTCTAAGCAAGGAGTCCCGGTAATGAACAGCCCAGCGAGCGCGATCAACCTCGGCGTGCAGTACTACCGTCCACCCTTCCCCGAGCAAAGATACTGGGGCGACGACTTTGCTCGCATCAAGGATTCCGGGCTCAATACGGTGCAGCTTTGGGTCCTGTGGTCGTGGGTCGAGCCGAAACCTGGGCAGTTCCGTTTTGAAGATTACGACCGTCTCGTTGAACTTGCCGAAAAGAACGGTCTGGGAGTCATCCTCAGCACGATCGCGGAGGTCCAGCCCTATTGGATACATCGAGAAATCCCCGGCAGCGAAATGATCGACCACATGGGCCGGAAGGTTGTATCGTCCAACCGTGTTGAGTGCCATTTCGGTATCACGCCCGGCGGATGCACCGACCATCCCGGTGTCTGGGACAGGATGCAGCTGTTTCTGACCGAGGTAGTGACACGATATCGCTCCGCCGCCAACCTCAGCGGGTGGGACGCGTGGAACGAGCTTCGGTGGAACGTTCAGGCGGACGGTCTGGTCTGCTTCTGCGAGCATACTCTGGCGGCCTTCCGCAAATGGCTCTCCGACAAGTACGGTGGGCTCGACGGTTTGAACAAGGCCTGGAAGCGGCGGTACGGCAGTCTTGATGAGGTCATGCCCGGCAAGCTTCCCGACCGCCCCTACACTGAGATGATGGCGTTCGAACATTTCCTTACGTTGCGTGCAAACCGCCACGGCAAAGCACGTTACGACTTTATCAAGTCCTTGGACCCGACGCACCCTGTCACGGTGCACGGAGGCAATCCGACTCCGTTGTACGTCGGCTCCGCGACGGACCACGCTTTGAACAGGGGTAACGACTGGTTTTTTGCCGACGATCTCGACGGGATAGGATGTTCGAGCTTTCCGACGTGGTTCAAGATGGACGATGCGGATTTTGCCGTGCGTATGGAGATGATCAAGTCCGCTGCTCGCGACAAGAAGGTCTGGCTCAGCGAGCTTCAGGGCGGACGCTCAGCTATAGGGTTCAAGGCCTTTCAACCGGTAAACGCGGAGTCGCAGCAGCGGTGGGTCTGGAACGGTATCGCTTCCGGCGCCGACACGATCATTTTCTGGTGCTGGCGTGATGAAGTGTTTGGACGCGAGTCGGCCGGGTTCGGCCTTGCGGGCGACGACGGTTTCGCCGAAGAACGGCTGGCAGCAATGAAAGTGACCGGATCGTTGATCGATGAACATGCCGATCTCCTGGCAGCTTACAAGCCGGCGAAGCCCGAGGTCGGGATCATGTTCAGCCCGCAGTCATACTACTTGAACTGGGCACAGGAAGGCGACGCCAACCGTTCTGGAAAAGCGCTTCTGGGCTACGCCCGTGGCTTGGCCCGCAGGTCCATACCTTTCGCGGTCGTCGAGGAAGAACATCTCGACGTCCTGTCCGGGCTCAAGATACTGTTCCTGCCTCGCACGATCGTCACGGACGAAACGACCGAGGAAGCGCTCGCCGATTTCGTCAACGCCGGCGGGACTCTCGTATGCGAATCCGAATGTGGGGCTTTCAGTCCCCAAGGACTTTACCGTTATCCGGCAGATCGGTTCACGGCCCGGTTGAGCGGTATACGTGAAGTAGGACGCCGCAGCCTCAATGCCGACTCCATCAAGGCGAAGCTCGCCGGACAAGACCTGAGCCTGGGTGCGACGCAATGGTTGACGCCGTGGCAGCGCGGCAAGGGCACAGTGCTTGCTGACGGTGAAGACGGCGCGCTCATGGTCGAGGTTCCCGTCGGAAAGCGAAAGCTCGTTCTCTGCGGCGCATATCTTGGCGACGCCTACCTGCAGAACCGGACCGCCGACTTCGAGACGTTCGTCGAGTCGCTCGCACGCCAGGCAGGCTGGGAACCTGACATTGAAGCGGTCTCTCCAGCACCGGGCGGGGACTCGTTCGTCTACGTCAAGCCCGGCGAGTCCGATGGGAAGAAGGTTGTATTTGTCTTCCTCCCCCCGGACTGCGATGCGGCCAGTCTCAGATTCCGCACAGGTTTCTTCCCCGCAGGCCGAGCAAGAGATCTGATCTCCGGCAACGACATTGTTCTCTCCGACGCTGGCGATTGGCAAGAGTGCACGCTGGATGCGACAGATTGGCGGTTCTCCGTCCTCATTGAGACCCGCTAATCAGGTGGGGCGGGCATCCTGCCCGCCGTGGATGGAGTCCCCGCTGGTTGAGCTGGTAGGACGGTCAGAGTTTATCCGTGGTTTGTAGCCTAACAAGGGACCGCTGCAGCGCGAGTTCGGCACGACGCATATCTATGTTCGTCCCTTCATCGCCACGCAACCTTCTCTCTGCGCGTTCGCGCGCGAGCTTGGCGCGTTCGACGTCGATGGCATCCTCCGCTTCCAACGTCTGGGTCAGCACAATGACCTTGTCGTTGAGCACCTGGGCGTAACCGCCGTTCACGGCGTACTGTCTAGTTGTACCGCCGGAACACAGCGTCATCACGCCGGCTCTCAGCGCGGAAAGAAACGGCGTGTGTCCTGGCAGCACGCTGAAATCGCCGTCCGCGCCGGGGATGGTCGCCGAGTCCACAGTGGCCGTCTGAAGCGGTTTCTCGGGCGCCACAATCTCCATCTCGATCTTGCCGCTCTCGCTCATGCGAGTCTACTCCGTTTCATCCGACTCTTCCGCGTGACCAGCTGTCGCGGGCTGCGGCGGCTCGTCAAGTTCCGGCTCCTCGTCGCCCGACACCGTTTTCGCTTTCTCGATCGCTTCCTCGATCGTGCCGACCATATAGAACGCCTGCAGCGGGAGATCGTCGTGCTTTCCGTCCACGATCTCCTTGAAACCTCGAATAGTATCCTCCAGATGAACGTACTTGCCCGCCATCCCGGTGAACTGTTCCGCGACGAAGAACGGTTGCGAAAAGAACCTCTGAATCTTGCGTGCACGCGCCACGATCAGCTTGTCATCCTCGGACAGCTCGTCGATCCCAAGGATAGCGATTATGTCCTGCAGCTCCTTGTAGCGCTGCAGCACTTCCTGCACCGACCGCGCCACATCGTAATGTTCATCTCCGAGAACGTTCGGGTCGAGAATTCGCGACGTAGAATCCAGCGGGTCAACCGCAGGATAGATTCCCAGCTCCACAATCTGGCGCGACAGAACTGTCGTGGCATCGAGGTGAGCGAACGTCGTCGCGGGCGCCGGGTCGGTCAGGTCGTCCGCAGGTACGTATATCGCCTGAACGGACGTGATCGAACCACGCGTCGTGGTCGTGATACGTTCCTGAAGCTCGCCCATTTCCGTGGCGAGCGTCGGCTGATAGCCCACTGCGGACGGCATCCGTCCCAGCAGCGCCGACACCTCCGAACCCGCTTGCGTGAACCGGAAAATATTGTCTATGAATAACAGCACGTCCTGTCCTTCCTGGTCACGAAAGTATTCCGCAACGGTAAGGCCCGTCAGCCCGACACGCGCGCGTGCACCAGGCGGTTCCGTCATCTGGCCGTAAATAAGAGCAGTCTTATCGATGACCCCCGATTCCTTCATTTCGAGCCAGAGGTCGTTGCCCTCGCGGGTGCGTTCCCCTACCCCCGCAAACACGGAGTAACCGCCATGCTCCGTGGCAATATTGCGTATCAGCTCCATGATCAGAACCGTCTTGCCCACGCCGGCTCCGCCGAACAGACCGGTCTTGCCGCCGCGCGAGTACGGTTCAAGCAGGTCTATGACCTTGATGCCTGTCTCGAACATCTCGGTCTTCGTACTTATGTCCTGCAACGAAGGCGCGGGACGGTGTATGGGATACCTCTCGTTGGCCTTGATTGGGCCGAGCGCGTCCACCGGCTCGCCGATCACGTTGATTATCCTGCCCAACGTGCCGGGACCCACCGGTACCGTTATGGGCTCACGCGTATCCACAGCCTTGGCCCCACGCACAAGACCGTCTGTGGAAGACATCGCCACGCATCGCACGGCGTTCTCGCCCAGATGCTGAGACACCTCCACTATAAGCGGGGCACGCTTCCCTTTTCCTTTGCCATCTATCTCGATCTCTATCGCGTTGTAGACCGCCGGCACTTCCGTTGAGGGGAACTCGATGTCCACCACAGGTCCGATCACCTGTATGACCTTCCCCTCGGTACCCTTAACGGACTTTCTCTTAGCCTTTCCCATCAATTCCTACCTCGCTAACTACCTGTCTACTCCATCCTAGCGGAGAGCCTCAGCACCGCCCACTATGTCTAACAGCTCCTTGGTTATCGTCTCCTGTCTCGCCTTGTTGTACCGCAACGTGAGGAACGAGATCATGTCGTCCGCGTTGTTTGTCGCCGCGTCCATGGCGGTCATCCGCGCAGCATGCTCGCTCGCGCTCGATTCCAACAATATCCTGAACACCTGCACCTTGATATGCTTCTCAAGCAGATCGTCAAGCACCGCCGCTTCAGACGGTTCGTAAATATAGTCGATGACAGGACCCTCTTGATCCTCCTCAAGCTCGAACGGCAACAGCCGCTCAACAACGACGTCCTGCTGCATAGCGCTCTTGAACTCGTTGTAGACGAAGTACAGCTCGTCCGTTTCACCCTCGCTGAACAACGCTATTATGTCGTCCACGATAAGGGCTGCCGTGTGATAGGTGACTTCGTCGAATATGTCAGTATGCACGGCGCGTGCTTGCACGTGACGTCTTCTGTAATAGTCGCGCGCTTTTTTCCCGATCATGGTCAGGCTTACCCGCTTGGCGTCGCCCCGCAAGTCCTCAGCGAACCGCGACGCGGCGCGCAGGATGTTGCTGTTGAACCCTGCGCACAGCCCCCTGTCCGAGGTGACAATAACCACCTCCGTATTCTTCCCGGGCCGGCGCGCGAGCAACGGATGAAGATCGAGCTCCGCCCGCGACGCCAGAGAGCTGATAACGTCACGCATCTTGTACGCGTACGGTCGGGCGAGAATGATCGCCGCCTGCGCCTTACGGAACTTCGCTGCAGCCACCATCTGCATAGCCCTGGTGATCTGCTGCGTCTTTTTCACGCTCGCGATTCTTCTTCTTATTGCGCGAAGCGTCGCCATTGTTCGTCGCCTGCCCCCTTAAGTGAGAGTGCTTGTCTTACCCCTATTTGGAATCCGGTTCCCCTGCTTCATCCAGCTCTTTGGCTTCACCCTCTTCTTCGCCTTCAGGTTCCTCCGCCTCAACAGTCTCCTCTGTCTCGACGAAGAAGCCCTCCTTGAACTCCGTCAAGGCGGCGTCGATCCCCTTCCCCAACTCCTCAGAAATCTCCTTCTTTTCGAGGAGTTCCTTGCCGATCTCCGGCTTCTTTGCGTCAATGAACCGGTCAAGTTCCTTTTCGAACCGCAGAATTGCGTCCACCGGCACATCGTCGAGAAAACCGTTAACTCCCGCGTAAATGCTAATGACCTGTTTGTCCACGGTCATCGGCTTGCACTGATCCTGTTTGAGCAGTTCCGTAAGCCGCTCGCCACGCGCCAGCTGAGCCTGGGTCGCTCTGTCGAGCTCGCTGCCGAACTGCGCAAAAGCGGCCAGCTCACGATACTGCGCCAGCTCCAAACGCAGCGTGCCCGCCACCGTCTTCATCGCTTTGATCTGGGCGGCACCGCCCACACGGGACACACTGAGACCAGCATTTATGGCGGGTCTTATACCGCTGTAGAAAAGGTCCGATTCCAGAAATATCTGTCCGTCGGTTATGCTGATGACGTTTGTCGGTATGTAAGCCGAGATGTCCCCCGCCTGGGTTTCCACTATAGGCAGCGCGGTCAAAGATCCGCCGCCATTATCGTCGTTGAGCTTGGCCGCGCGCTCGAGCAGTCGCGAGTGCAGATAAAACACGTCTCCCGGATACGCCTCGCGCCCCGGAGGCCTCCGCACAAGCAGCGACAACTGACGGTACGCCACCGCGTGTTTCGACAGATCGTCGTAGACGACGAGAGCGTGCCGGCCGCTGTCCCGGAAGTACTCGCCCATGGCGCAGCCCGCATATGGCGCAAGATAAAGAAGAGGTGCCGGCTCGCTTGCCGTCGCGGCGACCACCGTCGTGTAGGACATCGCGTCATGTTCCTCAAGGATCCGGATGACCTGAGCGACCGTCGAACGTTTCTGGCCTATCGCAACGTAGATACAGATGACGTCGCCATCGCGTTGGTTGAGTATTGTATCCACGACGAGCGCGGTCTTGCCGGTCTGCCTGTCACCTATTATGAGCTCGCGCTGCCCACGACCTATAGGAACCATGGAGTCTATGGCTTTCAGACCGGTCTGCAGCGGCTCCCTGACGGGACGTCTGTCTATTACACCGGGCGCGAGCCGCTCCACAGGGCGACTCTCCTTCGTAACAGTGGGCCCTTTACCGTCGATCGGTCTGCCCAGAGCGTTCACAACGCGGCCGATCATAGCTTCGCCGACCGGAACCTCCGCGATTCTGCCCGTGCACTTTACCTGGTCTCCCTGCTTCACAAGCTCGTAGTCGCCAAGAAGCGCAACCGCTACATTGTCCACTTCGAGGTTAAGGACCAGACCCATGATCTCGTTGGGAAACTCCAGCAGTTCGCCCGACATAGCCCTCGTGAGACCGTACACCCTGGCTATCCCGTCTCCCGCCTCTATGACGGTTCCCGTGTCGCTCAGATCAACATCCGCGCTGTATCCGCTGATCTGTTGTTTGAGTATTTCGGAGATCTCGGTCGCACTTATTTTCATATCATCACGCCTCCGCGACAAGTTCCTTTCTCATCTCTTCGAGGAAAACTCTTATGCTTCCGTCAATCACGGTCGTGCCCAGCCGGACGATCGTCCCACCGATTATGCCCGGATCGCGCTGCTCTTCCAGCCGCACCGTCTTGCCGGTCAATTCCGACAGCCGTGACCGCAGACGCTCTCTTTGTTCATCGTCGAGCGGCACCGCCGTCGTTACTACAGCCTCAGCCCTGTCAAGCCTTTCATCCACCAATTCAGCGAAGGAGGCACTCATCTGCTCCAGCAGACCGATCCGCCCACGGTCGACGAGAACGAGCAGGAATCGGCGCGTCACCGGTCTCAACTCAACCCGGTCAAGTGCAGACTCGATCAGCCGTTCGCGCACCTCCCGCGGGATCGCCCTGTTGTTCGCGAACCGAGGAATCTCGGGATAATCCTGAAACAGCTTCACGAACCCGACGAGCTCCGAGGCGACCACCTCGAGCTCGCTGTCGTCCGAAACGGAGTCGGCGAGCGCCTTCGTGTACCTGTCGCTAATGAACGTACGGTTCATGCCACCATCGTCCTGTCCAGCCGGTCGATAAACCGTTCTATGAGCGCAGCATGATCGTCCGGGGTTATCGTTTCGACTATATGCTTTGCCGTTTCATCCATCACCTGGCTTGCCAACAGCTCCGACGCGCGCGTCCGAGCGAGGTGCCGCGCCCGGTCCATGTCGCCTCGAAGCCGCTCTGTCACACGTTCCGCAGCACGTTGCGCGTCCTCGATGATCATTGCGCGCTGTTTCTCGCTCACCTCGACCGCCAGCTCTATGATCCGCTCCTTCTCAGCCTCAACGCCCGAGAGTTTTCGGATCGCTTCGCGCAGTTCAGCCTCAGCTTGTTCCTTAGCAGTTCTTGACCGCTCCAGGGTCTCAGCCACCTCCCGCGCCCGCGCATCAAGGAGGTTCAGAAGAGGTTTCCGCGCGTATCGATGAAAGAGAAAGAATATGATTCCAAAGTTCAGGAACTCCATCCCCCATCTGTACTGAGGCGAGTTGAAGAACCGGCGAATTGGAGAGACCTCCGGCTGCGCGGCCGCAGTCGCGGCGTCTTCTTCTACTTGCGCCATGACGGTCTCGCACACGGTCAGCGTTGTGAGCACTGCCAAGATCATCAATAGCGCAACGAAACTCGCGCCGCGCCTGTGCTCCTTCGGATGCGAAAAGACTATCCTACTCACCTCACTTTTATCCCTCTTTAGCCGAACCGCTGCTCTGCTGCAACACTCTCTGCACGGCGAAATCCCGCAGCGGCTTCACTTGACTCCGCAACGCACCAGCCTGCCCCTCTACTTCCTTTTCCAATTGCTCTCTCATCTCGGCAAGCTGCGCCTGTGCCTCCGCCCGTTTATGGCCGAGCATTTCCGTGCGTGCTTCCAAGGCCTCTTTTTCAGTCTGCTCCTGCAAACGCAGCGCCTGTCGTCGCGCGTCAGCAATCTCGCGCCGGTACTCCGCGAGCGTCTCTTCAGTACGCCTGCGGCATTCCTGTACCGCCTTCGCCTGGCTATCCAGTGTCCTTTTCCTCTCGTCCAGAACACTGAGAATTGGACCGAACAATATCCTTTTCAGCACAAAAACCAGGAACAGGAAGCTCAGTAGTTGAAACAGAGCCGTGATATTGATGTTGATCATCGATCAACGCACCTCCACTCACCGGACTGCCGCGATTGGATTCTCGCTGCGCGCCGGCTCACTACTTCACGACGAAGATGAGCAGCAACGCTATCACTAGAGAATATATCCCCGTGGATTCCGACACTGCTTGACCGACAAGCATCGTTCTTGTCAACAGTCCCGAGTTCTCCGGCGAGCGGGCAACTCCCTCGCACGCTCTGCCCGCGGCGTAACCTTCCCCAACGCCGGGACCGATGGCTCCGAATCCCATCGCGATTCCCGCGCCAAGCAATGCCGCCGCCCGTATCAAGTCTGCTCCGGTAATTTCCACCTATTCACCCTCCTCTGCTAAACGTCCAATCCAACGCAGATTTCTCACGCCACAAATATCATCAACAGTGCGATGAGCAAAGCGTATATACTTGTGGATTGCGACACTGCTTGACCAACAAGCATCGTTCTCATGACCGCACCACGGCTCGCGGGCCACCGACCTACTCCCGTGCAAGCGTCACCACCTGCGTACCCGCTGCCGATGCCGCACCCTATGGCACCTACGCCCACGCTTATGCCTGCGCCCAGAACCGCCGCCATCGTCACCAGGTCAGAGCTCTCATACGCCCTGTACATAAGCAGCAACGCGATGACGAATGATAGAACCGATGGGCCTTGAGAGACGCCCTGAGCAATAAGCATCATCGTCGTCACTTGATTCTGCCCTTCCGGTCGCCGTGCAACCCCCTGACACGCGCTGCCTGCCGGAAAACCGCACCCGATACCCCCGCCGATTGCGCCAAACCCTACCGCGATACCGGCACCGATGAAAGCGACCCCCTGGACAAATGTCGATCCAGAAGGGTCCACTACAAGTATCAGCATCATTGCCACTATAAGCGCGAAGATAGACGCCGATTCCGCCATGGCCTGGCCGATAAGCATTGTCCGTTGTATCGGACTCGATACCGCCGGTTGCCTTGCCGTACCGGCGCATGCCTGATGGGCTGCGTACCCTTCACCAATGCCCGCTCCGATGGCCCCGAAACCCATGGCTATACTGCCGCCAAGATACGCCAACGCTCGCACGACCTCTGCAGTCTCCATTGCCTAATCCTTGCAGCTCACCGCGACGTACGTCAAAGTCAGCATTGTGAATACAAACGCCTGCACCGATCCCACAAACAGCCCGAAGAACAAGGAGAGAGGCACCGGCACTATGATCTGCTTCAGCAAATGCCCCACAACCATGATGATGACCGCGCCACCCATTATGTTCCCGAAAAGACGGAACGACATAGACAGTATGCGGGAAACCTGATCAACGATATTCAGCGGCGCAATGATGAATATCGGCTCAAAGAAGCTCTTGACGTAACGGAGAAAACCTTTCTCTTTGATACCCCAATATGTCCACAGCACAAGCGCCACCAGCGCCAACGCAAGCGGCGTGTTGTAATCGGCCGTCGGTTCCGTCTTGCCGAAACCGGGCAGCATGCCTATGTAGTTGCACAGAGCCAGGAAGAGAAATTCCGCCGCGATAAGGTGGAAAAGCCTCCTGTTCTTCTCGACTGTCTCAAATTCCAGGGCATCGGCAACGAGCACGTCGAATCCTCCAACTATCATCTCCACAAGAACCTGCAACTTGCCAGGGACCGCCGACAATCGTCGCCGGACGAGTATCGCCACCACTACCAGAAAGCCAATGATTATCCAGGTATTGATGAGGGTCCGATAATTGAGGTCTCCGAATGAACCGAGGGCAGGAATAAGGTGAATGGTCGGTATCTTGCCGATATTCTCCACTTATTGCCCCTCAGTAGCCATTCCGCTCTGCCTGCTCGACAACAGATGCGTTGCCACCAGAACAGCTTGGGCCAGAAACAGCCCGCAAGCCGCGCAGACAAAGTTGACACCGTCGAGCTTCGCCGCCAGAGTGAGCGCCAGAGCGAGCAGAACGTACCGGGAAATCGCGGACCGAAATGCGTACCCTTTGGCCCCGTGCGCGGTCATCTCGACCATCCGTCCGGTACGGGCAGCCATAAGGTGCAGGTTAAGAATGCTCGCGCCTGCGCCGACAAGAAATCCAAGCCCGTACTCAACGCGGACCAGACCAAGAACTCCACCGACCAGAATCGCCGCTGCCACCGAACGCAGTACGACGCGCTTCTTAAACTCCTTAAAACCTGTCAATGAGCGGCCCTACGCTTTCATTATCAGCCGGTAGACGGACCAAAACCCCGCTCCAATCCCCAAAAGAATGAATATAACTAGGAACAGACCTCCGGTAGCAAGCTTATGGTCGAGGAACCACCCGATCCCAAAGCCGACTCCTATACTCACGAGCATAGTGAGACCGACTTGGGTTACGAGCCCAAGATACCGGGCAAGTTCGCCGTAACCGGTACCTTTCATCGGCTGCCCGCGCTTCGCCACCTTCTCCAAAACCGCACCACCGTTAACAACTGCCCCACTTCGTCCTATGTATAGCACAATTCTACCTTTAAGTCAACAGACACTTAAGCCGTCGCCGCGAAAACTCCGGCATAAATCACAAATCATCACCAAGCAGCTCCTCCATCTCCCACTCCCACCGTTTCCGCCGGGCCAGTTTCCTCTTGCGCAGAAACGCCACAATAGCGACCACGGTCATGAGCCAAAGAGAGAAAGAACCGGCTATCAGGGTCACTACGTAAGGGCTTTTCCTCACGCTCTTTACCCATCGCCCGCTCAGAGTGTGAATGTCCAGTCCTATAGTCGCGGCCAGCGCCGTGTCGAAATCCTCGTCCCGGAGCGACCGTATCAATTTCAGGAGCGCTTCATCACCATAGTTGTCAACAATGTAGTTTACGGCCTTCAGACTCTCGGCGTACGCCAGGCTGGCTCTCTCGTGCGCGGCGGGAAAACGCTCGTCAAGCTCGTCGAGGGGGATGACGGCACGGCGCAGAACTGCTCGACCTATTATCCACTCACTTGTCTTTGTCATCTCCCCCGAGACGCGCATGGCAATGCCTTCGTTCAGCCAGCGCGGCATGTTCTGCAAATTCGACGCGCGCGACAGCATAATGTGCGTGAGCTCGTGTCGGACGGTCTGCCGGAAGCTCTTGAGCGGGTCGCGGACAAGTCTCGGCGGTTTCAGGACAATTAGTGAGCCCGAACCACTGGCCAACCCGACTATCCACCTCTCATCATGTCCGCCGGCAAACTCGCGAAACTGAGCCAATGAGCCGGCGATCTTGACGCGCACAGGCGCGATCTGAGTATCGGCTCCGACGCTCCGCGCAACCTCGTCCCAGCTTCCGTCAACGAAACCGCGGACGAGTTCCGCGCTCTCGCGATCTGCGTTGTCGAACTCTATCGAACAGTGCTCGCCTTCCAGAACGGCTGCGGCGACGGTGTGCGGCACCGCCGCCCCAGAGACAAGCAGGAACAGCATGAGAGCGAACCTCTCGGCTAAGCCGCACCACCAATATCTGCAACGTTTTGCTGGGAAGACCCATGAACCTCGCCACATCCTCTTATCTCCATCCTTGCCGCAAGTTCGTCCACGCGAGCCCCGGCATTGCCGGACATCATGCTACGGTGCTCATACAGTTATACAACATTTCACGCGAAATGGGGAGCACTATGATTGCCTACACTGCCGCCGTGCAGGCAACGGCCCGGTAAGAAGACCCTTGTCCTCCACAATTTACCCATGAATTGCGCGCTTGCTTTTGTGGTACCTGCTGCTATATAATCGAGTTTGATTTGCTGGGTGTGAAGGGTTCGGGGGTTCGGTTTTCATCGGAGGTGCAAGCGAGCTTTGGCGCGTGCGGAAGCAACGAGGAAGTGGAAGGACAGTATTTTCATGAGACTTACAGAGTATATCGCCAAGAAAAGGATATCGCCGGCGATCGACGCCAAGGACAAGAACCAGGCCATTCGTCAGGTGGCCGAACTGTTTAGAGGCGGCAGCGTTGTAAAAGATCTCTCTGCAGCAGTATCTCGGGTTCTGGAGCGTGAGAGTTACGAAAGCTGTGGGATAGGTCACGGAGTGGCGATACCACACGCGAGGTGCGCCGGATTGAAGAACCTCACCTGTGCGGTAGGTTGCCTGAAAAAACCGGTGGATTTCCTGTCGTTCGACGGTGAGCCCGTGACGCTCGTCTTCCTCATTCTGTACTCCGCAGAAACCACTGCGAAATATCTGCTCTTCATATCGTCACTGGTTCGCGCTCTCCAGAGAGAAGAGATCCGCGAACGGTTGCTCGAGGCGAAGACCCCTGCGGCGCTGTACTCTGTCTTTGAGGAGATCGATGCGGAAGCCGGAGAAATTCCCGCTGAAACACCGGCTCAGCGCAAGAAGGCGGGATTGGCCGCTGAAAAAGAGCTGCCGGAGTTGCATCTCATTGTCAGATTGCAGCGGTTGGAAACCCTTAGAGCGAGCACGTCCAAGAAGAAAGCCCTGGCGATTCAGCCGCATATTGACAACCTGAGGTCATGCATCAATGACAGGACGCTGCAACATTTCGACAAGCTCATGAAACGGTCGAACCTGGCGATTGTCGCCGCGGAAAAAGGGATGTGTAAGGGCTGCAACATGAAGCTGCCGTCCGCGTTCGTGCAACAGCTCACAAAAAGCAACAGGTTGTACACCTGCCCCAACTGCAAACGGTTCCTGTTCTTTGTCGGGCAGACGGAGTAGTCCCCAGTATATTAACCGCGATCAACCGGCGATAACTTTCACGTACACGTGCCTTCGGCGAGGTCCATCAAACTCGCAGAAATAGACCGACTGCCACGTGCCCAGTACCAACTTTCCGCCGCTGATCGGCACAACCTGCGAGAAACCCACCATGCACGCCTTGATGTGCGCGGCGGAGTTCCCCTCCATATGGCTGTACCCATCCTCGAAAGGCACGATCTTGTTGAGTTCGTTGATTATGTCTTCGCACACGGCAGGGTCGGCATTCTCATTGATGGTTATCCCGGCGGTCGTGTGGGGCACGTAGATATAGCAGAGACCTTCCTTCACGCCCTCATTCCGGACGACTTCCGCCACCAGACTGTCGATATTGAGTAGTTCCGTTCTGCAACGGGTCGAAACGGGTACCTTCTTCCACATACGTTAGAACTCCATGCGTTCGAGATTCTTCAAGCCAAGAGACATAGGGACTAAAGTGGCAACAGCGCTCAGCACCGCGACAAACACAACCGTTCCGGCAAGCATAGCCGCGAACGTGCGACCTTCACCTACCAACTTGACCGCCCGCGCCCAAAACAGTACCGCCTGCACCCCGACCACGATGATTATGTACGCTATACTGACGAGGAAGTTGAGGGTGCCGCCAAGACCGGACACTATCTTCGCCGGGTTGTCCTCTCGGAAGTTCGGGTACACCGCGCCGAGACCTACCGCGAGACCGGACAGAGAAAAACTCATCAATAGTATGGTCCCGCACGAAATCAACATCAGCAGCGGTTCCAGCTTCAGCATGATGCTCGATATGACAATCACGCCCAGAGTGAACGATATCGACGTCGTGAAACTCAGCCAGAATTTCTGCCACAACAACTCGCGCATCTTTACGGGAGCCAGCCCGATCACCCAGAACCGTTTCCCTTCCAGACTGATCAGCGGGAAGATAAACCGGCTAGTCAGCGTCGCCAGTATAAGCGAGGTCGCGCCGAGATTGAGAAACGAGACCGCGTTCTTCCAGATTGGGGTGCTAAGGTAGGAGTAGCCTGCCGCGCGCAAGTTCGCCACATACACCGCCATCAACCCAAAGAACAGCGCAAACTGCGACCACTGCGCCACGTCGCGCCAGAACATCTTTATGTCCTTGACAACCAGCGAACGCGTTCGCGGTCGAATAAAACGCAGCCACGAGTCAACACATCCGAGAATACCTTTGCCTCTAATGTGAGGCTTGGTCTGCTCGGACGCGCGCAACGCAGCCCATCCCGGATAGTACATTCTGGACGCCACGAACAACGACAACCGAAACAGAATCAGCCCATTGCTCAGCAGAAGCAGAAAGTAGAACAGGCTCGTGCGCAGGTCCTGTACGGCGGAACTCAACACACCTTGCGCCAACCAGAAACTCGGCAAGAAGGGCGACTGCGTGTTGTCCATGGCATCCATAATGGCCCGCAGCACATGTTCTCCGGACAGTTTGTCCACATCAAAGGTTCTCTCCAGATACAGGAAAAGCAGCACCGCCGCAGCCGCGCCCAGCATTATCAGGAGAGCCCTGTTCACACGGGGGAAGATACGCGCGAAAAGCATGGTTACGGTCACGCCAATGGCCGCCGGGATGAGGAGGAAGGGTATCAAGAGCGCTCCCGACACGACGTAGAAGTACCACGGCGCGTCGTAGACTATCCCGTAACTCAGCACAAGAGGCGAACCGAGAAAGATTATGGCCCACGAACTGAAAACTATACACTCTACGAACCTGGCCGTAAAGAGCTCGCTGAAACGCAGCGGCGAACTGAACAAGTACTCGACCTCGGCCGACCTGTACAGTGTTGTGAAGGCGACAAGAACGTTGGAGAAAACGAGCATCATAAAGACCGCGAGAAATAACAGCGAGATAATTTGCACCGTGACGATCTCGCCGAGCGTCTGTAACTGCGATTCCACGCCGCCCGGGTTGAACCGTTTCAGGAACCCGAATCCCCAGCAAAAAAGAATGAACACGGCCACCCACATCGCGATCACAAAGAGCGTGACCACGGCGATCTTGAGTTTCGACTGCGCCTTGGCGGAGGCGATGCCGTGAAGGCACATCCGCCATTTCGCAACCAGCAAAACAAGCAGCGCCCTCAAATTTCCTCCTCCTCTGCGGTAAGCTGCAGGAACATGTCCTCGAAGTCCCGCGACGCCTTGAGCGCCATGATCTCCTCGACAGTACCCACGGCGATAAGGTTACCGCCGTTGATTATCCCGACCCTGTTAGAGACTTCCTCGGCTATGCTCAGTGTGTGCGTCGACATGAATACGCACATGCCGCCCCGCACTCTTTCCTTGAGGTAGTTCTTCAAGAACCGGATGCTTCGCGGGTCGAGCCCGACCCACGGTTCGTCCACGATGACCACCCTCGGTTCGTGCAAAAACGCTGCGCAGAACGACAGCTTCTGTTTCATGCCGTGGGAGTATTCCTCCACAAGGAAGTCCGCCGCGTCGAGCACGTCGAACAACTCCATAAGCTCTTCGGTCTTACTGTCAAGCCCCTTCCCGTCCATCTCGTACAACCCGCCCACGAATCCGAGGAACTCGCGGCCGGTGAGCTTCTCATACAAGAACGGTCGGTCCGGAATGTAGCCCACAACCTGCTTGGCGCCGACGGGATCCACCTGCACATCCTTGCCGTATACGAATGCCCGTCCTTCAGTCGGGATCAAGAGTCCTGCAACCATCTTTATTGTCGTCGTCTTGCCGGCCCCGTTCGGGCCGAGAAAAGAGAAAAACTCGCCTGGAAAAACCTCCATGTTCAGGTTGTTAACGGCAACTTTCGACCCAAATCTCTTCGTCAGACCCTCTATTCTTATCATCTCAAATCCCTTGAGCAGGAGCGATTTGCGAACCGTTCCCACCATAGTCTACGTTCGTGACCTCCAGTTTGAGCTGCCTGACCGTCGGCAAGATGTCCGCCCAACGATACAGCTCGCCTTCACTGAGCTTGATGTGTGTTGCGTCAGCTATATCTTGCCCGAGCGTCGGGTCCATACGCACCCACTTTCCCACATACACCTCAGGCCACGCGTGATAATAGAAAAATCCCTTCTGATAGACAACACCGATATCGGCTTTCGCCGGAAGACCGACCGCGCGTGCCATCGCAACGTAAAGAACGGTGTGCTCGTTGCAGTCGCCTTTGCGCGCATGAAGCACGTCCACCGCCGACGGCACGCTCGCAACAGCTTCGTTCTCCACGGTCTCGTCCACCCAGTCAGCGAGCTTGAGTGCGGCTTTCCAACTGTTCGTTTCGTCCCCGACAACCTCGCGCGCCGCCGTGAGTATACGCGGATCGTCCGATTGAATGAACGGGCTCGCTCCGACAAACTCCGCCAGGTCGCCGTCGGAAATCGGCAACTGCGGTGCCGAGCCGATCTCCGGGACAGCCTTATTTATCTCGACCACTACCACGTTTTTGCCGACAACTCGCACAACCGTCTGAGCATCATCCCAAATGTCGAAGTTCTCGAGATCAACTCCCGAGAATTGCACAACCATTCGCTGGACATCCTCAGATCTGTCAATTATCCTGCCCGCCGGAATAGCCGCTGCCGAAGCCAGGTCCGGCGGCACGGCGCCCGCCGCTTCTCCGCTCATCGCCACTTCAGGCGGTTCCTTTATCATGACGAGCCCGACCGGCGTGTCCACTTTGACTATCTCACCGGCACTAGTACCCCACACGTGTGCCGTGATACCCGCAAAATCCACCTCAACCCGTCTTGCTTCAACGCTTTCGCCGCCCAGATCGAGCTTCTCGATCGGCCCCGCTCTTAATCTGGCTTGACGCGTCACGAGGGCGACCGGGTCGAGCATCTCGACCGCGTACTCGACTCCCTCCTCCATATCCGGCAGCGTTGTCAAAGGGCTGAATGCGTCGGACACGACAATGTTCTCGCCTATTGGCAGCTCTTTGATGAACTCCGTCTCGCCGGTACTCACTTTCAGTCGCAACGTGCCGTTCACAACCTTACCCTCTGCAGTGAAGAGCGAATCGGTTGAGTCCATCTCGAACTTCAAGTCCTCCATCTTCCCGTTGTCGTCGAGAGTCCAGTTGACGTTCGCCAGTATCGCTATCGGATGCCCGAGCATGGACATTCTGATACGCGTGACATTTCTTGCTCTGAATCCCCCACCGCTGCTTGCCGGACGCCGCCTCACCGTCGAATGGGTGAACCCGATCTTGGTGCCGTCGCTGAAATAGACGCCCATCCAGCTGTCCGCGGGACCGATCCCCTGCGCACCCAGCTGCGATTCCACCAGCGGCAAGCGCGCGACAAGAACCTCGCGTTTCAGCAACACACCGGCCATGACCGCCCAGAACAGAACGATCAGCATAGTGATGAACAAATTCCTGCCGCTAACAGTCCGCATCAGTCTCTTCCCGCGCTCGCCCCATGCCGAATGGGGACGCGCGCTGCCGAACTCAACGCAGGGGCTAGGTACACCTCGTCCCCGCGACCTTCGCCACAATCACCTCATGTACCACAACACTTCTTGTATTTCTTACCGCTGCCGCAGGGACACGGTTCGTTGCGTCCGACTTTCTTCCCGACGCGACGGGGACCAACCGGTTGAGGCGCCGGGTCCGACGCCTTTGGCCTGTCAAACATAGAGAAAGCCGCCTCATTTGCCTCCGGCGCCGACAGGCTCTGTCTGTCTCGCACGGCAGCACGTCTGCGTCTCCTCTCAGGCCTCACGAACCGCACTCTGAACGCCGACCCCAGCGTATCAGCCCTCACGCTCGCCACCATGTCGTCGAACATCGCAACGGCTTCTTTCTTGTACTCGATAAGCGGGTCAACTTGACCGTATGACCTGAGACGAACCGATTCTCTCAGGTAGTCCATCGCGTAAAGATGATCCTTCCACTTATCGTCGAGGACGCGCAACATCTCTGCGCGCACTACAAAGCTCATCAGCTCAGGACCGTTGAGCAGCTCACGCTCCTCGTAAGCCTCCGTTATCCGCTTCTTGAGCTCATCGCCGAGGTCCGTCATGGTCGTGGTCTCGGACACCTCCAGTTTCCTCGGCGCGAACCCGAATATCTCCTGCGCCCAGCTGCGCAATCCCTCGGTATCCCAGTCTTCAGGGTGGTGGCTTCCGGCGACGTATTCCGGGATAATTTCCTCCACGACGTCCTCCACCATCTCCAACAGCAGGGCTTTCGGGTCGTCGCTTCCGAGTATCTCCTCCCGCCACTCATAAACGGCGGTCCGCTGCCGGTTCATCACGTTATCGAACTCGAGCAAGTGCTTGCGGGCGGCGAGATTATTCTGTTCGACGCGTCGCTGAGCCATCTCGATCGATTTTGTAACGTAATGGTGCTCGATCGGCTCGTCCTCCGGCACCCCCAACTTTTCCATAACTCCTCTCAACCGGTCCCCGCCGAAAATCCGCATGAGATTGTCCTCGAGGGAGAGGTAGAACCTGCTGGAGCCAGCATCACCCTGTCGTCCCGAACGTCCCCGAAGCTGGTTGTCTATTCGACGAGCCTCGTGACGCTCGGTACCGATAACGTGTAGACCGCCCACATCCGTCACGCCCTCGCCGAGCTTGATATCCGTGCCCCGGCCGGCCATGTTTGTCGCTATGGTAACCGCACCTTTATCACCGGCGCGCACGACAATTTCCGCCTCCATCTGATGAAACTTCGCGTTGAGCACCTTGTGAGGCACTCGCCTCCGTTTCAGCATCTGGCTGAGCCTCTCCGACTTCTCGACGCTCACCGTCCCCACGAGTATCGGGCGTCCCTGCTCGTTGAGATCGCAGATCTCGTCCGCGATCGCCTTGAACTTCTCGCGCTCGGTCTTATATATGACATCTGAGTAATCATCACGAATCACCGGCTCGTTTGTCGGTATCACCACCACGTCGAGCTTGTAAATATCGTGGAACTCCTGCGCTTCAGTCTCAGCAGTACCGGTCATCCCGGCGAGCTTCTCATAGAGCCGGAAGTAGTTCTGTAACGTGATAGTCGCGAGTGTCTGGTTGACCTCGCCTACCTCCACGTCCTCTTTCGCCTCGAGCGCCTGGTGAAGACCGTCGCTGTATCGCCGTCCGGGCATCAGTCGCCCGGTGAACTGGTCGACGATGACCACCTTGCTGTCGGTTACCACGTAGTCAACGTCCCGCTCGAACAGCGCATACCCTTTCAGCAATTGCTGGACCGTGTCGATGTTCTCGCTCCTCTCTTGAAACTCCTCATCAACCTCTGCTTTAGCGGTCCGCTTCTCCTCCTCACTCAGATCATCTCTAGCGTCAATCTCCTCGAACTTCCCATCTCTGTCCGGCACGATGAGCATGTCGCGATCGGACGCGGACATGCTGTGTCTGCCTTTCTCGGTCAGGATAACGCTGTGCGTAGCCTCGTCCATCGCGTAGAAAAGCTCCTCCTGCAACTTGGGAATGCTCTCCTTATCCGCCATGAACGCGCTTTCGGTGCGGCGCAATATCCGCACGTTGTTTCCATCCTCCATCAGTCTGAGGAAACCCTTGTATTTCGGCGCGGCCATGCGCAGCAGAAGAAGGTTCACCCCTGCTTGCTCCTCGCCGTCCTCCCCGGCAAGCAGCTCGCTGGTCTCTTTCGCGAGCCTGGCCGCGAGTGCGTTCTGCTTGCGCACGAGCCGCTCAACCGTCGGTTTCAACTCGCCATATTTCTGCGGAACATGCTCGACGGGCCCCGATATGATGAGCGGCGTCCGCGCCTCGTCTATGAGAATGCTGTCCACCTCGTCGACGATAGAGTACTTATGCCCGCGCTGCACCATCCCTTCAGCCGAGAGCGCCATGTTATCGCGCAGGTAATCAAACCCGAACTCGTTGTTCGTGCCGTAGGTGATGTCCTTGAGATACTCCTCTTTCCGCTGCTCGGGCGACATGTCGTGCTGAATACACCCGATGCTCAACCCGAGCGACTCATAGATGGGACCCATCCACTCCCGGTCGCGGCGTGCAAGGTAGTCGTTCACCGTGATGAGGTGACATCCGCGGCCCGTCAAAGCGTTGAGGTACAACGGCATGGTTGCCGCCAGCGTTTTCCCTTCGCCGGTAGCCATCTCGGCGATCTTGCCTTCGTGCAGCACTATCCCGCCAACAATCTGCACGTCGAACGGTACCATATTCCAGGCAACGTCCAGCTCGCACACGGCCCACGTCTTGCCCAGCAGACGACGGCACGTCTCCTTTACGGTGGCGAACGCCTCCGGAAGGATATCGTCAAGAGCTTCCCCGTCACCGAGCCGCTGCTTGAACTCGTCGGTCTTGGCACGCAACTCCGAGTCGCTGAGCGAGGCGTACGACTCGCATATCTCGTTGACTTGAGCCACAAGAGGGAGCAACCTCTTGCGGTCACGCTCGCTCTTCGTGCCAAGTATCTTTTTTAGTAAAAAACCGAACATACTGAAGGCTCCATGCAGGCGATTCAGACAAATCAGGCCCCTTATCCTACCTGAATTATAACAGAATCAACAACCTGCGACAAGCCGTCACGCTAGCCGCTCTGTCGCGTCTCAGAAGGGATTCAGCCCACAGGCGGGCTCGAAGGTTCAGGATCGTACGGGCATCCCAGGCCAAACGTTAGCTGAAGCGGTAGTGGTGGCACATACCTATCCCCTGCGTATTCGCAAGTGCAAAACCTACAGGGACCAAGCGGCGCTGGCCGCCGTCGAGGCGGGCAGCGCTCTCCAAAAGTCTTTGGAAGGGGGTGCGGGGGACAACCTTTCTGCCTGGAAAGGTTTCCCCCGAGAACGGCGGGCGAGACGCCCCACCGTGGCGTCTCTACGATTAGTTTGCGAGGGTCGAACTCGTGTGGCAGGCCGCCTGTGGAACAGGCGGGGTCTATTCGTTCAGTTTGTCGCTGAACTGTTCTCTCACGCTTTCCTTTGGGACGCCGTTCTCATCCCAACCGCGCTTCTCGTAGTACAGTTTGAGCATCCGCTCGTACTCGTCTCGATTGACCACCTTGCCCGCCTGCGGACCGCTCGGTATAGGCAGATCGAAACATCTGTCGGGCGGGTAGTCATCCTTGCGGGTCACGCCCCGGTCGATGTTTATCAACCTGGTCAGATTGTACAGGTCGTCCGAGCGGCTGAACATCTCCTCGATGCTCATCGATACGCCGGTCACAGCCCGGTAAAACTCCGGGTAATGCAGCTCGCTGAACCCCAGCTCGATCCACGGCAACCGGCACACGCCGAGCATGTCAAACACGGGTCTGGTCTCCTGGTGATAGATGACGAGATCGACCTTTTCCTCGATGCCCCACTCGGCGCCCATCTCCAGCTCCTTGCCGACCGTCCACGCTCTCGCGTGATGCGCGCCTATGTCTGACGTCGCGTACGCCAACGCCATCGAGATGGTCGCTCTGCCGTCGTAGGCAGACTGTTCAAGGCCCTTGACTTCCGAGATTATAGGTTTCAGCGCGGGCCATTTCTCAATGACACGTTTCGCCCCGTCAGCCAGCACGTCGCCGACACCTTCCCGCCGCGCCATCTTCTTTATGAGAGCCACGGCGCCCTCTTCGTCGCCCCAATCGAGCGCCAGACCGTCTATATCATCGGGCTTAAGGTCGCCTCTCTTGCAGCCCTCCATAAGCACGCCGATCAGGTTGCCGGCGGATATCGTGTCAATACCGAGCTCGTCACAGAGCGCGTTAGCCTTGAGTATGAACGCGAAGTTATCCACACCGATATTCGACCCGAACATGCATGCCGTCTCGTACTCGGGCCCTTCCACCACGGTACCGGCGTACTCGCCCTCCTTGACGAGGTTGATGTTGCCGCATGCCATCGGACAGCCGAAACAGGCCGTATCGCCGATCTTGTACCGCTCCTCCATCTCGAATCCGTTGATGCTCTCGGCGCGGTCAAAAACGCCGCCGCTGAAATTGTGCGTCGGAAGCAGCCCGGCATGGTTCAGGTAGTCCACGACCGACATCAGCCCCTGCCGCTGCCAGAACTCGAAGTATGGGTTCTTCTTCAGATGCGCGAAACTGTCATTAGAAAGCTCTCTCAACAGCTTTATGTCATGTACAGGCAGATCCTGGGAGCCCCTGATAGCGATGGCTTTAAGGTTTTTCGAACCCATAATGGCGCCCATGCCGGTTCTGCCGGCGTTACGTCCCCAATCCGCCGTCACGCACGCGAATCCCACGAGGTTCTCACCGGCCGGCCCGATGGTGGCGACTTTGACCATCTCGTCGCCGATCTCGTGCCTTACCATTCCTTCCGTCTCGAGGGACCCCCTGCCCTTCAGATCCTCGTTCTCGACGATCTCCACCTGCCCTTCGTCGATCCAGATGTAGCAAAGCTTGTCGGCGCGACCCTTTATCACCAGCGCGTCGTACCCCGCCTGACGCAGCTCCACGCCGAACATACCGCCGACGTTGCTGTCCGCGTATATACCCGTTGCGGGCGAGATCGATACAAAAGACGTCTTACCGGATGATGGCAGAAAAACGCCGGTCAGAGGCCCCGGAGCAATCACGATAATGTTGTCCGGACCGAGCGGATCGAGCCCGGGACGCATGTTGTCCCAGACCAGCTTCGCGCCAAACCCCCGGCCGCCTATATATTTCAAGACAAACCTGTCGCTCAGATCCAGGACGCGTGACTTTCGCGAACTGAGATCAATCTCCAGTATCTTTTTGAAGTATCCCCCTTTTATCTTCATCCTTCAGCCTTTCAATATCGGCGTATTTGAGTATCTTTCTTTCGCCTTTCTCGACGTATTCGATCTCTCTCATATGGGCGTACTTGAGCAAGCTCGTCACCCGGTGTTCCTCGCCAACCATATGCTCCGGCACATACAGCAGCGCCCGTTTCGGACATATCTTGACGCACTCCGGGTCGCCGCCGCACAGGTCGCACTTGAACGGCGTGTCCATATCCTCATGCGTGAAAACCGCACCGAACGGACATGAGATAACGCACTGGTTACACGATATGCACTTCTCCCCGTCGAGCGCCACCACGCCGTCGTGCACCTCTATCGCGTCCGTCGGACAGTTTTCCGCACACTTCGGGTCACGGCACTGGTGACATATTATCGGCATCCTGATCACCGGGTGAGGGTACGCCACCATCACGCGCAGACAGCTCTTCTTCGGGTTGTTGACGCCGAACCGCACGAGCGAACAAGCCACCTCGCACAACCGGCACCCCGAACAGCGTTCCGGCACCACCGTCAACCTCTTATGGACCGGCCTACCCTTCTTTCGCCGCACTTCCTCGGTGCTCTTTTTCTCTGTCTTGCTCATACCCATACCTCGCTCCCGACAGCTACTCCTTGATCCTGCATGAGACCGATTTTGGACGCTGATCTTACCACAGATGGCCGCCCTTTGACAATCTCAGACGTGCCAGCAAACAGAGGGAGGGGATATGGTAGGGGGGGCTCAGACCCGCCCGCAGCCTCATTCGTGATTAGAGCTGCGCTATCTCTTTATATCCACCTTTGCCAGGGAATGTTTCGGGAGCTGGATGGTGAAGGATGTACCTTCACGCGTCTCATTGATGGTTTCCGTTACCGGGACCACATGGTCGGGTTCCTTCGGTGTGTTCTCGGCTTTGTACGAGTCGGCCGTGAGACGCGTGATGGACTGGATCTCGAACGGAGAGAACCCAAGGTTCACGTTCACCGACGCGGTTCGCTTCATATCGCGGTTGATCAGAAAGACGTTCAGGCTCGTTCCGTTGTCCCCCTGATAGGCTCCCGCGTCAATGTAGGGAACACCCCTGAGTCTCTCCACATTTCCGGTAGCGCGTGCGGAATAGGTCGGGGCCTCGATTTCGGTCTCCAGGACTTCTCTGCCTGCCAAAGCTGAGTACATCTGAAAAACGTAATAGACTACGTTTCGCCAGACGATGCGGTTTGGATACTCCCCACTGAATGCGAACAGCGCGCCGAAACCGCCCTGGCACAGCGGAAGATGGTTCGCGCTGGTCAGTTTCGGTTCCTTCAGGAAGACGTTGAACTCGGTTGCCTGGAACAGGGCCGCCAGCAGGGTACGGTTCCACATCAAGTCCTCGAGAAGCCGCGACTCGTCGCCGAAGGGATACACGAGCGGGCCGTATTCGGTCATGTGGAGATCCACATCCTTGCCCTTATTGGGGGTGTATTCCTCAATCCACCGCTTCGCTTGACTGATATGACCTGCCACGCTTTGCGAAGCGCCGGCGAAACTCTTCACGAACAGTTCTTCCGGGTAGATCCGCGAATCCGGCGTGAACCCGGAGGTGCGAAGCATGGGAGCGTACCCGTTATGGATTGTGAGGAAATCGATCTTGTCGCCGGCCTTCTGCAGGACGGTTTTGGTCCACTCCGGGAAGTCCGTGGTGCCGATCACGCCGAGATTGATCTCAGGAGCGAACTCGTTAACGGCCTCCGCAATTCTGAGGCAGAAATCAGCGTACTCGTCGGCGGTTTTGGCTATAGGCATGCCCGGCACCGTCTGCTTGTGCTCTTCCAGGTAAAGCTCATTGCCGACAGCGTAAGCCGTCACGTTGAAGTCTCTGTCCCGGCAGTACTTGATCCAGGCGACGGCATCTTCCGGCGTTCCGGTGCCGGAGTTGAGCGTGATGGTGCCTGAAATACCGAGCTTGCGGCATAGATCCATGAACTCGTCAGGTCCGAAGTGGGGGTACTGAGGTTCCCCCGGCGTGGGGTCGGACCAGCAGTTGGGAACCGGTACACGCTTTTCTCCGACCGCCTTGTGCCAGTCGAAGTAGTCCGAAAGCGTGCCGC
>CBFDCQ010000029.1:0-37894 GCA_965603355.1 uncultured bacterium
AATAGCGGGTCTCAAATCCTTCTCACAGGCCAACGCTGACTTACTTTGCGGGCTCCTGACTGTACTGGCGTCGATCCTGCCGGTTAATGGTCTTGTTGCAATTCTTCGGTCTCCTCATTACGCTTTCGGGAAACCGAAGATTCCTGCGATGCATATGATCGCGATGGGTGCCCTCCACGTCTGCTTTCAGCTGGTCCTGTTCCGCCCGTTCGGCGTAGCGGGGATCGCTGCGGCGCAGGTTGCCTGGGTTTGGATATCCGTGATAACGATTTTCATGATCCTGCCAAAAGACTGTAAAGGCGTCTTCACTTACGCTGCCGGGTCCCTGATCAAGACGGTGGCGCTCGCTGTATGCGTGGGTCTGGGTCTGTACTATGCGAGGAGTCACATCACTGTGGAGATACTGGATGCATCCCGCGCGCTGCTCGTTGCGCGACTGTCTCTTTTCGCGTGCGCGACAACCGCACTCTTACTTGTATTGTTCAGAACGGTCCTGTTCGCCGAATATCGGGAGTTCTCCCGGAACCCCGAGGTTACAGAAAGAGGGGAGGTATGAGAAGTATGGTTTCATCGAAGAAGAAGATGCTGGTAGTCGGTCTTGACAGCGGCACTTGGCGTGTGCTCGATCCTCTAATGGAACGAGGTTGCATGCCGTTCATGCAAGGGTTGGTTCGGAGAGGGGCGCGGGGTATTCTGCGAAGCACGGTGCCGCCCGTGACCGCGGCAGCATGGACATCTTTCCTGACCGGTCTGAACCCTGGAGCGCACGGGCTGTTCAATTTCTGGATGCACGATCCGAACACGTACGACGCCAGATACGTGGACGGATCGGCTCGCAAGAGCCGTCCATTATGGACGTATTTGAACGATGCCGGTCTGAAAACCGGACTCGTGAATGTGCCCATGACATACCCGGTCAAGCCTCTCGACGGGTTCATGATATCGGGCCTGCTGACACCGAAAGCGGCAGAAGATTTCTGCTATCCCTCGGAGCTTAGAGAGCGAATTCGAGAGCGGTGGCCCAACTACATGTTCACATTCGAATGGGTGCATTATCGCTACGACATGCCGAGGTTGGTGGATAGGCTGCTGCGATGGCTTGACCAGCAATCAGATGTGTGCTCGTACCTGATGCGCGAACAACCTTGGGACGTGTTTGCCACGGTAATTACTCAAACGGACGTCATGCAACACGCTGCCATGCACCTGATAGAGGAAGGGATCATTGGGAACAATCGTGCACACCGTTCAGCCGTCGCGCTGATAGAGAAGTTCTATAGCCGGGTTGACGCGGCGTTCCAACGACTCGTCGAGGAGGCCGGAGCAGATGTGCCCGTTATTGTACTGTCGGACCATGGTTCAGAACGAACGAGGAAGGTCGCTTACCTCGACGAGCTGCTTGCGCAGGGAGATTTCCTGCATTACTTTCCGTCATCGCGTTTCAGGGGGGTACGTGAGAGAACGGTACAGCACGCCAAAGTCCTGTTTGAGAGATTGGACTGGCTTCACGTCCATGCCAGGTTGCTTCGGACGCGCCCGAGGCTACTGGTCACAACAAACAGACAGCGGCGTAGCAGCATAGATTTTGCACGCTCACGAGCATTCAGTTCCGGCTCGTATGGCGGATCATATCCAGGTGTTTCCGTCAATCTCAAAGGAAGAGAGCGTAGCGGTATTGTCGAGCCGGGTGAGGAGTATGAGAAGATCCGCAACTCGGTGATCGAGCTGCTTCGCGAGTGTAAGGACGTGGAAGGTTCGCCCGTTTTCGAGGACGTTTTCAGGCGCGAGGATGTCTACAATGGGCAGTTTGTGAACGCTGCGCCGGACGTTGTGCCCATACCTGCCGCAGGATACGCTGTTCTGGGCAAGAGGGGCGCAGCGGGTGCCGTGGTGTCTGATCCCGAGCCAGGGATGATTCCAGGGGCGCATTCGCCGGAAGGTATGATATTGCTGGCAGGTCCTGGAGCGGCTAATGAGGACATTTCATCTGGCGCCGACATGTGCGATGTTCTCCCGACCATACTGCATTGGCTCGGATTGAAACTACCTCGAGGGTTCGATGGATGCGTCCTGCATGAGTTCTTTACGCCTGAACTAGCTGGGTCCGAGATTCAGTACAGTGAGGTGGACGCAAGGAGAACAACGGACGCCGGCGCTGCTGAAGGTGCCACACAAGAGTCTATTAAGCAACGGTTGAGAGGGTTAGGTTATCTGGATTAGGCCAGGGTTGCCTTCGCGGGATAAAGTTTGAACATACTGTTACTGAACTACAGATACTATCTATCGGGCGGGCCCGAGCGGTACATGTTCGGTGTCAAGAAGATGCTCGAAGATCAGGGGCACCG
Organism: uncultured bacterium; assembly: GCA_965603355.1. Lineage (GTDB taxonomy): Bacteria > Hydrogenedentota > CBFDCQ01 > CBFDCQ01 > CBFDCQ01. Next base: position 2,346 of record CBFDCQ010000029.1, read on the forward strand.
AGTTGTACCGTTTGCGATCAACTATGCGGAGAACTGCGAAACACCCTACTCCCGATACTTCGCTTCACCTCCGATCAGTTCCGATGTCGTCCTGTACAAGGACGCGAAGCTTTCCGCGGCGCAGAAGCTGAAGCTGCTTGCCAAAGCGACCTACAACTTCGAGGCGAAACGCAAGGTGAAACAGCTTATACGGGAGCAGAAACCGGACATCGCGTATGCTCTCCAGATAGTCAATTTGCTGTATCCCTCTGTGATTGATGCGTGTTACGAGATGGGCGTACCGGTAGTGTACCGCCTGTCGGATTTTCAGTTGATCTGTCCGAACTACAAGTTCTTCCGAGACGGTCGAATCTGCGAAGAGTGCATTCATGGGCAGCACTACAGAGGTCTTCTGCACAAATGCCTGAAAGGGTCACTGACGGTCTCGGGTGCGCGTGTGTTTGCGATGTACCTGCATAGAGCACGCCGGATGAAAAGGAAGGTGGCGGCGTACGTGACCCCGTCAAAGATCCTGCGTGAGAAAATGATCGAGGGTGGGTTCGAGCCTGCCAAGGTGTTTCACGTGCCAACGTTCATAGAGTCCTCTGCCATCCGGCCCGAATTCACACCGGGCGATTACATTCTGTACGTGGGCCAGGTTGTCCCGTTTAAGGGAGTGCGCACTCTCGTTGAAGCATTTGGCCTTCTGAGACGCGCCCGGCCGATGCGACTTCTTCTTGCAGGGTTCTCAATGCTGGACGAGGAGGAGAAGCTGAAGGAGATGGTCAATAGCAGGGGAATAAGCGGCGTCGAGTTCCTTGGATTCAAGGGCGGCGATGAACTTGCAGGACTTTATCGTTCGGCGCGGTTCGTGGTTATGCCCACCCTCTGGTACGAGAACATACCGAACGTGGTTCTGGAAGCCATGGCGTATGGAAAACCCGTTGTAGGGAGCGACCTTGGCAGCGTGGCGGAAATTATTGACGATGGTCGGGATGGACTGTTGTTCGAGGCGGGCAGCGCCGAAGCGTTGAAATCCGAGATGGAACGGTTAATCGGCGACGACTCGCTCGTCACGGAGTTGGGAACTGCGGCTCGCAAGAAGATGGAGGACGAGTTCTCGGTCGAGAGACACTACGCTAGGTTGTCCGGTGTTCTCGAGGGGGCGCGTGACGCTCTTACGGCGCACCGATGATGACAAGATTTCGCGTAGTGCCCTGGCCGAAAACGACGGACCCTCCCTCGGGAACAGAGGATGATCAGCTTGCCAAACAGGCGGGCAAATGTGTTATCATGAATAGTACTGTCTCAGTCGGGGTGTGGGCGCAGAAGGCGTGCCAGACATAGTGTTGCACCCGCTGTAGGTTGTCAGGAGCGAGGCTATGAAGATAGCGGTAATTGGGATAAGGGGAGTGCCTGCGACGTACGGCGGTCTGGAGACGTGTGCCGAGGAGGTCGGTGTCAGGTTGGCGCAACGCGGTCACGAGGTCATCGTCTACTGCAGAAAGGGCTACTATAAGGAGTCGACGAAGGAATACAAAGGTATCAAGCGCATCACACTGCCTCATCTGCGTCTCAAGATCACCGACACGTATTCACACAGCCTACTCGCGATGTTCCACGTGCTGACCCAAAAGCCGCATGTGATTCTGGCCTTTAATCCCGGTGTGGCAACGCTTTGCGTCATTCCAAAGGTGTTCCGTCACAAAGTGGCGCTGAACCCGGATGGGTTTGACTGGCGACGGAAGAAATGGGGTTGGTTTGCCCGCAAATTCATCTACATGTCAGCATTTGTTGCGGCGAAGGTATGCGACAAACTGATCATAGACGCCGTTTCGGTCAAGGACTATTACCAGGATGCGTTCAAGTGCGATCCGGTATACATCCCTAATGGCGCGAACATTGAAACCTCCGAGAATCCCGACATCCTCAGCGAGTACGGGCTCGAGAAGGACGGCTATTTCCTTTTTCTCAGCCGACACGTGCCGGAGAACAGTTGCGAGCACATCATAGAGGCCTTCGAGGGCCTTGACACTGACAAGAAGCTCGTGATGGGCGGCGGTACGGGCGACGAGAGCAGCTATGCCGCGAGCTTGCGGGATACCAAGGATGAGAGAATCATATTCCCCGGACCCATCTATGATCCGATCCACGTCAAGGAGCTGCACTGCGGCTGCTACGCCGTCATACACGGTAACCAGCCGGGCGGCACGAGTCTCGGGCTGCTTAAAGCGATGGGTTTGGGCACGTGCGTTCTGACGCTTGACACGCCGGACAACGCGTATGTCGCCTCGTCCGATGCCGCGGTCCTGTATGAGTTGTCCAGCGAGGGCCTGAGGGACAAGCTGAGATACCTCGTGGACAACGAGGAGAAGGTTCGGGAGTATCGCCGCAAGGCTGTTGAGAGAATACAAGAGGAGTACATGTGGGACAAGGTAACTGACAAGTATGAGCAGGTGTTTATGTCGTTGACGGGTGAAAGAGCCCGTCACTGAATTTCGTCGCCGGTCCAGTGCCGGACGACTTGTTGGCAGGAGGGTATGAAGTGGGCAAAACGCTTGTAATCGGCGGAGCAGGGTTCATCGGGTGCAACGCCGCGAAAAGGTTCATGGATAAGGGCGACGATGTGGCCGTTCTCGACAACCTTTCCCGTAAGGGGACGCGCGAGAACCTTGAGTGGCTCAAGAAACAGGGGCCGGTCGAAGCCGTAGTCGGTGACATAAGGAAGTATGATGAGATAAAAGACTTTTTCAGGAAACATGACGACGCCAACACAGTTCTCCACATGGCTGCGCAGGTTGCTGTGACTACTTCTGTCGCCAATCCTCGGGAGGACTTCGAGATAAACGCTTTGGGAACGTTCAACGTGCTTGAGGCTATGAGGGAGCACGTGCCGGACGCAATGCTGGTATTCGCTTCGACGAACAAGGTTTACGGGGGCATGGAAAATGTGGGGGTATGTTTGCGCAGCAACAGGTATGAGTACGAGAATCTTGCGAAAGGTGTGAGCGAGAGTATGCCTCTGGATTTTCACTCTCCGTATGGATGCTCGAAAGGGTGCGCCGACCAGTATGTAAGGGACTACACGAGGATTTACGGTCTCAAGGCGACGGCGCTGCGCCAGTCCTGCATTTACGGATATCGCCAATTTGGGATCGAGGACCAGGGTTGGGTGGCGTGGTTCACTATTGCGGCGGCTCTGGAGCACCCGGTCGTAATATACGGAGACGGCAAGCAGGTGAGAGACGTCTTGTTCATAGACGATCTCTTGGATGCGTTTGAGTTGGCCGCTGAAGATCCCGAGAAACACTCAGGTCAGATATACAATATCGGTGGTGGTCCGAACAACACTATGTCGCTTCTGGAGCTGATAGATTTCCTCGAGGATCTGACAGGACGTCGGCCGGAGTACTCGTTTGATGACTGGAGGCCGGGCGACCAGAAGGTGTTCGTTGCCGATATAGGACACGCCGGTGAACTCATGGGTTGGAGCCCCAAAGTCTCACCGAAAGAGGGCGTATCTAAGTTGTACGAGTGGGTCGGGAAGAACAAGCAGATGTTCATAGACCTGGAGATATGTTGAGGCACGAGCCACGGCGAAGAAATGTCCGAGTGAGCGACTGCGTAGAGAAGACAGGATGCCGGTGAAGGAGCTGGAACAACGTGGCTTGACGACGTAAGGGTCGGGTGCCACTGGGAAAAGCTATGTCTAGAGGTGCGAAATTCCTAGTCTCGACGGCGCCGTTGATATGCATTGACATGGCGCTTGCGGCATTCTGTTTTCTAGCCGCGTACGCGATACGTTTCGACATGTCTCTGCTAAATCTCGAGTGGGTTAGAAACAGGACAGAGTTCGAACCCTACGTTCACCTGATGGTTTTCGCGCCTTTCGTGAGGGTTTTCGCTTACAGCCTCTTCGGAGTCTACGAGACGCGAGGAAGGGGAGCTCGGGGCGGGGACGACACTTTCAGTCTGTTCAAGGCGATCTGTCTAGGGACAGCGATTATCATCATTCTGGCGTTCCTGTACAGACGCGGTTTCCAGTTCAGAGAGTATTCCTATTCGCGCTACGTGTTCCTGGCCGACTGGTTGTTGAGTCTATTTGTCGTGACAGGGGTTCATTCACTCATACGCACATTGCGAGGCGAGCTTAGGCGGAAAGGGGTAGGGGTACATCGCATTGCGATCCAGGGTGTGGGCGAGACGGGACGCGCTTTGGTGGAAGAGATGCAAAGGTTCCCTGAGTTCGGATATGATGTCACGGGCTACATTGATGACAGCTCCGAGGAAGACGAAATAAGGGTCGGCAACCGTGTTTTCCAGCGGTTGGGGGGAACAGAGGGAGTCCTCGACGTCATTAACCGGCATAAACTTGACGAGATTATCCTCACGAATGCCGGCGCGCTGGGCGACGGCCTCATGGAGTTCATCGATCAGTGCGACAAGGTGGACGTGGTGGTCAAGATGGTTCCGGATCTTTATGGAATCTTATTCCGCAGGAAAGCGGTTGAGGAGCTAGCCGGGCTGCCGGTCATTCAGGTCAACGAGCTCGCCATCGTCGGGTTCGCAAGAGTTCTGAAAAGGGCCGAGGACGTGATTCTGTCCGCTTTGGGCCTGTTGATTTTCTCCCCGTTGCTCGCCTTCACAGCCGTTCTGATAAAGCTGGGCAGTTCGGGTCCGGTCCTGTTCAAGCAGGACAGAGTAGGCAAAAACGGCCGCCTATTCACGTGTTATAAGTTTCGCTCGATGGTTAATGATGCTGAAGCCATGAGAAGTTCGCTGGAGCATTTGAACGTCGCAGAGGGTCACATCTTCAAGATCAAGGACGACCCGAGAATCACACGCCTCGGGAGAGTTATTCGGAAGACCTCCATTGATGAGCTGCCGCAGCTCTGGAATGTCCTGAAGGGCGAGATGAGCCTCGTCGGACCGCGGCCGCCGCTGCCCAGGGAGGTCGCGAAATACGAAGAGTGGCAGAGAAGACGCTTCTCGACTACGCCCGGCATCACCGGACTGTGGCAGGTCAGCAGGTCGGGGCATTCGTTTGAAGAGATGTTCAAATGGGACATCTACTACATCGAAAACTGGTCGGTTTGGCTGGATTTCAAGATTCTCTTGAAAACAATAGCTGTCGTCATCATGGGCAAAGGCGCATACTGATAGTGAGCTTGACGCGGTTGCAATGGAACGAGGTTGAAAGCGCGAATAAGGCGGCGGTACGCCGGCTGAGACTGAGCATATGAGAGAATTGAGAGGATCTCTGATAATATGGGCCATCCTGATGGGGCTGTTCCTCCTTGTTGTCATGTGGGTGAGCCGGTACGGCGACCGAGCCGCGCGAACGGTAGAGTCGCGTATGAAGCTGACGCAGGGGCTGGAGCTGGAGTCCTCAAGTAGGCTGGCTGAGGCGATTCAGAACTATGAGGAAGTTGTCAGCGCGGACGAAGAGGCGTTTCGACCGCGCGCACTGCTTGTCCGAGCTTACGTGAGAGCCGGCAGGTTTGCCGACGCGCTGTCTCATGCGGAACGGGCCGTCGAGCTCGCTCCTGCGCCCCGGCGGCTGCAGCCGCTATTGCTCCTCACCAGCGTCTGCCGCGAGATGGGCCGGTGGGACAGGGCGCTGAGCGCTGCAGAACGGGCTGTCGAAGCGTCGCCGAGATGCGGCGAGGCGCATTACGGGCTGGCGAAAGCGGCGGCGGCGATGAGAGATTACCCCCGCATGGTTGAGGAGCTGAAGGAAGTAGCGAGACTGGGCGCGCGAGCGTCGTCAGCGGAATATGAAGAGGCCTGGGCGCGGCGTCGCGAGAAGATAGCCGAGTATGAGGCGCAGATCAGCCAGGGCGACGGATCGCCCGAGGTTCACTACAGACTTGGCGTTGAGTACAAGGAAGCAGGGTTATGGCAAAATGCGGCAGAGGCCTTCACGAAGGCTGTTGCGGCAGAAAAAGAACAGGTGGATGCCGATTTCTGGCTCGGTGTAGGGGCTGAGGTGAAAGGTGACTTGGAAGGCGCCATCGCGCGATATAGAGAAGTGGTCGAGACTAACCCAAACCACCGTAATGGGCTGGTCAACCTTGAACGCGCTCTCCTGCTGAAGCAGATCGCTGGACAAACCGCCGACGCGCGAACGTGGTACACGCTCGGCCAGTTGAATTACCGGTTCAAGCGTTGGGAGGAGTCCGTCGGCAACTTCAGCAAAGCTATAGAACTCGACCCGGGTTTGGCCGACGCCCATTTCAGGTTGGGTCTGGTGCTGCAGATACTCGGCAGACCTGGCGAAGCGCGGGCCGCATACACCGAGGCGGTCAGACTGCTCCCGACCCACGCCCGGGCACTCCTCGCCTTACGGGCACTCGAATCCCGACGATAGCTCCCGCGCAAAGACAAACAGCAGGCGTGATGCACGTCGCGTTGTCCCGCAAGCGTTTCGTTGACACACGTTTACGCGTGTGATACTCTTCATTCCGTCCTACAGTGGTCGCGGGAGAAAGCTGAATGTCCGGCGAAAGCAAGGTTAGAGAACCCGACCGTCCGGCGGACGAGCGCCGGCGCGTCTCCGGGATTACCGACTGCAATTCCTCGCCCGAAAAGACCCACATCGAAGGTACTGTGGAGAAGGTAGTGTTCGCGAGCGAGGATAGCGGGTTCACGGTGATGCGAGTACAGGAAGACGGCAAGTCGGTCCCCACGACCGCGGTCGGATCTTTCCCTTCGGTGACGCCGGGCGAGATGCTGCGGTTGAGCGGGCGATGGGTGTTGGACAAACGTTTCGGGAGACAGTTCCGGGCCGAGAGTTACGAGTCGATAATGCCCGCGACGGCCGCCGGGATCGAGAGGTACCTCGGATCGGGCCTCATTAAAGGAATCGGTCCCGTCATGGCGGCGCGGCTCGTGAAGCGGTTTGGCGCTGACACGCTCCGCGTCATTGATACTCTGCCGGAACGGTTGCGTCAGGTGGAAGGTATCGGTCCGAAACGGACCGGGATGATCACCAGCGCGTGGGCCGACCAGAAGGAGATCCGCAACGTCATGCTGTTCCTGCACGCTCACGGCGTGAGTTCAGCATACGCGACGAAGATATTCAAGAGGTACGGCGCGGAATCGGTGTCCGTGCTGCAGGAGAACCCGTACAGGTTGGCGGAGGACATTTTCGGTATCGGGTTCAAGACGGCGGACAAGATAGCGCAGGACATGGGCATAGAGCCGGATTCGCCGGTGCGGGCGGAATCGGGGGTCCTGTACGTGCTTGGCCAATTCACACAACAAGGGCACATCTTCTATCCGCGGGATGCCACGATCGAGCGGGCTGCGGGTACGCTCGAGGTGTCCTTCGATCTCGTAGAAAGTGCGTTGGAGCGGCTCAAGAACGCGGGCAAGATTGTGGTGTACGAGAGTGGCGACGGCGAAGCGGCGGTATACTTGAAACCGATGTATCTGTACGAGACGGGAACCGCTGACGCGCTGAAAACGCTCCTGCGAGTGCCCGGAAAGACGGTCAAGATCGACGTCGAAAAGGCTGTTCTCTGGGTCGAACGCAACAACGATATCGAGCTTTCGCCGGAACAGAAAGAGGCGATACGCGAATCGGTCGGCGCACGGGTTCTCGTAATAACCGGCGGACCGGGAACGGGCAAGACGACCTTGATCAAGTCGCTCGTGGACATTTACGAGAAGAAGGAGCTGAAGCTGGCGTTATGCGCGCCGACAGGACGTGCTGCCAAACGGTTGTCGGAGGCGACCGGACGCGAGGCGAAAACTATTCACCGACTGCTCGAGTACAGTCCCAAGAAGGGGGATTTCACCCGGAACGAAAGGAATCCCCTGGATGCCGACAAGGTTATCATAGATGAGACGTCGATGGTGGATATCGCGCTGATGCACAACCTTCTGAAGGCGGTTTCGCCGGGCGCCTCGCTTGTGTTTGTCGGGGATGTCGACCAGCTGCCGTCCGTCGGCCCGGGCAACGTGCTCGGCGAGATCATACAGTCCGACGTGTTCCCGGTTGTGAGGCTTGAGACGATATTCCGTCAGGCGGCGCGGAGCATGATCATAATGAACGCGCACAGGATCAATCGCGGAGAGACGCCTGTGTTGAAGGGCACCGACGCGGACCAGGATTTCTACTTCGTGGAGAAGGACGACCCGGAAGAGGTCTGCAATACGATAGTAGATATGGCAACACGCCGTATCCCGGCGAAGTTCGGGTTCGATCCCGTGAACGACATCCAGGTTCTGTCGCCGATGCACAAGGGCCCGGCGGGTGTTGCGCGACTGAACGACGAGTTGCAGAAAGCGCTCAACCCTGGCGAAGACGGCGTGCTCCGCGCCGGTCATCTGTTCAGGGTAGGCGATAAGGTCATGCAGATACGCAACGACTACGACAAGGAGGTGTTCAACGGGGATGTCGGCAGAATATCGGAGATAGACCACCCGGAGCAGCGTGTCGTCGTCGTGTACGAGGGGAGGGATCTGTCGTACGATTTCAGCGAGCTGGACGAGGTAGTACCCGCGTACGCGATATCGGTGCACAAATCGCAGGGGACGGAGTTTCCGGCCGTGGTTATCCCTCTGGTGACTCAACATTACGTGCTGCTGCAGCGTAACTTGCTGTACACGGCCGTTACGAGAGCGACGAAACTCGCAATCCTGGTCGGGAGCAAGAAGGCGCTCAATATCGCGGTACGGAATGACAAGATAGCGCGGCGGTACACGAATCTCGCTGAAAGGTTGGGCGGAGGCTGAAGAACGGGCAGGCGGGAGAAGGGGGCAATAAGAAGGATGGTGACGTTGAATCTCATACCTGAGCCGCGGATACTCAGGAAGGGTAGGGGACGCTTTGAGCTGAAGGAGCCGTGCGCTATCGTGTTGGAGAAAGGTATCAGCGACACGCTGCCCGGGGAGCTTGTCGCGTCATGCCTGCGGGAGACGAGCGGGATTGGAGCGAGCGTGGCAGAGGGTGCGAGCGTTCAAGATCTGGCTCCCAGCAACATAGTCTTCGGCTACGCGTACGACGGGACGCTTACCGACCGAATCCTGAGTGAGAATTGTGTCGATATCAAACCCAAACTTGACAAGGAGGGATACATCGTTCACGTCAACAGCGACGGTGTGGTTGTCGCGGCGTGTACGGAGGCGGGACTGTTCTATGGCGCTCAGACGCTAATCCAACTGATCCGCTCATCGCCCTCGGCGCTGCCTGCCCTGACGATATGGGACTGGCCGCTGATGGATATTCGCGGCGTCTCGGACGACATCAGCCGTGGTCAGATATCGACGCTCGACAATTTCAAGAAGATCGTGCGCGTTCTGGCGAGCTATAAGATAAACGTGTACATGCCCTACATCGAGGATATGTTCGTTTTCGACAGGCATCCTCTTGTTGGGAAGGGGCGCGGCGCACTGACGAAGGAGGAGGTCGCGGAACTCGACAGCTATGCCAGGCGATACCATGTCGAGGTGATACCGATATTCGAGTCGCTGGGCCATCAGGAACGCATGCTCGCGCTGCCCGAATACAACGGGTACGCCGAGGTACCGGACAAGCCGTGGAGCCTGTCGCCCGCGAAGGAGGAATCGTACGAGCTTCTCGATGAGCTGTACTCGGAGATATGTCCTGCGTTCAGCTCGGAGTTCTTCCACATCGGATGCGATGAATCGATAGATATCGGTAAGGGTGCCAGCAAGGAGCTCGTCGAGAGGATGGGTGCCGCGCGGGTTCACGCCGAGCACTACAAGAGAGTCCACGAGATGGTGACGAGACGCGGCAAGAAGGTGCTGATGTACGGCGACATGTGTCTCGAGCATCCGGAGATTATCGACGATATGCCGCTCGATATCACGATCGTCGACTGGCATTACGATCCCGATAAGAAGTATCCGAGCATTGAGAAGTTCAAAAGCGAGGGCCTTAAGGCGCTCGTGAGCCCGGGGACGCAGGCGTGGTCGCGGCTGTTCCCGCACTACGGCGACGCGGCGGTCAATATCGAGAGATCCATCAAATGCGCGTACGACTGCGGCGTGTGGGGCGAGGTGACATCCACGTGGGGCGATAACGGTGCTGAGAATCTACGCGAACTCAACTATTACGGGTTCGCGTTCTCGGCGGATTGCGCGTGGTCACCGGATAAGGCAACATACAGATCGTTCAAGAGGCGGTTCTTTCCGGAATTCTACGGGACGGACTGCGCGGACCTGCGGGACGCGTTCGAGAATCTCGTCAGAATCAACGCGACATTCCCGAGGAACTTCTTCATGACGTGGGAGGAACCGTTCCGCGAGAAACCGGATGCGGAGGTGCTGGGTAAAGCGCGCAAGCTGGCTAAACTGATGGATGAGACTCTCAAGAAACTGGATAAAGCGGAGAAGCACGTCAAACGCAACGTGGATAACGTTGCGTACCTCCGGCTCGCTGCCCGCCGCGGCGCGTGGCTGGCGCGGAAGATTCTCTGCGAGGCGGCGGTTGCCGAACTGCAAGGAACGGCGAAGCCTGACCGCGCAAGCCTCGACCGGTGCATCAGTGAATGCCGCAATACAGCGGATGAACTAGCAGAGATCAAAGAGGAGTTCAGCAGACTCTGGCTTCTTACGAACAAAGAACCGGGCCTCAAGCCCAACCTCGACCGGTACGACACCCAGATCGGGTACTTCCGCGCCAAGGCTGATAGCATCAAGAACGGGTGTGCCCTAGATGCGAAGTGACTTGCCAGCTTCAGGGCCGTCTTGCATATAAGAAGACCCCTGAAGGTATAAGGCGTAACGCTTTCGAGCTCGGCGGCCGCAACCTAGCAGGTGGTCGGCTGTCCCGGGCTTCCATGGGCTCCGCCTTTGGGCCTGTGCGGACAACACGTATCAGGTACGTCCATCGCTTGCTTCAGATAGCGCGGGCAAGTTAAACAACTGCTTGTACTGCTGGTGTTTGGCCTCGGCCTCCTCAGCCCCGAGCGAGCCGTACATCTTCAGGCCCTTGGCACCGACGTCATCGGTCGAGCGCGAGGAGTAGAGCCGCACTGTGCGCCGCTTATCCGTACGGTGCTCCAAAGACAGCGAATGTTGCGTAAACCTGTAATATCTCCGGTCTCTTTTTCCTCCCGTACTGCCCGAGCATCGCCGATGTGCAAGCCGGACGCCCGCGTAAGACGAAAGCTGCTCAGTCCAGGTCCGGGTGCCAAAAACCCCTGCCTTCCTGCATGTGACCGCGTCTTGATTGAAGTCATATTGCTCGCGCCAAACGTAAATATGCACCGCCGCTAGTAGGAAAGGCAGGACAAAAATGAGCATAAACAAGACCGCACTTAGAGTACTGTTCGACCCGGAGCGCCAAGTAAACAATTCAGGCCTTCGGGCAAGCGCATGAAGAAACACGAACAGGAAAAAGAGGCCCCAGAACAGCAAGAAGTGGCCTAAGAATCTCTCAGACCTCACTCTCACCTGTACGGGCAGCGATGTCACCCCGGATAGCATGTCCAGATCGCCATACATGCTAGTGCTCTTGACTACATCCACAATCATCAGCCTCTCCTTCTGCTTCCGCGCAGCACAGTCTGGACTTCCTCCCTGTGTCCATTCTCGCGTCCCTCTTCCTGCAACGATTGGGGGCTCACACGCGCGGTTCACCGGGTCGCTGTGCAGCCGCTTGCTATGCCTGAGATTGTTCAGGTCCTTTGTCCTGCCGTGTCTGGGGTTTTGGGAAGAAGAATTCTGTGCTAACGACCATCGGGACCACGACAAAAGCGTTTCCGACAAGAACGCCGAGTCCTAGCCCTATTCCCTTGCTCAGACTAACGGCAACACCCAAGACAGAGAAGACCAAAACAAGGATGTATGCCCACTTCTGGCCATGTATGAGTCCAACAAGCAGAATTGCCTCCAACACGACAGAGACAAACAAGGGTACTGCGCTGGTTTTGATCGCAAGGCTGAGGTGAATCAGCGCCATGATACCGATTGCTACGATCGCAACCCACAACGACTCCGGGGTCTGCTTGTTCATGCTACCTACCTCCTTTTTCATTTGTGGCATAACATTCCGCATAACCGGCTCGCAATGGAGCGCAGCGGAATTGCCAGTCCGAGTTGATGCGGTTGTTATGCGTTTCTCTAGAATGGGATCTCATCAAACTGACCGCTTTCTGCCACTGGTTGTGTGGCGCTCGGCCTCTCTAAAGCCTCAATGAATCGAATCGAGCTAGTCACATGAGAAAAGATCAAGAGACTTTCATTGCAATTAAGCACCTTGTTGTCATGGGCAAAGCTCTGCTCATTCCTGACGCGATTGAAGGCCTCCATAACGGAAATGCTTGACTTCAGAATGCGCTGCGCCATGTCTGACTCGATAAGCCCTTCATTCTTCAGAGCCTTCACGTATTCCCCAACAAGGCTGTGCAGCGGCTTCTCTCGTGATGTATCGATTCCTCTCTTCTCGCAGAGGACACGGAAGTATTTGACCACGAATGTGTGAAGCCTATCGAGACCCGCTTCCGGTTCATTTTGATCAATCGCTTCGCGCAGGGAGCGCGCCAAGGCCTCAAAAGACTGATCTTCGATATTCGGTGTTATTGCCTCGATGTCCGGAACGGGCGCACTGTCCTTGAGCCGGCGGACAATGCGTAGGCACTCCTCTGGGGGCTCATCCGGTGCGCCATATCCCTTGAACTCGTTCCATTCAGTGAAGAGCAGATCAAGTACGCGCCCAACCAAGTAGTTACTTTCACGCTCCCAGAAGCCGCGCATAAGATTCGCCTTCGACCCCGAGCCGTAGTCGTACTTGGAGTCGTAGATGTCGATTCCGAAGCTATCGAGGAAGAACTCGGCGAAGGTTCGATTTGAGAAGTTAAGCACGTAACCACTTCCCATGGCGAGTCCGCGTTCGAGCTTACGCTTCTCGATTGCCGTTAGGTCTGACATCAATCCCTCGCGGATTCTCTACGCATAACGATCAAAGCTCAGCGGCGTTAGTCCGCTGCAGCGCATGGTTAGTTTATCCTTCTCAATGCCCCGTACGGTTCTCTGTCAATTCTCAGTAGAAGACCGTGTTTGATATAAACTCCACTATGTAGGTCAAAGTTGACGCGAGATAGAATGATCGAGTCAGAATCAGGTTGCTTGACAGTGATGGTTGCGAATGTTGTAGAACGAGGCTCCGGTTCCTTTTCGAACGAGACCGCGTAGTGTCCTGAACAGTGTTTGGTCTCACCGTTGTGTTGTAGGACAAGGGTTGCAGTTCCGTCGGGCTTGAATTCGACGTCTTGAACGTTTGGCTTGGATTTATACGTGAAGGCTGATTCCCATTTCCCGATTAGTGCTGCTTTGAAGTCAGATGCGCTGAGATCATGCTGTAGTTGAATCGCGGAGGTGTGTGGCGCTTGGCCCTGTGGCGGGAGCTGAGCTGGGTGCTCAGACGTGCAACCAACAATGCCAATCAGAAGGAAGGGAAGGATCCGCCCTTTCATTCCATTCTCCTTAAACTAACGACGTGTTACATAGTTTCTATGTATAACCTATATCTAGCGATTTACCTATGTAACACGCGCAAACGCTGCACGCGAAACCCATTTCACCAGAGGGAGTTACAGCTCCCTTCCCATTTACCATGCGTGTTACATTGTTTCTATGTAACACTCATCCTCACCCCCCATTCATAACGTGTCGACGGGGCTCCGTACACCTTGACAGGCGCGATTGAGCAAGTGGTAGGAGAGGATGGGACACCTGACGGATTCAGCCTGACCTGTTGCATTGCCGTTCTCCAGTCTGCAACATCCCGGCCCCGAAAGCCACATCGTTTCGGTGTGGCACAGCAAATTGTACTCCTCGACCAATTGTTATGTCAAGCATGGCATTGTGCACCCATTCTCGAAAAATCCGGGAAAAGAGGGGAAAAATGAAAATAGGGGAACACCACTCCTCTAACCCCTATTTGTTCGGTGGCTGACATCCGGTAATCGCGTTGCTTGTGGTTAGCCCTCAGACCGTGTTTGGCTCTCAGATTACCAAGTCGCCCCGCTCGATGTCTGAGGCGCTCTCGCCCAAGCTGTGGCGGAGTCTGCTCAAGTCCTCACGCAGTGCCGTTCTGAACAGCTCGATGTCCGACCGCCGCAGTATCAGATTGATACCGGCCTTGCCGTACTTGATATCCTGCTCGACCAGCGGCATATTGTGCATTGCCACGCCGACATTCTTTGCGCGCGCCTTGGTGGTGATCGTCATCACCGCTTCGTCAAAGAGCGGATGGTCGTACTGTTCGGGCACACCGAGACTGCATGACAGGTCGTGGGGACCGATCAAGACACCGTCCAGGCCGGGCACGGCCAGTATCTCGTCCAGGGCTTCAACCGCCGGCACACTCTCGATGTTCACCAGTAAGGCGCTGCCCTCATTGAACTTCGGCACGTACTCCGCCATCTCACCGTCCAGCTTGCGACGTCCGGCCAGTATCTCCTCAAGCTTCTTACCCTTCAGGGGACGAAGCTTTACCGCGCCGCGCAGCTGATTGACTTCTTCGGCGGTTTCAACGTACGCCGTGATAACGCCGGAGGCGCCCACGTAAAGCACTCGACGGGCTTGATGCGGGTCGGCCCGAGGAATCCGCACCAGAGTTGCCAGACCCAGAAGCCGGTACGCGCGGCACATCCATCCCAGCTCGTACCAGTCCATGGGAGTATGCTCCGTATCGATGAAGACGCAGTCGAGGCCAAGTCCGGTTACCGCCTCGAGCCATTTCGGCGATTTCGATACTATCAGCGTTCCATACAGACGCTTGCCGCTTCGCAGAGCCTCAATGAACTCCTCGCCGTCCATACCCTTACTCCTCTTGTGCTACGTTTGCCGGCGATCTGATCTCACGGGAAACCGATCGCCTTCCATCAATCCTTATCAGGGATGAGCCAAGTTTGGAGAGGGCGGAGAGTCACCTATTTATTCCTACTTATGTCGCTCAGAATGACGTCGAGTTGTCTGCCCGGACTCTTTCACCAACCCCACGGCGACCTACTCTTGCGTTATCTTGAGAATCCTGGCGGCACGATAGCGGGAGAGGGGCCTCCTAGAGCTCCGAGCGGTTTGATATGATCTTGGCGATGATACCGTACTCTTTCGCTTCGGTCGCCGACATCCAGTAATCGCGCAGGGTATCCTTTTCCACACGTTCGAACGGTTGGCCGGTCTCCTTGGCGATAAGGTCGTTACACTTGGCGCGGAACCTGAGTATTTCGCTGGCGTTGATCTCGAGCTCGGTGGCCCTGCCGCGCATCGCCATGGAGGGTTGATGTATCAGCACACGGGCGCTGGGCAACGCGTACCGGTTGTCCTTGTCCGCGGCGAGCAGCACGGTGGTCGCCGCGCTGGCCGCTATACCGGTGCAGACCGCTCTGACCGTCGGTTTGACAAATCTAATCATGTCATACATCGCGAACCCGGCATCCGCATCGCCACCCTCGGAGTTTATGAATATCGTTATCGGCTCATCGGGATTGTCGTTCTCCATGATGAGCAGGTCGGCAATGAACCGTTCGGCTACTTTTTTGTCAATGTCTCCCGACAGGACTATCGTTCTTGTCTGTCGCAGTTTAGCCGCGGCCTCGTCGGACGGGCCGCGCTCTTCGCGTTCTTCTTCCTCGTCTATCGGTACCATGTTTGCGCTACTCCTATAGTGTCCACTCGTTTAGCGGCACAGCCCTCACTTGGCTGTTTTCGCTCAGCATCAGCGTTTCCATGCGAGAAAAGACGATTGGCGGCTTCGCCAACCGCACCGGGCGCAATTCTAACAGAGCCGAGGGCGTTTTTCAACAGGTTTCTTCCGCCGCGACAGCCCTGTCTTGCTGCTTGACATCCTGTAGCTTTTCTGATACGCTTACCATGTTCAGTGTTAGTGGCTTTAAGTCAGGGGCAAGAACCAGCTATCTTCCTGTAGGGTAGAGACGAATGAACGGTGGTTCAGGAAAAGAGCTCGGAATAGACCTTAACCAGTTCAAAGGTCTCATTCCGGTTGTGCTGATCGTGATGGCGCTTATCGTGGGCGTCGCGACCATATTCTTCACCGTTGACCAGGACGCCGTCGGAGTCATAACGCGATTCGGCAAGTTCAGTCGCACGGTTGAACCCGGTCTTCATTGGAAACTGCCTTTTGCAATCGAGAAGGTGGAGAAACCGACCGTGCGTCGTGTTCAGAAGGAGGAGTTCGGGTTCAGGACGTTACAGGCTGGGAGACGCACACAGTATGATGACGGAACGTACCCGGAAGAGGATCTCATGCTGTGCGGCGACCTGAACTGTGCAATGGTGGAGTGGTCTGTGCAGTACAAGATCAAAGATGCTAAAGCTTACCTGTTCAACGCGCGGAACGTGATAGATACGATTCGCGACGTGTCGCAGGCGGTCATGATAGCCATCGTGGGAGATAGCTCGGTGGACGAGGTCCTCACCGTGCGTCGCATAGAGATCAACGACGAAGCCCAGACGCAGATGCAGGAGTTGCTCGACGCATACGCGGTTGGCGTGGACATCGTCACCGTGGAGCTGCAGGACGTCAACCCGCCGGACACGGTCAAGCCGGCTTTCAACGAGGTGAACGAAGCCAAGCAGGACAAGGAGAAGTACCGCAACGAGGCGTGGCAGGAGTATAACCGCGAGGTCCCGAGAGCCAGCGGCGAAGCCCTTAAGATCATCCAGCAGGCTGAAGCTTACGCCGTGAAGCGGGTGAATGAGGCACAGGGTGACGCCAACCGGTTTATCGCAATGCTGGAGGAGTATCAGAAGGCGAAGGACGTTACCAGAAGGCGTCTGTATCTAGAGACCTTATCGGAAGTTCTGCCGCAAATCGAGAAGAAATTCATTATTGATGAGAGCGAGACCGGCATTTTGCCGTTCCTTCCGCTGGAATCCGGAGAGAAGAAATGAAGGGGCTTATAGCGCTTGCTGTTGTTCTGGCCGTCGCCGGCATTCTTGCAAGCCAGATGTTATATACCGTTGACATGAGGCAGCAGGCGGTGATCACCCAGTTCGGCAAGCCCGTGGGCTCGGTCACGCAACCCGGTCTTCACACCAAGAAACCCTTCATCCAGAAGGTCAACTACTTCGACAAGTGGCTGCTTGAGTGGGACGGATACCCCACACAGATACCTACCCTTGACAAGAAGTACATATTTGTCGATACGTACGCACGGTGGAGGATAAAGGATCCGCTGACGTTCTTCCAATCGGTCAAGGACGAGACGACAGCCCACGCGCGCCTCGATGACATCATCGACGGCGCTGTACGTAATCAGATCACCAAATATAACCTTATCGAAGCAGTGCGCAGCAGCAGCCGACCCATGTTTACGGAGTTGATGGAGGAGGGAAGCGAGGCGGAGGCTACCGAAACCGAGACCGTTAGTGTCGGACGCGAGAAGATCACCGGGGAGATCCGCACAGAGGCGGCCAAGGTGCTGCCTCAGTACGGAATTGAGCTGGTTGATGTGAAGATCAAACGGATAATCTACGAGAATACGGTTCTGAGCAAAGTCTACGAGCGGATGATCGCGGAGCGCAAACGCATGGCGGAAAAGAATCGCTCGGAAGGACAGGCCCAGAAAGCGGAAATTCTCGGCAGGAAAGAGCGCGAGCTGAAGAAGGTACTCTCGGAAGCGTACGAAAAAGCGCAGGAGATCATGGGAGCAGCCGACGCCGAATCCACCAGAGTATACGCCGACGCGTATAGTAAGGACCCGGAATTCTACTCGTTTCTCAACACTCTCGAGACGTATAAGAAGACGTTGGGCAGCGGTACGACGGTAGTTCTCACCACCGACTCGGATTTCTTCAGGTACATAAAAGATATCTCCCCGAAGGAGAGCAAGTAACGTCCTTGGCGAGGGAGTATCGACATGCCCAGCTACGATTTCAGGTGCAAGAAGTGCCGGAAGAAGTTCTCGCTCACGCTTACCGTGCAAGAGTTGGAATCGCACCGGTACAAGTGTCCCAAGTGCGGCTCGAAACGACTTGAGAAACTGATCGTAGACTTTTTCGCACAGACCTCCAGCAAGAGCTGACCTTCGCGCCGTGAGTGGCTGCGATGTCCTCCACTAGCGGGCATAGCGGCGCAACACGCACCGTCTGCAAGTCCCTTACTGCTTCGAACCGGCTTGACATTCAGCCTGAGGGGTCTTAAACTAGGGCATCCAAGAGAGGTGAGACGCGGCGTTAACTGAATGCGGACGTTGGAGATACTGCCATGAAGTTCACGAAAATGCACGGACTCGGTAACGATTACGTCATCGTCAATGGCTTTGAAACGACTGTGGCGGATCCCGGTTCCCTCTCGTGTGTGATCAGCGAACGCAGAACCGGAGTGGGTTCCGACGGTCTGATACTGATCGTTCCGTCGGACACGTGCGACTTTCAGATGAGGATATTCAACGCCGACGGGTCCGAGGCGGAAACCTGCGGCAACGGAATAAGGTGCGTCGCCAAGTACGTTTATGAGGAGGGGATGACGGACCGGGACGAGTTCGTCATTGAGACGCTGGGCGGTCCGGCGAAAGTGTGGCTGACGGTGAAGGACAGCGCTGTGGCCCGTGTGAAATGCGACATGGGGACGCCTAAGTTCTCCCGGAGCGAGATACCGATGTTGGGAGAGGAGGGTGAGGTAATCGAGGAACCGCTCCAGGTGGGCGATTCCGAGTACAAGGTTACCTGCCTTTCGATAGGGAACCCGCATGCGGTGATCTTCGTGGACGATCTGCAGGTCGCACCGGTAGACAGCATCGGGCCGCAAGTTGCTACACATCAGAGGTTTCCGAATGGAACCAATGTCGAGTTTGTCGAGCCGGTCGATGAGACGAACATCCAGATGCGGGTCTGGGAGCGCGGTTCCGGCGAGACGTTGGCGTGCGGCAGCGGCTGTTGCGCGGCAGCGGTAGCGTCGGCGCGTACAGGTCGTGCCGGGAGGTCGGTTTCCGTGCATCTCGCGCTGGGGCATCTCGAAATCGAGTGGGCAGACGACGGACACGTTTACATGACAGGACCGGCGGCAAGGGCGTTCGACGGCGAGTGGCACGCACAAAGGTGAACAGGCCTTGACCAGGAGGAAGGAACCGCGAAGACCGCGAATCCGGCGCACATGGACGCGAAATCCCGCGCAACGCGCTCATTCCACCCCAAGAGGGGCCAAAGGGTACTCGCGAGCCGGGGCGCGCGAGGTCATGCGCGAAGAAATGCGCGTCGGTGGGTGTAGAACTGCACACAGACCGCTGAGGATTATGGTGCTGCTTTCTGGAGAGGGCAAACAGTTGCACGGCGTCTTCTCGCAGCTTGAAAGCGGAGTGCTGGAGGGGGAGATCGTCGCGGTGTTAAGCGACAATGCCGATGCCGCAGGGTTGAGCGCGGCGCGCGAGCGCGGTATCGAGACGGTGGTGCTTGATTCCACCGCTGTCGGCGACACGGACCTGTTCAGCGAAGAGATTAACGATAATCTCGACAGGCTCGACCCTGACGTGGTCGTCCTGGACGATTTTAAAGCTCCCGTAAGGTTGAAAAAGAGCAAGAACCGGCACGTGATCCATCGTGCTGCCGCGTTGCTGGAAATAGCTGCAACCGACTGAGCGGGCTGTGGCTGTTTGATCCGGCAAATCCCTGATGAGAGGTTGATTGAATGATTGCTGCTGTCAAGATTCTTATAATCCTCGGTTGCATGGTGCTGCTGATAAGGAAGAAAGTGGGCGTCGGATACGTCCTGCTGATAAACGCCGCGTTAGCCGCAGTGCTGTTCAGGATGAGCCCGAAGGACGCTCTGACATCTGTTGGAACAGGAGCATTCTGGCTCGAGACCTTGCAGCTGGTCGGGATAATTGTCCTCATTATGGTCATGGGAGAGATCATGAGGGCGGTGAAGAACTTTGATCGCACTATGGAATCGCTCGAACTTCTACTGAGAGACACTCGGGCGGTCATGGCTGCGATACCTGCCATCATAGGGCTTTTGCCGATGCCGGGAGGCGCGATGTTGTCGGCGCCGATGGTTCGGGCCATGTCCGATAAGGTGGAGATGCCTCCTGAGCAGAAGACTTTCATCAACTACTGGTTCAGACATCTTTGGGAATACGTTTGGCCGCTTTACCCGGGAATCATCCTGACCGCCGCGCTGCTGGAG
Organism: uncultured bacterium; assembly: GCA_965603355.1. Classification (GTDB taxonomy): domain Bacteria; phylum Hydrogenedentota; order CBFDCQ01; family CBFDCQ01; genus CBFDCQ01. The sequence continues at coordinate 22,450 of CBFDCQ010000029.1, forward strand.
ATTCCGGCACGGAACGTGGTAGCCGTGAATTTGCCGCTCAACGCAGCGGCGATACTCGGCGGCCTTCTATTCTGCTTTCAGGGCGTAGTCCGGCCGGAAGCTGTCCATGTGGGGTCGGCGGTCGGCAAACACGTGATGCGGCTCATAGCAAACCTTTGGCCGATAGTCGTCGTGGTTGTGGCTGTGCTGTTCAAGGTGCCTCTGTTGCTTTCACTCAGCGTCGTGTGCGCCGTGTTATTGATAGCGCACCGGCCGAACAGGGAAGAGCGTCGCGAGATCGCCCGGCGAGGCGTCACTGTGGAGACAATATCTCTCATAGTGGGTGTGAAAGTCTTCCAGGCTGTCATTGACCGGTCAGGGGCAGCGTCGCAGATTGTGGACGCGTTCGTTTCCGTCAACGTGCCGCAGGCGCTGTTGGTTTTCGCCGTTCCCTTCGTCATAGGCGTTCTGACGGGGCTGACGCTGGCGTTTGTCGGCGTGACCTTTCCTGTGCTGATGCCGTTCTTCGTGTCTGAGACGGGTGTGGTCGCATATCCTTATGTGATGTTGGCATACGCGGGCGGGTACCTCGGCGTTCTATTCTCGCCCGTGCATCTTTGCCTGGTCTTGACGCGGGAGTACTTCAAGGCGGATCTAGGACAGGTTTACATGTTATTGGTCAGACCGATCCTGGTCGTCCTGGCGATTACGGTCGTATGGTTCCTGTTCGGTGTGGGACCTTTTGTCAAGTGGATAGGCTTTTAGTCTTATGGTGTTCCAGCAACGGAAGCTGCGCTACTGCCGGAACTAGAGCTTCTCTATATTGACCTGTGCCGCGTACCGCTCGACCTCCTCGCGCGAGCAGTGGCCAATATCCCAGGATGCCGCGTTTGCGGTGCCTGCCCCTACGCCCAGGCGGCACATTTCCTCGAGGTCCATTTCCTCCATGAGACCTATGGCGAACCCCGCAACGAGCGCATCGCCGCTTCCTACGGGGTTGATCTCCTCGATCTCAGGAGGGATGCATCTGAGCGCACGCCCGTCAAGTGAGGCCAAAGCGCCTTTTGCTCCCATCGAGATCACCACCAGCCTGATCCCGAGGTCATGGTAGTTGGAGATAGCGCCAAGGATGTCGGCATCACTACGGATACTCTCTCCGAAAAGTTCCTGCGTCTCCTCGATGTTGGGTTTAATCATGAAGGGTTTTGCTTTGACTCCCTCAGCGAAAGCCGGTCCGTGCGAATCGAGCACTGCCTTGACGCCGCGTTCAGCACATATCGGGATCAGATCGTAATACAAGGTATTGAGCGCGGCGCACGGTACTGTGCCATTGAAAGTGACGACCCCGGCCTCGCCGACGACTTTGTTGAACACCTCGCGTACTTTCCTGTCCTCCTCCGGCGTGAGTTCAGGACCGGGCTCCATATAGGCTGTCTGGACGTGCTCGCCGGTGTCCAGGACGGTGACTATCTCCCTGGAGGGTGCCGATACCCACACGGGCACGGTTTCGACGCCGTCGTGGACTCTTATCATCTCCTCGATATGAGCGCCGGTGTGGCCGCCGACGATCTGGAGTGCCTTTGTCGGGCGACCGAGCGTCTTGACGACGCGCGATACGTTGCTGCCCTTGCCGCCCGCTACAGCGGTCGCCTTGTGGCCGCGAATTATGGTGCCGAGCTCCACGTGACCGCAGAAGATGGTCTTATCCACGCATGGATTGGGCGTTACGGTAAGAATCATGTTCAGATCTGTCTCTGTACCAGTGGCGCTAGTGCGATCCGGCGCGAGCGAGCGCCACCCCGGCCGCGCCTATCACTCCCGCATCGTCGCCGAGCACGGACGGAACGATATGCACCCGGGCAACAGGTGCGGGGAACGCCCTTTTCTTGACGGTCTCGCGTACGGGTTTGAACAGCGGCTCGCCGGCAGCTATGACGCCGCCGCACAACACGACTACTTCAGGGTTGAGCAGGTTGACGAGAGTGGCGATACCAATGCCTAGGATCTCGCCTGTCTCGGTCATTATGCGCCGGGCGAGATCGTCGCCGCGTTCAAGTGCTATGGAGACGTCCTTGGCCGTCAGGTCGCCCAGTTCGGGCACCATCTCCGTGAGGATGGTCTCGCCGCCGCCTTCGATAGCCTCACGCGTCCTGTTGACTATGCCGGTAGCTGAGGCGTAGGCTTCAAGGCAGCCATGGTTCCCGCAACCACATTTTCTCCCGTTCATTTCTATTGTCATGTGTCCGATCTCGGCCGCGGTACCGTCCAGTCCTCGAATCAGCTCGTTGTTCAGGATGATACCTCCACCGATGCCTGTTCCGAGCGTGAGACATACCAGATCCTTGCAGTCGCGGCCCGCCCCCAGCCAATTCTCGCCGTATGCCGCGGAGTTGGCGTCGTTCTCGACGAAAACAGCGACACCGAGTTTCTCGCGCAGTTCGTCCGCCAGAGGAACGTCCTTCCATCCCGGCAGGTTGGGCGTCGTGTACACAACGCCCGTGTAAGGGTTGAGCGGACCGGGCGAGCCGATGCCTGCCGCCAGCACATCTTCACGCGAACAGCCTGACTGAGCCAGCACATCGGAGAGGCAGGCAACTATCCGGTCGATCACATGGCCGGGTCCCTTGGAAACTTCCGACGGTATCTTCGATTTGGCGAGAAGGTCGCCGCCGGTCGTGAGCGCAGCGCCGACCATATTCGTGCCGCCCAGATCGAGTCCGAGAACAATTTGTTTGTTCACTGTACCTGTTTCTCCTCGATGAGTTTCAAGGCTGCTCCGAGACGCGTGACACTTTCTTCCTTGCCCATAAGTTCCACCACAGCGTAGAACCCGGGTCCCACGGTCTTGCCCGTGAGCGCCAGTCGTGCCGGATGAATCAACTTGCCAAGCTTTATACCTTTCTTCTCCACAATCTCCGTACACGCCGCCTCTATCTGCGGTTCGAGGAAAGGTGAGACACCATCAAGTATCTCGGCGAGTTCCAGCAGGATCTCCGTGACACCCGCCTTCGACCAATGTTTCTTTACGCCTTTTTCGTCGTACTCCGTCACGGGTTTGAAGAAGAAATCGGAGTACGCCACTATGTCACTGAGCACCGGTATCTTCCCCTGGCATACCTCGGCCAGCCTTTGCGTCCATTGTTCTTGTTCCGCGCTGAGCTCCGGAGGCATGAAACCGTTCTGCTGCAGGACGGACCGAACGCGCGCTGCAAAGTCTTTCTTGTCGAGGCGGCGTATATGCTGACCGTTCAGCCAGCGCAGTTTCTTGTAGTTGAGCACTCCCGCCGCCTTGCGCATGTTTTCGAGCGAGAACAGTTCCAGCAGTTCGTCGACTGAGAGGACCTCGCGATCATCGCCGGGAGACCAGCCGAGAAGCGTCGAGTAGTTCACGATAGCCTCCGGCAGGAACCCTTCATCCCTGAACTGGAGCACGCTGGGTGCGCCGCGACGTTTGCTCAACGGCTTGCCGTCCTCGCCAAGCGTCAGCGGCTGGTGGACAAAGTGCGGCAGCGGTTCGCCGAAAGCATCGTAGAGCAGGACGTGGCGGGGAGTGTTGGAGAGATGACCCTCACCGCGGATCACGTGCGAGATACGCATAGCTATGTCGTCCACGACGACTGCAAGGTGGTACGTTGGCGTGCCGCTGGCTTTCAGCAGGACAAAATCGCCGATCTCGACGTTGTCAAACGTGGTCTCTCCGTAAACGAGATCCGTGAAGGCCGTCTTGCCCTCGGGCACCCTGAACCGGACGACGAACGGGTCGCCGTTACGCGCCTCGATCTCCGCCGGAGTCAGGTTTCGGCATTTGCCGCTGTACCTGGGCGGTCGCTTCTCCCTGCGGGCTCGTTCGCGTTCCTCCTCGAGCTCCTCCGGGGTGCAGAAACACTTGTACGCCTTACCTTCACGGACCAGGACGTCCGCGTTTTCGCGGTAGAGTTCCAACCTCTGGCTCTGAAAATACGGGCCGTAGTCACCGCCGACCTCCGGACCCTCATCCCATTGCATGCCGAGCCATCTGAGCGACTCGAAGATGACATCCACCGCTTCCGGGGAGTGCCGTTCGACGTCGGTGTCCTCGATCCGGAGGATAAACGTACCGCCCTCGCGTTTGGCGAAAAGCCAGTTCACCAGCGCTGTTTTTGCGTTACCGACGTGGAGAAAACCCGTGGGACTGGGAGCAAACCTTACGCGGACTGCGCCGCCTGAACTCCGATTGCAAGCATCTTGTCGAGACATTTCCTGGCTCTTTCGCGAACGTTCTCCTCAACAGTGATCAGAAACTTCATGTCTTCCATCGCTTCGATGACGTGTTCGAGCGTGTTCATCTTCATGTTCGGGCACGTCATCAAGTCGGACGCCGGATAGAAGCTCTTGTCCGGGTTCTGCTGGTGCAGCATGTAAAGCATGCCGGTCTCCGTGCCGATAATGAACTCCAGCGCACTGCTTTCCTGCGCGTACCTGAAAATGCCGGACGTGCTCGTGACGTGGTCGGCGAGTTGAAGCACGTCCCACCTGCACTCCGGGTGTGCCACGAACATCGCGTCAGGGTGTTCCTTCTTGGCTTTAATGACATCCTCGACCGAAAGCCGTGCGTGAGTCGGGCAGAAACCCTGATAGGCGATAATTTCCTTGTCGGTGTGTCCCGCAGCGTAGCGGGCAAGGTGCTTGTCCGGGATGAATATCACGCGGTCTTCATCAAGTGAGTTGACCACCTCGATGGAGTTTGCCGACGTACAGCATACGTCGCTCTCGGCCTTGACCTCCGCTGAAGAGTTGACGTAGCACACAACCGGCGCGCCCGGATGTTCAGCGCGCAGCTTGCGAACCCCGTCCACGGTGATCATGTCCGCCATCGGGCATCCGGCATCTTTCACGGGCAGCAGCACTTTCTTGTCCGGCGAAAGTATAGCGGCTGTCTCCGCCATAAAAAGTACGCCGCAGAACACTATAACGTCGGCGTCTGTGTCTGCCGCCACACGGCTCAGTTCGAGCGAGTCGCCACGTATGTCGGCGATCTGCTGTATCTCCGGGATCTGGTAGTTGTGTACCAGGATGATGGCGTTCAGTTTCTCTTTCAGCGCTGCAACTTGCTGCTGCAGGTTCTCGATATCCGCTTGAATTCGCGACGACATTTGCCGGTCCTCTGCTTCTGCTAATGCGTCGACGACGCTTGAGCAAGTTTTCGGCCAGCCCGCTCGGCGCCGACGCGCTTACGCCCTGATTCGGTTGTCGTCATCCACATGGACGACTATAGATCGGTATTCCGCGGCCTCCTCTTGCGCGCAAATACCGTAGCTGATTATATGAATCCTGTCCCCGACAAGCCCGTTACGGGCCGCCGGACCGTTCAGGCAAACCGTCCCGCTGTCCTTCTTCCCTTCAATGATGTAAGTCTCTATCCTACTGCCATTGTTGAGGTTGAGAACCTGGACGCGCTCGCCGGCCAAAAGGTTGGCCGCCTCCATAAGCGTGCTGTCCAGAGTCAAGCTGCCCTCATAATTGAGATTCGATTCGGTGACCGTAGCAGCGTGTATCTTTGATTTAAGCAGGATTACGTTCATCTTAACTCTATACCTCTCTTACAGATTACACTTTCAGCTTGATATTGTCTATAAGCCTCGTTGACCCTATCCGGACCGCCAGAGCTATCAGGACTTCCCCCTTCAGATCGTCGAGCATCTCCAACGTCGAAGCGTCAACCGCCTCTATGTAGTCAATCTGAGCGTTTGGTGCCATGCGGATCATACGCGCCATGGTGGCCACAATAGTGGTAACGTCCCTTTCGCCGCTCCGCACTAGCCGCCGCGCCTCCTGCAACGAATTTTGCAGTGCTAACGCATCCTTTCTATCCTCGGGGCTGAGATACTGGTTTCTCGAGCTCATCGCGAGGCCGCCCGGCTCGCGTACAATGGGCAGCTCGACTATCTCGATGCCCATGTTCAGATCTTCGACCATCTTGCGTATCACGGCGGTCTGCTGGGCGTCTTTCTGGCCGAAAAAGGCCTTATGCGGTCGGACGATGTTGAACAGTTTAGCGACGATCGTGGTGACGCCGCGAAAGTGTGCCGGACGAGACATGCCGCATAACACTTTTGTGAGTCGTTCCACCTCGACGTAAGTGGCGTGCTCTTTCGAGTATACAGCCTGTTCCGACGGCGCGAAAAGGAAATCCACACCGACCCCCTCCGCGAGAGATTTGTCCTTGTCAAATGTGCGCGGATACTGCTCAAGGTCCTCACCGGGTGCGAACTGTGTCGGGTTGACGAACAGACTGACGACAACCTGCGAGCACGCCTCGCGCGCCGCACGAATCAAGCTCAGGTGACCTTCGTGGAACGCGCCCATGGTTGGCACGAGACCGATCTTCGCCCGCTCGATCCGCAGATCCTCGCTGATACGCTGCATATCCTCCGGCGATTCGATTATTCTCAACTGTATACGTGCTCCGGACCGGGGAACTCGCCCGATTTGACCTCTTCTCTGAACTGCTGGAACGCGTCGCGCATGACCGGCGCCAACTCCGCGTACTTTTTCACGAACTTCGGCACAAACCGCTCGAACAGGCCCACGAGATCGTGAAAGATCAGCACCTGACCGTCGCATCCGGGTCCAGCGCCTATACCTATTGTCGGCACGGTCAACTCCTGCGTGACCTTCGCGCCTACCTCCGCAGGTACCGCCTCAAGAAGTATTGAAAAGACACCGGCATCCTCCAGCATCTTGGCCTCTTCCACGAGTCGCGCGGCAGCCTCCTCTGTTCGCCCTTGAACCTTGAACCCGCCAAGCTGATGGACCGACTGAGGTGTCAGTCCGAGATGGCCCATGACCGGAACGCCGCAGCGGAGTATGGCCTTGATCTGCGGAACAAGCTCCGCGCCGCCCTCCAACTTTATAGCCTGGGCATTGCCCTCCTTGACAAACCTGCCGGCATTTTCCGCCGCCTGTTCCGGCGAGACCTGGTACGACATGTACGGCATGTCGCCGACGAGCAGCGCGCGTTTGACACCCCGCGCCGCCGCGCGCGTATGGTGAATCATCTCGTCCATGGTTACCGGCAGCGTATTATCCTCGCCCATAACCACCATACCGAGACTGTCGCCGACGAGCAGCACGTCTATTTCCGACTGGTCCATGAGCAGCGCGGTACAGTAGTCGTACGCGGTCAGCATGCTTATCTTCTCGCCGCGCCGTTTCATCTCGAGCAGCGTGATTGCGGTAACCTTTTTGTCAGCCATAATAAAAAACCTCCTGAACCGAGCTCAGAAGGTGCATCGCCCTGTATCAGCGGCACTCATTCCGTCTCGGTCCTGTCCGCGGGCGGGTTCCAAGCGCCCGATTTCCCGGATCCAAGCGGCACGTCCGCGCTAAACCTAACCTCTATCTTCAAGCTGGAGCTTTACGTCAAGCCTTCTCACACGATGTGTATCATCGAGTTGAGATGCCAGCTCAGCCACACTCTTGCGCGCCACAGGATGAACGACATCCGGCGCTATTTCCGCCAACGGCGTTAACACGAACGCCCTCGCCGTCATTTCAGGGTGGGGTACTGTCAACCCCTCCTGGTGGAGGATATTATTATTCCACAACAGTATGTCAATGTCAATAACTCTCGGTCCCCAGCGTTCACCGGACAGGCGGCCCAGCTCGCGTTCCACTGACTTTATGCGCGTCAGCAGCTCTTGGGGACTGAGCGCCGTCTCGATCTCCGCAACGGCGTTGTAGAAGTCATCCTGGCCGGTTACGGAGCCGACGGGTTCGGTTTCGTAACAGGATGACGCCGATCTTACCGTGATTCCATCCGTTTCGTCGAGAACTGACAGGGCTTTCCGGAGATTTTGCTCCCGATCGCCGAGGTTGCTACCCAGTCCCAGGTAAACCTTCTTCGACACCGCGCCGTACCTCCACCTCAGCGCTATCGCATACACCGCCGACAGGCGGGTTGATCTTCCTGACGGTAACCGTCGCCGCACGACACCCCTTCGTCCGGAGCACGCAGGCCGCGATCTCCTCTGCCAAGGATTCCAGCAGGTTCCGGCTCGTGCCGGTTACTATGCGTGCCACCTCGCTGTAGAGTTGCGAGTAGTCAACCGTTTCGTTCAGATCGTCCGTATGTCCGGCCGTACGCAGATCGGTCTCTATCTCGAGGTCCACCTCGATCCGCGCCGGAACCTTCTTCTCGTGCGGTTCAACGCCGTGGCATGCGGCGAAGACCATTCTTGTTAGTCGGATCTTGTCCATATCCCGCAACCTCAGTGAAATCCTAACAGCCGGAACATACCAGTGTCAACCGGCGGGGGGAGGAGCCTTGCCGGGGGAACCTTCTTGAAAGAAGGTTGCCCCCGAACCGCCTCAAAGACAGCCCTCTCTGTGTGGCGAATGCGTTTTGCAGACGTCATTCTGAGGCGGCCGCCGCGCTGCTGACGAGAAAAGGGGCAGCCACGAACCATGGCTGCCCCTGTATCGCTGCTACTCTGTCGTTACTGTTGCATCTCGCTGCCGGTTATACGCCAGCAGCCGTCGTCCTCTTTAGTGGTGAAGAGTGTGATCTGGATGCCGCCCTGACTGAACTCGAAACCGATCGGGCCGATTTCCGCCTCGTTACCCTCGATCGCTGTTTCGGTCTCGTCAGTGGAGATCTCCATGCCCCAGTCCTCGAGCATCGGCAGCATCTCTTCGAGTCCTCCCGCCATCTCGTCGTAGCTCTCACCGTTGGTGCCCACGAAGTCTTTGGAGTACACACTGATGTGTTTCTCGACGCTACCCTCCTCCAAAGATGTCACATATGTGCTAAGGAGATCCTTGAGCATCTCCTCATCGCTGGGTCCCACCTTGAGGATAGCGCACCCGCTCGCCATGTAGACCAGCGCAATCGATACCGCTACAACCATAACCGTTCGTGCGTTTTTCAAGCTTATCTCACCTCCCCTCGAGTGTAACCTCTCCCTGGCCCTCTATCGCTGCTATTCTGTTGTTATTGTCCCATCTCGGTGCCGGTTAGTCGCCAGCAGCCGTCGTCCTCTTTCGTGGTGAAGAGTGTCATCGCGGCGCTACCCTGGCTAAACTCGAACAGGATGGGACCTATTTCCGCCTCATTACCCTCGATCGCTATTTCGGCCTCGTCGGTGGAGATCTCCATGCCCAACTCCTCAAACGTCGGCAGTAGCTGTCCGAGCCCTTGCGCCACCTCCTCGTAGGTCTCACCGCTCGCGCCCACGAAATCCTTGGAGAACACGCTGAGGTGCTTGTCGGCGTTTGCCTCCTCGAGCGATGTCACGTAGGTGCTAAGGATATTCTTGAGCGCCTCCTCATCGCTGAGTTCCCGCTGCGGAATAGCGCACCCGCTCGCCATATAGACCAGCGCAAGCGACCCGACGAGCAGAGCTGCCCTTCGTGCACTCTTGAACATATCTCGCCTCCCTCCCGAAATCGATTCTTTCCTAATATTGCCCCTTTACGAAGATCGATCACGTAGAATCATACCACCTACAACGGCACCGATCAAGCACGGTTTTTCCCCTTCCCTCTACTCCCTTCCCCCTTCCCCCTTCCCCCTGCCTTTCTCCTCTACACTCTTTTCGCTTCCCTCTACGCTCTGTCTGTCAGTGTTGGACGTCGCTGCCGGTTATACGCCAGCATCCGTCGGCCTCTTTCGTAGTGAGAAGGGTTACCACCACGCCTCCACCCGACCCGAAAGTGATCGGGCCGATGGTCGCCGTGTCGCCCTCGACGACTATCTCGGTCTCATCGGTGGATGGGGCGACTCCGCGCTCCGCATTCCTCGGCACCATCTGTTCAAGCCGCTCCGCCATCTCCTCGTACCCGCCGCCGCTCGCGCTCTCATAATCCTTTGAGTACAAGCTGAGCAACTGTTCGACATTCCCCTCCTTGAAGGATGTCACGTACGTATTAAGGAGATCCGCGAGTAGCTCCTCATTGGATGGCCCGTGGAGATCCTCTGGTAACTCCTCATCGCTCGGCCCGTGCTCGACCGTAGCGCACCCACCTGCCATGTACACCACCACCAGAGACACCACCAGTACAATAACCGTTCGCGCGTTCTTCAAATCCTGTCACCTCCCCTCGCAGGTAGACCGTTTCTGTACATTGCCCCTTCTAAGAAACCCATACCTACGAATCATACCAACCACACCCTCATCAATCAAGCACGGGTAACCTCTACCCTCTTTTCGCTTCCCTCTACCCTCTGCCTTTAACCACGAAGAACACGAAGGGCGCGAAGGTCCAAAGGGTCACGTCGGATCAGATAGCTCCTGCCGTGAGGCCCTGTTTGGTGGCGAGGTCCCAGAGGTCCTGCCCGATCTCTTCGGATTGGAGGTCGAGGGATTGGCCGGCGGTGAGGATGAAGGATTTACGGAACAGCATGGTTTCGTTGCCGATGACTACCATGACGAGGTTCTGGTCTCTGGCGAACTCGCACAGCGCGTCGATCTGCGCCAGCGGACCGGCGTCGCGTCTCGGATTGGATGGCTGCATGTACAGTATATCTTCGTGCAACTGTTGAGCGGCGTTTACAAGGTCGCCGAGCGTGGGCGTTTCCTCCCACGGTATGATTCTCACACTGGGAAGGGTGGAGGGAGCGCCGTGAGAGTCCATCCGGGACTTGATGGATAGCACGAGCGTCCTGAACCTGTCGTGAAGCGGTCTTCCGAGTTTTATCGCGCCGTGATAGGCCCTGGATTTGCGGCGCAGAAGCTTAAGTCCCGCTTTGGGTTTGTGGAAAGCTATCTGGTCCGCCTCCTGGAGGAACAGCCGCGCCTCGTCGAGCATCCGCCTGGTGCCGGCTTGCTCCTCTGCAGCACCCGGTCCCGACCCGGCAAGGATCGCGTCCGCTCCCTCCGTAAAGCCGCCGGTTTCGGGCTCCTCCGACACCCTGTCCGTGGGGGAAGGCTCGGAGCTCGGCTCCAGATCCTTCAGTATATCCCTTGCTTTCTGAGCCTGGTCAGTCCTGACCATCAACCGTGCCGGCTCGATGCCTGGCGGGGTCCGAAGTGAATGCTCCCCTTTGAAGAAGTAGGTTAATTCCTCGCTGTCCAGGATGGACTTCATCAGTGCAATATAACCGTGATTGAAAGTGGACAGCACATGTTCGAATCCAGCGCGGTCCAGCTCTGACGGAGGTTCCGGCAGCAGGGCGACTCTACAATCGGCACACTCCGTGTAGCTTTCCCCGTACTCCGCTCCACATTCAGGGCAGAACATTGCAGATTCTCTCCGGACAGCTAATGATTACCGCGTATCGGCACCTATTCTACGCCCGATGCGCATCGGATCGCAAGGGAATTCGCGGTCGGGGCCTGGATTCCCGCCTGCGCGGGAATGACGCCGGGTTAGAATGGCCATATTACAGGTAGGGCGGGCGTCTTGTCGAAGATCCGCCGCGGCGGGCCCGCTTACCGAAGCTGCGCTAGCCTCCGTCACCTGCAAGGCGAAGGAGTTCGGTGCCAGCCATGGTCGAAAGCACAACGAGAAACACGCCCACGACCGCGACGACGCCGGCGCACAATCTGACAAAGGTGGTCGAACGGTTTTGCAGCGCCACCGAAATGCGTTTGCAGAGAAAGAGGCCAATCACCGCCGCAACTGCAATCACCCCGCCCACAACCCAAATCCAAACCCGCACCGCCACGTGACCGCTTGATAATACGTCTTCAAGGAACACTCGAGCTGCAATAGCGACAAAAGCGGCTCTTACCCATTCCGCAAATATGATCATGCCGCCCGCTACGAGCAGAAAAAGGGCTTTTCCAAGTATGTCCGAGGCCGAGCTGCGTTGTAGATAGTGGGGGAATATGACGATCCATAACGCTCCGAGTGCCAGAGACGCTCCCCAGATCTCACCTATGCCCAACGCGCCGGGTACCTGACGGTAAATTGCGATCGCGAGGGCCAGCAGGAACAAGAAAATACAGATTTCCAGGTTCGCCGCCAGCTCCCTACGTAGGGTGCGCTTCCCTGGAGAGGAGTTGTCCACCGATCATCTCCTGTTTCCGTACAACTGCCAGGGGTCAGTCCGTCAATCCGCCGCCCTCCCTGCACCTATTCTACGCCCGACGCGCACCGGATGGCAAGGGAATTCGCGGTCGGGGTCACCGACTGAACGTTGTGGATATCCAATCGCCGACATAATGGGTCATGATGATGACGACAACCGCGATAGACAGGTGTTCCGCGACCATCTTCCATGCTCTTACCTTCTCACCCCGGGCGATGGCGATGCTGAGCAGGGTCAGTACGGACAGGCCCCAGATAACGCTCACGACTACCGCCTTGGAGAGTCCGAGCAGCCCGACCGGTACGAGGAATGTCAGTGCGAAGGCGAATTTCGTGGAGAAGGTGGCTATCGTTGCTTCCCAGATTTCCTTGGGGCTGTGGGTGTTCTCGGATTCTTCTGCGACGTGTATGCCCAGCGCGTCGGAGAAGGCGTCGGCAATCGCGACCGTCAGTATGCCGCCGATCACCGCCGGCCTTGAGTGCGTGCCGGAGTGTAGTCCCACCATGATGCCGAGCGTGGTGATTATGCCGGAAGTCAGGCCGAAACTCACTCCTGTCTTTATCGAGTGTTTGATCATAGTCGCTTGTATCTCCAGATTGAATAACCTGTAAATACCAGGAACGTTCCGCCCACCGTTCGCAGACAGGAATGTCTGCGCCACCAACTCCAGTAGCGCGCGGTCTGCCAACCCGGGCAGGTCTACATGCTCTCGTCGGCGGATGGGCCGTAAATCGCCGGCAGCGGTACATCTTTCAGTCGGAGATATACGCAAAGCTGGCCGCGATGGTGCACGGCGTGGTTGAGTATCATGCCTCGGATGACCACGATGCGCGGCTGCACGACTTTCACCTCGTCGCCAACCTTCAACCGCCACGCCGCCATGAGTTTGTCGTCCGGATAGTCGTGCATGGCCTTTGTGGCCTTGGCGACATTGATCTCGAACATCTCCATGAGTTCGTCCTTGGTGGCGGCGGTTTGCGGGACGTACTCGTCGATGTTGATGACCAACTCGTCCTGCTCGAGTACGGATATGAGCCACTCGGGCACTTGAGCGAGATGCGACGCCAACTGGGCCATGGTCATGGATTTCTCGTGTGGTTTCCAGTCGAAATGTTCTTCGGGCACCCGCTCCAACATCCGCCGCGTGTTGGCTGTTTCGTGGGTGAACTCGCCTATGATGGGATCGATCAAGTTCATGGCTTCCTCCTTCATGGCTCTTCAATTCGGCCCGAACGTTCCGATTGGCTCTGAGAATAATGTAGGCTGGAACTTCGGACGGTCCTTATGTTACCACAAACAGACTGTTGATCCAACCGGTTCCCGGTCCAAGTCATGAGGTCTCCTCGGGGATAATTGCGACGGCAGCGCTTCGCTCCGGGACGAAGTGCTCCTTTGCCGCTCGACGCAGATCCGCGTCGGTGACCGCCTCAACGGCTTCGGCGAGTTTTTCCGAATCGATCCCGAGCTGATCTCGTCGGCCGAGCGAGAAAGCCACCCCGTACGGATTCTTAGCCAGCACCCTGTCAGGAATGTCCGCCAGGCCAAGCAGAAGACCGTACGCGTCCTTCGTCGTCGTAGCATCAAAGGGTTCAAGCTCTCGCTCGATAGTATCGGCCACAAAGTCCCTTAGACGCTCAACGGTTTCCTCGGAGGTCTCGCCGCCGGCGCCGGGCACGGTCACGCCTATCACCTCAGGATAATCAAGCGCCGTGTAGCTCACCGTGTATCTGCCCTCCGTGACTCCTAGCTTACTCGTGTTCGACTTCAGCCGTGCCGCAAGGATGAGAAAAGCCGGGTAAAGGTCGTCGTTCGGATACGGCGCTCTATACACTACGCAGACCTGGCTAGGTGCATCCTCTCGACGCGGTTTCACACGGATCTCTTCCATCCCGCCAAGCCGGGCTGCGCCTTGCGTGTATGGCGGCGGTATTGGCTCGCCGGGGACTATATTTGAAAAGAGTTCGTTGATCAGCCGACGAGCGGTCGCCGGTTCAAACCCGCCGGCCACGACGAGGATCGCGTTTCTCGGCTTATAGTAGCGCTGCCAGCGGCTCTGCAGTTCTTCAACTGTAACGGCGTTGACATGATCGGGGAGCCCGGCTTTTCTGCCGCCAAGCGGACTGGGTTGGGCGCGTTCGCTCGCGCTGTGGAACGCCGCCAGGAACGGGATGCCCTCAAACATGTTCCCCAGCTCAGCTACGATACGCGGTTTCTCGCGATTGAGGTCAGGCTCGGCTATATTGAGGTTACCCATCCGGTTTGCTGCGTCCTGGAGCTCGTTCTCGAGGGAGTCGCTGGGGACGACCGTTGCGAGCACGGTGTATCGAGTGCCGGTCTGCGCGTTCCAGCCGTCGGGATACCGTGCCTGGAAATCGACGCTGGTGCATGGGGGGGTCGAACCGGCCGCCGCCGTGATGTAAACGTGCTCGACAAGGTGCGCCATGCCGGAGCGGCCTTCGGGATCGTGGTCGCCGCCGATAGAGTACAGAGTGACCACGGCAACCTCCTCTGCGGTACTTATCGGGCGGAGGATGACACGCAGGCCGTTCTCCAGCTCGAACCGTTCAGGCTCGCCCGCGGAGGATCTCGCGCAATGCAGGCACAGAAGGCCCGAAATGATACAAATCAGTGCGCGAATAAAGGTCGATCTAGCCATTACCCTCCTCTCCTTGGCGATCATCGCCACTTGAGCCAGCGATCCCTGAGCGCAGATCGTACTTGGGCGGACCGACGGTAGGGAATCTCCGCGCTGTCATTCGCCGAGGGCAATCGCACGGCCAATCTGCTCTTCTCGAGAGACGGTGCTTTCAAACCCAATCTGAATCGTCTTAAGAATCTATCATACTGTGATACAACTCTCAAGACAAAAATGCGCGCTCGCGGATGCATGCACGGTTGACCGCTTCTGCCTGGCAATCGACTTTGGACAGACTGCCCTGAGGCGCGTAAACAAAGACGCTTGTTGCAGCGTTAGTTATGAAAAGAGGCTCGGGGCGGATATTCTTGTGGGCGTGCGTGTCAAGACTCTTTAGAAATGTCCTCTATGTTAACTCATTAGAAATGTCCTCCTGTAGCCATAGCTCGAAGTGCTTGCATTGTGTGTAGGTTGGCCCCCATGGGGGCCAAATTTGTCAATAGTTATGTTTGGTCTCTGGTCCATTAGAGTTGCCTTGCGTTTGACCCGGAAGCCGGCCGTGCGCACGCCGCCCGCTTACGTCCGTACCGGAAGCTGCGCCATGGATGGTCAGGCGCTGGTTTGGATTGATAGCTTGGCTTAGGCGCTATGGCAGGGCTGAGTCTCTCAGTCTTGCTCGGTGCCGGTTGTGCTATAGGCTCGTACTTGAGCTTTTTGTCGCGGTAGAGGATCTCGATGGTCTCATCAAGGAGTACGCGCACCACCACTTTCTCTTTGGGTTTAGGACGAGGTCGGTTCTCCTTGAGGATCTGGTAGAA
>CBFDCQ010000030.1:0-36019 GCA_965603355.1 uncultured bacterium
TGGGACGCTTCTCCATGAACTCGTCGAAACTCCGGTACTTCGGCCCGGCGGGATTGCGCGATCGATCCCCCAATCCGCCGGGAGACCATCCCTTATGCATGAATCCCACGTGATAGGCTATCTTTTCAAGGGTATCAGGATATACCTCATATTGTGCCGGCAGAACCCCACGGAGATTGGCCGCGGTCTCGAGCTGCCAGACATATCTGCCGGTCAGAATTGATGATCGGGAGGGACTGCACGAAGGTGCACAACAGAAAGCGTTTGCAAACAGGACACCTTCACGAGCAACCCTGTCGAATGTAGGCGTGTTGACAACGGAATCGCTTCCCGGCGTTCCCAGCTCGTACGCGATACTCGCGTGCGGCCACGACCAGTCATCAGCCAGCGCAAACAGGATGTTCGGAAGTTGCCCCTTTGTTTCCGAACCCGCGAGAGCTAACCGTGGCATAGCCAACGCTGCTGCGCCCAGACCTGCACGTTTCAAGAAATGACGCCTTGTGTTTCCCTTGTCTAACATGATACATGTCCTTTCGCGCAACGAGTTGTCCGGACTTCACGGAACGGATTGCCGCTCGTACGCTCCCATGTCAGGAGCCGATCCGGACGGTATTGGGTTGCCGTCAAAATCGAGGTTGTAACCCAGATCAATCCCGGCGTCAACTGCCGGGCTGTCAGCTCTCAGGCGCAGATCACGCTTCTCAAAGTCAACAAACAGTGGATCGCCGATCTTGTCGCCGTTGCCGAGCCAGGCGCCTCCGCCGAGAACATACCGGTTGTACGCCGCCAGAGAGGCCTGGTCCTCGACGCGGGGATTATCCGTCCGGTAATAGAGATTGTGATCGCGCGGAAACTTGCCGCGCGAGAACACCGCCTCTATGTGGCTGGGATCATACACGAAAATGTTGTTCCGAAAAGTGATGTTCTCGTTGTCGAAGTAGGACCAGAACACTACATCTTCGGAATCCGGTTTGTCATGCGCGCGTACGCGGATGACCGTGTTGTTCTCCACGCGCATGTTCGTGCACGGCCCGGTGAAGCCCAGGAACGATTGATAGTCGTCACAGACGTTGTGGTGGATCCAGAAATTGTCCTGTTTGACGCGGCCGACCCACTCGATAAACCCCTGGTTGCGCGATGACCAGTTGTGGTGGATATGGATGTTCTCTTTGGGGAAATCCCTGTCGTTGATTTCGATAGCGCCACCGTCGTGCCCGTACTCGTTGCTCGGCGCACTGTAGTTCTCGAACCGGTTATAGGACACCTCGTTGTTGGAGGTGTTGACAAACACGCACACGGGACCCCAATGGGGACGGATGGAAACGTTGTTGTCGTGGATGTAGTTGCGCGTGACGAGGCAATGTTGGCCGTAGACTTGGATGCCGATGGGGGTCTTCGTCATCTCACAGTTTCTCACGACATTATGGTCGGCGCCCAGCGCAATGAACACCGCGCCAAGCGTCTTTATGCCCTCGGATACAGGGCTCTTGGGACAGTTGTAGAAGTACAGGCCGTCGATCACGACGTAATCGCCGGTGATCCGTATGGCGTTGCCGTTCAGATTGCTGTAGCGCGGGTTGGTGAAAATCGGTGCGTGGCCCTCCCCGTAAGCCGTGAAGATGATCGGTCTTTCGCGTGTGCCGGAACTGCTAACGACAAACCCGCCTTCAAACTTCGAGCCGCGTGCGAAGTAAACGGTATCCCCGGGAGCGAACTCCTTATCGTTCACGGCGGCGAGCGTCTTCCATGGCAGTTTCTTCGTGCCGGGATTCTCATCATCCCCGTGGGACGCCACGTAGAACTCAGCCTGACGAGGAGCTGCCTGTCCACCCGTGTGCCACGGAACGGACAGAACGATAGCTAACGTTACCACAGCGAACCACCTTGCGTTGTGCATGCCGGTCTACCTTTCCGGCGGCTTTACGAGATACAGCCGATATCCGTATGCCGGCAACTCCACTTCGAGCAAATCCTGATACTCAATTCGCTCCGAAGTCCTCAACTCCAGTAGTCCACCACTATGCACCCCTCTCAGATCCACGTCGACAGTCTGAGGTGTTGACTGAAAGTTCAGCACGACCAGGATGCGCTCCGAGTTGTCGGGAGCCGTGCGCAAGAAAGCGTAGTACTTGTCGTCGGCGTTCGTCGGCAACTTCCTTCGCGGACCTAATTGCTGCAAGGCGGGGTGTTCGTGCTTGATGTTCAGAATCCACGTCTCCTCGGCGTCGGGACTACCGGCTCTCCGTGTATAGACGAGAATGTCCCCGACCGCGGCCAATGTGGCCCGGTACAGGTGGCGTTGGCGCGCATCACGGTAACTGCGCACGGTCTTATAAAGCACACCGCCGTGTGCCACGCGCACATCGCGGTACCTTCGCAACACGTCCTCGATGGCGCGCGGATCACCGGATTTGATGCCCAGATCGATAGCGTCATCACCCTCCTCCGTCCATTCCCCGATTCCATAGTCAATCATGCAGTTATAGTTACCCTCGGTAATCCAGCCGGCCAGCTGGCTGCCTTCGGGTTGCCGGAAAGTGTTCCCATAGCTTTCGATGACGTCGGTTATGTACCGGTTGTTCTTCTCCCAGGTCATGCCGATGTAGTAGATGGGCGCGTCGATGGTCAGCCCGTCCAGCCCGGTATCCATCCAGCAGCGGATAATCTTCTCAACCTCTTCCGCCCACCCGTCGTAGCCCCAATCGTTCTGCGGCAGGCCGACCCAATTTCCATCCTCATCTTTCGTCTGCCACTTGGCCCAGAAGTAGCGGCCGGCCAGTTCACTGTACTGCCAACCCCACGTCTTTTCCGTCGACTCCGGTTCCCGGGGCCAGTTGAAGTAAGGATGCTCCGGAGGGATGGGGGCGTCGGGGCTGTCGGCCCAGATGAACCATTTCGCTTTCTCGCCGCCCGGATTCTTACACGCCTCGATCCAGTCCGGCGCTTCGAGGCTGAAGTAGCCCACATTGACAAACGCGATTACCGCCAGACCTTTGTTGTGCGCAATGCGGATGAATCGCCGGAAATCGTCCATGGTACCGATTTCGGGATCGATCCGGTAGTGGTTAACGGTGTCGAGGCCGTTGTAACCATAGAGACCCTCCGCGGGAGCGAAGATCTCGATTGCCTGGAACCCTTCGGCCTTGATCCGGTCGAGTTCTTCCGAAGCCTTCTCCGGATCAATTGAGATTTCATGTGCGAACCTACGGCCCTTCTTCAGGGTCACCAGCTTGATGGCCGCAGCGGTCTCCCACCAGCGCTCCGGGACCAGGTGCCGGCCGCTCTCGTCTGCGGACCTCAGCGTCACGGATTGAGCGGAGGATGTAGCCTGCTGGGACTCGCTTTGACACACTTGAGCGAACGTCGTGGACATCAGTACCGCCGCCATCGTGCAAAGGATTGCATGTCGCCTGTCGGTCTTGCGCATTTGGGTGTTCACTCCTTCCTTTTTCCAGTAGTCGAGAGCCGTTCTACGGCGGCCAATGGGCATAATGTCCCGGTCGCATAGTCTCTTGTTCTCGCCATTCTAACAATATCCCCGGAAATGAGCAACTGCGCCCGCAAGCCAGCTTACTGGTTGCCAATTCTGCCAGAGGAGCTTCAAGCCGCACAATCGCACTTGCCCGCATTCTTTCTTGAGTCAAAGCGGAAACGTGCTATAATGACCGTGGGGAAAAGCGACAGGGATTGGGGGAATACCGACCGACAACGTTCAGGCACGTGTCTGCCGGCAATTCCTATCCGGTCCGGGGCAGGAGACGCTGGAACTGAAGGGAGGAGACGCCATGTTCAGGATGAAACAAGCAGTAACTCTGTGTGTTGCACTGGTTTTGGGACTAGGTTGCCTGACGAGTGGGCACGCGCGCGCCCAGGACAAGTGGGTCGTGTATGATGGGTACGATGGTCCGGGTAAGGGCAAACACATCGTCTTTGTGACCGGCGATGAGGAGTATCGGTCGGAAGAGGCTATGCCGCTGATGGGAAAGATTCTGGCCAAGCATCACGGTTTCAAGTGCACGGTTCTTTTTGCCGTCAATGAGGAGACGGGCGAGATCGATCCGGAGACACTCGATAATATCCCCGGTCTGGAAGCTCTCGAGACGGCTGACTTGATGGTGCTATTCACTCGTTTCCGCGAGCTACCGGACGAACAGATGAAGTACATCATTGACTATACCGATTCCGGCAGGCCGATCATCGGCTTGAGAACGGCGACGCACGCGTTCATGTACCGGAAGAACAGGGACAGCCAGTACGCGAAGTATGGTCGCGGAACCGACGAGTTCGAAGGCGGTTACGGGCGGCAGGTTCTAGGCGAAACGTGGGTTGACCATCACGGGGATCACGGATCAGAGAGTACGCGGGGCCTCATCGCTGAGGGGATGGAGGATCATCCTCTTGTTCGTGGATGCGAGGACGTGTGGGCGGCAAGCGACGTGTATACGGTCAGGAAGCTGCATGGCGACAGCAAGCCTGTGATCATGGGACAAGTTCTTCAGACCATGGAACCGGACAGCCCGCCGAACACCGACAAGGAACTGATGCCGGTTGCCTGGATCAAGAGCTATACGGGTGCTAAGGGCAAGAAGGCTCGCGTTTTCACAACGACGATGGCAGCCGCGCCCGATCTGGTGAGCGAAGGGCTGCGCCGTCTTCTTGTGAATGCCTGTTACTGGTGCATGGGTATGGAGGATCAGATTAGTGGCGGCGCCAAGGTTGATATTGTCGGGGAGTTCAAGCCGACCTTCTTTGGTTTCGGCACGTTTAAGAAGGGAGTAATGCCAGCAGAGCACAAGATGTGATCTGTGGGGGCGTGGAGTGGACCTCAAATCGGTCTTCACCACGCCCCTGCCACGTGTGAAACTGGCACGCAGGCCCTGGATTAGAGGACTTTGTCCATCAGGCCCTTGAGGAACGCGACAGCGTTCTTGCCTTTCGCTTCGGTCTCGGGATTGAAGCAGAAGTCCACGCACCACCACGGCATACCGCTAATCAGCGGCTTCAAGGCTGCAAGAACCTCATCGAAATTGATATATCCCTCTCCGAACGCCGTGTGCGTGCTGGTCTCGTCGTTGTGCAGGGTACCGTCCGAATCTATGAGATGGAGATGGCCGATGTGGTCGCTGAGCATGCGGCCGTATTCAACAACACCTCCGTCCAGCAGTTGCTTCTCACCAGTCTGTCGCGCGCCTATGACGGCGCCCATATAGGCGTGGCTGGTATCGAATAGCAGTTTGAAGCTCTGGTGCCCGACCGCTTCGACAGTCGCCATGACTTCAGACGGTTTGTTAAGCCAGAAGCCCGGTTCGAACTCCCAGACGATCGTTATTCCGTCTTTGGCGGCCTCCACCGCAGCAGCGCGCCACGTCCTGGTCAGGCGAGCGAACCGCTCATCATATTCGTCGGGCGCGAGTTCATCCGGCGGCGATGCGGTATCCACCCGCAACGTGCTGATGCCGCAGTTGGTGCAGAACGCCAGAGATTTCCGCACCACGTCCACGTACTGCTGCGTGTCGACGAGGGCTGGAGGGACCGTGGAGAAATCCGCCGCGTACCCGGAGATTCCCAATCCGAGCCCTTCAATTTCCTTAACCAGCTCAGCGCATTTGTCCGCCGTGTCGTAGTCGTCGGGGTGGGGATGCGGCCGGAAGCCGTTGATCTCCACACCGTCGTACCCGGCGTCGGCCGCGTACCGGATCACTTCAGCAAACGGCCACGGGCTGGCGGCGAACGGCCCAAACGCGAACGCCCAACTTCCTAACGCTATCTTAGGTCGGTCCATTGTTATCTCCTCCGGTCCAAAAGCCAAGGGTTTGTTATGGGTTAACGATCACTTTCATCGGGTTGTCCGTTTTGTTCTTGACGGCTGCGATGGCGGCCTCAAGATCTTCCAGTTTGTACGAATGCGACCGCAGGATGTCGACGTCAACCAGTGCATCGGATAGGGACTGCAGCGCTGTAGGCCAGGTTCCCGGCGCCAGCCAAGAGAAGCGGATGCTCTTGTCCGCGAAGATAGTCTCCAGCGCGGGGATCTTCACAACTGCGTCGTCCGCCGGCAGTCCGAAGTAAACGATACGTCCTCGACGACCGGTGACTCCAAGAGCGGTTTCCATGGCTCCCACGTTACCGGTTGCACAGATGGCAGCATTCGCGAGCTTCCCGCCGGTCGCCTTATCTATGGCGCCCTTAACGTTCGTGGTGTAATCCGGGGAGCCCTTGTCTCTTGTATTCAGCACCATATCGGCACCCACTTGTTTCGCGACGTCAAGTCGGTAGTCGTGCACGCCGACCATGACCGTCTTGCCCGCGCCGCTGGACTTGATCAGTTGCAGCATCATCGCGCCGATTGCACCATCGCCGAAAACCACCACGAAATCACCCATCTGGATGTCCATGTTCAAGACAGCGTACGTTGCGCATGCCAGCGGTTCAGTGAACGCAGCTTGGTCGTAGGTTACGTTGTCCGGAATCTTGTAGAGACTCGGGTACTTGGACAGACAGTACTCTGCGAAACCTCCGTTGACAGACACGCCCAGCACTGTCTTGGTCTCGCACAGGTTGGACATTCCGCGCTTACAGATTTCACAGGTATTGCAGTACTGAACGGGGTTAAGGACTACCCGATCACCTTTCTGGAACAGACCGAGCTTCTCCGGTATAGGTCCCACCTGTACGACTTCTCCGCAGAACTCGTGTCCGAGGACCAGCGGTCCTTTGCCGTCGTCGGTTTCCAGTGAACTGTCTCCATAATAGTAAGCAACATCAGAACCGCAAATCCCGCACGATTTCACCCGAACGACGATTTCATCTTCCGCGGGAACCGGAATCGGAATGCTTTCCAGTTTCATTTTGCCGGGTTCGTAGAAAACCTGTGCCTTCATCTCAGGAGCCATTGTGTCAAATCCTCCCCCGCTGGTAAGGCGTGCTTGCCAGCAGTGTCCGCTTAGTGTTGTGCCATAGCCTCGCGATGTTTCGGGCGCAAGCGCAGTCCCGGCTGGGTTCCGTGCCCGACGTTGATGTGAAGCCACCCGACATTCCGATTATAAGCAAGAAACAGAGATCACGTCAAACAGCCAAGGAAGCAGAGCCGGCTTATGAGCCGGCGAGACGAGTAGACCTGCTATCGTCTCCTTCGGTCACGCGACGGCTTTCCCGCAAGGACCGCTATCTCATCCTCGGACAGGGGTCGGTCGTAGAGACGGACGTCGTCGATGATGCCGGTGAAACCGCGTCCTATCCTGACGTCAAGATCGCTGCCGGTTTCGAGCGGCCAGAGGTCCAGAAGACCGATATCATGTATCTCCTGCACCGTACCGTCCATGTAAAGGGTGACATTGTCATGGAGATTTGGCAGCTCGGCCTCGTCGACAACCGCCGCGACGTGATGCCACTTGTCGTCCTCTGCTTCGGCTCTGATGTATAGATATCCGCCCTGCGGCGTCACACCGATGCTTCCCCTGACGAATCCGAATATAAACATCTTGCCGAAATCTTGGTGACCCCAGGACGCGACCTCACCTCGTGACGATTTCGTCTTGATCCAGGCAGCTACGGTGCGGGCCTTAGTACCAGCGATTCCCTTGTACCCGGATATCTCCACGAACTTGCCGCGTCCGGCGAGCTTGAGCGCTGTGCCCACGCGGCCGGGCACGGAACCGTCCTTAAATGACAAGTCTCCTTTCAGCGTGCCGTCACGGCGATGCTTGGAGGAGTCTTTTGCGGTCTTGCCGGAAGTTTCGTCGAACCTCCACCAGCCGACGAGATGAGGATCCTTGTCAAGCTTCATTATGGGCTTGGCCTGGTCAGCGGGAGTCGTGGCAGTCGCCGCCACGGCTGAGGCACAGCTGATCAATGGCAGCAACAGAACAAGACAGAGTAGGTAACACAGGCTTTGATGAATGGTATCTTTGGTCATCTCATTTCCCCCCAGTTATTGTGCTCGGCTAAACAACAGCCACCCCGATGTTGTTGCAAACTGCCTCAAAATGTGACTAACATGGTCGAATCACAAATGCACGTGCAGTGCGGCAAACCTACTTCCACTTGCACCTGCGGTAATCCAGACGATGATCGCCGTGGCAATCGGTACAGTACTTCTGCTCGCTGGTACCGGCAAAAAGCGCTGTGTGCTGCACGGTGTCGATCGTGTCCTTGGAATGACATCCCATGCAGAACTCATTGACCTCCTCAAGGCGATACATTATCTCGGGCGCCGTACCGTTACCGCCCGAAGCCCATGATTCGTCGTCGATGTGGGCGTCACTGTGGCCGTGACAGTCCGCGCAGCCGATGGCCGCCCGCGCATGAGTAACGGCAAGATCGTCGCTCGCGTAGTTTAAATGGCAAACGAAGCAGCGACTGTTATCAGCACCCTCTTCAGTTGCGGTGCTCGCGTCCGGCCCATCGTCCAGCAGCAAAAGAGGTTCGTCATCCAGCAACAGAGGGGGCTCGTCGTCAGCATTGGCACTCGGGTTGATCTGAGGTTCGTCCGGAGCCGGGGATTCCCGGCTGACGGCAACCTCCAGCGGTTCCCGGGTAGTCTCACAACCTGCCATTACTATGGCTACAGCTGCCAGTGCTACAGCCAATAGGCAATATTTCACGAAAATCCGCTCCCCCATCAGACCGCACGGCCAACGCGGACGGTTGACCGTAATCGGATTCAATCTCTCTACACGTACTCCCAGTCTCTGAGCCACTGGTAGTGAACCGGGAGCCTTGCCAACATCTCACGGTTTGCCGTTGTTAGCGCAGCCGTTTCCTTGGGGTCGAGCTCGCGACGTTCCGTAACGGCCCGTGCCACGTTATCTACTTGATGGACATTGCTCAGTCCGGGAATCGGTATGATGTCCGGGTTCTGCAGAATGCGCCGGAGCGTCAGTCGCGCCATCCGGTCGTCTTCTCTGGCAGTGGGCGAATCGATGAATGTGTTGCCTTTGAACAGGGAACTGGCGCCGAACGGCTTGATACCGAACGCGCCGATATCGTGTGCCTTGAGCACGTCAAAGATCGTGTCCCTGTCGGTGTTATACACGCGTGTCCTCTTCGACATCGAGGTGTACGGAAACAGCACCACGTCGATCTGCGGGAACTCTCTCACCATCATCTTGGTCCAGCGGTAGTCGTGCGTTGAGAAGCCTATGAACCGGGCTTTGCCCTGCTGCTTGGCTTTTTCGAGGGCGTCCATGAGCTCGCAGCTCGTGCTGAATGCATGGCGTCCGCCACGCTCGTGGGCCGTGACACGCCACAGGTCGGTGTACTCCTGTCCCGACTGCCTGAGGAGATTGTCGAGCACTTCCAGCAGCTTCTTGGACGTCCGATAGTTCTCCTTGCGTATTTCCCGTTCGCAGTCCGACAGCGCCAGGTAAATCTTATCACGGCGCCCTTTGAGCGCCTTGGTGCAGTACATCACCTCGTACTCGCAGCATGCATCGATGTAGTTGATACCCACATCGATACACCGGCTGATGACGTCGTAGCGGTTCTTTTCTTCATCCTCCCGCTCGTCAATTTCGCCCGTATGACCGCCCATACAGACAGCCGAGACCATCAGGTTTGTGGATCCGAGCCGACGGTACTCCATGTTCTCGTTGTAGTTGAGGATGTTGGATGTGGAAGCCGATTGCGCTTCCACCTGCGGCGTTGAGCTCATGCCTGCAGCGATACCTGCTGCGCCGACTGCTACGTTTCGCACAAATTCCCGCCGATTCAGTCTATTATTTTCCATCTCATCCACTCCTCCATAAACCTGTCTATGGCCAGACCATTCCGGAGCGATAGTAGGCTCCAGCAAAAACTGTCTCGACGCACCGCCGCCGCAAGGTCCCACAGGCTGTATACGGGGTTTTCTGTCTAGGCGTACTCCCAGTCTCTCAACCACTGGTACTTCGGCGGCAGTTTGGCAAACATTTCTTTGCCGATACCTTCCAATTCGGTCTGCTCGGCGAGGTCAAGCTGGCGCCGTTCCTTAACGGCCTCAACCGCGTTGTCGACCTCGTTCAGGCTGTTCAGGCCGGGAATCGGTATGACCGTGTTGCTGTTCAGTATGTATCGGATCGCCAGCCGTCCACGGCGGTCTCTCTCTTCCTGAGTTTCAGCCCCCGCGAACAGGGAACGCGCTGCAAACGGTTTGATCCCGAAAGCTGCCACGTCGCGTTCCTTGAGCGCCGGGAACAGGCTGTCAGTCGGCGCAGCCTTGGTCATCAACGTGAACGGAAAGCAGACGCAGTCGATTGTAGGAAAGTACTCGATCATGAACTTGATCCAGCGGCGGTCATGACACGAGAAACCGCCGAACAGGACCTTGCCTTGCTTCTTGGCCGTCTCAATTGCTTCGGCTATTTCGCAAGAGGTGTTGAACGTGTGTCTGCCACCGGGCTCGAGAACGGTGATACGCCAAAGGTCGGCGTGCTCCAGGTTGGCTTGTTGTAGGAGCGAATCGAGTCCCGCGAGCATCGCCTTGGCGGTGCGGCACTCCTCGTTACGTGGTTCCCGGCCGATATTGGAGAATCCGAGGTACATCTTATCGCGTCGCCCCTTGAGCGCTTTTGCGTCCCTACGCACCTCACCACCGGTGCAGGAGTCGATGTAGTTGATGCCCGCGTCGATACAGCGGCTGACGATTTCGTATCGTTCCTTTTCGTCGCTGCCGGAGTGACCGCCCAAGCAGACAGCCGATACCATCCAGTCGGTCTTGCCGTGCCGGCGGTATTCCATGTTCTCATTGTAGCTGAGAATCTTGGACGTATCGGTCGCCTGTGCTTCTGCGGGCTTCTGAGTTGCGCCCACGGCCGCAACCATTCCTGCCGCACCGACGGTGCCGGCTACTGCCTTCTGCACGAACTCTCGTCGATTGATATGTTGCTGTGACATGTCAAACTCTCCCATATGTGAATCCTACCCTTTCCAGCGTAATTGCCACCAGCCGACGTGGCTAGCACAACATCCGGCCGGTTAGGGTACCAGGTCTCTCTGAATCCTCATTATACCCTATGCAGCGCACCGCTGCAAGATCTCTGAAAATGTCCGTTGCCCTTCTCCTTCCTTGTCCCGGTGCTACCATCTTGCCATCGACTTATGCAGCGCGGGTCATCGCTTTAAGGAAGGCGAGACCTTCTACCGCGAGGTCGTCGGCGGATTCGTATATCGGCCGCCATATGCACGCGGCTGCGCACAGATCCACGATACCAGTGGCGAAGCTCTCAATAGTCACCCAGCCGTCATAGCCAATCTCGCGCAGCGCGCTGAAACACTGCTTCCATTGAACCTGGCCGGTACCGGGAACTCCGCGGTCGCTCTCGGAGGCGTGGAAGTGCCCGAGAAGCGGCCCGGCGGCTCTGATGGCGGCTGGCGTATCCTTCTCCTCGATGTTGGCGTGGAACGTGTCGACCTGCACTTTGATGTTCGGATGTCCCACAGCCTTCACGAGCTTGATCGTGTCTTCGTTTGTGTTGAGGAAGTATGTTTCAAAGCGGTTGAGCGGCTCGATGGCCAGGAAGATACCGGCCTTTTCGGCGTGCTCCGCAGCTGCGCGGAGACCCTCGACAGCCCACTTCCACTCTTCGTCAGTTCGGCCTCGGCCAGTGAGATGGCTCACCGGCGCGTAGAGTGGCCCGCACGCTGCATCTCCGCCCATCTCCGCGGTGATATCCGCTATGCGTTTGATGCGTTCGACGCCGACCTTACGTTCTGCGCTGTCTGGGCTGGTGATACTCGTGCCCGGCAGGAGTACGGGGCACGTCGTGAGCCCCATGCCCGCCTTCTCACAGGCACGTCGCGTAGCCTTGGGGTCCAGAACGCTGAGATCGTTGAACGGGACCTCGACGCCGTCGAAACCGATATCGGCGACCTTCTGAATAAGGTCGACCTTGTCTTTGGAAAACGTCGCCGTATAGACAAGAAGGTTTAGTCCAAACCGCACCGGCATTTCTTTGGGTGCCGCGTCCGCCCGGCCTGCGAGCAGGCAAGATGCGGCAAGGGCGGTCATACCGGTGTCAACAAAAGCGCGCCTGGTTATGTGTCTGTCCGACATTGTAAGTCCTCCGTTATACTTTTTGCATTCTTTGCGAGGATTGCCAAGAGTCACCTCTCGCACCGGCAGAGAACCCGGCGCAGCAGGCCCGACGTTACTGGATCGGTTGGCCCGTCCACACTAGATGCCATTATAACCCGATAATGCGCGATTTGCAAGCAGCAATGTGGGATCTTGGAGGATCGGAGAGGGAGATCGTGATCCGTCGAGGCTGATGTGCATGGGGCCGGCGGGGGATCGGAAAGGGCCGTCTACCGGGGAGGCGACTTCTTTTTCACATACAGACGGTAGCAGAGTGTGGTATACTAGAAAAAATGCAGATCAGTAAAGAGGACCTTTATACTCGTGGCCGAACGTTGAAAAGGAGTACGTGGGTCGTGGACCACAGCAAACCAAAGCTCGCAACGGCGGATGAGGGATTGAAAGGGAGAGGGGACTGATCAAGGAAGTCGTTCTCTTCTGGATGCTGCTGTAGAGTCAATAGTCTCTTGTCCTGAAGGGAGGAGAGAATGCACGAGGACACGAAGGAGATTACGAATCTCATATTGAAGGCTGCCGATAAGGCTCGGAAGGAAACCAGCGCTGAACCGGAGCCCGAGTTCACACGACGGCTGAAGTGGCCTGTTGAGTGCACGGTTGGTCCGGGCCTCGAGGGGGCCATTGCCTGCCAATCAAAGGTAGGGTATGTCAACGGCACGCGGGGCTGGTTGATCTATTGCGGCTACGACATTTTCGACCTTTGCGCCCATTCGACATTTGAAGAAGTCTCATACTTGCTTCTTAACGGGCGCATTCCAACGGACTCCCAGTTGACGGCATTCAAGAAGAGGCTCGCTCGGTATAGACATCTTCCGGAGACAAAACGACTTCTCATAAGTTTCCCCATTGAAGAGATGCACACAATGGCCGCGCTGCGTCTTGGCATCAATTTGATGCGACAAGTACAGACGTACCGGGACAAGGAGGCCGTGCGTGCGGAGGTTCCGGAACCGATCGCTTCAGACGAGGATTCGATTCCCATGGAAACCGTTCCGAAGGGTGAACCTCGCGCCGTCTATGAATTCAAGGGCAGGATATACAAGAGACCCAAGGAAGTCAGTTCCGAGCTGCTGGGATCAGAAGAAGCGGAATCTTGCTATCACCTTATTGCGGGCGCGGCTTCTATCACCACGGCCATAGCTCGAGTTCGGCAAGGACATTTGCCTCTTGAGCCTGATCCGGATCTCGGCCACGCCGGCAACCTCCTGTATATGATGACAGGTCGCAAGCCGACTCCTGTGGAAGAACGGATCATGGATGTCGCGCTGATCCTTCACGCGGACCACGGTATGAACGCAAGCGCTTTTGCTGCGATGGTGGTCGCATCGACGCTCTCCGATATTTACTTCTCCGTCGGCGCTGGCGTGGCCGCACTCAGCGGGCCGCTACATGGTGGTGCAAACGAACACGTGTTGCACATGCTGAAGGAAATCGGCGGCTCCACCAACGTGAAGGCTTGGTACAAGAAGGCTCGTGCCAAGAAGCGCAAGATAACGGGCTTCGGCCACCGTGTGTATAAGTCATACGATCCCCGCGCGCGGGTGCTGGGGCCGTTGGCAGAATACCTGGCCAAGACGAACAAGAAAGTCTCGCCCTTGTTTAGAACGGCTCAGGCGCTTGAGAAGGAGGTAATCAGTACGTTGGGCGAGGAAAAGGGCGTCTTCCCGAACGTAGATTTCTACTCTGGCATAGTGTACAGCGCTCTGGATATTCCTCCAGAACTCTTCACCCCGATATTCGCGGTTGGCCGAGTCTCCGGGTGGACTGCCCGTATTCTGGAATATCTGAGGAACAACCGGATATTCCGCCCACGCGCGATCTATGTGGGACCGTTTGATAAGAAATTGGAGAAAAGGTAGAGGGTTCACGGAAGACACAGGCTATCTCTGAGAAATTCAAAAGCGCTGGCAGGGATAGAGTTGCGGTACCCAAGTCCTCTGTCTCAGGTCTTATCGTCGAGCGATTCGAGTTCCCGCCGGTAGTCTTCCGGGTAGTCCATATCTGAAAGTACTGCAGGGGTAGATACATCCATATCGAGTATGTCGTCGGGGTGGGTGCGCATAAGTCCGCGAAGCCCAACGTCATCATAGTGCGTCAGGATCTCATCACGATAGTGCCCAGAAAAGAGGAGGGGATGCCCCCGTCTGCCTCGGTAGACCGGTACAAGGATTCCCTTGTCGGTTGCCGAGAACGAGCGGGCCATTTCGTCCACGAGTTCGGAAGTGACGGCGGGTTGGTCGCCGAGCGCGACCAGGACGGCTTCACACTCTTGCGGCAGCGCCTGAAGACCGCAGCGTACCGAAGAGAGCATGCCGGCTTTGTAGTTGGGATTGGTCACGATCTCGACAGAAGAGCCTGACAGTTGATCGGCTACACGCTGCTCGTCGTGTCCGACAACTACTAGAACCTTGCTGACAGCGCTGCGGAGAAGCTGGTCGACGATATGCGCGATGATGGTTGTGGAACCGAACGGCAGAAGAAGCTTGTGCGAACCCATTCTGCGTGACTCGCCCGCGGCCAGAACGATTGCGCAGATCATCGCGGTACCTTGTGGTCGCCTTTCCGTCGGACGGCTATTAACTGAGCGGCAATGCTCATTGCGATTTCCGGTACGGTAATGGCGCCGATATCGAGGCCTATAGGCGCGAAGACGCGGTCAAACTCCTCTTGCGTGGCGATACCTGATTCTAGGAGATTCTTGCGGACCAGTTCGACCTTGCGCTTGCTGCCGATCATGCCTATGTAGGCGGCAGGCGAGTGGATGCACGCCTCGAGCGTCTCCGCGTCGTGTTTATGTCCGCGGTTGACGATCACGATATAGGTGTCTTTGTCAATGGGAAAAGCCGCCACCTCTTTTGTGATATCGCCACACCGCGTTTTCACGCCTTCCGGAAAGAGATCCAGGTTGGTGAACTCGGGCCTATCGTCTATCACCGTGACGTCGAACCCGATGAGGACGGCCTGAAGCGCCAGCGCCTGGCCGATATGACCGCCGCCCACAATCATGAGGAGCGGTTGGGGGACTACGGGCTCGACCAGGACCTCCATCGAAACGTCCGGGTCCTGGGAGTCCTGGACAAGAAGCTTCGGTGTCTCGCGGGCGAGACACGACCGAATGGCGTCGGCGCCGGGAAACCCAGCGTCCGATGGGATGGCTTCTTCCGGATACCACTTCACCGAGACTTCCAGCTCTGCACCGGTGCGCACCGTAGTCAGCAGGACGCCGCGTTTACGGTCCTGGAGTGCTTCCGCTGCCTGAGCGTAACATGCTCTCTCCTTTGCAGCCGTCGGGTCGACGAGTATACGCATGGAGCCGCCGCAAATGGCGCCGGCATCCCTGGCGTAAGCGTTGTCCAAGTGGAAGTCAAACACGACGGGACGCCCCGACTCGCAGGCCTCAACCGCGCGGCGCTGTGTCTCCGCCTCGACGATACCCCCGCCGATGGTGCCCCAGATCTTGCCGGTCGCTTCGACGGCAGCCCTCGCGCCCACCTTTTGAGGCGTGGAACCGGTGACTTTCAGGACTAAAGCCGTGGCAAACCGGCGACTAGTGTCGATCAATTCGACGGCCTTCGCGTGGACGTTCATGAGTTGCTGGTCTCTTTCCATTTCGTTTCTTTGGAGACGGTGCCATGTGCGTTACGGCAGCTTCAAGGCGGCGTCACGGATAGGCATGGAGCGTATGCGGACGCCTGTTGCGTCGAAGACGGCGTTGGCGATGGCCGGTGCAATCACGATAATGGGTGTTTCCCCGCCGCCCGCTGACGTAAGGTCGGGCCGGTCGAGAAGATGAATATCGAGTTCGGGAACGTCCTTGAAGCGCGGCACGGGGTACTTGCTGAACCGGGCATTGAGGATCTTGCCGTTCTCGAACCGGCTCTCCTCTCTCAAGGCGGGACCCATGCCCATGATGATACATCCTTCCACCTGGCGCCGCAGGTTTGCCGGGTTCTGGACAGCGCCGCACTCGAAAACCTCGCAAACGTGGCGCACTTCAATTAAGCCTCTTTCACGGTCGACGCGCACCTCCACACAAGCCGCCACGTAAGAGCCCTTCTCGGTCCCGCAGGCCAACCCCACGCCGACGTCAGGAGTGTTTTTCCCTTTGCGCTGGCCCCAACCGAACCGTTTGGCGGCTGTTTCAAGAACGGCCCGAAGACGAGAATTGTCCAGGTGGGCGAGTCTGAACTCGAGAGGATCGAGGACGGCGGCTGCGGCAAGTTCGTCCATAAACGATTCGCGGGCGAAATTGTTCGCCGTGGCGGCTAGGCACCTGTACGACCCTTCGCGCAGGGGCGAATCGCATGGCAGGAACTGGTGTCGGACGTTTGGCACGACGTAGGGGGACTCGAGCGCCGACCCGCCGGAGTTGATGTTGGTGAAGTCCCACGCCACGAGTGAGCCGCCGGCGTCCAATCCGGCCTGAATCTCGATGAGCGCTGCGGGGCGGAAGTATGCCCAGGTGAACTCTTCTTCTCGCGACCATCTCAGTGAAACGGGCCGGCCCGCACCCCTAGCCAACCGGGCGGCTTCCACAGCCGTTTCGCCAGTGTGTTTGCCGCCGAACCCGCCGCCTGTGTCGGGTATGACGACGCGCGCGCGGTCCTCCGGAAGGTCAAACGCATCGGCCAGTTGCGAGTGCACACGGTTTGGCGCCTGGGACCCGGTCCACGCGGTCACCGCGCCGTTGTTCCACTCCGCCACAGCGGCCCTGGGTTCCATGGGCGCGTGCTGAACGTATGCGACCTCGTAAGTTTCGCGGAGAAGCTTGCTTGCGCCCTTAAGTCCGTCCTCGACAGAGCCTCTGGTCCGACCTCTGTCACCTCCGGACTGTTCGGCGTGGTCTTTCAGATAGGAGAACAGTTCCTTACTGGGCGGATGCGGCGCCGTCTTCCATGTTGCGGTCTTTGCAATGGCCTTCACAGCTTGCTCGGCGAGGAACGACGTGGGCGCGGCAGATCCCACGAACTCGCCGTCACGCACAATGACGACGTCCTCCATGGCTTCAGCGGCGGAGAGGTCAACCGACGAGAGCGTTGCGCCGTACGATGGGGGACGCAGAACCTTTCCGTAAAGCATGTTCGGGCGCACGATGTCCGATGGGAAACGGTGCGCGCCGGTTACGATATCTCGGGCATTCGGTCTCGGGACTGAAGTTCCGAGGATTTCCCACTCATTTACCGGAGTAAGCTCGACATTTTCGGGAATAGCGCTTTCGAAGGTCTTTGCAGCGTCCCCGGATTTGGCAAGATCAGCGTACGTGATAGTCTGGTTAGCTGTCTTGTGGACAATGGAACCGTCCCGGACATCGACAGCGCCGCGTTGCACGCCCCACCGCTTGCAGGCCAGATCCGCTAAGAGCTCGCGGGCGGTTGCGGCGCCGCTGCGTACGGCGGGAACGGTCGACGGGGTGGTCCTGCTGCCGGCGGTTGTGCCGTCGTTTGGACAGATGGCCGTGTCGCCCATCACGAGGTTGATGCGGTCCACGGGAACGCGCAACTCTTCCGCGGCGGCCTGCGTGAGCTGTGTTCGCGCGCCCTGGCCAATCTCGATCTTGCCGGTCAGTACGGTGATCGTGCCGTCTTCTCCGATATGGAGACGCGCCGCGACAGTGAGACCTCTGCCTCTCCCGCGCTGAGCGACCGCGACAGGACTCGCAACCGAGATGAGCAGACCGGCGCCGAGGAGTTGTATAAACGTGCGACGGCTAAGTTCGGCTCGGGAGTGTCGTGCGTCCATCACTTCATCATCGACGCGACTTTTCATTGTACCTTGACTCCTGCGCTGAGATCGGCGGCACGGCGGACTGCGGCTACGATCTGGGGATACGTGCAGCATCGACACATATAGCCGTTCATCCATTCCACAATTTGCCCGTCGGTTGGATGCGGGTTTGTCTTCAGGAGCGCCACCGTGGACAGGATCATGGCCGGGAGGCAATATCCGCATTGCGTGCCCACGGCCAGGAACGCTTCTTGAACGGGATGCAGGAAATCGCCGTCCACTAACCCTTCGATTGTGGTGATGGCCTTCCCCTCGGCCCTTGTCACAGGCGTGATGCACGACAGGACGCGGTTGCCATCCATCAACACGGTGCAGGCCCCGCACCGCCCCTCACCGCAGCAGTACTTGGCGCCGGTGAGGTCGAGATCCTCCCTCAGAACGTCGAGTAGGGGACGTTCCGGGGCGGCTGTAACGGTTCGTTCTTTCCCGTTAACGTTGAGCGTGATCGTAACGTCCATGGCCAGCCTCCGCGACGAGCGTCTTCAAGCCGGTAGAATCGAGATCAATTTAGCAAGAATCCGGCGATGGTTCATTATAGATCATGTACGGCGGGATGGCAAGGGCGGGCCATTACCCTACAGACTGAGATAACAAGTGGAGGGCGATTTCAGGAAAAGATACTCGTGAACCTCAACTGAGATGTGGGAGATCTGCTATGTACGGATGGAGAACGAGGCAAGCAGTACGCCTTGCGTTAATGACTCCGGAGGAGTTTGTCGAAAAGCGGAGCGTGGCGGGACTGGGTGCGCTTCCTCAACCTTTCTGGACCTCTCGCATCGTGGATCGAGGCACTCATAGGATTAGGCATCACATCACATCGTACTTCAGAGAGCGGCGAGACTCGTTTCCGTATGACGAGGTCGAGGAATTGCTCAGGGTGCTTATAGAGAGACAGCCAGACTATGGTCTCGGCCATGGTTTTACGCGCAAGCCGCTTAGGCGTCTATTACAGGACCTTGAGCCTATCCTGGATAGGTGGATGGAAGCTGACGGGTACTTCGAGCGTCGGCTCGAATACGCTCTTCGTGCTACAGCCATCGAGGCGTTGGAGGCGACGTTCGATATGTGGTCCGACCGGCTTGGCGTGGAGCTGAGGCCAACGCCTGAGATGAGAGCAGTCCTGGCTGAATGGGCTGAAGGTAGGGCGACTGAGCTCCTTACGCTCATTGACGAGGGCACGCGCAACGGACTCGTCGACGCCATCGTGGACGGACTGGTGAGTGGACGCCCTCTGTGGCTCATAATGGCGGGCATCCGTCATTTGCATCTCTACGAGCTACTGGGCCACGACCGGCCGGTCGCCGTAGCGTGGGTTGAAGCGGTCAGTGCAATCCATCGAGGCGTGCTGGAGGCCAATAGAGTCCTTGGCGCGACAGAGAAAAGTTGGGTTAGCATACCGGACCATAACCTGTGCGAGGTATGTGAGGAGAATAGCTGCCAAGGTCCTATTCCGATAGACCAAGCGTTTCAGAGCGGACACCACTATCCCCCTGTTCACTTCCGTTGTCGGTGCGATCTGGAGTACTCCGGGATTAGGCTGGAACTTCTGCTGGAGGAGCCTTGGCTTGACGCCGTGACCTGAGCTGTCGCGGGCATTGTGTCGATGACAGCGCTTGTGTGACGAGGGGAGCTGTGCTGCCTGTCCCGCCTCGTACCTGAATCACGGAATTCTCTTGACGCTCTCGCCCCCTTCTGCTAGATTGAGCATGTGGAAAGGCAGAGGTTGCGGCAAGGGAACCAAATCGGGTTGTGCAGCGATTATTCTATTGATACAGGTGGCAGACAGGACTTGGAGGGATAGCAGAATGCGACAATCTATCGTTTTCTTGGCAATTGCGATGTTGGTGGCGGGGTGCGCGACAGGTTCGAGCGTTGTCATGCAGGGGTACAACTTTGGTGCTGTCGACAAGGTTGCGGTGGTGGAGGTGACGGGTGCGAACGGCAACAGGGTTGCACAGAACGAGATAGCGGACCGGCTGGCCATGGAGCTTTTCAAGCGCGGTTTCAACGTTATTGAGCGCACTCAGATCGAAAACGTTCTGGAGGAACAGGATTTTCAGGCGACGGACCTCACCTCTGCCGTAGGTGCAGTTGAGATGGGTCGGATCTTGAACGTGCAAGCCGTCGTGATCGCCAACGTGCCGGAGATGGGCGACCGGATCGCGATGACCGCCAAGATGGTTGACGTGAAGACCGGTTCGATGCTGTGGATGGGCGAAGCTACCGGGAAGTCCGGACGCGGTATCGGAACGGTCACGGGCGCTTTGGTCGGCGCTGTTGCCGGTGGTGTTACCGGCCATCAGATCGACGATGATGTGGGCGGTGCGGTCGGAGGCATCGCGGGCGGCGTCGCCGGAGGCGTGGTCGGGCACGCCCTCGAACCGGGCGTCAGAGATGCTCTCCGGAAAGTTATCAGGAAGATCGCCGAGGGTATGCCGAGCAAGCTTGCGCGGGTATACAGATAGAGAGACACGCGATCTGGGCCGCTGCACGTGACTTAGGCGGGCAAGATGCCCGCCCTACCTTTGGTTTTGGAACGCTACCTTCCCAAACGCTACATTCCTGAACGACGTTTGAAACGTGCGTCTTGTCACTGACTCGGCTCCGGTGGTAACATAGTTGGCGACACGGAGTGCAAGAGTCGGGGCTTCCTACCTTGAAAGGGCACGTGATGGGTGCGGTCGAGGTCGTTCTAGGGCCGATAAACTCCGGAAAGAGTCGCCGGGCGATCGACGAGTACGTCGCCAGCGTCAAAGAGAGCAGGGGCGACAATGCTATCCTGGTTCTGCCCACCCGCAAGAAGGCCGCACAGACCAGAAAAGCGATACTTCTGGACTACGATGTTCCCGGCTTGATCTCGCCTCGGATCATGACCTTCGGAGACGTTGTCCAGCTCGTTCTCGAGTCCGCACGCTACCCGGCCGCGCCGATCACCGAAGTCGAGCGCTACATTGTGCTTGAAGGCATCTTGAGAGGGATGGAAGATGCCGGCAAACTGGTCTTCTTCAGGAACGTGACGGATTTCCCCGGGTGGGTGGAGGTTGTCGGTCGGTTCATCAGGGAACTGAAGCTGTGTGAAGTTGAACCGGAGCGGTTTTCAGCCACAGTCAAAAGTAGAGGCGCATCTCGTAAGGGCAAAGAGGTAGCGGCCATATATTCGAGGTATCAGCAGGCGCTTCGCGAACGGAGCTTGTACGATACTGAAGGCGGGTATTGGATAGCGACCGAGATACTGCGGAAGCAGGGATGTCCGGATCTTTGCGGTGTGGGTGTCGTGATCATGGACGGTTTCCTCACGTTCACGTCGGCAGAGCTGACGCTTGTGGAGGAGATATCGAAGGTCGTGCCGCGCATCGTGTTCACGCTCGATTATGACCGCGACGAGGCTCGGCAGAACCTGTTTGCCACTCCAGAGCGGACGCTGCACGTCCTGAGAGAGCGTTTTCCGGAAGTCAAAGAGATCGCCGTCGAGGTCCCGCAATCTGATTCGCCTGTCGCGATGCTCGAACGCCGGCTTTTCCGCGACGTCGGGTCTGCCGACGTGGGAAAGGTGTCGGCGTTGGACAAGATCCAGATCATAGAGGCGCCTACGGAACTGCGTGAGGTGGAGGAGATCGCGCGCGAGGCCAAACGGTTGATCGTCGAGGGCGCTTATGAGCCGGACGATATAGCCGTGCTGTTCCGCACGCTTGGCGGGTATGCATCCCTAATGCGTGACACGTTCAGGAGTTACGGGCTACCGTGCCACGTCCGGAGTGCTGAGCCGCTTTCGAATAGTCCGGTTGTAAAGGCGATGCTGGGTGCCATCGATGTTGTGGAAACCGACTGGGAACGTGAGAGCGTTGTCCGGCTAGTCAAGTCGAATTACGTGAAGCTCGGCGGCAAATGGTCGGAACTGCTGCCGGAGAACGTCGAGCGGTGGGCGCGGCGCGTGATGGTCTTGCGCGGGAAAGAGCAGTGGTTGGAGCGGCTCGAAAGAAAGAAAGCTCTCCTGGAGTCACGGCAGGGCGTCACTGAGCGGAAGATGCGCGAGCAGGTGGCGGAGGCAGGCGACGTGATCGCGTTTGTGCGGAAGCTCGAGGAGATACTCGGCATTCTGCCTCCGGAAGGAACCACCAGCGATTATGCGCGCGCTATCTGCGAGGTTGTGGTGCGTCTCGGCGCGAGAAACGCCATTCTTGATGCGGATACCTCTGAGATACTCAGCAGGGACCTTTCGGCGTACACTCGCTTTTTGGAGGTGCTGGGAGAGCTTGAGCGGGCCGACACACGGCCGGATGGCGGCGAGCGGCGGTGTACTCTGTCGGGGTTCTCGACACGGTTGAGGCATGTTCTGGGCCGCGAGCGTGCACCCAGTCCCAGCGGCACCGATGGCAAGATCAGGGTGCTGGACGTGTTTCAGGCGCGTCACGAGAAGTTCCCGGTGGTATTCATCGGCGGGATGGTCGAGAAGGTGTTCCCGCATCAGCACGATCAGGACCCGCTTTACAGCGATTCGGCACGCCGCGAACTTTCGAGGCAAGGTGTGCTTCTGCAGGAGCGGACCGCGAGGGACGCCGAGGAGATGTTTCTCTTCTACAGCGCGGTCACGCGTGCGACCGACAGGATCTGTTTCACTTATCCCGTGACCGACGCAAGGGGTAAGTCGCGAATGCGCTCGTTCTATCTGGACGAGGTTCTCAACATTGTCGGCCCTGAGGTCGAGCCGACGAAACTGCTGTATTCGGAGCCCGTGCCCGAGCCTGAAACCGTCTGGAACGCACCGGACCTCGGTCAGTGGATGTTCAACGTGCTGTGGGCCAGGCGTGGCGAATCAGGGCAGCGAGATGTCGCCTGCGCAGTGTACAACACCGCTGTCGAAAAGTCTCTGGAGCCTGTGCGCGTCTCAGTTCTGAACGCGTTTATGGAGGGAAAGAGACAGTCGCGCGAAGTGCCGGACGAATATGATGGCGTGTTGGCTCGACCGGAGGTCTTGTCGGACTTTGCGGAGAGGTTTTCGGAGGGTCGCCCTTTAAGCGCGACGGCGTTGGAGGATTACGGATGTTGTCCGTTCGCGTATCTGTGCAAGCGGGTGCTCGGACTGGAACCGCTGGAGGAGCCGGAGGAAGCGCTGACGCCGATAGATCGCGGCACCCTCTACCACAATATACTCTGGCGTTTCTACACAGAGCTGCGCGACGAGCGCGACGGCGAGACGCGGTTCTCAGAGGACGAGAGGGGCGCGATGTTGGACCGTATACTTCGCGCGGCTGAGAAGGAGTGCGACCGGTTTGAAGAGAGAAGCTTCGTCGGCAACGATATGCTGTGGAGGCTGGCGCGACGAGCGATCGCACGTAACCTGGAGCGGTTCGTGGACCATGAAATAGAGCTCGGGAGGAAACATCAGGACCGGCGCCCCGGGTATTTCGAGATATGTTTCGGCATAAGACTCCTGCCGCCGTACGACTCTCGTTCGGTAAGGGAGCCGCTGGTCGTCAACGGCGTGCAACTGGCGGGAAAGATTGACCGGGTGGATGTCGTCGAGGGAGAAAACGCCTGTATCGTTGTGGATTACAAAACGGGTGGTGCCGGAGCCAGGTGGAAGGATGTGGCGGCGGGAACGAGCTTCCAACTGCCGGTATACTGGCTGGCGTGCGAGGAGCTGCTCTTCCGGGAAAACGGGGTCAAGTGCGTTGAGGCGCGGTTCTACCGCCTGCGCGGTGATTATGCCGAAGCGGTTAAGAGGTTGCGGCGACGCGGTGATGAGTGGGAGGCTGCTCTTGCCGAGTGTCGCCAACACATAAAGAGATATGCCGAGAATATCGGTGCGGGCAAGTTCCCGGTTATTCCCGCCGACAGCTGTCCCGCGTGGTGCGACTACAAGGACATCTGTCGTTTTGAGCGCGGGAGGATCGAGCGCAAGAGGGAGGCGTTGGCGAAGAACTCGTCGGAGGTTTGAGCGAGGTAGTATGGGCATAACTGACCAGCAGAGGAGCGCGATCGAGAACCTTGACGCCGACGTCTGCGTGATATCCGGCGCGGGATGCGGTAAAACCCTCGTTCTCGTTGAGCGGTTCCTTTACATACTTGATCAGGGTGGCACGAAAGTGTCCGAGATCGCGGCTATCACTTTCACGGAGAAGGCCGCGCTCGAGATGAAGGAACGGATCAGAAAGGCCTGCTCGGACAGGGCGCACGAAGCTGCGTCAGCCGAGGATGTGCCTCGCTGGGAGGAATACAGGAGAGAGGTCGAGAACGCGCGAATCGGCACGATACACGGTTTTTGCGCGGGGATGCTGCGGGAGTTTCCGGCGGAAAGCGGTGTTGACCCGCATTTCGAAGTTATCGAGGCGGGAGAGAGTCTCGTTCTGCTGGAACGCACGGTCGATGATACGTTACGGCTTCTGGTCGAGGCGGACGACGGTGCGGCAGTGGAGCTGGTAGACGAGTTCGGTTTTCAACGGGCGGGGAACATGGTCAAGGCGCTGTTCCAGGATCACCGCGCCGCAGAGGTTGCGCGGTCGTTGGCTGGTCGAAGCGACGAGGATGTCGCCGTCGCGTTACGCGAAGTCGAGCGTGCACTCGGCCTGGCCGCTCTCGAACGATTAGTGTCCGATCCGTTGTGGTCGAGGGAACTCAAATACCTTTCAGCGCACGCGGGGCTTGCACCTGATGACAAGAGAGAGGAAGCGCGGGCGGCGATGTTGACCGTGGCGCGTGATGTCGCGGAGGCGACCTCGTTTGATCGGAACATCGAAGCGCTGCGCAGGGTAGGTGAGATATCCTTGAGGGGCGGGAAGGCCGCTAATTGGAACAGCGAGCAGGAAATGAAGGCTGTCGGCGACAGCGTCAAGATCCTCAAGGAGAAATGCAGGAGATGTTCTGCGCTGTTCGGCACCGATTCTGAAGGGGACGGGAAGCAGGCAGCACACGTTTCGAGGCTGCTCGCTCAGACGTTCCTGCAGTGTCACGGGCGGTACGACGTGGAGAAACGCGAGAGAAGCGCGCTGGATTTCACCGATCTATTGGTCAAGGCGCGTGACCTGCTGCGCGATAACGATGCGGTGCGTCGGCACTATCGGCAA
This sequence comes from uncultured bacterium, assembly GCA_965603355.1. GTDB lineage: Bacteria > Hydrogenedentota > CBFDCQ01 > CBFDCQ01 > CBFDCQ01. The sequence continues at coordinate 24,919 of CBFDCQ010000030.1, forward strand.
ACTCTGAAGTTCGTTCTTGTGGACGAGTTCCAGGACACGGACGCGTTGCAGGTGGAGGTTGTCAGGAGCATCACGGGCGACGAGAGCGGGGATTATACGCAGAAACGCCTTTTCGTCGTCGGTGACGCGAAACAGTCGATCTATAAGTTCCGAGGCGCGGACGTATCCGTGTTCAGGGAAGCGGAAGAGAATATCGGGAAGACTGGCAACATAGTGAACCTGGACCGCACGTTTCGTGCTCGCCCGAAGCTCGTGAGTTTCGTAAATGACTTCTTCAACGAGCTAATGGGGACCGCCGGACGGGCAATGTACGAGGCGGAGTACGTTCCTCTCGTCGCGGACCGGGAGACGGTGTCGGATAGTCCGGAGGTCGAGTTCCTGCTCGTTGACGGTACTGACAGCGAGAAGACGCTGGAGGAATCGCGTCGTGCTGAGGCGGAACTGATCGCGCGGCGCATTCACGAAATGGTGGAGAGTGGAGAGCGTCTTGTTGAAGACGAGAAGGAAGGTATTCGACCCGTCGGGTACGGCGACATAGCGATCCTGTTCAGAGCAATGACGAGTATTACCACTTACGAGAGGGCGCTGAGGGAGCACGAGATACCGTACTACCTGACTTCGGGGGGCGGGTTTTACGTCCGGCAGGAGGTAAAGGACATCATTTGCTTCCTCAAAGTGCTGGAGAACGCCGACGACGAGATGGCGCTGGCCGGGGTGCTGCGGTCGCCGATGGTCGGCCTTTCCGACGATGCGCTTTACTGGCTGAAACGCGACGGGAAACAGCTTTTCGAGAGCATTAAGGTCGGTCACGATCAACTTAACGAAACAGACCGCGAAAAGCTGGCTGGTGCTGTAAGAATCATCTCTGATTTACGCGGGATGAAGGACAGGTTCTCCATATCGCGATTGATAATGGAGATCGTCAACAGGACAGGATACCTGTGGGTGCTGCGGACGATGTTTCTTGGCAGACAGCGTGTCTCGAACGTGCGGAAACTCGCTGAGGTCGCACGCGACATAGAACGGCGCGGGATATTCACGTTACGGGATTTCGTGAATTACGTCAACGAGCTCGTCACGCAAGATATACGCGAGGGTGAGGCGGTTGTCGAGGAGGAGAAGAGCGATGTGGTGAAGGTGACCACGATACACAAGGCGAAAGGGTTGGAGTACCCGGTCGTGTTCGTGGCGGACCTTGCTCACGGGGGCGCTGACGCGCAAAGGGGGCCCGTGCTTCTCGACCCGAGAGGCGGTTTCGGTCTGAGGCTGACGAACCGCACCGGTGGGTTGGAACCGACCGCGCTGTACAAGCTCATTGCCGACGAGGATAAAGCGAAGGAACTCGCTGAGAGCAAGAGGCTGCTTTACGTCGCGTGCACAAGGGCGAAAGACTACCTTGTCTTGAGCGGCGTTCTCGGTAAGGGTAAGGCGAATTCGTGGATGCAATGGTTTGGTGAGAGATACAATCTTGGTGGGTCTGAGAGCGAGATCTCGTATGGCGAGGGGGGATACAGTCTGGCGGTTACGGCTGAGCTGCCTCCGGCGAAGCGAGTGAGAGGCAGGTCAAGCCTAGCGAAGGAGTACAAGGTGAAGCTGTGCGGTTTTGCGCCGATCCCGTCCAAGAAGGGCGGGCATGCGACGGCCGACAAGATGTTCGAGCGCATCAAGCCGGTGGGGCGGTCGTTGCGGCGGAAAGAGCGTTTCTCGGTGACGGAACTGGAGTGCTACGGCGATTGTCCGAAGTTGTACGAGCTGAAGTATATGGACGAGATTCCGGAGGAAGCTTTGCGAGGCGTGCCGCCGTCGGTGATCGCCAGGCGGGAACTGTCCCCGGCGGAACGAGGTAACGTGGCGCACATGGTGTTCGAGCTGTGGAGTCTGGACAGCGATGAGGACGTTCGAGAGCTCATCCATCGAGCGCTTGATGAAAGGGGAATAGTAGATCGCGCTGTGCGGTCAGAGCTCGAAAGTGAGCTCGTAGATGCGTGCGAGAGGTTCAAGGCTGACGAGGCGTACGCGAGGATGCGGGCATCCACTGGTATGCGCAGCGAGATGCGTTTCTCGCTCAACGTCGACGGCGCGGTGGTCGAAGGGGCGATTGACAGAACTTTCACAGCTTCTGACGGCGCCCGTTGGGTGCTCGATTTCAAGACGGACCGCGTGGACGCTGATCAAGCGCAGGAACGCTCGCAGAAGTACAAGTTCCAGCTCGAGATGTACTCCCTGGCGGTGTCGCAACTCATGGGCGGCTCGGTTCCTCGCGCTTCGGTCTATTTCCTCACTCCGTCGGTCGAGGTAGAACTGCCGGTTGACCGCGATGCGCTCGACCGCGTCAAGGCGGACGCCGTGGAACGCATTTCGCTGATACGCTCGAACGAGTTCCCACATACGCGTGAGCGATGCGAGCTGTGTCCGTATGAGAGCCTATGCGCTCATTAGCGTGACGTTGGTGAGGCTTGCGCCGTTTTGGCCCTCCGGCTTCTCAGTGCCTTGTAACACAACGCGATGACGATACCGGCGGCGAACCCGCCCGCGTGGGCGGAGAATCCGACGGGTTCATAGGCGCCGCACAGGAAGGTGAAGAGGAGCTGGAACGCGAACCATCCACCGAGGTACACGTATGCCGGGATCGCGACTACTGTGAAAACCACGAACGTTTTCACCCGCGCCTGTGGGTACAGGACGAAATAGGCGCCCATGACGCCGCTTATCGCGCCGCTGGCGCCGATGCCGGGTATCTCTGAAGCCATATGCGGCAGCATGAAGGCCAGGGCTCCCGCGACGCCGCACAGGAGATAGAACGCGGCGAATCGGACGTGGCCGAAGGCGTCTTCGACGTTGTCACCGAATATCCACAGGAAGAGAGCGTTTCCGAAAAGATGAAGCACGCCCCCGTGCAGGAAGATGGACGTGATGAACCTGAAATGCTCCTGCCCGGTCATGATGATCTTCGGGACGAAACCCAACGCCGCGAAGACGGGCGACCAATCGTCGAACGACACGAACATCCAAACCAGGACGGTGACGTTGATCAGAATGATTCCAAGGGTAACGGCGGGGAATCTGCGCCGCCCGGCGTCGTCCCCGACAGGAAGGATAATCTTGGGCATACAGACCAGGATGCCGGCGTTGCGGCTCAGAGTCTGCGCGGCCTCGGTCAACTCACGTCTCTGCTCCACCTCGGCCACGTATCCGGCCAGTGAAGCGCCCATCTTGGTCAACTTGGGATTACCCTTGGCGTATACGGCCAGCTGCTTCAGTTCGGGACGGTCCACCCACACGCCGTTACACGACAGGCACTTGTCAACGATGATGTTGGAATCGTACGCGTAGTTGACCTTTATGAGTTGCTCCTCGCACGAAGGGCAAGGTCGGCGAGGTTCGTGCACCGCCGCAACAGAGGTTACAGACTTGTTGAGCTGTATGGTCGAGTCGGGGAGGTCCTCGTGGTCCTGCAAGTACAGGTCGATGAAGTCGCTGAGCTCGCGCCGGTCAAACCACACGCCGCGACACTTGGGGCAGACGTCGAGTACTATCTCTCGGTAGCGCTTCTTCGCGAGAGCCGAATGACATGCTGGACAGTTCATTTGCGCACCTTAGAGCCCGCTGTTCCGCCACATCAACACTCGGACATCTCTTTATCCTCCCTACATCTAATTATACCACGGAATGAGGTGTTTTATTCGACCTATTTCTGAGGGAATCGCGGTAGAGAAGCCACAGAAAGGTACTCTTCATCTTAGAGCAAAAGGGAGCCGCATAGCCAGAGTGTCCGCTGAAAAGAGGGATGAGGACATTTATGCAGGGTGTTTCTATGCCGCATTTACACTATTATAGGAATTCTCATTGAGTTTTGGTTGTCACGGAGGCAACATAGGTGCACATCATGTTCAGTCATGTTATACTGGTAAACGGGGGAAGTGTACATTGTCCGGACAAGGCTCTAACGCGGAGGTTAGGGCGATGAAGACAGCCCGTGGTTGCCTGCCGAAGATCCTCTTCTTGATTATCCTGACTTCCATCGTGTTCGGACAAGATCTACCTGTCTTCGGGGATGGAAAGGTATTCGTCTGGAGAAACGAGAAGGCGGATATCTTTCAGCCGACACAGAAGGCGGTGATCTACTGGGATGGTCGCGAAGAGAAACTAATTCTCCAGACGAAGTACGAGGGCCCGGCGGAGGAGATGGTCTGGGTGGTTCCCGTACCCTCGGAACCAACCGTGAAGAAGGGCGCCCCTGAGATCTTCCAGGAGATGAGCAAACGCACGCAAGAGCCGGACATATCGCACACGCGCTTTCGAATGCTTCAAACGTTAGGAACGGGCGGGAGTCGGTCTCCTCTCGAATGGCAGCGCAGAATAGGTGCTTATGACGTGGCTCTGCTTTCTCCCGTTGGCGCTACCCAGGTCGTGGCATGGCTCAAGGCGAATGACTATGGTGTGCCCGACGAGGCAGTGCCAATTCTTCAGGACTACATTGAGCGAAAGTGGTGGATGGTGGCGTCGCGAATTCACAAGAACGCGCTAGACAACGCGACACGAGGGCATCTTGCCAAGGGCACGCTTCACCCGCTTGAAATGACCTTCAGGACAACCAGATGCGTGTATCCCTTGCGTCTCACTTCGCTTGCGGCAGGGCCGGTCGAGGTGCTTCTGTATATCGAAGGTCCAGACCATTACGAGCCGACAACACTGACGGGGCCCCAGTGGCAGATGAACCTCTATGGTGGACCCCGGCGTCGGGTACCTATGGAACGCTACCGTCGAATGCGGGACTGGAAACGTACCTACGCGATCATACAAGGACGGACTGAGCTGGTTTCCGAAACGTACCTTACGAAGCTGAGACGGACGTTTCGGCCGGAGGAGATGACCGATGACATCGAGTTTGGCAAGGCAGACTACGCGATGTTCGCCGGAAGCACCGACCCCAGAAGCGTAGCTGAAGCTGCTACGCAATATGGGCGGCACCGTGAGCCGGAAGGTATACCTCATCTTCTGAGAGTCCTTTCCGCGAAGGCGCTGAGTGACGAAGATCATGTGCGTTGCTGCATCTGGGCGTTGGGCGAGATCGCAATCGTTAGCCAGGAGCAACGCGCCATAGAGCAGTCGCTACTCATTTGCGCTGAACGGGGCTCAAGCCTCATCAGAATGGAAGCCTACATAGCGCTGGCAAAGGCGCGCTCAGAGCGGCTCGGAGAACGGATGGCACGACAGCTGGGCCGGATAACGGGGCGGGATATGGAACGGTTTTACGAGGGCGTTCGCTGGAGTTCCGACCCGGAAATGCAGTTGATAACCGAGTGGCTCGATGCTCGCGCACCCGGGACTGTGAAGGATGAGTACGTGAGAATCGTTTCCGATCTCTTGATCCGGACCAAAAGGCGCATTGAGAAACTTCTTGGAACCGGGGCGGACGTGCGTCCGGGTAGCCTGATCGATGCTCCACAGAAGTGGGTTATCCAGAGAGCTGCGTCATTGCAGGATCCCAGGCTTGTGGGAGGGCTGTCCGCGATACGGGAGGCGCTTCCAAGCACCGTCGAGCGTGCCTCTGATGGACGGGAGCTGGACCACCTGAAGGCGGTCCTCCTAGCCGCGGAGGCTGCATGCCGTTCGGAGGAAGCTGTGGAGGCGTCCGCGCGACGTATCATTGAGAAGGAAAGTGAGTTGCGAGATATGGGCCGCGGCGAAAGGGGCTATGCGTCCCTGGACGACGTTCACACTTTCAGTGATCGTGAGAGCCTTCGTACTCGAATCATCCGGGACGGTGACGACGATTTTCCGGGGTTCAACGATATTGATCCGGAACCGATCGGATCGGACGGTGGAACCTGGCGTATACCGACGCGGGCACAGGATGTCGTTTTCCGAAGGGCCTTAGGGAATAACGAGCTGAATGATTGGTACGCGCTTTACCTTCTGAGTTGGATCGGCGAACCTGACCGTCAAGATGAAGAGAGACTTCATGCGATATGGAGCGCGGCATCCGATTCGCCCGGGGAGATGATTGGGAAACGCGTGACGGCAGTGGATGTGCTGTATTCCTGGGGAGACGTAGATCGGTTGCTTGAAATTGTGGGCGGCACGGAAGATGAGACTGTGCGGACCGAGGCACTATGGGCACTGGCAGAGTTTCGCGCTCCAGAGGTGGAGCCATACATTGAAAAGGAGATCAGGGAAAAATGGGATCCTGCAATTGCGACAGCAAATGCCTTCCCCACATCCAGGGCTTTCGAATTGCCGTATCACGATGGGAATGTTGAAACTGACATAGGAGACGTTCGCGTTGCGTGGGCGATCTGGAAGTACCTGTTCCAATTTGATTGGAGAAGGGGGTATGGAGGCGATGTTCTGCTCAAACGCCTATGCAACGACCGTACGCTCGATCCCGGCCTCCGTTTTGCCCTGCTGTCCAAGTCTCCTTGGAAGGGCCCGTGGAAGAAGCCTCTTATCGAGGAGCTATTTCATGAACTTGTTGACACCGCCTTATCCGAGGAACTTCATGCGCGATTAGTAAGGGCATTAGGACAGGCAAAATCCACGGATCTACTGCTGTCCCTACTTGAAGAGGCCGGACAACCCTGGAAACAGGACGTCATATTCAATGGTCTTCTATGGACAAAAGACGAACGGGTTCTGCCGGTTCTAGAGAAGATGGTGCGCGAGGTATGGCACCAGCGGTTCGAGAACTCCGCAGACGAGGTTGCGAAGGCTATGGACCGCGTTAGTTTGTCCATCCTCCTCGACAGCAAGCCATACGGAAGCAAGGCACGCGCTTTCTTGCTGGACTTTCTGCGTGACGAGTCGGTCGATGCGGCATACCGCGCCTACATCGCACTGGAGACCCCGCATGGGTTCATTCCGACCCTCATTCCCGCAATGCAGGCTTTGCGGGATCATGATCTGCCTGAGTCATTGGAGAAACGGCTCCGGGCTAAGATCATGGAGAAGTACTAGCAGCCCTCATAACATGAGCGCGATACCGCCTGAGCAAAGCAACACCCGCAGCCGACGCGATGAAGGGGACTCGTAGACCGATCTGCATCGCCCCATTAGCTTCCGCTTTGCCGCACTCATTATGTCGGAGTCTCCATCCGTCCGATGAAGAGGATGCTGCCTGAGCGGTTGTCGCGGATGAGGAATATGAACGGGTGGTCCGCACGGAAGACCGGAGGCCCCTGGGGTGCCACCGCCCACCTCATGGCCACGGCAGTGGCCGCGGCGGCTTCGGTTCCTTCTTCGTTGACGTCCACGTATGCCTTGTGAATGACGGCGGATATGTACAATCCACCTGCGGTCGCGTCCGTCATTCCCGAGAAATTGGCTTGCATATCGTCAAAGGCGTCGGCCATGCCCATCGCCTGAAGCGTCTTTTTCAGGCTGAACTTGGATTCGAGCTTGAACTTGGGCAGGTACACGTGCACTTTCTTTGTCTGCATTGACTCGGACCATTGTTTTAGCTGGTTCGCGGACAGCGAGCGCTCGAGACTTGCCAGGCCGTCGCGTTGCTTCGGCAACAATACCATCATCGATAACGCGTTGCCCTTGTAGCTCATCTCAAGCGCCTGGATGTCGTTGTCTTCCATGTACTGGAACTTTGTGCTCTGATGCATCATGGGAACGTTGACGGTCTTGTCGGGCGTGACGTAAAAAGGCTGGTTTTCGGTTGCCTCTTCGTTGAATTTGTTCGCCCAATCGCCCTTGAAGTAGATGGCATTGGTCAGCACGAGACGCGTTAGTGGGTCGAGTATGCCGGGAGCCAGAAGATCCTTGATCTTCCGTTCAGTTTTCTTCTCTACCCAGTTATTGATCAGTTGTCGCGCGGCTTCTGTGTCGGCTTCGAAGTCGACCTGGGCCAGTTCGGCCCCGTAGTGGGTTTTTGTGAGCCGGAGAAAGGCGCGCTTGAACGGGTAACCCTTCTGTCCCCAGAGGCGGTTGGCGATGCTGAGCCTGTACCCCGCCCTGCTGGACGCGTCCCGCTGCAACTGGGTTGTAAGCTCATTGAAACAGGTGTGGAGCGGTCCGTTGTCTAAGGGGAAGTGCAGCACGTCCTTCATTTCTGTCTTTGTGTTGCCGCCGGCGCCCGCGTAGGTCATGGCAAGCGCGGTGGAGATGCTGTTGGGCGAGAAGAACAGGTTACCTTCTTGTTTCGACAGGCTGCTGTACAGATCGATCGCGAACTCGTTATTGCCGGCAACCACTGCCGACACCTGCTCGGGGGTCGCGGTCGGGCTTGAAGCTCCCGTTCCGCACGCCGCCAGGAGGCCCATCGTTAGTACCACCACTGACTGCCTCAGAGTGAAACCACTAGACTGTTTCATAACATCTCCCTCTCTTTCCCCAATCACGTCTGCCGCGGCCTCCTCGCAATGACGGCTGAGTCGGGGATTCAGCCGGTGTTCTCAAGCTCGTCTTTGATGCTGGCGATAGTTGTCGTGAGGATATCTTCGAGGGAAGATGTCGGTTCGTACCCGATCACGTTTTTGATCTTGGTAAGGTCGGGCACGCGTCGTTTCATATCGTCGAAGTTCTGCCCGTAGGCTTCTTCGTAGGGCACAAGTACGATTTGGGAATCGCTGTTGGTGAGTCGTTTTATAGTCTTGGCAAGGTCGCCTATAGTGGTTTCCTGGTTGCTGCCGAGGTTGAACACGTCGCCGACGGCGCGGGGCTCTTCGGCGAGCGTTATAAGCGACGTAACGACGTCCTTGACGTACGTGAAGCATCGTGACTGTTCCCCGGATCCGAACACGCGTATCGGTTCGTCGCGCAGCGCCGCCCTGATGAACCTGGGGACCACCATGCCGTACTGCCCGGTCTGTCGGGGGCCTATCGTGTTGAACATGCGCACTATGACTATGGGCAGACCGTATTCCCTGTTGTAAGCGATTGCCAGGAACTCGTCGATCATCTTCGAGCAGGAATAGCTCCACCGGCTGTAAATGGTCGCGCCGCAGACGCAGTCGTCGTCTTCACTGAACGGCACGTCCTCGCTCTTGCCGTAAATCTCCGAGCTTGACGCGAGGATCACCTTTCTGTTGAACCGGTTGGCGGTCTCGAGGATCACCTCGCATCCGCGTATGTTCGTCTCGATGGTGCGGACAGGGTCGGATATGATGAGTTCCACGCCGACGGCGGCGGCGAGATGGAACACGACGTCGCATCGTTCGGTGAGGAGTCCTACTGTATGTTCGTTCAGTATGGAATCCCGCACGAGGTTGAACCTGTCGTCCGCGAGCAGATGTTCCACGTTTGCGAGGCTTCCCGTGGACAGATCGTCGATTACGTCCACGGTCACGCCGCGCGCGAGCAGTTCCTCGCACAGGTGGGAGCCTATGAATCCGGCACCGCCGGTCACAAGCGCACGCTCGAACGTACATCCTGGAGTTGATTCTGTCGCCTTCTTCGCTGTCATAGTCAGTAGCCCTCCCCTCTGTAATCCGGCCGATGGTAATCTAGCACAGTTCGGGCATTGCGTCAAGGAATGAAGGCGGGCGGGAATGACTCGGGGGCCCGGGAGCGGCAAGAGAAAGGGCATGACTTGCGCTTTTGGTCAAGGATAGGCTATAATTATATAGGGGTGGATAAAGATCTCCGGCGGAAGGGGTATTGAAGCTATGCGCAGCAGCGGAAACAGGCGGAAGTACCCACGCGTTGACGTCGACATTCAGACTACCGTGGCAGGTAGTGATGAGTCCGTGACTTACAGGACCCAGACAAGAGACGTCAGTGCGGGCGGCATCTGCGTGGCGCTGGAGGCCTTTCTTGAAGCGCCAACTTCAGTCTCCATTGTGCTTGAGTTGCCGGACGACAAGCCTCCTCTCGAGTCGGTCGGGCGCGTCGCGTGGTGCGTGCGTGAGAGGAAGCTTATTGGGGGGCGGAAGCACCCAACTTATGACACGGGCATCTCATTTACCGACCTGAACACCGAGCAACGCGAAAGGTTGATACGTTTCGCGCACAGTTTCCTTAGTTGACGTGGAGGCGGTGATGTCGGTCCGCTTTTCCTCCAGATTAGTGCTTCTATTGCTGCGTGCGTTTGCCGGCGCTATCCGCATACTTCCGAGTTTCGCCGCGTACCGGTTGGGGCAGGTTATAGGGCTGATAGGTTTCGCATTTGGACGGAAGCATCGGCGATTGGCTCTTAACAACTTGCGTCTTGCGTACGGCGATGAGAAGACGGCCTCTGAAAGAAGGGCAATCGCCCTGAAAGCCTTCATAAATATGGGCCATAATCTTGTAGATTTTTTCCGTATGCGTTTGCTTGCGAAAGAGGATCTGAGCGGTTTCGTCGAGATAGACGGGCTTGACCATATAGAGAGAGCGCTGGCGGAGGGTAGGGGAGCGATTTTGCTCACGGCGCATCTGGGCAGCTGGGAACTTTTGGCGGCGGTGGGAGCGTGTCTGGGTTTTCGACTCACGGCGCTTGTCAGCTCGATCGGAGATCCAACGGTCGACGAGTTCATGAGAACGACGCGGGAATCGTGCGGGTACGAGACCCTGCCGAAACGCGAAGCGTCTCAGGTGGTTACCTCCAGGTTGAAGCAGAACGTCCTGGTAGGTATTCTATCGGACCTGAGCCCCAGGAGCGACGCGGTGCCGGTGGAGTTTTTCGGAAGGTTGGCCGGGGCTACGAGAGGACCGGCGGTATTTGCGTTGCGTGCAGGTGCGCCTGTCATACCGGGGTTCACTGTGAGGGTGGGAAACGGCAGGAAGCACAAGTTCATAATCGAGGAGCCGCTTACGCTGATCCGAACAGGAGACATAAGCGAGGATGTTGCCCGAAACACGCAACTGTTCCAGTCAGTGATCGAGCGGTACGTTCGCCGGTACCCGGAACAGTGGCTCTGGATGCAGAAGCGGTGGAAGATCAGGAGCTATCTCAGGCGAAAGCTTGAGAAGAAGCGTGCCCGAGAGGGTGCAAAGTCCGCCAAGGCCCAACACGAGGCCTGACTGGAGTTTATTCGTCCCGCGCGCCGCCCGTGTGTCAAGACTCTTTAGAAATGTCCTCCTCCATGTGTATATAGTGTCATGGGGGCTTGGTGTAGTTTGGCCCCCATGGGGGCCAGATTTGTCAATAATTATGTTTGGTCTCTGGTCGATT
>CBFDCQ010000031.1:0-34839 GCA_965603355.1 uncultured bacterium
GGTTAATGAGTTCCCGAGGGCAGAGCCCCGCATTTCTTAGCCAATCTAGCGGGGTTGCATTCCGAAGGCATCAGTGGTAACATTCGCGATAATTGCCGTCTTCTTGTCGGTTCGTCAAGAGGACGTTCAGCGCCCTAACGCTTTTCTACGAGTGGAAGTGGTGCAATATCGCCTATCGGTCAGGCGTTTTTTTTCGGCATATGCCGCCTCGGGGATGTCTTACGGATGAAGCGCCTTAAACCTCTGCATATTGCCATTCTGATAGCGCTGCTCGCGGTGGCCGTGCGGCTGGCGGCAGGTCCTGTCATCTGCGACGACGCTTACATAACCTTTCGTTACGCGAGGAACGTGGTTGCCGGGAAGGGGTTTGTCTACAACGTCGGTGAGCGCGTCCTTGGCACAAGCACGCCGCTGTACACGATGCTCATGGCTCTTCTCGGGAAGGTTTTCCGAGATGCTTATCCCCTCCTGTCAGTGGTAGTCAACGCTTTGTGCGACGGCGCGACGTGCCTAGTTCTCTTTGCCATAGGGAGACGCCTGGGGATAATGTGGGCGGGTTTATCGGCCGCGTTGCTCTACGCGATCCTGCCGGACAGCGCCGCCTGGGCAGTTTCCGGCATGGAGACTTCCCTCTACGTGCTGCTTCTTACGTTGGCCGCTTACACGCTGCTGAGGGAGCGGCGAGATGCCGGGGACAAAGGTGCAGACACGGTTCCAGCGCGCGTCTCGACCGCGATACTCGCGGGCATTCTCCTGATGACGCGCCCGGACGGGCTGCTGATGGTCGTGGTTCTCCTGAGCGTGTTCGTGTGGTGCACGCGGCGGCCACCGCTGCGAGAGACGCTGATCGCCGCGGCAGTCGTGCTGCCGTGGACGCTTTTTGCGACGTTCTATTATGGCAGCCCGGTTCCCAACAGCGTCGCCGCTAAGAGCGCCATCATCGGACACCCTGGCGCTTTTCAAGCGACACGCGAGTTCGCTTTCTTTCTCGGAAACATGTTCGTCCCGTGCAGCAACCGCGTCACGCGCGCGCTGGTGCCGGGCCTGATTCCCGCGCTGCAGGTGACGGTGTTGATTGTCACCGCAACCCTGTTTGTTGTGGGCGTGCGCCACATCATCTCGAAAAACCGGGCCGCTTCGGTCATCCTGGTATTTCCTGTGGTGTATACGGCGGTATTCTGTTTAGTGAATCCGCTCATGTTCCCGTGGTACATGGTGCCGGTAGCGCCATTTGTGGTCTTCGGTGTGGTGGCGGGACTCTTTGCGGCAGCGGCGAAGCTCGCTCCGAGACGAAACGCCGCGGCGTTCGCCGCCGCGGTCATACTGCTGACCGTGCCGACCGGGCTGCTATCGTACCGCAAGCTCACAACGCTGTCGGACGTCAAGGAACAACGTTTGCGGGAACTGGCGGAAATGGTTCGCGAGGATTCCGGCGGCGAAGGGCTGATAGCTGCACCCGAAGTCGGTGCCGTAGGATACTTTTCCGACATGCGGATAATGGACACGGCCGGGCTGGTCTCGGCAGAGGCCCTGCCGTTCCTGGCCGGGAACCTGTTGCCGATCCCGCCTGAACTCGTGAGCCGGTACCGTCCTGACTACCTCATCTCGACAGATGTCTTTCTCGAAGTGGGCCCTGAGGGTAAACGCGTTATTGACACAGAACTGTTCCGGGAGGAGTACGTCCTGCTGGCGGAGATCCCGGAAGAATTGCCCAAGATGAAGGTGAAATCGTTCAGGGCTTATCGCATGGTCAAACCGGCATCAGGAGCTGAGGGGTTATAGAGCCAGACGCTTGAGGTCGGTCTCGCGCCCCATCTGCGTAGGGGGGTATTGGGTTGGCATCGCGGATGTTATCAGCATATTAGCAGGCTGCGCATATTTCATAAAAATCTTATTGACATTTGTCGGGAATTGTGCTCAAATACTATGACACTCGGGCTTCATATAGTAAGACACCCGGAAGTGTTAGCCTCAACGTTGGGTTTTAGGAGCCAAAGTCTGGCGGTATTGCGGGGGGCACCGCCTGCGCTGGCAAACGTATGGAGGCGTATGATGGCTACGTTTGAATATGAAGCCATTCTGAGAAGTGAAGCTGGGGAGGACCACTTCGAACGAGGTTTTGTAGTAGCGCCCTCACGAGCAGCGGCTGAGCAGAAACTGAAATTACAGCAGCTTGAGCCAAGAAGGGTACAACCTGTCCCAGGCATAAAAGGGGTTTTGAAGGCGTTCACCGCCGATATAAGATAGCCTCCGTTTCCCCAGGGGAACGCGTTTGATTTTATCGCAGGCGGAGTGCGCGTAGCGATTCCTTTGTTTGCTCTCAGTTGGTTGGAACAAAAGTTTCGCACGTCACGAGAGCTGTCTTCTATCCTTGGAACGTTGCTCGTCGACCAGCTTCAGCGTTTCCTTGAGAATAGCACGGGTCATTTCCCAGGCGCACTGAGAAAACAGCTCGCATTCATGGCATTCCTTCATCTTCTCTTCGTCCGTCACGATGAAGTGAACGCCGGAACGCTGTATCCATTTCACGGTCGTGTTACCCAGCTCTCCGAAACACTCTTTCATGATTAGCTCCTTCTAGTTGGCGGGATTCGGGTTGTTTCGACCTTTCTCAGCCTGTCGCTGTCGATCAGTCGGCGCCCCTCTTTGGCGAGCTTCACCCATTTTCCGTCTATTCTCACTGCAACGATATCGGCGGTGTAATCGTTACACTCGCCGCGCAGAAAATAGGAGCCGACCCCATAAACATCGACCGGCATTCCATTCTTCTCGAACACATCGATCTGTTCAGGGTCAAACCCGCACGAAGCTACGATCTTGATGTTCTGGAAATACTGCTTGGCGTTGTCGCGCCACTTTGTCGGCACGTCGACCGTGAGGTAGGCTTCATCGAGAGCCTTTCTAAGCCGTCGGACCAGTTTCGACGACACACCGTAGTCTTCGCTGGTCGCCTCAACGGGCGCGATTGCCTTGTCGAGCATGTTAGCCGCATTATCCGGGCGGACACCGTACAGGACATACTTGCGCGCCTCATCGGCACGTCCCTCCTCGACCAGTTCCATATGTTTGAGAAACAGCTTTCTCGCCGAAGCGAGCGAATCCCTCACACAGTCATCGTTCACGTCAACCAGCGCGACGCGATTAGCCTCCGGAGGCATGAGCCGAGCGAAGTGCAGCATCGCTTCAGCGGTGTCCTTGAGGAAGCAGATAAGGTAGGAATGAGATACCGTCCCTGAGCCCAAGGCCCCCCACGATGAGCCTTGCGCATCGGTGCTGATGAGCAGCGGAAGGTTTGCGCCGCGCTCGCGATTGTACGTCTCGACGGCGACCTTGTACGAATAGCCGTCAGCAGCCTGTGCTTCGGGTATATCGTATCGTGCGGGGAAAAAGAAGATCGGTTTACCACGGGCAGCCTCGAGCGCGAGGAGCACGTTTGTGGCGACCTTGGTTCCCCGGGTCAATACTCCCACCACGGGAGTCTCAAGATGCGCCAGGTCTCTGTAAACGCCCCTCACGTGGATGACCGGCTCCCACTCCACGACGCGCTCGCCGTCATCAAGAGCCTCGATCTCCAGCGCATCACCCGTTGCGACGAAATCGCCGTTCTCGTCCCAGTGACCGGCGCAATTCCTGTACATACCTATCGCACGCCTGGTTCCTGCGACCAGAGAGAACGGTCTGCGCCTCGTGAAAAGCTGCATCTCCACTTCAAGCTTGCCAACCTCGACCTCGCTCACCGGGAGACCCTGTTGCGCAAGTTCCGGGGATTTGCCCGCGAACCTGTACCCTTCGCGGATCAGTTCTGACAGGATGTTCGAGGCATTTACGAAGTAATTGTCGGTATACCAACCTTGCCGGACCTTGTCGTAGTCGAGCCCGAACGGGTCCTCCGGCATCTGCGCATCACTCATCGTATCTCCGCTCCCAGCACGTCCTTCATCTGTGCAATGGCAAACTCGTGCGCCGCCTTGTCAAAAGAAGCCACGCCGTCGCGATGCACTACAATACTATAATCGCGGTTGCGCAAACCTTCCACCGTGTACAGGACACAGATATTCGTGCATACGCCGACGATCTCGATCACATCCGGTTTCAGCTCCGCCAGGAGTCCCAGGAGCCGCGTGTTGTAGAGAGCGTTGTAACGCGTTTTCTCAACCAGCGTCCCTTTATCCCTGAAGGGTCTCAGTTCCTCGATGAGTTCCGTCTCGTCCGTTCCTGCGACGCAGTGGGGTGGAAACATCTTGAACTCCGCGTCGTCAGGGGCATGCGAGTCCGCGACAAATATCACCGGTTCGCCTGCTTGGACTAACTCCTCAACCTTATCTCTGACGAACGGTATGATGTTGCGCGCGTCGTCTCCGCAATATAGAGGTTTATCCTGGTCCAGGAAGCCGACGAGCATGTCTACGACCAGCAGTACGCGGCTCATTGCGCCCAACCTCCGACTAAGACGCGGTTCCCCAAACCGGTTATCCGAGGTCCACCTTGACACCCAGCTCTTTGAGCTGCTTCGGCGCGACGGATGAGGGTGCGTCCGTCAGCAAACACGCGCCTTTTTGCGTTTTCGGAAACGCAATCACGTCGCGTATCGTATCCTCTCCCGCGAGCAGCATCACGATTCTGTCCAGGCCGAACGCTATTCCGCCATGAGGCGGCGCGCCGTAGCTGAACGCTTCGAGGAGGAACCCGAACCTGTCTCGCGCCTCCTGCTCGCTGATGCCGAGCGCCTTGAAGACGCGCTCCTGAAGAGAGCTATCGTGGATTCTGATGCTGCCGCCGCCTATTTCGTTACCGTTAAGGACAATATCGTACGCGCGGGCGCGCACTTTCAGCGGGTCGGTCTCGAGCAGTTGGACGTCCTCTTCGTGTGGAGCGGTAAAGGGATGGTGCTGCGGGCTCAGCGCGCCTTCCGTCTGCTCGAACAGCGGGAAGTCGAGCACCCAGACGAGCTCGTCCTTGTCGTGCGGGATCAACTGTAGCTGTTCGCCGAGTTTCAGCCTCAGGTTTGCAAGCGAATCCGCCACCACGGTCGGTTTATCGGCGACCATCAAGAGCAGATCGCCTTCGGAAGCGGAGAACGCGCCGCGCAGCTGTTTCAGCTCGCCTTCCGAGAAGAACTTTTTGATTGGCGATTCAAGCCCCTTCTCGGTGACCTTGAACCACGCGAGCCCTTTCGCCCCGTATATGCCGGCAAATCGCGTGAGCTCGTCGAGATCTTTTCTGGAAGCGCTAGCATGTCCGGGCGCGCAGATCCCTTTAACGACACCGCCGGCTTCCACGATCTCTCGAAACGTACGGAACTCGCTTTCAGACACGACGTCGGTTACGTCGACGAGCTCCATCCCGAACCGGGTATCCGGCTTGTCGGTACCGAACCGGCCGATAGCTTCCGCGTAGCTCAGTCGCCTACACGGCAACTGTATTTCGCGACCCACCTCGCGGTATATGGCCGCCAACATCGCTTCCGATATGTCCAGCACGTCGTTCTCGTCCGCAAAGGATATCTCGACATCTATCTGCGTGAACTCAGGCTGCCTGTCCGCCCTCAGGTCTTCGTCTCGGAAACAGCGCGCGATCTGGAAGTACCTGTCAACGCCGGATACCATGAGCAGCTGTTTAAGCAGCTGCGGTGACTGAGGCAGCGCGTAGAACTTCCCGGGATACATCCTGCTAGGGACGAGGTAATCGCGGGCACCTTCCGGCGTGCTCTTTATCAGGACAGGGGTCTCGACCTCTATGAATCCCGCGCTGTCGAAATACTGTCTGACGGCGAGACACACGCGGTGGCGCAGACGGAAGTTGCGCTGCATCACGGGCCGCCGCAGGTCGAGGTAACGGTATTTCAACCTGAGCTCTTCGCCCGCGTCGGTATCGTCCTCCACGCGGAAAGGCGGAGTAACCGCCGTGTTCAGTATGCGCAGCGTTGTCCCGACCACCTCCACGTCGCCGGTCGATAGTTCCGGGTTTACGGTGTCCTCCGGACGCGGACGCACTGAACCTCCCACGGCGATGACGAACTCGCTTCTCAGGTCGCGGGCGACCTTGTGGGCTTCGGGCGTCTCTTCCGGACTGAACACGATCTGGACGATGCCGGTGTGATCCCGCAGGTCAACGAAAATAACGCCGCCGTGATCGCGGCGCCTGTGCACCCACCCATACAGCGTGACTTCGCGGCCTGTATCCTCCTTCCGGAGGTCGCCGCACATGTCCGTACGTTTGTTCATTATTGCAGTGTGTATCCGTGCTTTAGAGGTTTTGAGGTCCGCCGGTCTCGTCGGTCAGCTTCTTGAAGAACTGTTCCACAAAACCCTCCAGCGGCAGCTCCGACTGCTCGCCTGTCAACATATCCTTCAGCAGGACGACGCCTTGTTCCGCCTCTCTCTCGCCGATGATGGCTACATAGTGAGCCCCAACCTTATCCGCGTTTCTGAGGTGTGCCTTGAGACTGCGCTGTCCGTACTCCATGATCACTTTGAAGGAGAGGGCTCTGGCGCGCATGGCCATGGATAGGCCGTAGCGCTTTGCCTCCGCTCCCATCGCTGCCACGTATAGGTCCGCTCGTCGCTCGGTGTGCGGCACTATCTCCTCGCTTGTGAGCGCCATCATGGCGCGCTCCATGCCTAGCGCGAACCCCGCGGCCGCCGTGCTCGGCCCGCCGAGTTCCTCGACCAGATTATCGTATCTTCCTCCTCCCATCAGTGCGTCCTTGGCGCCCAGCCCGCCGTGTACCACCTCGAAAACCGTCCGCGTATAGTATTCGAGACCTCGTACGAGCCGTTCATCCTCGGCGTACTCGAGCTTGTTGTCCTTCATGTACGCCAGAACGTTCTCGTAGTGATCCTTGCAGTCCGCGCAGACGCTGCTCGTGATTGTCGGAGCATCCTGGATATTACGCTGGCACTCCTCCATCTTGCAGTCCAGTATCCGCAGTGGATTACGCTCCAGCCGGATCTGGCAGTCCGGACAGAGCTGGTCGGCGCGCTCTTTCAGGAAGTCGCGCAGCTCGTTCGCATACGCCCTCTGGTCGTCCTTGCAGCCGAGGTTGTTTACCTTGACGGACACCTCTCTGAGACCCAGTATGTTGTAGTACCGGCAGGCTAGATGGATGAGCTCGAAATCGGTCGACGGGTCGGGACAGCCGATGACTTCCGCGCCTATCTGATAGTGCTCGCGTTTTCGCCCCGCCTGAGGTCGCTCGTATCTGAACATCGGCCCGATGTAGTACACCTTCTGCAGCGGTTGGTTAACGAACATTTTATGCTGGATGTACGCGCGCACCACCGACGGCGTACCCTCGGGTCTCAGGGTGAGGCTTCGCCCTTTTCTGTCCTTGAACGTGTACATCTGTTTCTGGACGATCTCGCTCGCCTCGCCGGTACCTCGCTCGAAAAGGTGCGTTTCCTCGAAGATAGGCGTTCTGATCTCCTTGAAACCGAACCGCTCAAACAGTTCGTGCGCCAACGATTCCGCCCGTCTCCACATCGGGATATCGTTTGGCAGTATGTCCTCGGTTCCTCGCGGAGAGGCAACTTCGCTGCTCTTCTTCACGTCTTCGACACCTTTCCTTGTTGACCCGGTATCTTGATTCCGGCAAGAGAGCCGCACCCGACGAGTGCGGACAACGCCGGGCGTTCCTTTCCGACCTTCAGGATACGCTCAGATCTATTCGCCGGCGACAAGCTTGTTGAGCTCCCGGACGATTTTCCTCGGGTCCGCTCCGTACATCTCGGCGGCTTTCGCGATTGGCTCGGCAGGCGCGCCGCCGCAGGTTGCGCAGGACATACCGTGCTTCTTGAACACGGCGGCAGCCTTCGCATGCAGCTCAAGTGCTTTGCCCACAGTCGTCCTGCCGGTGACCTTCGGTTTGACGGTACTTGAACTCTTCTTGCTCGCTTTCTTTCCCATAATAGACTTGCAATTCTCCCTCGATTGTGATAAAGTCCAGCATTAATTGCAGAGAGTATAGCACAACAGTCCGGCCTTGTAAAGAGACGACCGTGCGTCGAGGCGAGGAGCCATCGCACGAGGCCTGTGCTTCAGAACGACTGAAAGGGGAAAGAGATGTCGAGACGGTGCGACATATGCGGCAAAGGGCCTAGTGTTGGCCACAAGATTGTAAGACGGGGTAAAGCGAAGAAGGCAGGCGGTATCGGTCAGCATATCACCGGCATCACCAAACGGCGCTGGTTGCCGAACGTTCACAAGACAAAGGTCTTGCTCGACGGCGTGCCGCGCCGCGTCAAGGTCTGCACGAGCTGTCTCAAAGCGGGGAAAGTCCAGAAGGTGGTCTGAGCGAGCCGTTTAGGACGTCTTCTTCACTCTGGAACGCTGCCGGGAAATCCATGAATATCCTCCTGGAAACCATTCGGACGGTCACAGCATCAAGACAGCGTCTATTCAACAGACGCTCGCGTCTAAGCTCCAAAGTCTACGGTCTGTTGTCCACCACCGCCTTGCTTCTTGTTGTGACGGGGTGTGCGGCACTGTCGGACCGGGTGGAGGTTCCCGAGGAGGCTCTGCAAGAGGCTGCTGTCGCCATCGAGCGGACTGTGGTCGGGGGCGAGGCGTCGGTGGTGCTGAAAGATCAGCCGGAGTTCAAGGCGCGCTCGCCGGAAATCATGCTGGCAATGATGGGCAGGCAGGCGAGAATAGGCATTGTCACGGAGTTCAAGCGTCAAGGGTACGTCGGCGAGAACGCGCGGGCGTTGCTCAAGTACGTGAAGAACGCCGCATGCCAGAAGGACTCGACGCTGCACGCCAGGGTGGCGAACGTCATTCTGAGCGAGAATGCCGACCGGTGGCGGATATACGAGGAGCTGGCACGACTGAACGGTCTGTCGGGCTCCGGCAGGAAAAGCATTCAGGCAGCATTTCACAGGGCGCGCATCGAGCTTGCCCGGCCCGGCGACATGATCCAGCTCAACACCGGCGCATCCTGGACGAAAAAGGCCGGCGAGGAGTCCGCGGACGAGTAGTCCGGAACGTCCCGTTCACTGCAAGACCCCGAAGAGATGGAGAGATTGATGGGAGATTTCACCCTGAGACCTGCAACGCCCGATGATTACGATTTCCTCTACGACCTGAACCGGTTGGCGTTGGGAGAGTACGTCGCGCAGATCTCCGGATGGGACGAGGAGTGGGAGCAGCAGAATTTTCGCGAGCGATTCGATCCGGACCGGCGGCAGATCATACGGATCGACGACGAGGACGTCGGCGCGTTCGGTTTCTACGCTGACGGCGACCACGTCCTGCTCGACTACCTCGCCATCCTCCCTGAATACCAGCGGCGCGGTATAGGATCCAAACTGATCAGTTCTGTCGTCGAGGAGGCGAGGAAGCTCGGCAAACCTGTCCGCGTCCAGGTGCTCAAGACCAATCCCGCCACGGAACTCTACAAACGACTCGGTTTCGTCATCACCGGTGAGACCGAACGACATTTCGTAATGAAGTGGTCTCCCAGCCAATCCGGCGAACGCAACTGACATCCCGCCCCGACGATACTTCCAACACAAAGGCGCAAAGGAATTGTAGGGGCAGGTCTCAGACCTGCCCGTCTGTGGCGTGATGACATGACCCGCCTGTGCGTAAGGGCGGTTCGCGAACCGCCCCTGCATCGACATTCCTCTAACCGCCAGACTCAGAACGGCAGGTAGGCCGGGCATCCTGCCCGGCTTTCGATCCATTGCCCTCTCGGCGGGCAGTACGCCCGCCCTACCGATGGAGGGGCTCTACCCATTCATCCCACCACGCCTTTGATGCGGCGGGATATGATGGAGTACATGACGGGTACAAGTACGAGAGTGACGATGGTTGATACGGCGAGGCCGCCGATCACGGTGACGCCGAACGGCTGCCACATCTCGGACCCTTCGCCTCTGGTCAGCACGAGGGGTACCATGGCGAATATGGTGGTCAAAGCCGTCATCAGCACGGGGCGCAGACGGCGCGTACCGGCGGTTACTATCGCCTCGTGCATGCTCATACCCCGGTGTCTGAGGATGTTGGTGTAGTCCACGAGCACGATCGCGTTGTTCACTACGACACCGATGAGCAGTACCAATCCTATAAGAGCTACTATGCTAATCGAGCTGCCGGTTAGCAGCAGCAGCCATATCGCGCCGGTGAACGCGAACGGGACGGAGAACATTATCACGAACGGTGTCTTGAGCGACTCGAACTGCGACGCCATCACCATGTAGACGAGCAACAGTCCTACCACGAGCAACAGCCGGAGCTGCGCAAACGTCTTTGCCTGTTCCTCGACCTGCCCGCCGAACCCCACGGTAACCCCGGCGGGAATGTCCAGCTCGGCAATCTCCTTTTCGACTTCCAGCCTTACTTGTCCCAGGGGCTTGGTGGTGCTGGCCTCGACCTTGATCAGCCGCTCGCGGTCCTTCCTGTCAATCCATATAGGGCCCTGTGCCAGCTTTATCTGCGCTATGTTACTGAGTTTAATGAGGTTACCTGTGATCGACGGTATGGTGATATCGCCTATTTCGTCCAGCGACGTCCTGTCGCCCGGGCTGAGCCGTAACTGTACGTCAAAGTCGTCGCCTGCGTCCCTGTACTTCGTGGCGTCGTACCCGTAGTAGTTCGCCCGCACCGTCCTTGCCACAGCGGCGGTACTGACACCCAACTGCGCGGCTTTCTCGCGGTCAACCTCGATCCAGGCCTCCGTGCGGGGCAGCCTTTCGCTGGTCGCAACGTCAACCGCGCCGTCTATATTCTGTATCCTCGCCTTCAGCTCGTTCGCAATGGCGCTGACCTTCTCCAGATCGTAGCCCTGGATCTCCACGGTCAGCGGTTTCGAGCCGCCCATGAGGACCTCACGCGCGACAGATCCGACTCTGATGTTGATCTTCTGTACTCCCGGTATCTTGCGCGCCTCCTCCCGCATAACGTCGGCGATCTCGTATGCGCTAAGTTGCCGCTGGCTCTTGCTCACCAGCTTGGCGCCGGCCTGGGCTACGTTAGCGCCCTCCGCCATACCGAGAGCGACACCTATCTGCTCCTCGCTTTCTCCGACCCACGCGTAGCGGCTTTCGGTTTCTTCCGGGAACAGGTTCACGTACATGTCAGAGAGCTGTACGGCTACCGCCGCGCTTCGTTCAACCCGGACGCTCTCGTCCAGCTGTACCAGTACCTCAATCTCGCCCGTGTCCACCTCCGGGAACAGCTCGGTACCTATCCGCCGGGCCATACCGAGTGTCAGGATGAACACTGCCGCGAGCACGACGAGAAACGCCGCCCTGTGCCTCAGAGCGAACCGCAGGAGCCTGCCGTAGGCAGTCTCGATCGAGCCGTACCACGCGTCCGTTGCGGTAGAGCCCTTCTCAGCGCCACGGGTCCCGGCTCTCCGCTTGACGAATCGGGCACCCAACATCGGCGTCATGGTCAACGACGCGAACAGCGACGCACCTAAAGTGACGGCGATGATAGCGCCGAGCTGCTTGAACACCACTCCGGCAAGTCCCTTGATGAACACCAGCGGCGCGAATACCACGATCGTCGTCAGCGTCGATGCGATGATCGCGGTTCCCACTTCGGCGGCCCCGAACACCGCCGCCTCGGCAGGCCGTTCGCCGCCCTCGACACGGCGTATGATGTTCTCGAGCACGACTATCGCGTTGTCCACGACCATGCCGAGACAAACGGACAGGCTCATAAGCGAGATGATGTTTATCGTGTAACCCATGACGTACAAAAAGATTAGGCTCACGATCATCGAGAGCGGAATAATGCTGGCTATCATCAAGGTCGGAGGAATTCTCCGCAAGAACACGTACGTGACAACCATAACGAGTATTCCCGCCACGCCCAGAGTTCGCGCCAGGTTGCGGATAGACATCAGGATGGTCTCAGAGATGTCCATCGACATCGCGAAGTTTATGTCGGGCGGCAACGTCTTCTTGATCTCTGCGAGCTTGCGCTTTACGCCCCGGGCGACGGCGACGGTATTGGTGCCGGCCTGCTTCTGAATCATCATCACGACGGCCTCTTTACCGTTAGCCCAGCCGTACATCTTAGGCTCCTCGAAGCTGTCCTTCACGGAAGCGCAGTCGCGCAGATATATGGGTCTGCCGCCGCGACTTGCCACTATCACGTTCCGGATCTCCTCGACGGACTTGAACCTGCCGGGCACCCTGAGATGGTACTCGCGCCGGCCCATCTTGACGCTGCCGGCGGGCAGGTCGAGGTTCTCCGCCGCAAGCGCCTGCGTTACCTGGTCCAGCGAAAGGTTGAACGCCTCGAGTTTCTCCTTATCGAACTCGACGTTTATCTGGCGGCGCAATCCGCCGTAGGAGATTATTGCCCCGACACCTCCGACCCTGCGCAATGGGTCGATTATGTCCTCGTCGACGATGTGGTACAGCTGTTTGTAGCTCTCGGTCGCGCCAATTGACATGAACATTATCGGCATCATCGAGCTCGTGAATTTGAACAGAAACGGGTCTCTCGCTTCGGGGGCGTGTTTCGCGATCTCCGTTCTCACCATGCCAAGCCTGTCGCGAATGTCGTTAGCTGCGACATCGAGGTTCGTTCCCCACTTGAAGTAGCAGGTGATTGCCGCGACGTTATCCTTTGCGATGGACATGATGTGGTCGAGGTTGTTGATGACGCTGAGCGCGTCCTCGAGATGCTCGACAACGTCGTTCTCGACGTCGCTCGCGCTGGCTCCGGGGTAGGGGACAAGCACGCTTATGCCGGGTGGCGTGATGTCCGGCAGCATGTCGATGCCTATCCCGGGAAGCGAGATCGCAGCGAAAATGATGAGGGCCGTGAAGACCATAATGATGGTTACGGGACGTTTTACAGCGAAAGCAGGAAGGTTCACGATACTTCTCCTTCCTCCTCAACCACAGTAACCGGCGTGCCTGTCTGAAGCAATCCGCCGCCCGAGATCACGACCTGCTCGCCCAGCGCGAGCCCGTCTTCGACAGCGACCCAGTTGCCCTCGCGCAGACCGAGCACCACGTTCTTCTTCTGCGCTTTGCCGCCCGCAACTGCAAACACGTAGTAGACGCCGGTACCGGACAACCTGTTGAGTGCGTCCATCGGGATGCCGGCCTTGCTCTCCTGTCGGACCTGGAGACGCGCTCGGGCGGACATACCGGATCTCAGCTGTTTCTCAGGATTAAGGATCTCGACCTCGACGTGGAACGTTCTTGTCGTCGGATCCACGGAGGGATTAACGCGCGTTACGCTGCCCTCAAATTCTTCGCCGGGATAAGCGTCCACCGATATGAATGCCGGTGTGCCTACTTTCGTCCATGCAAATTCGCCCTCCGGAATATCCGCTTCGACTTTGACGCGGCTCACATTTACCAAACGAAACAAAACCATCTCCGGCATTATCATATCCGAGACAACCTCTCCGACATTGACGTACTTGCCCACGATCACACCGTCAAACGGTGCGCGAACAACCGAGTCGTCCAATCTGGTTTCCGCCGTGCCCAGAGCGGCTTTCGCCTGGTCCACCTGCGCGCGTGCAACGTCGATATCTTCATCTCGAGCGCCTCTTACAGCCTTGTCGTAGGTTTCCTTGGCGGTCTTGTATTGTGCTTCCGCAGCGTCCAGCCGCGCCTTGGGGATGGACTGGGTTTCCCACAGTCCTTTCATCCGATTGTACTCTCGGTCCGCCAGCTCGAACGACGCCTTGGCGGAGGCGATGTCCTCTCTTCTGCTGCCTGCCAGCACGCTGGCCAGCGCCGCTTCCGCGGTCGCCACGGCGGCTTCGGCCTGTCTCATGGTGTCGAGAAAGCTCGTCTGCTCGAGCTTAAGAAGGGGGTCGCCTCGATTGACCTCGTCGCCTTCCTCGGCATACACCTCCACGACTTTTCCTCCCACCTTGCTGCCAACCTTACTTTCATGGAGAGCGACCAGCGTTCCAAACGTTCTCACATTGTGCGAGAAGATGCGCTCCTCGACTCTGGAAACCGCCACCGGCACAGTAGCGGTTTCATCCTTATCGGTGGTTACTTCGCCGCCTTTACCGCACCCTCCGCCGACAAGCAACGAACAAAGGAGCGCTGCCAAAAAACCCGTGTTTAACGGTCTCATCTTTGTGTAATCCTCTTCAATTGCGGGACCGGGTCTACCCGCCCGTCAGTGCGGAATGTCGTCGCCTTTACGTTTGTCCAAGTCCAGCCTAACTCCCTCAAAAGGGGGCGAGATGCTCCCCCTACCTCTAATCCTGCCAGCCGACGCCGATCGCCCTGTTGAGGCGAGCTACGGCGACATTATGTTCGAACAGCGCCTGATTACGGTTCGCCTCGGCGCGCGCCAACGCGTTCTCGGCGTCCAGCACTTCCGTATTAGTGCCAACACCTTCGCGATACCTTTCCCCTGTCGTCCTGTAGGATTCCTGTGCGCTCGCGACGGCCTTCTCCGAAACCGCCACGTTCTTTTCTGCTTCGCCCATCTTGAGATATGACTGCCGCACGTCCAACGCGACACTGTTGCGCAGCTTCTCAAGCTCGAGCTCCGTCTGGTCCAGCTTCGCTGCGGCCTGTGCGACCTGCGCGCGCGTCGCTCCCCAGTTCCACAGAGTCATCGATCCGGAAAGACCGACGGTCCAATGCCAATCCTCATCGAGAATCTCCAGCTGGGTGCCTTTCTGCCAATCATACGTGCCTTGTGCGGCCACCGTCGGGAAATAGGCTGCCCGGGCGATGCTAACGTTTCGTGTGGCCATCTCAACTGCGGCCTCCAATGCCTCGATCTCAGGACGCTGCTCCAGAGCCGCCTGCGTCCCCTCCTCAAGCGAAATCACCGTCGGGACGTACTCCAGGATATCTTCCACCTGTACCGGCGTCTCCAAGCTTCTGTCCAGGAGGTTGTTGAACGTGCTCTTCGCAAGGTCCACAGCATTCACCGCGCTGTTAAGCTGCTGTTCAGAGTCTGCCTTCTGAACCTCCGTCCTGAGCAGATCCACGCGAGCCACCAGGCCCGCATCCAGGAACCGCTGGATGTCTTGCAGGTGCGTGTCGAGCAGCTTGACGCTCTGCTCCGCGACCGCCGCGAACTTCTGCGCGACCAGAATCTGGTAGTATGCCCTCTTGACAAGGAATACCAGCTCGTTCTGAACGGCTTCCATCTCGCGTTCGCGGGAGCGCAGCCCCGCGCCGGCCACCTTGTAGCTGTTGTACAACCTGCCGCCGGTGAACAGCGGCTGCTGCGCGGCAAATCCCGCCTGGTAGCTCTCCGTAGGCATGAAACTGACCTTGTTCGACTGGCCGGGAAGAGCAAAAGGGATCTCGAAGCTTGGCGATTTATCGATGCGTTGATACCTTGCCACCGCATCGAACGAGGGGAGAAATGCCGCCCTCGCTTCGCCAAGGGCGTATTGCGCCTCGACAACGCGCCGCTGCGCCACGAGCACATCCTGGTTCTTCTCCAACGCGATTCTGATCGCCTCGTTCAGCGAAATAGTCCCCTCGCCATCGTCACCTCGAACCCCGGCGAGAGGATGCGCCACAAGAAAACAGAGTATGAACACTGAAACCGTTTTTCTCATTGCCATGCTCCACGACCTTGTCAGCATGCTGCTCTCGGCAGTTTCATGCCCGGTCAGCAGAGGTCAACGTCCGTCGACCAAAGGCTATTGGCGCGTCTACGCGTTGATTGCGCGACGCCGTTTCTCAATCAGTGAACCCGACGATTCGGAGCCTTGACGCCGAATTTGTAACTACTCCCTAAATATTCATCTGCCGAATAGTCCACTCTCGAAAGTATATTATAGCATTGCCCCGGCGGTAAGTCAAGTACTTATTCGGGCTTGTTCCTGCAGTCGCGCAAGGCGCGTTTGTTCTTGACACAACGGGCTGCGTGACAGATACTTAATCGCGATTGTCGAACATAGGAGGTGGAGTTCGTGTCGTCTGTCAAAGTGGTTGCATCCTGGAGCGGCGGAAAAGACAGTAGCCTGTCTTGCTACAAGGCGATCTGTGAGGGTTACGACGTCTGCTATCTGCTGAACACGATTTCCGAGGAGTACAGGCGGGTACGGTTTCACGGCATGGAGGAAACGCTCATCCGGATGCAGGCCCAGGCGGTCGGAATCCCTTTGCTGCAGAAGGCGACCACGGCCGATGGTTACGAGGAGGAATTCAAGGACGCCATTCGCGATGTCATCGCTGAAGGTATAGGCGGCGTAGTGTTCGGCGATATTCATCTGCCGAACGGCCGGGAATGGGCTGAGAAGATCTGCCGGGATCTCGGCGTCCAGGCAATCGAACCGCTCTGGGGATGCAGTCCTGAGGAGATCCTGTCCGAGTTCATAGAATCGGGTTTTGAGGCGACTGTCGTCTGTACTCAAGGCGATCTTCTCGGAGAGGAATGGGTCGGCCGCCGCGTGGACAAAGCGTTCCTGAAGGACATACTTGAATGCAAGGATGTCGATCCCTGTGGAGAGAACGGCGAGTACCACACGTTAGTGACCAACGGACCGCTGTTCAAGAAGCGTGTGGAGATAGTCGAATCTGAGAAAGTGCTCCGCAGCGGGTACTGGTTCCTGGATATTCGGGAATACCGGTTGGCTCAGAAGAATGCCTGACCTGCGGTCATTCAAGCACAGAGGTCGACCATAGTACGCTTTTTAGCTACCGCAAGAGTTGCCTCTCGAATCGCTGCGTGGTATACTGGACGTGAGAAGGAAAGGGAGAAATGTCCATGTCTAAGAAACTCTCCTATAAGGTGGTACTGGAGCCTTGCGCGGAGGGCGGTTTCACCGTCTATGTCCCTTCACTGCCGGGATGCATCTCGCAGGGAGAAACGCGCCAGGAGGCGCTCGACAATATTAAGGAAGCAATTCTTGCCTGGATTGAAGTTTCCCGCGAGTACGGCGACGCTGTGCCGCCCGGCGATGTGGTCTACGACTTGGTTGAGGTCGAGGTCTAATCGTGGGCAAATTGCCGCTCCTCTCGGGAAGAGAGGTTGTGAGGCGTCTTGAGCGAGCTGGGTTCGCAGTGGTG
Organism: uncultured bacterium; assembly: GCA_965603355.1. Taxonomy (GTDB): domain Bacteria; phylum Hydrogenedentota; order CBFDCQ01; family CBFDCQ01; genus CBFDCQ01. Next base: position 16,977 of record CBFDCQ010000031.1, read on the forward strand.
CGACGGACAGGCAGCCATATCATCCTGAGGAGAGACACACCACCCAAGCTGACACTTACTGTGCCGGACCATAAGGAGTTGAAAAGAGGCACTCTGAAAGCCATCTTGAGGCAGTCACGGATTAGCGTCGAGCTCTTCAACTCGCTTCAGTAATTGCGAAACACCCATTTCCGACCGGTTCAAGTGAGCGTCGGTTCTGGCGCTACCTGAGGTTCCACCTCTGAAAGGCTACGCTCCGTTTCGCTCAGCCTGAAGAGGGCTTGAAAGCGGCTGCGGTAGAGCGGCGTTGTGAATGTCAGGAGCATGAACGGCACGACGATGGCATAGAGCGCGAGCGCGAGGGCAAAGGCGGATACTACCAGCAGAGGCGCTTCCTGATGGTATCCTCTGAACGAGTTGAACGCGGCGACAATCCCAACCGCCCCACAAGACACCCCAACGAGCACCAAAGGCAGCCATAGCACAAACCGCCACGGGTCGTACTGTCTGCGGCACATCCAACTCGTAACCGTCATCCCCAACAACAGAACCAGCAAGGCGGGCGCGACCATAATTACCGGGACTAGCCTTTGCTGCGAAAGACGCAGGCAGTTGTCAAAAAGAGGAACGGTGACGGCGACTGTTACAATGATGACTGCCGAAAGCAGAAAGGAGGTCATCGGATTTCGCGAAGGCAGTACATCGGCGAGCAGCCACAGTGCGCACCACTCCTGGACAACGGCAGGCAAGAATGCCTGCCCCACCATTGTCTTCTTATGGGTCGTGGGGCGGACATTCCTGTCTGCCAAAAGGGGGACAGCAGCACAAAGCCGCAGAGGACGCAGAGAATCAAGTGGAACTTAAGGTATGTGCCGTAGGGGCGATGCTTGCGTCGCCCACTTCCCTCTTCTCCCTTCTCCCTATACCCTATTCCCTGCCTTGTTCCCTTTACCCTTCCCCATGGCATTCGCCACGGCCACCTTCGCGATAACGCCTGATAACGTAGTGCAAGAACCTCCGCGCGACCGGAAAGAGTAGCATTGTCACGACCAGCGATACCATTCCGACGCCGATCCCGATCCCCGCGGTATACGCCTTGTATTGTAGCGGTACGAACTCCTTTCCGCTCGCGTCGTACCATCCCACATTGACCAGGTCGCCGGTATGCGTGCGGGATACTTCCAGCTTCTGCCGCCCATCTGGCAATCTCTCGACTTTGAAATCCGCACGCCACGGATCGGGTGAGTCAATATTGTGGTCGTCCCTCCGCGAACGGCAGCGTTGCTTAATATCCTCTCTGATGCTCTGCTCGTACTGTTCAGGAACGAGCAAGGTGTAATCAGGGTTCTCCGCGAGGTACTCTTCCAGGTTCTTGTGATACAGGACCTCACCCTTGTATTCTTCGCCATTGGCTTTCGGTGATATCACCAGAACCGGGAACAACGACGGGATGGGTTCTTGCACGGGGTGTATGTGAGCGTGTTCGAAGAACGGGAAGAGGCAAATGGCACAAACCATCCACGCGACAACAAACAGTGCGAGGACTAGGATGCTGAGGAGTATCGGCTTGTAGAAACTCGTGAAGGCACCCATCACATTCCAGATCCCCGTATGAGGATGTACGCGAGAAGCACGGTCTGTATTATGTCACTCTGTAGTGCGGGCCTCTGCTAGAGCGCGGCCACTACCGGTTGCGGCATTTGGTCCCAAGTCCTGCCGTCGAGAATCCGACCTGCCTTCTTCTTGTTGACGCCTCCCCACTGCTTGAAGAAGAAGGGTACGTGGGCGGCCACACATTGTTTTCGAATTTCCCTTACCCACTCTTTCCTCATGGGCCTGGCACCCGGGCCCGATTCTCCGCCCGCTATCACCCAGTCGATTCCTCGCAGGTCGAGGTCAGGAAGCGGGCCAAGCAAAGGCTCCAGGGATACGAACTTGACAAAGGCACCCGTTTCTCTGAGGAGGTCGATCCTATCCACGTAATCGCGCTGTTCCACTGTAACACCCATCCATACGTGCGGTGCCCACGGAAGATGGGGACCCAACGCTGCAAGGCGCGACGCCCTTTTTGTCAAGATTTGATAAGTGTGCCAATCTGCGCGGTTCATCACATCGAACACGCGCTCAATGAAGTCTACGGGTACGTTCCTGTGAAACAGGTCGCTCATGGAGTTGACAAAGATGACCCGCGGCTTCTTCAGGCTTAAGGGTGTTCCCAGCACGTGCTCATGCAGAGTGAGCCTGAAGCCGTTAGCATAGTTGGGCTGGCCCATAGCATTGAGGCGGTTTGCCATGCGCTCGGCATAGCAGTATCTGCAACCGGCGCTAATCTTTGTGCAGCCAGTTACCGGATTCCACGTGGACTCAGTCCACTCTATGCTCGAGTTAGTTGCCATTGCCAAGCACCCCAACGTATTTTAACACAACTTCATCCGGATACGTGCTCTTCCGTCTTCTCCATATGCCGTATTCCCTGCCTTGTTCCCTGCTCCAATTCATGGAGAACAGCGTGGACAACAACCTGTGCCCATTATGCATAGGACAACACGCCATCAGCCTCAGACGGGACTAAAACGATTTCGGCACCATCCTGTGTATCCCGTTCCCGCTTGCCTGCGACAGGGCCCTAGTCGTGCGGTCTCCCGTGGAAAGGAGGTCGTAGAGCAAAGTCACACTCCTTGCCAACGCTGCTCATTTGTTGCGAGGTCTTGATATTTGGCCTAGAATTGATTATAATTTCTTTGACGGGGGATCTCAAGCTGTGTTATTCTAGATAGGGAACTGCGGACTCATCATCGACGCAACAGCTAGTGGCAAACTCGAGCGCCTAGGCGCGGCTTTTTGAGGCCCTGACGTTCAGCGTTTCTGACCGAGAGAGGCGACGACATGGGAAGAGAGAAGAGGCTTGAACTTATTAGGCAGATTGAGGCGTCCCGCGGCTCAAGGTTAATCTCTTATGTCACTGGCGATCGGGCTCCGTTCACGACGCAGATAGCCGAGGATGCTGTCCGGGTGCTCCGTCGCCAACTTGACATCCTAGGGAGAAGCGACAAGCTCGACTTGTTTCTATACAGCCGCGGCGGCGACATGGTAGCGCCGCTACGGATTGTAGGATTGCTCAGAGAACACTGTGACCGCTTTGGGGTCCTGGTACCGTATCGGGCGCACAGTGCTGCTACGTCAATCGCTCTGGGCGCGGATGAAATTGTAATGGGGAAGTCCGGCGAACTAAGTCCCGTCGATACTACAACCGGCCATCCTTTCAATCCCCGGGACCCCCAACAGCCAGACAAGATGCTCCCGATTAGCGTCGAGGACGTGACTTCCTATTTTCTCCTAGCAAGAGAGCAAGCGGCGATCAGGGATGAACAAATGGTGACGGTTTTTAACGAGCTAGCCAACAAGATCAACCCGCTGGCTTTGGGGAACGTTTACAGAGCATATCGCATGGCAAGGATGGTTGCAGAGAAACTGCTCGGTCTCCACATGGATACCCGCAAAGACAAGAAGGAAATCCAGGATATAGTCGAGCATCTCACAGAAAAACTGTGCATTCACGTATACCCGATCATGCGCGCTGAGGCAGAGACCGAGATCGGCCTGAAGATCACGAAACCGGACGACAACCTGGAATCTATGATGTGGTCTCTGTATGAGGACTATGAGGAGGAGCTGCAGTTGGCACAGCCGTTTGACCCTTTGGCACTCTTGGGAGCCGACAACTTGAAGACCGTGAACATCGTCGGCTCGTATATCGAAACCGCCCTCGGGTGTGAGCACTTCCTTTTCAGCGCGCAGATAAAGCGCGCCGATGAGGCTCCCGGGCAGGCAGCTGTCAATGTAACCAGTGTCGGTTGGCGTTCCATAGGCGAGGCGGGGTGAGAGCAATGGAATCTTCCACAGCCTGCAATGAGAAACTGACTGAGAACTACGGTATTTCAATAACCCCTTCCACTCCGATTCAGGCGGTGGAAGCCGATTTTCGCGCGCACGTAAGCGCAGTGCTGGTGTTAAACCCTGGCGTAAGGTACTCCATGCCGCGTGCCAGAGAACGTACGGAGTTCATTCCCGCTGAGAGTGAAGGAGTCAGAACCGCCGCGGAGACATGGGAGAGGTCTGCTGCCATTGAGGACGACTCGCGCCACTGGCTGCGAATCGCTGAAAGCGCGTTCAAGTTCTGGGATAACGAGGCCGATGAAATCTGGAATGACGTATAGCCAAGGCAGCTTGGTCCTTGTTCCGTTCCCATTCACAGACCTTTCGGGTACCAAGAAAAGACCGGCCGTGGTGGTATCACCTGACTGGTTCAATCAAAGTTACGAGGATATCATCCTAGCGGCTGTGACCTCTAATGTTCCTCCTTCCCCGCAACCGCCGGAGGTGCCATTGACTCAGGCTGACCTAGCCTTCGGCGTCATGCAAAAAGAATCCGTTGTGAAGGTCGGAAAGCTGTTTACCTGCCATCGCGACATCGTGAAACAATTTGCCGAAGTGAGCACGGATAAGCTCTCCGAGGTCTTAGGCACACTGAGGCAATTGTTCACATAGCGATCCTCCCAGCCCGCAATTCGTCCACTACCCTGAAACAGCCCTAAGCCGATCCGCGAGTTGTTCCGCAGCTTGTGCATGATTGCGTGTTTTGAAGGCGCGGACGTGTGGGAGGACGTACCCGACCAGCGGTGCGCCGTGGTCTATGTAGGGGCGGTTCGCGAACCGCCCCTGCCCAAAAGTCTTTGGAAGGGGGTCCGGGGGAGAACCTTTCTGCCAGAAAGGTTTCCCCCTTCAACGGCGGGCAAGATGCCCGCCCTACCTGTTGCAGCGCCTTGGCGGGGAAGGTTTCCCCGATAAGGTTTCCCCGATACTTGCAGTACTATTATGCTTTACCGCGCTGGTTGGCTGCGGTGAACCAGATGGATTCCTCGCCGAGGATTTCTTGAGCGGCTTCGACGAGCGCGTTTGAGGGTTCGACCCTGCTTCTTGCCCCGGCTTTGATGGTGACCTCGCCGTGCCTCGGCGTCACGAGGTGGAAATAGAGGTCGCACTGCCCGGAATGCGCGGAGAGCGCCGCTGCCAGCTGTTCCAACCTGGGTTCTTCCAACCCGGCGGCCATCAATCTGACGTGGACGGCACGCACGAGCCGTTTCTGGGCTTCGTCGAGATGGAATATCTCGTTCGCGACAATCCGCATCTCACCGTTGTTCGAGCCGATCCGCCCGAGGACTATAACGGGCACGTCCTCCATCAGAACGCCTTTGGATTTCTGGTACGTTTCGGCGTAGACGATGACCTCAACGAACCCGTCGAGATCCTCCAGCGTCACGAAAGCCATCCTGTCGCCGCGCCGCGTGGTCTGGGCTTTGACCTTGGCGATAATCCCGCCAACAGTAACCGAGGCGCCGTCTCGCATGGAGGACACATCGCCGGTCTTCGCCGTCGCCAGTTGGGTAATGATGTGCGCGAACTGGGCAAGAGGGTGGCCCGTTACGTAGAAACCGAGGACTTCCTTCTCGTGAGCCAGCAGCTTGTTTTCCGGCCACTCATCGATGTCAGGCAACCGCTGGTCGGTCGTCGCGCTGCTGTCATCGCCGAGCAGATCGAACAGCGAGGTCTGCCCGGACTCTTTCTCGCGCTGAAGCAGATTACCCTGCTCGGCCGCTGTGTCGACAACTGCGAACGCCTGGCTCCTGGTGGCGCCGGTGCTGTCGAGCGCGCCGGCTTTCACGAGACTTTCAAGTGCGCGCTTGTTGAGCTGGCGCATGTCCACACGCTGGCACAGGTCGAATATCGAACCGTACGCACCGCCGCTTTCGCGCTCCTCCACGACAGCCTCCACAGTGCCTTCACCGACGTTCTTGATCGCGGCGAGCCCGAACCGGATCGCGTCGCCGACCACGGTGAAGTTCTTGCGGCTCTCGTTGATATCAGGCGGGCGTACCGCAATGCCCATTCGCTTACATTCCTCGATATAGCCTGCCAGCTTATCGCTGTTGCCCATCTCGCTGCTGAGAGTCGCCGCCATGAACTCGAGCGGGTAGTTGGCTTTCAGGTACGCCGTCCAGTACGCGATCAGCGCGTACGCCGCGCTGTGGGACTTATTGAACCCGTACCCCGCGAACTGGGCCATGTGGTTGAATATCTTCTCGGCGGTTCCCTTTGAAACCTTTCTTTTTCGGGCTCCCTTGACGAAATCGTCTCTCAGTTTAGCCATCTCGTCCGGGTCTTTCTTGCCCATTGCGCGGCGCAGCAGATCCGCCTTACCGAGAGGGAACCCGCCGACCTCGCTGGCGATCTTTATCACCTGCTCCTGGTACAGCATCACGCCGTAGGTCTCCTCCAGGATAGGTTTCAGCAGTGCGTGATCGTACTTGATTGGAGTCAAGCCGTGTTTTCGCTGGACGTAATCATCAAGCATGTGCATGGGACCGGGCCTGAACAGAGCGACCAGCGCCACAATCTCCTCGAACCGCTCGATGCCTATCTTCCGGGCGAGGTCGCGCATACCGGCGCTTTCAAGCTGGAACACGCCTGCACACCAGGCCCCGCGCAGCAGCTCGAACGTCTGCTGGTCGTCGAGCGCGATGTCGCTGAGGTCGAGTTCAACGTCTCGGTTCTCTTTCACCGACCGTATAGTATCGTCAATCACGGTGAGCGTGCGTAACCCGAGGAAGTCTATTTTCATCAACCCTATCTTCTCGAGGGTGCCGGACTCGTACTGTGTGGTTATTGGTTCGCGCGGGTCGCCTTTTGCCCGGTACAGAGGGACGTATTCCGTGAGCGGTTGAGCTGATATTACGACGCCGGCGGCGTGGACTGACGCGTGTCTCACGAGCCCTTCGAGCGCCGTTGCGATCTGCCAGAGCCGGTCGATCTCCGGCTGCTGATCCTTCATCCTGCGCAGTTCCTGTTCCTTCTCGAGTGCGTCCGTCAGAGTCATACCCGGCTGCCACGGCACGAGTTTCGCGACTTTGTCCACCAACCCGTACGGGAGGTTAAGAGCGCGGCCCACATCGCGGATCGCCCCACGGGCCGCCATTGTGCCGAACGTGATGATCTGGCTCACGTTCCGATCGCCGTACTTCTCGCGAACATAACTTATGACTTTTTCGCGGCGGGTATAGCAGAAATCTATGTCGAAATCCGGCGGCGACACGCGTTCCGGGTTCACGAACCGCTCGAACTGAAGACCGTACTTCAGCGGGTCGAGGTCGGTGATTCTGAGCGCGTACGACACCAGGCTGCCCGTCCCGGAACCGCGTCCCGGTCCTACCGGTATGCCGTTTCGCCTGGCAAAATTGACGAAATCCCACACGACCAGGAAGTAGCCCGTGTAGTTCATCTGGTTGATGATATCGAGCTCATGATCGACCCTATCGGTAACTTCGGAACTGATCTCCGCGTACCGTTGCTTCAGTCCATTGTCGACCAATTCCCGCAAGTAACCTGACGATGTGTACTCTTCCGGCACAGGGTATCGCGGCAAAAGTCGCTGCCCGAACTCCAGTTCCACGTTGCATCTATGCCCTATTTCGGCGGCATTATCCAAGGCTTGCGGCCATTCGCTGAAACGTTGCGCCATCTCTTCGGGCGACTTCAGATAGAACTCGTTGGTGGGGAACTTCAGCCTGCCCTCCTCCTCGACGGTGGTACCGGTCTGGATGCACAAGAGAATATCGTGCACGAGGCTGTCGGACTGTTTTACATAATGGCAGTCGTTCGTCGCGACGATCCCGACACCGCATTCGCGCGCCAGCTTGACCAGCACGGGGTTCACGCGATGCTGTTCGGGCATGCCTTCGTCCTGAAGCTCCACGAAGAAACTATCCTTGCCGAAGATGTCCCGGTAGGTGCAAATGGCCTGCTCGGCGGCGTCGAGGTTACCTCTGAGAGCCTCCGCGGCCACTTCACCCCCAAGACACGCGCTGAGCGCTATCAACCCCTCGTGATGTTCGTCCAGAAGCTCCTTATCCACGCGCGGTTTGTAATAAAACCCCTCGAGAAAGCTTGCGCTGCTGAGCTTGAGCAGGTTCTTGTAGCCGGTCTCGTTTTCTGCGAGCAACACGAGGTGATAGGCGGCTTCCGCTGCACTGCGCACGTTCCTGTCGAGCCTGCTTCCGCGTGCGACGTACATTTCGCTGCCGATGATCGGTTTGACGCCGGCTTTCATTGCCTGCCGGTAGAACTCCACGGCGCCGAACAGGTTCCCGTGGTCGGTTATGGCAATGGCGGGCATCCCGTACTCTCTTGCCTGTGCAAGGAGCTGCGGTATCCGGCACATTCCGTCGAGCAGGCTATATTCCGTGTGCACATGCAGGTGCACGAACTCATCTCTTACCGCCATACTGGTTACCTTTCAAGGGTTTTTAAAATCCCTCGTGCTACCTCGAGTACTAGCGTTAGCGCCGCGTCCGACGCTTGCTGTTTCACGGCTTCTCGCGTACCGTCAAAAAAGTGACGTGCGACTTTCTGCCGCGTGTTGGATACCGCCGCGACGAAGACGAGACCGACAGGTTTGTAGGACGGTCCTCCTTCCGGTCCCGCAATTCCCGTGACACCTACGCCGATATCGCTCCGTGCAACATCCTTAATCCCACGGGCCATTGCCATGGCGACATCGCGGTTGACCGCGCCGACCTTTTCAATCAACGCTCGATCAACGCCGAGCTGCTCTACCTTACACTCGTTCGAATACGCCACAGCCCCAAGCAGGAAATACTTGGAAGCTCCCGGAACGTTTGTTATTCTGTGCGAAATCAACCCGCCGGTGCACGATTCCGCTACCGCAATGGTAAGCCCGCGACGCGTTAGCAGATCGCCGAGCATCTGTTCGGGAGGGGCCGTCAAGTCCTCTGTTTTCTCATCGCGGATCATTCTAGTATCGCACCCTGTCCATACGAGCATCGCGGACCGCGTCGGACATTCCCCGCGAGGACCGGAAGTCGGCTGAGTAGACTATTGGAACTACGCCAATGGCGACGGATCGGGATACACCAGCGAACTCGAACCTGCCACACGGTCCCATTTACCTTCTGTGTTGGATCGAGCTTCCCGACCTTGGGCGCACAACGTGAACGGAGCCCGAATCTCGAGAGCCAAGTCTGACTGGGCCGAACGCCGACGCGCACCCTATCCCCACGAACCCGCACCCCACAGACAAGAGGGGTGACACCGACGTCTTACCGTAAAGGTAGTCGATGCATATTACCGGTTTCCCGTAATCGTAGCACACAGAGGCGATCGGGTCAATGCGCATGAACGTAGCCGGTTACACAATAGTCTGACTCGCCCCGGAAGACGCTCACAACTGCCCCAAATCCTTTGACTTTTGGCCCCTCCCATGTTATATTGAGGCGGAAGGAGGAGCACTCTGTGGGAGGTGCGCCGGTGCGAGGAAAAGGATACAGATGCGTTTACGATAGCGGCGCGTTCCACCTGTGTTCGCTTTGTGCTCAAGTGGGCCTTGTCCTATTGTGCCTCCTTATGCAATCGCCGTTTTTCCTGCCGGTGGCGCACTGCGCCGATGAAGAGCCTGTGAACCTGCTCAAGAACGCGGGGCTTGAGGACGGCAGCGACGCACAGCCCGCCGGATGGCGCGTTTTCACAGTCCCTGCAGAGGGTGTGGAGGCGCTTTGGGATAAGAACGCACATCACTCCGGAAAACAGTCCCTCATGCTCCATATCGAGACCCCTTATAAAGATGAGGTATACAACAACTGGTACCAGCATGTCTCTCCGGTTACGGCCGGAGTGAAACTGCTTCTCTCCGGCTATGTAAGGAGCAAAGAGGTCACCGAAGCGGCTATTTGGCTGCAGTGCTGGCGCGACGGTTCCGGAGAAGCGCTGCGTTTCGCGACGACATCAATCGCTCACCCGATAACCGGCAGCGTTGATTGGACGCGTGTTGAGACGTCGATCGTGCCCCCGCCTGGCACATCATTTGTGACGGTGCGTTGTGTGCTGGCCGGGAAGGGAACGGCATGGTACGATGACCTGTTGCTCGTCCCGGAACGGGAGCCGGATGAACCCAAGCCTCCCGAGAAGACGAATGCCAAGCCGAAAGGTGCCGACACAGACACGCTCAACGCATTACTTGAGGCGCATAAGATACTGCTCGAAACCAACAGGAGTCTGGCAGAGAACGCCAGCCTGATGATGGATGAACTCGCGAAGATCCGAGATGAGTTGAACCAGTTGAAGCTAGTGGTTGAAAGATGGAGTCGCAAGGAGGAGGCGGCGGCGCAAGCCGAACCTGCGGTCAAAATGCCTGAGCCTGGACCGGATCCTCCATTCAGACCCGCAACGAGAAAAGGGAAAGCGTCGTCAAATTCGGAGCTATCGCAGTGAAACTGAACATCGTTGATGATCCCGCACTCGTTTACGAGATGTTGAACACGGCGTGTTCGCTGAATGTGCCCGCGGACGTACGCGTGTTCAAGGGTAGGATAGCCTCCACGTACAAGAGCAGACTTTACGAGATACGGGGCGAAGAAGGCAAACGAGGCAAACGAAGCGTGGTAATAGACATCCCTACGTGGGACGGGCATTTTGTCACATTGCCGCGCGGCTGCGAGATGGAGGTGCATTTCGCCTCGAAGTCCGAGCGGTTTCTATTCGAGGCGAAACTGCTCGGCAAGTCCACGTTCAAACTTGGTGAGGGGAGTAAGGTAAAGGTGCTTCTGATTTCCTACCCTCGTGCGCTCGAGAGTGGTCAGAGACGCGCATATTTCCGCGTTTCTCCACCTTCCGCGCAGCCGCTCCTTATACGTATGGTGCCCGTTAGGGAGGGAGATGATGACAAATGGACGTATGCGGACCGACGCGAAGCGCTCAGAACTCAGATATTTGACGTAGGTGCGGGCGGTATCGCGGTGCGCGTGGCAAAGAGCGTGTCTCAAGGCATAGACGTCGGTACGCGGCTGAAGCTGGCGTTCAGGCTGGAACCTGACGAGGACGAGATAAAACTTACCGGAATGGTGAGGAACCGGCGCGATGAGCTCGCTGAAAAGAGTATGAGAACTCTCGGTATTCAGTTTGTGAACGTGGAAGAGTCCCCCGAAGCCACACGTGATGTTGACCGCATCTGGAGATACGTTGCAGAAATCCAGCGCAAAGAACTGGCATCGACACGTGGCGCTACTTAAGAGGTTGTGCGATGAACCAATTCGCTCTTATTGTCGTGATTTCGAGCATTGTTGCGATTGTTTTCGGTAGCATTGTCTTTCTCGTGTGGACGTTCATGGAGAAACTGCGTAGCCGGCCTGCGACAGCAGAAACGGCGGAAGTGGCGGACAATGGGGAACAGGAGCAAGCCGAATCTAACAGCGAACAAGATCAGAAAGGATAGACGCGCCGCTCGTCCTTCCGCGATCGGAAGGAGTTATGTCAGCGTTCTGTTCGATTGTTGCGGGGTGTACAGTCGCGTGTACGTGAACCGGTCGCGAACGGCGTATGTGGGTTGGTGTCCGAAATGCTGCCGCCGCGTAGAAGTAAGAATAGGGCCGGACGGTACTGATTGTCGGTTCTTCAAGGCGAGATGACGCGGGCTGCCACTGTCTCACAGCACGCAATACCTTGGTCTGTCGACATAACCTTCAGACCTGGATGCGGTCAGCCTCTCGTCGCGCTCGTTTTCTCCTGTCTTCAAGTCTCCTTCGCTCCGTTAGCTGCCCGCGTTCTATTCCTTCCTCGTAAGCCTGCGCGGCAATTGGGTCGAACTTTCTTCGTTCGCCGTTCCTTCTGTCTGTCAGCTTTCTTCTATCCGCTCCGTGATGCATTGTGCTCTGGTCTCCTCCATTCACTAGCGGCTCGCGCTTCTCACCACGACGCGCATCCGTTCCTGCCGATGCAGTATCTTGATGAAGAGTGCTCTGTGCCGCTCATCGTACCTCCATCCTTCGTCTGCCATATCGAGATCCATTACCTGCTGCAGGCGCGCTCTGTTTGCTGTTACCTTGTCCGGTTGGACAGCCGGAATGGCCACACAACTGGACGTCTCACCTCGCGGCAGGACCAGGTCGAACGTGATTCCACGCCGCCAGTACCGCGCGTTCTCGAGTACCGCGCCGGAGCTGATATGCACTTCGTCCGCGTCCTGCCTCACGATCACGGTTCTCGTGTCGGGGTCCTCGCCGATGAGCGTGAGGACGTTTCTCAGTACTCCTGACGGGTTCAGCCAACTCGACGCCCTAGATCCGTCCACCAGATCTTGGCTATCCGGGTACAACGCGGCGCGCTCTCCGTCATCCTGCTGCTGGTACATCGCGCTTATCGTCACACCGGTAGCAATCTTACGCCACGGCAACGTCCTGTCGTGTTCAGAAAGCCTCAGCAGGGCGTACGCGTAATCCAGTCCGGTTCGCTGAGCAGGACGGCCGAACGAGCTATCGGTGCGCTGCGTTGCGCCGAACGCCGGTATTGAGGCGTACCGCATGTACGGCATGTCCGGGCTGTTCCACATGTAGATAAACGGTAACCCGGCACGCGCCCATCTGACCGCCTCGTCAAGGTAGGCTCGGTCGCCGGCCAAGTTGTACCCCTCAAGGTACGCAAGCACAGCGTGGGCGGAGGCGAGCACGTCCGGCGCATGCGAAGAAGGAGCCTCCCGCCCCTGGGTCCCGCGCGGCACATTGAACCGTCGCATGTAGTCGAGCGCTTTCAACCCAGCATCCAGCGCGTCCGAATTGGCTGAAATGCGCGCGAACTTGAGCACGTCATAGGCGGGATTTGCGCACGTTCCCAGCTCAACAACGCCGAGCTCGCCGATCGCATTGCTATCGCTCGCCTCAGAGCTGTTCGGTTCAAGTGTCCAGGATCCGTCGCGCCGTTGACTTTCGATAATCTCCACTGCGTGCGCGGTTTCCACGGCAAGAGCCTTCTCGAGGCCCCGCGAGGCAAACGCCAGATCGAGTCCCAGCTTGTCAACGGGCATGCCGCGAAGAGCCTCGACCGTCCGAGCTCTGTACTGCTCGCGCCGCTCCTCGTTCTTCGTGCGTCTCGCTCCCAAAAGGAGCTGGTGAACGAAGGTGGGGTAATACTCGGGCTCCCGCTGGTTGACCCCGAGAGTATCGCGCCATTTCCCCTCCTGTTCGACCCACAACGTATCCGTATAGGCTGTCAGCGAGAAGTCCAGCTCCTCCTCTAACGTACCGCGCGGCGGTTCCAACGGGTCCGGCACTCCGTTCTTATCAATCCAGCGTTCCACGGCCTCGATTGAGGATTCCGCAGGGTATTTCGAGAAAATCCGGGCAGCGAGCTTCACCTCTTGGCCTGCCCGCAATCGATAAGCTTGGGCTGCCTCCGTCGCGTTTTCCGCAACCCATCTCGGACAGCTTGGCAGGAAGAGGCCCATAACGTGGCACGACATGCTCTCAAAGCTGTTGGGGGACGCGAACAGCGCGGAGGGGCGGTCGTTGGTTCCGTCCCACTTCTGAAGCGGTTCCCACACCAGACCAACGAGATGCCGCCTTACATTCACTTCCATCAGGGGAATCGTTATCTTGTTCGGATGAGGGACGCGCCGAACGTTATGCGGCGGTCCCACGTCGAGGACGCTCGAAGATGCCTCGTCGGATTCGAGATACTCCAGACCCGGGAATAGCGCGGCATCTTTTTCCTCGCCGGTGGTCCCGTCACCGACGTAGAGGATCGGGCCGCCGAACGCAAGCAGCTCCTCGTCGTTCTCCGTGCGCAGCGTGTACTCGGCAAGTATGCTCTTGCCATCGTCGCCCGCGCTAAAACGAAACATGAAATGCCAGACATCACCGTCGGCATCCACAAGGTCTTTTGCGAACAGCGCGCTGCGCCTCCTGTTGTCCGCTATTTCGGCGCATACGAGGCGTCTGTGAACCTTGCCGTCCTGGGACTTGTAGGCTATTCGACTGAACGACATCAGGCGCGCGACCTCCGTCCAATCGTTTCCGCTGAGCACGAAAAGGCTCGCCGGACCATAACCGTGGACGGTACAGGTGAACACGAGTTTCACGTTTTCGCCGTCGATGACAACATCCGCCGGCGCCGGACGATCCGAGAGCGCCGCTACATACGAGATCGAAGACGTCGACGCGGCGTTTTCGGCTTGTACAACCATTTCCGCGACGGCGCTCATCTCGTGCTCGACGGTGTAGCTCCATTCGAAGCCAGCGGTCTTTTCTGGATCGAGTTGTGCCGCGGTCTTCGGGTCGCCGATCGAGTTTCCGTCAAGCAGGAGTGTCGCCTCGATGGACCGCACCGGCTCGTCTCCAAAGTTCTTGACGGCGCCGCGAAACAGGATCTCGTCGCCCACTCGCGCGACCGCTCTGCTGGGGCCGAACGACTCTATTTCCAGAGGTGTGCCGAGGCAGGTGTGGGACTGGGCAAGCAGGACTATTAGGATGAACGCGGGGAAACACGACGGCACGATCCACTTCGCCCCACTGTGCATTTCGTTCCCCTTCTACAAACGCGTCTGCGCCGTCGCAAGGGCGACGAGCCGCAGCTTAGCCCCGCGTTTCGTGATTACCGTCCGTCGCCCGGTATATTCCGTCAACCACCTTAATGTCCGCGTGGAACGCTTGTCTTACCACGCGTTGCGCGGCATCATGTGAACAGCAAATCAGGAACTGGCTTCCCCGCGTTTCTCCAGACTCTCGGTCGTGCCCAGGAAATAACGCACCCCGTTATCCTCGGGCTGCCGAGCCAGAAGACTGCGAAACACGCCAGCGGCGTCGCCGTAACGGTCCCAGAATAGGTAGGCGTAGCCGAGCAGGAATCTAGCGGCAGTATTGTCCGGCTTCTCGGCGATATACTGTTCAAGTTCCGTGACTTGATCCACATAAATGCCCCAATCACCGTAGTGGCCGCGCAGCTGCATGAATATCTGTTCCCAGTCGGGATCGAGCCCGGCCGCCTTCCTGACAACGTACGCGGCGTATTCGTACCGTCCGTCGGCAAGCAGGCAATGAGCGTGGGCCAACCGGACGAAGACATCGCTTTCATGAGCGAAGCTGAGTTGGCGGTACATTTCGGCTGCCTCGCTGTATCTACCGTCGTCGAACAGGCGGTCCGCCTCAGCGGAATCCGGGCTGGTGAAACCTGCCGGTGTTCCAGAGTCGACTACACGCTCAGTAATTGTGACCGCGGGCTCGTATGACGCGTACGAATAGTCATAGCTGGGACTGTAAGAGAATGAAGCGCCCATGCCCCAGTCGTTCCACCACCAACCGCCGTAACCGTAATAGGGATAAAAAGTGTCATAGTATGGGTACCACCATCGCGGTCTGTACGACGAGTACGAGTAGAAGGGTCTGTGGTACCAGTACCAGTCATAATGGGTACGGAGCGGAACGGTGTAGTAAGGTCGCCACGGATAATAGGGGTAGGTGGTACCGCTCCGGTCGTACGGCTGTGCCGGCCGCCGTATCCGATGGGTGGTACGTCCGACAGAGTGCCTTGGGTCGCGCACGGTCGGGCGACGCAACGCGGTCGGTCTGACGCGCCCACGCGTTCCAACGGTCCTTCGTGCCGCCGGGCGTGCCGTCCTGCCCACTCGCACGGGTGGGCGTCGCGATGCCCGCGGCCTGACACGAGAGCGGCCGGTAGTGGGGCCGGGCCGTGCGGAACGTCCTGTCCTACCGACTCGGGCTGTGGGGCGCTGGGACGTGCGGGGTCCGACACGGGAACGGCCGGTAGTGCGGGCAGGCGGTGCGTAACGCGTTGTCCCGCCGACTCGAACGGACGGCGAGCGCATCATGGAGCGTCCGCCGCTCATCCTGCTGCCGCCATAACCCATTCCCGAGCCACGAGATCCGCTGTAGGATCGGGAGGATCCTGACGTCCTTGCGCCGCCACGCATCGACCCGGAGGAGCGACCTGAGAACGAGCGACCCGAGGGTCTCACTCGCTGGGCAGCCAAGGTGCCGGTCGGCCAGGATATCGCGGCCGCAGTAAGTGCCAGATAAGCGGTTAGAAGAATGGCTGTCTTGCGCTTGTTCATGTCTAATACCGTCCTGATTTCTCCTCGCTTATTATACCAGAGCCTCGGGTTGAGACACAAGGGAATATTCTTAGTATCCCCACGCTGTCATCACCGAGGTGCAAGACCGCGCAAATAAGGAGCAGTGAGTGCTCGTGGCGTAGGTAACTCTCGGCACAATCCGGTGGCCATGAATTTTTTGCTTGATTTTTCCGGAATTTGTGGTAGTATAGTTGCGATCATTTTGTAATTAGCTTAAGGTTCTTCATAACATTGTGAGAGTATTTCGTCGGTGTGGGGGCAAGCCGGCAGTGCATGGCCGCGGAAAACATAAGTCTGTCTGCTACTTAATCGGCGCCCTTTCCGCGGAAACAGAATTCCTGAATTGGGTGGAAGCTCTGCGCGTGAGGCAGGGCTAACGTGTTTGTCGAGTGGGCCACAATGGTGGCGAACGGAAAGGAGGGGGCACATGAGTAGGAAAAGGAGTTCCGGGTTCACGCTCATCGAGTTGCTTGTGGTCATCGCGATAATTGGCATACTTGCAGCAATACTGCTGCCTGCTTTAGCCAGAGCGAGGGAGGCGGCCAGGCGAGCGTCCTGCGCCAACAATATCAAACAGATAATGCTCTCGCTAAAGATGTATGCGAACGAATGGAACGGGAGTTTCCCGCCGATGGGACGGTTGACCGCCATACCGTGCGATCCCTCGGAAGGATATAGACCTACGTTTGCGCCTAAGGGTCGCTCGTTTTACCCGGAGTATCTTTCCGATATGAACCCGTTTATATGTCCGTCGGCGGCTAAGGCAGGGGAGACGCCCCCTTGGTTCTTCATGTGCGATCCTGGTGGAAGCGGCGCGCTTGTGCCGACTCTTAATGATGCTGTCAACGCGGTCAGAATAGACTGGTTCACGTATGATTATGCGGGCTACGCGTTCACACGGGATGCACTCCCCTACGAAGACATAGACGTGTGGTTCGGGGACGTCGGGTTTGGGCTCCAGGATCCGCCAGTTGGAGGAGGAGAGGCTTTTCTCGACCAGGATCTAGAACTTTCGGAGCCGATCGGGCCTCGGCAAACAACAAGGTTGTACAGGTTGCGAGAGGGTATCGAGCGGTTCTTCATCACTGACATAAACAATGCGGCTGGTTCCAGCGTTGCTCAGTCCGATATAGTAGTTTTCTGGGATGTCCCGAGCGCGAACGCCAGCGAGTTCAACCATGTGCCCGGCGGCTGTAACGTGGGCTATATGGACGGCCATGTGGAGTTCATAAGGTATCCTGGGGAATTCCCTGTGTGTGAGGGTATGGCGCTGAAGCACGAAGACGTCAGCCTTGCCCCTGAGGAGCCTTAGCGGACGGTAAAGACATTTGGTACCGCACGAACATCTTGCACAAGCGGCTGATAGCTGCGGCGACCGAACTGCGATCGTGGACCCCAAAGGGGAAGTCACGTTTGCGGAACTCTATGAGCTGACGCGAAAGCTCGCTTCCGGGCTGCGCAGTGAGGGTGTGCGCCGCGGCGATATAGTCGCGGTGCTTATACCCAACAGCATTACGTTCGCCCTGACGTACTACGCGGCGTCCTACCTTGGCGTTGTGTTCATGCCTATAGACCCGCGGCTCGTTCCCGCGGAGCTTGACCGGATAATGAGGCACGCGGAACCGCGCGCGCTGATAGTGTCGGCGCGGTTCCGCGACACCGTTTCCGCCCTTTCGCACCAGCCGCCGCTGGTCTTGTGGTCCGACGAGATGAAGTCGAGCGAAGTCTCGGTAGAGCCGGCCTCGGTCGATCCCGATGATACTTTGGCGATAATGTACACGTCGGGCACAACCGGCACCCCAAAAGGCGCGGTGCTGACGGCAAAGGCTTGGGACGCTTTCCCGGCGGGGATGGAAGCGCATTGGAGTATCGGCGAGGAGGATATCGGGCTGTTGA
>CBFDCQ010000032.1:0-34253 GCA_965603355.1 uncultured bacterium
GGAGGACATTTCTAATGAGCTAACACAGAGGACATTTCTAAAGAGTCTTGACACCTCTTTAGCGCGACGTTTTGGCAACATTACTCTTGAACAAATTCCCGTTTTGTGTTAGTATACGCGTGGTGGTTGTACGGAAGGAGGGTAGTTGTGGCAGATGATATGTTTTTTTCTGCCGACGGCAAGACGCTGAAAAAAGGGAGGCGTGTCACAAAGAGAACCCCTGTCAAACGGCTGGCCGAATTCTGGCGTGTGGACGATGAAGGTGGGTTGTACCGGGGGCTGATCAGGGATCTCAATCCGTACGGGCTGCTATTGGAATGTAATAGGGGTCTGCCCGTCGATACGGTCATCCAGGTGGAGTTGAAAAGAGACGGGTCCTTCGCCGATCCTCTTTCGGCCGTGAACGGTAGGATAGTCAGGGTGGTGGATACAGGCAGGGGTACTTGGCAGATGGGTGTTCAGCTGATCCTTGCGCGTCCGGAACCGGCTTCGAAACCGATACGGATAGAGCCAAGGAAATCGACGCTTCCCGAAAGGAAGCCTACAAGGATGTACTCGCTGGACACCATGTTGGGGACGGAGGAGTGACAGCGATTATGAATGCGGTTGAGACTGCGAAAAACCGTGAGCCGAAGATTCTTGTTGTTGATGACGAGGAAGATGTGGTCACTTTCATCAAGCGGGCGCTCGTTCTTGAAGGCATGGAAGTCATCACGGCGTTTGACGGACTAAGCGCACTTGACACAGCTCTTGAGCAGGAGCCCGACCTCGTTATACTTGATATCATGATGCCCATCATGAACGGCTACGAGGTTTGTGCTCGCTTGCGGCGCGAAGATAAGACAAAGGATGTTCCCATCATTTTGCTTTCCTCCGCGTACACGACCGATACTGTGAAGCAAGCAAAACTCGCTGGAGGATCTGGGTACATAGCGAAACCGTTCACACCGGCGGATTTGGTGAGCGAGATCAGGAAGCTTCTTCCGCAGAAGGTCTAGCGTCCATGTTCGGCCGGCCGGTTCAACCACCTATCGCGGGTTAAGGCCCGCGCTGCCAACCATGCTGTCAGGGCACAACCGACAAATCCCAACGGCACAGAGTTCATCCTGCGGCTGTATCCGTGGTTGCACTCACACGCTCCCAACCGACATCGGATGTGCCGGCCAACGCCACGAAATGGTCCGGGAGGGTCCGCTCGAGCCTCTCGACGGCGGCGATGCCCTCATCCCGCGATGCAACGAACCCGAACACTGTAGGTCCGCTGCCGCTCATCAGGGTTGCCGTGCATCCCGCGCGCTCAAGCACTTCTTTCAATTCGCTGACCTCGGGACACTTCTCCGTTACGACGCGTTCCATCGCGTTGTAGAGGACTTCCTCGGCGTTTCCGGAGCGCACCAACTCGAGCACACGGCAAAATCTGTCGGTGGGTCCTTCCTGCCCACTTTCCCCACATGGGCGAACCGTCAGACTTGTGTAGGCATCGGCCGTGGACACAGCGAACGGTGGCGTGACGATCACAATCCAACGTGTGTCGAGCGGCGGCAGCTTGATGAGGATCTCGCCGCGGCCGGTTCCTGCCACCGTGCCGCCTGTGAGACAGAACGGCACGTCAGAGCCTACGCGCGCGGCGATGCTGAGCAGCGCGGCGTCGTCCAGACCTGTTTCCCACAACAGATTGAGTGCGGCGAGAGCGGCTGCCGCGTCGGCGCTGCCGCCGGCCAGCCCTGCTGCTATCGGTATGTTCTTGTTGAGCGTAATGCCGGCTCCTCGGCCCGTCTTCGTCTCCTGTTGGAGCAGGAGGGCCGCTTTGTACACGAGGTTCTGCTCTTGCGGCGGCATTCGAGGATGCGCGGTCAGGATTTCCACTTCGGTTGGGTTTGAGGCGAATTTCAGCGTATCGTGGAGCGATATCGATTGAAAGATGGTCTCGATATTGTGGTAGCCGTCTGGACGTTTACAGACCACGTCCAGGTAGAGGTTGATCTTGGCACACGCTTTGTACAGGATCGAGGATGAGGCCATGCTGCCGCTCTCTTCCGTTGGATGTTTGCGAGTTCCGTTGGTGACACCTGATTGATGATACCAGAGGGAAAGATGTTCGGCAAGGCTCTTGCAGGAAAGCGGTGCAGCAGGACTTGTATTAACGTGGTATGATCAGCTTGTCGCCCGGGTCGATCCTCGAACTTCTAAGGCCGTTGCGACTCTTGATGGTGTTCACGGTTACCCTGTACTTCATGGCAACGTCCCAGAGGGTATCGCCCCGTCTCACCAGGTGCGTTATCTCCGAGGAGCCCGATGCGGTCGGCAGGTTCTGACGTGAGGCGTCGACTTTGACCAGAATCTTATCTCCTGGTTTGAGGTCGCGTCCGCCCCGTCTTATACGCCCCGCGTTCCACCGTCTCAGATCGTCCAGGTCCACTCCAAATGCCTGGCCGATTCCCCATAGACTGTCGCCCCGCTTGACTGTGTAGACCAGCCCGTCGTCGGTTCTGGCAGCTTGTGGCATCTCGGACGTCGCCCTACCCTTGACCGCCGTGGGTATGATCAGGTACTTACCTGCGCGTATGCGATTGCGGTTGCGGATGCTGTTAGCCAGCATGATGTCCTGGATAGAGGTGCCGTATCGTTCGGCGATGGTTGACAGAGTCTCGCCTCGTCCTACCCTGTGCCGGAACGATTCCACGCCTTTGGTGAGTGGCATGTTTGCCAGGGCGACCTCCAACTGCTCGCGTGTGCCCGAGGGAACCTTGAGTTCATAGCCTCCGTCCCGGAGCGGGGTATAGGGAAGCTTGAGTTCCGGATTCAGTTCGCTGATAGTGGCGCGGCTAACGTCGCATTCCTTGGCGATCTCATCGAGGCTCACATAACCCTTGATCGATATCTTGTCGTACTGCAGAGGATTGTCAACAATTGGTCGAAACCCATACTCTTCCGGGTCTTGAGCTATGGTAACGGCCGCCATGAACTTCGGGACATAACGACGTGTTTCACGGGGCAGAATTCTTACCCTGCGTTCCGTGCTCGCGTCCAACAATTTCCAATAGTCGCTCTCGTACGTGTTGACCATGCCGCGGAAAACCCCAGACGGGCCAGCGTTATAGGCTGCGAGCGCCATCTCCCACGATCCAGAGAAAAGGTTATGAAGATCCGACAGGTGTCGTACCGCCGCATATGTGGATTTCTCGATATCGTATCTTTCATCAATCTTCCAGTCAACTGTCAGGCCATAGTTGCTCGCGGTGCTGGGCATGAACTGCCAGAGTCCGCCGGCTCCCGCTCGCGAGCGTGCCTTCACCTTGAAATTACTCTCCACCAGGGGGAGATAGGCGAGTTCAGGCGGGAGACCCTCGTGCTCAATGATCTCCCTAATCATGGGCAAGTACTTTCCGGCTCTCGCCAGACCCTCGGTGAACGCTTGCCTCAGTGTCCCGCAATAGGCCGCGATTTCCCGTTCAACGTGCTCGTTCGTCACGACATGGAGTGAGTTGCTTTCCTCTTGCTCCTCAGGTTCCTCGACGGTCTCCGTGGTTTCATCAGTGGAGACTTCCGAAACCAGCTCGGGTAGGGGGTCCTGGTCAACCGTTGGAGTCAGTTCAACGGTTGGCTCCGGCGGGAGTGTCTTCTCGTAGAGATCGCGCATCCTGAGCAGCGTGTCCATATCGGGCTCAGCTTCCATGAGGAAGTCCAACGACTTCTGAAGGTACTCGCGAGCGGCCTCGCGATCCCCACGCTCGTACGCAAGCAGCCCCATCTCGTACAGCTCTTGAGCACCGGTCATCGGGTCGGCGTATTCGTCCATTGCCGACTCGACGGCCGTTTCCTCGACGGGCAATGCGGGCTCTTGGGCGGTAGTGTCCCGTCGGTACAAGTTGTCAAGAGCTGTACATCCCGCGGCGAGAAAGATGAGGATGAACAGGGGTAGAGCTAAGGATCTATTGTAAGACAGGGTTTTACTCCCTCTCATGAGTTCAAACTATGCCACCGGCTTCCGCACCACACTCTCTACTATATATCATAGTGAAAAATGGACCCTTTTGTCAAGAGAAACGCAAGTTTAGCGTTGAGGGTTTACTCGTCGTAGCGGACCAGTCGAGGCGTGGAATAGGGGCAAGGTATGCTTCAAACGCTTTATTGACAGAATGTTGCATCGTTAGAGGCATGCCTGGAATGACAAGTTAGAGCTGACACGACTTTTCAGCAGCCTGTCGGCCGTTATTCTGCCTTCTCGCGGCCAAAATAGCGCTCAATCCTGTCGGTCAGCTCGTTCAGCCTGTCTTCGAGCTCGACTCTGGCCGCTTCGATCTCGTTCTTCCCTGCGGTACTACTAACGGCGACAGGTTCGCCGCAGAGGTATAGTAGCTTGTTGAAAGGGAGCGGTATCGTGGTTTCGTCCCAGCTTTTATTGAGCTTTCGCCGTTTCGCTCCGGATCGTACCGGGAAGATCAGTGCACCGCTGTGTTTTGCGAGGAAGACGATACCTTTCTTGGCTTTGTAGGCCGGACCCTTTGGGCCGTCCGCGGCCAGTATGCATAGACTCGCGCGACGGGATATAATGTATTCCGCCAACTCCCTTATCGCCCCTTTCCCGCGCCTGGAAGTCGACCCGCGAAACACCGTGAACCCGAACCTGCCGAACGCTCGCGCCAGCAGCTCGCCGTCGCGGCTCAGACTGGCCATCGTGATCATGTTCCTGTGGCGAAATATGTAGGGACCGATTATGGCGTCCTGGTGCCATGCCGCCGCGAGCGCGGTTTCCCCTCGGTCCAGCGTGTCAAAGAGTCGGTCAACGCCCTCGAACTTCTTCCTGCTCGTGAAGAACACGAGCTTCATGTAGCCCAGATAGATCAATGGACCGAGCCACAGCACCAGTCTCAGCGGAAAACCCCGTAAGCGCATTTCATCCTCCGAAGAATAAGTCACCACGCAGCACGTGACACATATCATACGTGTGGAAGGACGACTTGACAAGGGGAAATGTGCAGGGGCGCCACGTCCGGGCCTCCAGGGCGGAGCGAACCGACCCCATGCAGGCGGGCAGGATGCCCGCCCTACCTTCACGGCGTCAGCTTCTGCTCTGGATTCTATCGATATGTCCCGTGAAGCCGGTGCTGATGTCGGCGGCGTTGGCTTCGTCGGTATCGATATGCATGGCCAGCCGGAAGCTCGGGTGTACGCGGACGAGCACGTCGCCGAAGATTAGCTCACGCGCGCCTTTCACGCGTACCATTACCCTGTCTTTATCGCGCAGGCCGAAGCGCAGGGCGTCCTCGGGCGACATATGGATGTGCCGCAGGGCGCAAATCACGCCCTTGTTGATGGTGATCGCGCCGTCTCCACATTCGATGGTTATGCCGGGGGTCTCCTCAACATCGCCGGAGGCTCGTATCGGCGGGTCGATACCGAGTTTGAACTGCTCGGTCATCGAGATCTCGACCTGGGTCTCCTTGCGCGTGGGACCGAGCACCCTAACGCGCTCGACACGACCTTTCGGTCCGACCAGAGTCACCGTCTCCTTGCACGCGAACTGACCCGGCTGCGACAACTCCTGGCGGACTGTGAGTTCGTGTCCTTCCCCGAAAAGCGCTTCCACGTGCGGCTGCGACAGGTGGATGTGGTGGGCCGAAACCTCTACCGGCACAGGTGTGGGCGTCTGGCTGTGGATGATCGTCGTGACATGGTTACGGTCTAACGCACGCAGCGTCCCACGGGCGATCATACGCTCCTCGTCGGTGGGGACGACGAGTACGTGTACCCGCGCATCGGGCGTCGATATGTCGCACGCCTCCTCAGAGCTGCTTGCGGCGCGGTTCTTGTTCTCATCGATGCTAATACCCATGTAGGCCAGACCCTGGCATGCGAGGCTCCTTACACCGGCGCTGCGCTGTCCTATGCCGCCGGTGAAGACCAGCACGTCCAGTCCGCCCATCGCCGCAACGTAAGCGCCGATATACTTCCGCACGCGGTAACAGAACGTCTTGAACGCGAGCAGCGCGCGGTGATCGCCCTCGTTGGCCGCCGTTTCTATCTCGCGCATATCGTTGGAGATGCCCGAGAGGCCCTTAAGACCGCTTTGCCTGTTTATCAGCCGGTCGAGTTCCTCGTGATCGAGCGCGTCGGTACGCATCAGGTGAAGAAGCACGGCCGCGTCAATGTCGCCGCAGCGTGTGCCCATGATCAATCCTTCCGTGGGTGTCAATCCCATGGAGGTATCCACGGACCGACCGTGGTCAACGGCGCAGATCGATGCACCGTTGCCCAGATGGCAGACGATCATCTCGAGCTCGTTGTACGGTCGTTTAAGGAGCTCCGCGGCTTTCAGCGAAACGTAAGCGTGGGAGGTCCCGTGGAACCCGTAGCGTCTTATCCGCTTCTGTTCGTAGTATTCGTATGGAAGCCCGTAAAGGTAGGCGTATGGCGGCAGAGTCTGGTGGAACGCCGTGTCGAAAACCGCTACATGCGTTGCATTCGGAAAGATCTTCTTGGCTTCGTTGATCCCCATCAGGTTCACCGGGTTGTGGAGCGGCGCGAGCTCCGCCGCCTTGTCAATCTCGCCGATAACCTCGTCGGTTATGATTACCGAATGGCTGTACTTGTCGCCTCCGTGCACGACGCGGTGTCCCACGGCGGTGATCTCAGCAGGAGAGTCTATAACGCCCGCGTCTTCCGCAGTGAGCGCTTCAACCATCGCTGAAAACGCCTTGCGGTGGTCGCCCCTGGGTAGTTCGCGTGTCGTTTCGCCTTTCGAGGAGCGATATGCGAGACTCGTGCCGTCCTCGCCGATTCTCTCCACGGCGCCGCGTGCGTTCTTGGTCTCGTCGGCGGTATCGAACAGGTTGAACTTGAGCGAAGAGGAACCGCAGTTCACCACCAGAAGTTTCATCGGTTCATCGGTCTTCAGCCTGAAGCTGTATGGGTCGTCGCTTCGCCTGAAAGCGGAAGCCGCAAGCTCCTGACCGCGCTCGTCGTAAGCATACATCTTCAGGCGTTCCGCGATTGTCCTGGAAAGATGGGCGATCGCCGGCGGATGCGTGATCAGGACGGTCGAAAAGAGGTTCTGCGGAATGAGCAGCGCCTTGCATCGGGTGAGACCGATGATATCGGCCATGGTCTTGTCGCCGGTCATAAGCGCCATCTCACCGAAGATATCGCCCGGCTTCAACATGCCCAGACGGTGCCTGTCGCCCCTGTCGTCGGTGACGGAGACTTCGGCGTTCCCGTCGATCAGGACGCCCAGGAACCGTCCCTCGTCGCCGAACTCGATGACCGCCTCGTTCGGCTCGAAGGTCATCAAGCGCGAGCCCTTCGCCAGCTCCTCAAGGCGGTCGTCTGAGAAACCGTCGAACAGCGCTACTTTGGCTTTCAGAAACTCAGCAACCCTCGGTAAGTCCATCTGTTAACCTCCCCAGCCTTTCGGGCGCGACAAGCAGCGCCCCTACAGAGTACCACAATTCTCTCAGTGCTCGCGACGTTGCCGCTGTTGGTCACGGAACTGGCTCGTCGTGAGCGTCATGCCAGGAAAACGTAACGCGCCAATAGCGCGACAGCGATGAGGTACATCGACCAATGTACCTCTTTACCTTTACCCGCCACGAGTTTCAGGATGCAGTAGGCGATCACGCCGAAAGCAATACCTTCAGTAATACTCATCGTAAATGCCATGACGGCCATGGTTAGAAACGCGGGCAGAGCTTCAGTCGCGTCTTTCCATTTCACATCCGCTAACGAGCGCATCATCATGCTGCCTACTATAATTAGTGCCGGAGCAACCACCGGACGGACCGGGACACCGCTCGCGAGATACATCTTCTCGCCAACCGATGTTGCCAGGTTGCCGAAAAAGGGCGCGACCAGGAAAAGCAGACCGGTAACGACGCTGGCTAGCCCGGTTCTTGCTCCCGCGGTGACGCCGGCGGCACTCTCGATGTAGCTTGTTACAGTGGATGTGCCCATGGTCGCCCCCGCAACGCTCCCCAATGCGTCACACATGAACGCGCGTCGCGCTCGAGGCAGTCTGCCGTCAACCATGAATCCTGCCTGTTGGCCGACGCCGATCAGGGTGCCGACGGTGTCGAAAAGATCGAGAAACAGGAATATTAACACGACCGAGATCATGTTAACTGAACTGAACACCGTTCGAAGATCAAGCTTGAAGAAGGTTGGGCTTATTGACGGGGGCTTTCCCGCGATTCCGTGGTATTGAACGATTCCAGTTGCCAGGCCTACTATAAGAGTAACGATGATGCCGCACAAGATCGCGCCGGAGATCCTGCGCGCAAGAAGAACCGCCGTGACAACCAACCCGAACAGTGCAAGCAGCACAGGCGGCTCGGTCAGTGTGCCGATCTGAATGAGCCCCTCGGGACTCGGTGCACGCACGACTATGCCGGCCCACCAGAACCCTATGACGGCGATGAACAGCCCGATTCCCGCCGCGATACCGCTTTTCAACGATTGCGGGAAAATCTCGATGATCTTTTCGCGGAACCCGAACAGCGACAGGACGACGAAAAGCGCGCCGGCGATAAAGACCGCCCCGAGCGCCACCTGCCAGGAGTATCCGAGTCCACCGATGCCGGCCGCACCGCACACTACATAGGCGAAGTAAAGGTTCTCGCCCATACCGGGCGCAAGAGCTATCGGGTATTTCGCAATGAGTCCCATCGCTATTGTGGCGAGACCGGCCGCCAAGCACGTCGCAACCATCACCGCGCCGAAATCCATTCCTGCGTCCGAGAGCATCGCCGGCTGGACGAATATTATGTAACTCATAGTGGCGAACGTGGTCATGCCGCCGATGACCTCGCGTGAGACGGTGCTGCCATGCCGGCGTATCTCGAAAAACTCTTCCATGGAAGCCATGGTCAACCTCCAGAAACGAGTATGGCCATCATCTACCCTGCTCTATACAGCCCGTCTGTGCCTAAGCGCTCCGCGGCCGGATGACGGGCAAGATGCCCGTCCTACCTTATCATGGGAGCAGCAGTTCGTTGAGGAGCACGGACACGTGCGCCACGACGGATTCGGCAAGCGCATCGAGATCGTATCCGCCCTCCAGCACGGAGACAAGTTGGCCACCGCATGTCTCCGCCGCAACGGCTTTCATTCTTCGCGTCATTTCCGCGAACCCTTCGGTTGTCATGTTCATTCCGCCTATCGGGTCCGCGCGATGCGCGTCGAACCCGGCGGAGAGCAAAAAGAAATCCGGACCGAACTGACGGATCGCCGGAATGACGGTCTCGTCGAGGACAGACAGGTACTCATCGTCGCCGCACGAGCCGGCCATGGGCACGTTGAGCGTGTATCCCTCGCCGGCACCTTCGCCGGTCTGCGATGCCGTGCCTGTGCCCGGATAAAACGGGTACTGGTGGACGCTCGCATAGAGCACTGTTGGGTCATCGTAGAACGCCCACTGGGTGCCGTTGCCGTGGTGTACGTCCCAGTCAAGTATGGCGATTTTCGCCAGGCCTTGTTCCTTTTGCAGGAAACGAGCAGCCACCGCTACGTTATTGAACACGCAGAATCCCATACCGTGGTCGCGTTCCGCGTGGTGGCCCGGCGGCCGCACAGCGCAGAACGCGTTATCGACTTCTCCTCCGGCCACCGCCCGCGCGGCGCTGATGATGCCGCCCACGGCCAGAAGCGCCACCTCGTACGAGCGGGCGCTCACGGGAGTATCACCGTCGAGATGGCCGCCTCCTGAATCGCAGAGACGTTTGACACCGTCAATGTAAGCCCGTGAGTGGATCTCCTCGATCTGCCTCGGTTCGGCGGGTTCAATATCGAGTTCAACCAGTGTCTCCGCCAATCCCGCGTTCTTGATCCCGGCGATAATGGCGCGTAGACGCGATTCGACCTCGCAATGGCCGGGTCCCGTATCGTGTTCGAGGAAATCCGCGTGACAGACGAATCCGGTGGCCATCAGCCTGCCCTCCTATCCTTCATGGCATTGTTGGCCGATCCCATGTGAGACCTATTCCCCCTTCTCCTCTTTCCTTAGCCATTCAGGCGTCGGCAGCTTCAGCAGTTCAGCCATAAGCCAGAGGGTCCCCATGATTATGAAGAGACACGGGACCTCGAGATTGACTCTGAGCCGCCCGACCTGCCTTAAGACCGCGAATAGGCTCGAAATCAGCAGGAACGGGGCCAGGACAAAGGTCAGCTTATCAATTCCGCCGCAGACCACGGCCAGAATGGCCCCCGCCGCCAGCAAAACGGGCCAGAGCCAGTCAACCGTGTCGAGAAACTCCGTGACGTTCAGCAGCCAGGCTATACCGACAGCTATGATCAATATTGGCGCGATGATGGTCTTCTTAGATTTTCTCATTTTGTGCCCCCGACTGTCGACCGGATGTGCCTTGCTACAGCCCCCAGCCGACCCTGCCCCTACGATGTTTCCAAGACCTGGAACGCTTCGGCGGCAGCGGCAACGGTTTTCGCTATATCATCGTCCGTGTGCGCTGCCGATACGAACGCCGTCTCGAACTGTGATGGCGGCAGATATACTCCGCGGTCCAGCATCGCGTGGAAGAATGCCGCGTACCGCTTTGTGTCCGATGCTAGCGCGCCCTCGTAATCGCGCACCGGTCCGTCGGAGAAGAACACCGTGAACATCGAGCCGACGCGCGAGAAGAATATCTTGACCCCAGCCTTGGCCGCTGCATCTGCGAGCCCGCCTTGCAGCTTGGCCGCCTTCTTCTCCAGCTCGCTGTAAAACCCTTTCTTGGAGACTGCGTCGAGCGTTGCCAGACCAGCTGCGACCGCCACGGGATTTCCTGATAGCGTTCCCGCCTGGTAGACCGATCCGCTCGGCGAAAGCATGTCCATGATCTCCGCCCTGCCGCCGTAGGCTCCGACGGGCAGACCGCCGCCGATGATCTTGCCGAGGGTGGTCATGTCCGGTGTCACTCCGTACAGCTTCTGGGCTCCACCCAGTCCCAATCTGAACCCGGTCATTACCTCGTCGAAGATGAGCAGGGCCCCGGCGGATTGTGTCAGGTCGCGCAACGCCGCCAGGTAATCCCTATCGGGGAGCACGACGCCCATGTTGCCGGGCACCGGTTCGACAATGACGGCGGCTATCGAGTTGCTCCTTTCTGCAAAGAGCTCTTTCGCTGCCGCGAGGTCGTTAAAGGGGACAAGGGCAGTGTCGGCTGTGCATCCTGTGGTGATGCCGGGACTCGTCGGGGAGCCGAAAGTCGTAGCGCCTGACCCGGCTTTGACAAGGAGCGCATCCACGTGACCGTGATAGCAACCTTTGACCTTCACTATCACGTCTCGGTCCGTGAAAGCCCTTGCCAGCCGGATCGCGCTCATTGTCGCTTCGGTTCCCGAATTCACGAGCCGCAGCTTCTCGATAGACGGCACGGTCGAGACTATACGCTTCGCGAGTTGCGTCTCAGCTTGTGTCGGTGCGCCGTAGCTTGTCCCTTTGCTTGCGGCACGCGTTACAGCGTCCATGACGCGCGTATCTGCATGACCGAGGATCAGCGGACCCCACGAGCAAACGTAGTCTATGTACTCATTCCCATCAACGTCGTAGATCTTCGAGCCGCTGCCGAGATCGACGAACACCGGCGTGCCGCCGACCGCTCCGAACGCGCGTACCGGGCTGTTCACGCCCCCGGGAAGGAACTTCTGCGCTTCCGCCCAGAGTTTCTCAGAGTTGGTGTAATCTGACGTCATCTTCTTAGTCATCCCTGCTTCTTGCCGCTGCTGACGGGCTCTCCACGGCGAGTCTCCGACAAGATGCCCGTCCTACCTCATATTCGGGGCCGCCCCTCTGTGAAATAGCGCATGCTGCGCTTCTTGTACTCTGTCAGAGTGAAAAGCACCCTGTAATCACGGATACCAGTGGCTGCGGAAATTCTCTCTACGATGTCGAGGCACTGTTCACGGTCACGCCCGTGGATCATCGTGTATATGTTATACGGCCATTGTGGATATGACAACCTTTCGTAACAGTGCGACACCTCGTCGAAGCCGGCCATGATCTCACCGGTCTCGACCACACTGTCCTCCGGTACGTGCCATACGGCAAGCGCGTTGGCAACAAAACCGACATCACGATGCGCCAGGACAGCTGCGAACCGCCTCAGAATCTCTCTTTTCTCGTAATCCTCAATAGTCGCCAGCAGATCTGATTCGTCGATCCCGATTTCGCCGGCAAGCGCTGCAAACGGCGTCATGTCCGATGGCAGATCTCCAGACAACCTGTTGATGATCTTCTTGTCCAGTTCGCTACATTCCATATCTTAACCGTAACGTTCTACTCACCGATCGGCAACACCACCCGGACCTTGAATTTCCGCGTGGTCGGCAGCCTGATCATCTCCTTTATGCCGGTACGACTCTCAATGTCGGCCAGGACGCGCTCCAAGTCGGGTCGTGTCTCCTGACTGATCGTGAACCAAAGGTTATAGTCGCCATCCCGCTCGTAATTGTGCGTGACGCCCTCGTATTCGCTCACTATGCGGGCGACTTGCTCGAACCGTTCTTGCGGGACCTTCATTGCGACAAGCGCGCTGGCGTAACCCAACTCGGCGGAGTCGAATATCCCTCCTATACGGCGTATGAGCCCCCGTTGTCTCAAACTCTGGATTGCATCGTACGCCTCTTGTTCAGTACAACCGACACGCTGGCCAAGTTCGGCATACGGCCGCGAGCAAACCGGAAAGGAGCTCTGCACGTCGTTTAGCAACTTGCGCTCCAGAGCTGAAAGCTGCCCCTTATCCCCGCCGGTTGCCATCTGTCAGACGCCCCCCACATAGGAACAAAGCGGTTCGTCCTGCAGGTAGTCTCCTGTGACGGCATACGCGCGCGCTCTACACCCGCCGCATATCCCCACGAACTCGCATTTACCGCATCTGCCGCTATAATTCTTATAGTTTCTGAGCGTGACAAACGGTTCCGCATCGTTCCAGATCTCTTCGATATTCTTATCCCGAACGTTGCCGCAGTTGATCTCCAGGTATCCGCAGGGGTACACGTCGCCGACGTGCGAGATGAAGCAAAACGCCACGCCACCAAGACAGCCACGGGTCATTCTGTCCAGCCCGTCCACGCGCTTACGCCCGCCGGTCTCCTCCCCGCTGGCGGCCTGTCGCGCGATGCGGTAGAACTGCGGTGCGCACGTTACCTTTATCGCCATCTCCCGCTTGTCCATCTCGGCGTGAAGCCATCTGAGGAACCGTTCGCACTCCTCGGCGCTGATCATCTCGTCCTGAAGCTCCTCCGCGCGACCGGTGGGTACCAGCATGAACACGTGGAACGCGCATGCTCCCATTTGCTCCGCGAGGTCCATGATGGCAGGCATATCAGCCACGTTCCTTGTGGTGACCGTGGAGTTGATCTGGAACGCGAGCTTTGCCTCGTTTGCGGCTTGCGCGGCCGTCATCACCGCGTCGAAAGCGCCCTCCACCTGCCTGAATGAATCGTGCGCGGCAGCGGTCGAACCGTCCAGGCTCAGGCTTATCCGCATGATGCCTGCTTCTCTGAGGCGCTCGGCGGTCGCCGCGTCAACGAGCGTACCGTTGGGCGCCATGACCATACGCAGACTCTTTCTCGAGCCGTACTCGGCGATGTCGAAGATGTCGGCCCGAAGGAGTGGCTCGCCCCCGGTCAAAATGACAACCGGTTGCGCGAACGACGTAATGTCGTCTATCAGCTTGAAACATTCGTCCGTGGAAAGCTCGCCGGGGTACGGCTCGTCGCGTGCGGATGCCCGACAGTGGACGCACGAGAGCTTACAGCTTCTCGTCACCTCCCACGCCACCATACGCAGTTGGAACTTGTTCTCGCCGTGTAAGGACATCGATCATGTTGAGGAACCCTTTTTGTAAAGAGGGTCCCTCAAACTCCTCCGAAAAACTCCGGGTCCTGCCCAAAGGTCTTTGGAAGGGGGTTCGGGGGATAACCTTTCTGCCTAGAAAGGTTTCCCCCGCTACCATCACTTCCGCCTTTTCTCATCTCCACCGGCTGGCGCTTCGTCCAGCCATTTACAAATGTGTTTCGCCCAGTAGGTGAGTATAATGTCGGCGCCGGCTCGCTTGATCGAGGTCAACATCTCCATGACAACACGTCTTTCATCGAGCCACCCTTTTTCCGCGGCGGCTTTGACCATTGCGAACTCGCCGCTCACGTTGTATGCGGCGACGGGATAGCCGAACTCCTGTTTGATTCGACAGATCACGTCCAGGTACGCGAGCGCCGGCTTCACCATGACGATATCGGCTCCCTCCTCGATATCCAGCGCGACCTCCCGGATCGCCTCATCGGAATTCGGCGGGTCCATCTGGTATGCTGCCCGGTCGCCGAACTGCGGGACGCAGTCTGCGGCATCGCGGAACGGACCGTAGAAAGCGGAAGCGTATTTCGCGGCGTAAGACATGATAGGCACGTCCTGATACCCACCTTCATCGAGCGCGGCGCGTATGGCGGCGACTCTACCGTCCATCATATCGCTGGGAGCCGCCATATCGGCGCCAGCCTCCGCGTGTGAAACGGCAGTCTTCGCCAGCAGCTCGAGCGCCGCGTCATTGTCCACGGTGCACGATTCCCCGTCTTTTTTCACGGGTCCGCAGTGACCGTGGTCGGTATACTCGCACATGCACACGTCGGTTATCACCGTCAAACGAGGTTTCTCGCTCTTGATTGCGCGAAGCGCGCGCTGAACGATCCCTTCCGGGGAATATGCCTTGCTTCCGACAGCATCTTTTGTCTCCGGTATGCCGAAAAGTATGATCGCGGGTATGCCAAGCGCATCTATCTCCTTCACCTCCGGGACCAATTCGTCCACGGACAGGCGGAAATTGCCCGGCATCGACGGAATCTCTTGCCTTACACCTTTCCCGGGACAGACGAACAAAGGCATCACCAAGTCGTCCTTCGACAAGCTGGTCTCGCGTATCATACGGCGCAAGCTCTCCGTTTTCCGCATCCTTCTCGGTCTATAGATCGGGTAACGCACGTGTTGTCTCCCCCTGCCACTGTTCCGTGTCGCCAATCACTATATAACCTCTTGAACGCCGTACTTATGCGGTCCCGACACGTTTTAGAATGACATTTTATCATTGCACACGAAGCGTGTCAACGCGGGGCGGCGGTCAGTGTCATAACTCCGTGATAATGTCCTCTTGCCGACTCGGTAGAAATGTCCTCTATGGTAACCTCCTTTGAGAAGGAGGTGATTATGGAGGGAGATTTGTTGATGAGTGCGAAGGAGAGGCGTCGCAAGGTGGAGTTCGAGGGTATAGTAGAGGGTCGTATGACGATACTGGAGGTATCAGAGAAGCTGGGGTTGTCGTATCGGCAATCTCGCCGCAGCTATAAGCGGTTTCGTGAGGAGGGAGACACGGGTCTTGTGCACCGCAGCCGGGGCAGGAGGTCCAATAGTGCGAAGCCGGATGAGTTTCGTCGCGCGGTGCTTGAGCGCTACAGGGAGCGCTATGAAGGATTCGGTCCCACGCTGGCCACGGAGAAGCTCGCTGGTGATGGGTATGAGCTTGGCCACGAGACGCTGCGGCGGTGGCTTATGGTCGAGGAGCAGCTGGCGGGTGAGGAGCCCTTGACAGCGTTTGGCAAGGCGTGTAAGAAGCTCGGTATCCAGATCATCCGAGCGCACTCACCCCAGGCCAAGGGGCGCGTCGAGCGCAGCAACGGCGTCTATCAGGACCGCCTTGTCAAGGAGCTTCGCCTGCACGGTATCACAACCGTTGAAGGAGCAAACACAGTGCTGGCTCAGGGTTTCTCAGAGGCGCTCAACGCCAGGTTTGGGCAAGAGCCGGCAAGCGAGACCGATTTCCACCGTCGCGTGCCTAAGAGGCTCAATCTTGCAGAGGTGTTCTGTTGGGAGAACACACGCACACTACAGAACGACTGGACCATACGGTACGAGAACCGCTTCTACCAGATTCTCAAGGACAACCGGCCTCGTCCCAAACCCAAAGAGAAAGTGGCGGTGCGCGTACTTCTTGATGAGACCATCGAGATCCTCTACCGCGACAAAAAGCTCAACTACCAGCTTGTAGCACAACCGACACCCAGGAAGACTGAGAAACTCAGCCCTGCGATAACGCCTAAGCCAAGCTCCCAATGGAAACCGGCGCCGGACCATCCATGGCGCAGCTTCCGGTACGGACGTAAGCGGGCGGCGTGCGCACGGCCGGCTTCCGGGTCAAACGTAACGCGATTGCAATGCACCAGAGACCAAACATAACTATTGACAAATCTGGCCCCCATGGGGGCCAACCTACATACAATGCAAGCACTTCGAGCTATGGCTACAGGAGGACATTTCTAATGAGTTAACACAGAGGACATTTCTAAAGAGTCTTGACACGCGGGGCGGCGGTCAGCGGCGGTCGGGCACGGAGTATAACAAATCCGCGCCTCGTACGTTATATGCAATGAGGGGTGGTTGGAATCCAAGCGAGAATAAGTACGAAGTTTTTCGTTGACAATACGAAGGCTTTCGTATATACTGTACGCGGCTGACCTCGGAAAGGAGGATTAAGATTATGGTCAAAAGTAACGTGCCGCGACCCACTGACGGGGAGCTGGCGATACTGCGCGTGCTCTGGCGACGCGGTCCCAGCACCGTCCGCGACGTGCAGGGAGATCTGAATCATAAGCGCCGAACCGGCTATACCACGGCGCTGAAACTGCTGCAAATCATGACTGAGAAAGGTCTGGTTCGCCGGGACGAGACGGACCGCGCCCACGTCTATGAAGCGCGCTTGAGTGAAGAGCAGACGCAGGGGCAGCTCGTACGCGACCTGCTCGACAGGGCATTCGGGGGCGCGGCCGAGAAGCTGGTGATGCAGGCGCTGAGAGCCGGGAAGAAACCCTTACCGCCCGAGCAAATGGACGAGATTCGGAAGCTGCTGGATTAGCTTGAGATTGGTGAGCAACGATGACCGTTGAAACCGTTCTTTCGCATCCGATTGTTCCACGTTTAGGATGGACGCTGGTGCATTTTGTCTGGCAGGGTGCAGCGGTGGCTGTCCTGCTGGCGGTCGTGATGCTGTTACTGCGACACCGCTCAGCGAACTCCCGCTACGTTGCCGCATGCACTGCGCTGCTTCTGATGGCAGCTCTTCCCCTGATTACTGTGCAGATGGTGTCGTTGCCGGTCGTGATGGAGGACAAACCGGTCCTGGTGGAGCCGGCATCAGCAGATCTTCGAGCAGAGATGCCGTCCGGGCTGCCAGTTCCCACGTCAGTTGCCCCGGCGGATTACGAGCGGTCGGGAATACTGCGGGGCGGGACCGCGGTGCCGCCCATTGCGTCACACGCGCGCCTACCATGGTGGAAAAGGGTATCATACCTGTTCGAGCCGACACTGCCGTGGGTTGTATGCGGGTGGCTGGTCGGCGTGCTTGCCTTGTCGCTGCGGCTTCTGGGCGGATGGGTGCAGGCGCAGCGTCTCAAACGGCGGTTTGTGCAACCTGCCTCGGATAGGTGGCGAGCAATTCTGGCCGATCTCGCGCGACGGTTGAGAGTGAGCCGGCCGGTGCGTCTCCTGGAGTCAACCTTAGCGAAAGTGCCCACGGTCGTCGGCTGGTTCCGTCCGGTGGTTCTCCTGCCGGCGGGCGTTCTGACGGGACTGTCGCCGCTACAGGTGGAAGCGCTCATCGCGCACGAGCTGGCACACATCCGCCGGTACGACTACCTGGTCAACCTGCTGCAGACAGTGATCGAGACGTTGCTGTTCTACCACCCGGCGGTATGGTGGGTCTCGCACCGTATACGCGTCGAGCGTGAGCATTGCTGCGACGATCTCGCGGTGGCCGCGTGCGGCGACGCATTGAGTTACGCGCGTGCACTGGCCGAACTGGAACAGTTGCGCGGCGAGACGGCACGACTTGCAGTCGCCTCCAGCGGCGGTTCACTAATCGAACGCGTCCGTCGGCTGGTAGGTGCCACGACCGCAGACACAAACCGTTCCGCGTGGTGGCTCGCCGGAGTGATCGCAATCGCCGTGATTATCGCTATGGCAACGGCCGTCCAGATTTCCGGTTCACCGCCAGAAGTCGGGGAATCTTCAGCGACCGCATCCGGGGAGCCAGAGGCGAGCGCAGCGATTCCCGCGTGGTATCTTCTAAAGCAGACCGATGTGGGTCCCTTGTTGTCGCCGCTTGTGGTGCAGATGGCGAAAGCGCTTGACCCTTCGGCACAGTCTGCTCCCATGTGGCAGAGCGAGTCCCAACCGACCAAGGTCACTCTCGACATAAGGGCGGAGGGAGATGAGTCGCAGGAGATCGTGGTAGGATTCTTCTCGCGGCACGACTGGCTGGAACCGCCGGTCCACGTGCGCAGATTGCCTGGGCCGGGGACGTACACGCTTACCGACATCCCGCCGGGAAGGTACTATCTGGGTGCGGTGATGGGCATGCCGGCGGGCCCGCTGCCTGTAGCGGGCAACTATCGCACGTCCCCGGAGGAGTCGCGGCTTCCCGAATTGTCCGGACTGGGTGTCCACGAGTCGTGGCCGTACCCGACAACCGTCGAGAAGGATCTAACAGCCGAGCTTTCACTTCTGGTGTCTCCCGATATGAAAGGGTTAACTGGCGACGTACCTCGCCGTACGCTCGCATGCTGGATGGGCAACTGGAGGGAGATGTGGGAGCAGAAAAAGGTCACTGTGCGCACGGTGGATGCGTCCGGCAACGCGATACCGTTCTGTCGGATAACTTTCGCGACCCGAGGAGATCGGGTCGAATTTCTCCAGTCCGGCACTGACGCGGACGGCTACGCATACTGCGACGAGATCGGCGGGCCGTTTTCGATCGCCATCGCACAGCGGTTCAGCTTCGATCCGGGAACCATGGCCGACCGGTGCCAGCTCAAGAGACTCAGCACCATCTATCAGGCCGAGGACCGGCCCGTCATAACGATACAGTTTGACCCGTTTCCCGGAGGCTCGGGAAAGATCACCGGTCGAGTTCATGATCAGCGCGGCAATCCGCTCACCGAGTATTATCTCCAGGTGATACACGAAGAGGGTGACCTGCAGGGCTGGGATGACCTCCTGATGACACTCTACCATCTGCCCGTAGTCGATCCCGACGGACAGTTTGAGGTGACTGGTGTACCGCCCGGCGAGTACCGTCTGAACGTGCGACACTTCGACTATCAGGCATACGTGTGGAAGGTTGGGGGAGGGATCGATGTCGCTGTCCCTGACGAGGAAGATGCTGTGGCCGACGTTGACATCGAGGTCGAAGCCAAGGAGCTTCGCTATGGTCGGGCCCTATATGACGATGGAAGACCGGTCTACCCCGGATACTGGACGGTAAAGTTTGACACGCTGCGCGATCCGCGATGGCATCGGTACTTCTCCTGGAAAA
Organism: uncultured bacterium; assembly: GCA_965603355.1. GTDB lineage: Bacteria > Hydrogenedentota > CBFDCQ01 > CBFDCQ01 > CBFDCQ01. Next base: position 19,347 of record CBFDCQ010000032.1, read on the forward strand.
CTGACGCTGACGGCTCATTTCGCGTGTGCCTCTGCGAGCAGGAGCGCAAGGATCTGCTGGAGAACACCGAGGGGATGGTCGAGATCAGCGACGACTCGGGCACACTCGGTGATGTTCACATCGACAAGCTCTCGAACGATGCCGATAACCCTCATACGATCACGTTTCCGCGGCCGGGGGAAGAAGCAAGCGCCCAGCCGCGGGCACACGATGTCGTGACTGCTCGAGAAATGCCGGAGATCAAGGGTCGAGTCACGGATGAGTCCGGCAAGCCTGTTTCCGGGGCGCTCGTTGAATGGGGCTTTTTGCGTGATCCGCCTGAACGCCGCGATCGAACCACAACGGACGCCGACGGGCAATACCGGTTGCGCGTGACGCAGTCCGGCGCCGGTTTTCGCCTGGGCGTGTCCGCCAAAGGATTCGCTCCGGTCTGGTATGATCTCTACCCACCGTGGAACCATGTTTCAACTGTATCCGACCGAGACGCCACACCGCCGACAGAAAGGGACTTTGACCTTGGACCCGCCCATCAGCTGGAAGGCGTCGTGGTAGATCAAGAAGGGCAACCTATCTCCGGCGCTGTTGTCAAAGCGCGGACATCCGTTGATGGCATCTGGACAAGCTTCTCAAGCCCATCCTCGCCGACGATGATTCCAGGTGATGACGCTTTTGAGACGAGGAGCGATGCTGAGGGAACCTTCAGGTTTGATGGGCTGCCAGCGGAAAGTGTGAACCTTAATGTCGCCGCGCCCCATCGACATGTGAACGACAGGAATTACCCCGTGGACAGCCCGTGCCGCATTGTGATGAGCGGCAGCGGTCGGCCGGGGCGCATCCGCGTACGGGTGACCGATCAACGAAGCGGTGAGCCGATTGCGGATTTCAAGGTGGCGCGCCGCTATTTCCCCGAACAGCGCCGGGTACTCAACCCGGATGGGCGTTTTGAATGGAAGGACGAACTCACGGAAAGCAAGGAATACTCCTTTCACGTATACGCGAAAGGTTACGCGCCGTGGCGCGGGCCCCTCAAGGCCTCGGCACTGGATGGTGAGGAAACGTTGACCGTCGCTTTGCTCCCCGGTCAACCTTTGCTTGGACGCCTTGTGGACGTCAACACCGAGAAGCCGGTGGCGGGAGCTTCTGTGCTCTTTGGCCATGCTGGCGACGCGCGCTACTTCGAGTGGAGCGACTGGGGCAATTACATCGACGGTCATCATTCGGTTACTTGTGTCCAGCGAGCGACGACGGACCGCGACGGTCGCTTTTGGTTCTGCGAGGACGTCTTCGAGGCCGGAGCACTGGTCATCGCAGCGCCGGGATACGCGAGAAACATCATCCCACCGGAAGACCGACCTCCGACAGGGCCCGACGGCTTGGTCCAAATCGCTCTGCATCCCGAGGCTGTCATCCGAGGCACGCTGCTCGCAGATGGCCGGGCGCGGAGCAACGCCAATATGATGTTGTGGCGGGAAGAGCCTAGAGGGCAGCTTGAAGAGACGTTTGAAACGGCAAAGACCGGTGCAGACGGACGTTTTGAATTCAACCGCCTTGCGCCCGGCACCTATCATGTGAGCCTGGAGCGCTGGTTGACGCGTTATTCCACAACAACGGAGCCTATTGAGTCGATCACACTTGGCGCAGGTGAGACGAGAACCTTGGGTCAAGTGACCGTTTCAATGGTGGGGGAAGGAGGGGCGACAATAGACGGTGCCGTACAGGATGGGCGGCAAGGCGATGGTGAAGCCGAGCAGAGACCCGTCTGGGTCACGCTGATGCCGAGGAGCCCTATTCGAACGCTGAAGGAGTACCATCATACGTTTCGTGCCCGGTCACTGATCCCCGAAGGTGCGGAGATTACTTCGTGTGAGTTTGAGATTCGCTCGGCAAGCGATAATGTGCAGATAGCGAGATCCCCTTATGTTGCCGGAACCGGTACTGGCCCGCTACGTGATGCGTTGGCGTCGGGCAAAATCTACAAGCGGGAAACCAGCGGCGGCGGTATGCTCACGGAATCTGAACGTCGGCGTATTGGTGATCTTGCGGACGGCGACTATTTGACCGCACTGATTGTCAACGGCGTGCGGTGCTCGAACGTCGCCCAGCTTACAATCGACTCGGATTTCGATCCACAGACGGAACCCACGCTGAAGTTGATTCCTCTCGATGCCGGGCCGGGTCTGTCCCTCCCTTATCTGGGTATACGGGCTATCGGGCCCACACCCCAGGATCCGGAACTCACCAACTACGTTGTCGCCTTCCCTCGGATCTTCGTGGATGGCGTAGAACCTAGGAGGAGCGCGATCTTGTGGGTAGGTCCTGTTGGACCGCTGCAATCCGGCCAGATCCACACTCGGATTCTGGATATCAGCACGAACCTCGAGCCGCCCATCGACCCCGGCACGCCGCACGAGATCTACGTCAAGGTTGGCAAGTACGAATCAGCGCCGATCACGCTTGAGGTCGATGAGACTCTGGCTCGAGTCTGGGACGAGGCCAGTACTGACCTCAAGGCAAAGCCTCCGCCTCGCGCGTTGTTACGCGGCAAAGTGATTGGACCAGACGGCCAACCGGCTGGGGGCTATGAAGCATTTCTCTGGCGAGATCCCGACGGCCTTACCACATATTGTAACTCCGAGGGAGTGTATGAGTTCTACAACATTTCGCCGGGCGAGTACCAACTGACCTGTCATCCGCCGGGAAAGGGCCAGCCCGAACTCGTGAAGAAGAACGTGAGGATAGAGACGCATCGTACGCGGACCTTGGATTTGTCCTTTGCACCCGAACACACGATATCCGGCAAAGTGACCACCAGCACGGGCGAACCCGTCGCAGGAATGGAAGTCATGTCCAGTTGGGAAGGTCCCGATGAAACCGGCGAATTCAACGATTTCGCTACGACCGATGCGCAGGGCCGGTACACGCTCAATGCTCCTTTCCCGGTAGCATCGTATGTCGGCATTTCCGGCACTGGCCCTCAGCCTCGCCCTTACCACGACGTTGCAGCGGGACGCACCGACATCAACTTTGTGCTGGTGGATAGCAAGGATTCACAAACGCCAGCCACCGCGATTGAAGAAGACGAGCGTGCCTGGAGCGAGGCGGAAAGTATCTCTCGAGAGCTCCGGCAGATGCTCGCTCAACTTGCGATGATCGAGTTCGACGACAGTCGACCTGATATCCCCGACGGTTTGAAAGAACTTATTCTTGAGCTTCAACCCCCATCCGGTGACGCGTTGCTCGAGATCATCGCCGATCCGGAAGACGACCTCAATCGCCGAGCAACAAACGTCCTGATCAAGGTATGGAACTCACTTTCGCCTCGGCAGATTGAGACCTATTTCAAGGCGGCCATGACGGCCTCCGTAGATGCCCGACCCGAGTACCCTCAAGGGCTGAAGGCTTTGGTAGACACCGGCTACCAGATCCGCTACGGGTGGGGCGGATGGCCTGATGTAGACGACATCACCATCCGGACGACGTCGTACTGGACACTCGACGGTCGGCGCAACGTCAAGCCGTTCCATTATGAGGGCCCTGCGGCCGGCACAGGCTGGATCCCTCTCTACGATCTTAGTCTCGGCCGTCACACGGCGCAGACTGTGACGGGCTATGAGGTGACTTACGATGGAAGAACCTACTCAGGCACTGTTCGATCGGAGGACGTCACCTTCCAGATTGTTTCCGCGGACACGCCCGACCATTTGGTTGCGCCCAGCGATCCGGAAGTTGATGAGCTAGTACGGCGGTCATTTCAGATCTCGCAAACGCGTGAGAGACCGCAGGGTTCTTACAGCAGGGGGCTAGACAGTGCATGGCCGCCGCAAATACATGGGCGAAGACAGGGTGAATACGACGAATGGGCGCTTTGCGTACCTGTCTACGACGTGACGGAACCGCTGCCCGTAGATCTGTGCTTCGAGGTCCAGTTGCATCTCGAGGAGACGGCCGAGGTCTTCGAGGGAGACCCTATAGTGGTCCCTAGAGGGGAAGTGTGGGGAGGACATTTCTTTCCCCGGCACGGCCTACGGGATTTCGTGGAAGGGAGGGAAGGATTCATCCCGCTGAGGGTGGTGCTGACGCCGTCGCGCGAACTCGCGTTAACCAGCACCAAAGTCACACAGTATTACAACCGCTCCATCACTTCTCCGGTGCTGCGTGCGAAGGGGTACCGGTATCGCCAGAGTGAGGCAACCGATCTGCAAAAAGAGCTCCAAGCCATGCTGGAGCGCCTGCGGCAAGAGGAAGAAATCGATGAGGGGCTGTTGTACGCTATTGAGGACCTGGCCTCGCTTAGTCCTTACAGGCGCGTCGAGGGAGCGAGCCGTCTGGCGCAGATGTACGAGACTGATAGATCTCCTGCCATTCCTTTCCTGATAAAGTTGCTTGCTGATTCGGAGAGTTCGTTAGCCAGCTATCCTGCCGGTATGGCGGAATATGCGTTGGGAAGGGCAGGCGAACCTGCGATACAGCCGCTTGTTGCCGCACTCGACGACGAGAATCCGGATGTACGCAGGCGCGCCGCATATGCGCTGAATGGCATAGACAGTTCAAAGGACTTGCACGAGAAAGTCGCCGCACACGCGCTGGAGCCTCTGATCGCGCTTCTTCAAGAGGACGAGGAGCCGAGCGTTCGTGCGGCCGCCGCCCACGCTCTTCACCGGACCACAGATGCAAGGGTGCTCGAGCCACTGCTTCGCGCGCTTGGAGATGAAGACGCTACAGTTCGTGAGAAGGCTGCCATGGCGCTCGAGCACATCAAAGCCATTCGGGGACGACTTAAGGGAGAGCGTGTGCCGGCGGCTGAGCAGAAGCCGCCAGTCGAACCTGTCGCTGAAGAGAAAGTGGTCAATATCAGTGTATTCAACAACTGCAGGCCGCTTGAGTCGGCTGCCATTAGACTGCGCAAGCAGCACGGTCTTCGGGTCAGCTACGAGGACGTGCGATGTGCTTACGCCGGTGACCTCGAAGAGAGGGCCATCACCAACCCGTCCACCGGTGTAACACACCGAAACCTCGTTCCAAGGAAGGGGCGGGTCGACCTCAGTTATGCCGTATCAAACGAGACCAATAAGCTGGTGGACCCCTTGGGCGCTCTGGAGGAGTTATGCCGGGTTCACGAGATGAACGGCAATCCCGGCCGTTTCGAAGTGAGAACGTTGGGCAGCATGTTTTGCATAGTCCCGACTATGGTTCGCAACGAGGAGGGCGACTGGCAGCAGGCGCGGCCAGTGCTCGATACAGTAGTCAGTTTCCCCGAAGAGGAGAGGACCGCCCTCGAGACTGTAAGCCTTCTGCTCAATGAGGTCGAAAAGATTGTGCAGAAGGATTTCCCGGAGGACGTTGTAGGCATGGCCCGGATACCTTTCAATCGGTTTAGCCAAACAAAGCTGTCAATCGGCGCCTCGAACGAGTGCGCGCGGGATGTACTGGTGCGCATCCTGAATCAGATGGAGGGCAAGTTCTCCTACGCAGTTGGCTATACTACAAACCCTAAGAATAACCCTTCCCTTATGTGCATCAACTTCGTCCGTTAGCCCGAGAAGCCGGGTCCTCCCAGAGGTGCTTTCACGCCAACCGAGGGGGGAGGCGCCGCCGAAGATGTGGTATTCATGGATCCGCGGGTTTTCGCTCAGATGGAGAGCTACCTTGAGACTATATCCGGCGTTGAGGAGCATATCGACGAGGAGGAGGTGAAGGCGCACGAAGCCAAAAGGGCCGCTCTACAGGAGAAGTTTGACAGCGGAGAAGATACGACGTTGCGTTCCGCATTAAGACTGCTCCGCATGTACACGTCCCAAGGTCCGGAGGGGTTCAAGAAGGACATCAATAAGGGCTATCGGATTCTCCTGTCGATCAAGGAGGCTTTCCCGGGAAACGAGTACGCCGTTCTCGCGCAGGAGTTGAGGCTCGAGGGTACACGGATGTTCTATTCCAGCGAGCACGGCTCCAGGGATACGGCAACCTCGAGCTATCTGGCCTGCTGCCGGAGAGTTCTGAACATTCCGGATGAAGAGTTCGCGGATTCTACAAGAGAACTGGAGACGGAGGAAGATGAGGCGAAGTTTCTGGCGGACGTCACGAGGCTGAAAGACGGGGTTCGGGAACGGTTGATGACTCTTTCTACTGCAGGCGGATACAGCCCGAGGACGCGTATCGAGTTGACGAAAATAGTGAGTGAAGTGCCCAACGACCAGGAGATCCACAGCTGGGCAGAAGAGGAATTACGTAAGGTAATGACGGCAACTGCCGAGGGCGAAGAGAGCGAGTTAGGCGTTGAGCATCAGGAGTGAAGGCCGGGCTCCCTCCTGTACGGTGGAACCGCGGAAAGGACGCCGCGGTCTATCCCCCGGCGATTTGGGGGAAGATGCTGACTTTGTCGCCTTCGGAGAGTCTCTTGTCAGGTTTGGATTGAACGCCGTTAACTAGGCGCAGTGCGGCCAGTTTGACCGGGACCTTCAGCAGTTGGAGCAGATCGCCGACGGTTGCGCCGTCTTCGACTTCGACGTCGCATCTGCGGCCGGTATTGTCTGCCGGGAGGTACTTCTGCAGTATTGCGTATAGTCCGACTGAGATCTTCATTATTCTCTGAGAGTTACTTTTCCAGTTCCGCTTATGTCTCGTAATACTCCCGTGAGTTGGAGCCTAATGATACCACATTCGGGGGTTCAGCGGCAACACCGAATACATGTGCCCAGGACAGGCAGTCTCCCACAGCCCGCTTCTGCCGCGGTCTCCGCAACACTCGGCTTCCTGTGGCCCGCTTCCAGCGGGCCGTTCTTTGCACCCCGCCGCGGCGCGGGTGAAAGGCAAGGTACAGCCAGTCAGAGGGCGCTTCAGCGTCGCTTCGGAAACCCGCTTCAGCGAGTTCGAAACCCGGCATCATTGCTGAAGCGTCACAGGAAGCCACGCTAAAGCGCGCTGTATCGATATCCCACAGCTCTTCCCACCCCCGCTCAAGCGGGGTGCAAAGAGGAGCCCGCCCGTGCCTGCGGCAGGCAGGCACGGCGGGCTAAACGGTAAAACGTTCAGCAGGTGGCCCACTAGAGAGGCGTATCTGTTTAGTGCCGTAGAATTGCAGAGCTGGCAGTCCCGCGCCGCGCGGGATTGCCAGCCGTGATCCGTGTGCGGGGACGCGGGGCTCGGATCGTTGGTGCTGGTCGGCGGGCAGGATGCCCGCCCTACCTTTCGGTTTGGCACTTTGGGGGCACGCTAAACAGGTACGAATCAAACCCGCACGCCATGCACAAGCTGGTGATCACTGAAGTGGGCGGCTCGCGCGAATACCGCTCTACGCCAGTCCTAGCTGGGCCAGTTTCTCCGCGCTGGGAATGCCGTCGGATGACCAGCCGCGCAACTGGTAGTACTCCGGCAGCATATCGCCGAGCTGGCATACCTTGCCCGCCATCGGTCCTTCCGGGATCGGTTCGGACAGGATTCTGGGCGGCAGAGTGTCGTCCGCCGCTGACAGACCGGCTTCAAGGTTGAACATCCGTTCGATGTTCCATATACGCTCGCCGGCCGCCAACAAGCTCTCGAGCGTGTAGTTGCGTCCGGTAGCGGCGTTGATCATGTCGAGAATCTCGTCCGCGCCGAACGCAAACGTGTTGAACAAACATAGCCCGGAGGAATCCACCACGGCGGTCAGGTCCTGGAAGGCTATGTCGAACGCCGCCTTCTTCTCGGTTGCCGCCGGTTCGAGTTTCTCCGGCACGCCGAAGACTTCCGACGCTATAAGGTACCCGCGCACGTGGCAGGCGCCCCGGTTGGAGGTGGCGTACTGCAACCCCATACCTTGCGAGCCGCGACCGTCATAGGCCGGAAACGCCTGTTTCTTTACGCCCATGAACAGTTCCGGATGGCCGTACTTCTCGGCGAGACGGTATCCGCCCTCAGCGAGGACGTCGCCAAAACCCTCCCGTGTGGCGGTTTTGGCCACCAACTCTACCATAGCGTCGGCGTCGCCGAACTTGAGCGGTCTGCCGATATCGCTTTCCGGCAAGTATCCCGATTCCGCGAGGTCCATTGCGCAGGCGATGGTAGCACCGGCGTCGATGGTGTCTATACCGAGCTCGTTGCAGATGTAGTTCGCCTTCGCGATGGGAGCCAGCTCGTCAATACCGCACGAGGCGCCCAGAGCCCAAACGGTCTCGTACTCCGGCCCTTCGCCCTCGCCGCAGTACTTTTTGGGCGTCTCGACCTTTGTGACGCGGCCGCACGCTATCGGGCAGCCGTAACATGCCGCGTTCTTCGTGAGAATTGTCTCGGCCATCTTCTCGCCGCTGTGCAGGTCAGCGGTTGAGAACTGCGACTGGCGGAAGTTGCGGGTCGGGTAGAACCCAAGCTCGTTTATGACGTTCACGAGCACCGCCGTACCGTAGGTCGGCAGTCCTTCCGAGGTGGTTGCCGATTCCTTGATCTTCGTCCGCGCCACCTTGACGGCTTCCTTGAATCCCCCTTCGTCGTGCAGCGCGGCCTTGCCAGTACCGCGGACCACCACGGCTTTAAGATTCTTCGATCCCATGACGGCGCCGACGCCGGAACGTCCCGCCGCCCGGTGTTTGTCGTTTATAACGCAGGCGATACGCACCAGCTTCTCGCCGGCAGGGCCTATGCAGGCCACACGGGCCTTATCGGAGGTCTCGGCCCGTATAGCGTCCTCGGTCTCATGCGTGTTCTTGCCCCAGAGATGGTTAGCGGGCCGCAGTTCGGCCTTATCGTCCTCGATCCAGAGATAGACCGGCTCCTTGGCCTTGCCCTCGAATACGATCATGTCAACTCCGGCGAAGCGCATCTGCGGTCCGAAGAATCCGCCCGAGTTAGAGCAGGCGATCGCGCCTGTCAAGGGCGATTTCGTTACTACCATGTATCTGCTTGCCGCCGGCGCTCTCGTCCCGGTCAAAGTGCCGGCGACGAAGATCAGCTTGTTATCCGGGCTGAGCGGATCGACTTTGGGATCGATCTCATCCATCAGCAGTTTTGTGGCCACACCTCTTCCCCCAACGAAATCCTTGGCGACCGACGCATCGACGGTCTCACGCGATATCTGTCCTGTCGTCAGGTTCACCCTGAGCGTTTTCCCTTGCCACGTTTCCATCTTGACCGCTCACCTCCCTCGACTCCTGCTACTCGCTGCTCCCCTCAACCCGCTACGACCATTCTTTCATCACATGACGCCAGAAACCACGGTGGTTCGCCAAAGTGACGCGTACCTGTCGACCTAGTCTACGGACTCGACCTGTACTCTGATCGTACCGCCCATCTCTACACGCTCGAGGCCGATCTTGTCCGTGTCGCCGCCCCGTACGGCGCTCCGGGTGCTGCCACTGGAGGTTATCGCTGGTTCAATCCGTCGGTCGAACCGCCCCGGCTTGCCGTCCCACACGCCGGCCTCGTCGAAGCTATATATGTATATTTCGCGTCCGACGTCCTCTGTTTCCATGTCGGCAGCGGCGTCTAGTGCCTCATCTCTCGTGGGGAACTTCTCTCCGCGGTACATCCTGTATCGGTACTCGACTCGCGCTCTGTAGCCCCGTTGCCTGAGCGTCTCAGCGCGTTGAACCTGACGCGCGCGCTCCCGGGTCACTTCCAGGGGGTACGCTTTTTCGTACATCTTCACGGTCTTGTAGAACTTTCCAAGGCCAAGCGGGCTTTCCGGATCTTCTTCGAATATTACATCCGCATTATCAGGATTCGCGTTGAGTCTGTCGATCTCCCGATCGGCAACGTGGGACAATCTCGAGAATATATCCCCTTCAATGAGTTGGCTGTCGAGCTCAGGTCCGGAACGCAGGCCGAAATCAACGAGAACCTGGTTGAACGCCCCTTGGCTTCGCGCGCAGCCGCTCAGACACAGCAACAACGACGCCAATCCGACAACCAGGTTCAACGTTCGGCGCATAGGATAACTCCTGTTAAACGGCGGCTTCCGCTCCTGCTACGCTATTATAGGGATGGCGCTCCCAAGGTGTCAACCGGCATGTCAGAATAAGCCGATCAGCATGGACGACTCTTGATGAGGCGTGCCGCACTGCGGTGGGGCGGGCGGCGCTGGACTGGCCGGTAGCGGGTTCTCACACAGGTGCGCCGAATGGCGCTCTTATCCTCGTAAGTACCGACCTGCCTAGTACTTAAGGTATGAGCGCGACTTGAGGTTAGCTTGACAAGGCGCACACCGCGTGATATAATTTTAGCGTAGGGATGAGTTTAGAAGGGCCTATGGTGTGTGAGAAGGAAGGGACGGTCACGTGACGTCTATCGAAGCGCAAGAAGGAGATCGCGGCAAGCGTATAGGTGATCTGCTTGTCGAGAGCGGTGTGGTTACCCGCGAGCAGGTCGAACGCGTCATTGCCGAGAACCAGGGTGCGAAGAAGCGTGTCGGCGAGCTCCTCATGGATAGCGGTCTTATCAACGAGGAGGTGTTTGCACACACGCTGGCGCGCCAGTTGGAGTTGCCGTTTGTTGATCTTCAGACGGCGAAACCACAGAAGAACGCCCTCCATGTGTTCCCCAAACATCTCGCGGTAAAGCACCAGTGTCTGCCGATGGCCATTGAGCAAGGGACTCTGACCGTGGCTATGACGGACCCGCTCAACCTTGTCGCCCTGGACGACCTGGAACTATCCAGCGATATGGAAGTCAGTCCTTCGATTGCCATTATGTCGCATCTGCTCGACGCCATAGAACATTATTATCCCACCGCGACGCCGATTATAGGCGACGTCGAGGAGCTTCAGGCGGCTGTTCGTCGTACTATCGCGTCGGTCGAGGACACCGGGCAGAAAACGAGGACGTTCTCGATCATATCCAACAAGGGCGGGGTCGGCAAGACGCATGTGGCGATCAACCTCGCTTATTGTATTGCCAAGCGCGGGAGAGAGGTATTGCTTATAGACGGCGACCTGGGCAACGCCGACATAGGCATCAAGGTTGGCGTGTTTCCCAAGTACAACCTGCTGGATTTTTTCAACAAAGAGAGGGATATCGAGGAGATCATTTCCGGCTCTGTGTTCGGGTTCAAACTCATCGGGGGAGTGTCAGGCGAGTTTCGTCTCGCGAACCTCGTGTACGCACAGAAGCTGAGGTTCATCACCAACTTTCACAAAGTAAGCCAGCTTTTCGATGTGGTCATTTTCGACCTGGGCGCAGGAATACACAGAAACGTGCTGGATTTTGCGCTGGCTACGGATGAGACCTTGATCATAACGACTCCGCAGGACATCGTGAGCGGGTACGCATGCGTCAAGGCGAGCTATTACCGTTTCAAGGATTTGGAAACGCGTCTGGCGGAGCGGGCCGTTGACTACAGCCCGGTGACGAGGTTCCAGCCGAAAGTTATTCTGAACCAGCTTGCCGATACGGAGCAGGGACAGAGGGAGTTCGAGAAGATCCTCGCCGCCGCGCACAAGCATATTGCGGGATCCGCCAACGAGTTCAATCTCGACATAAGCTATCTTGGCGGTGTCCTGTACGACAAGGAACACTTCCGGCAGGCTGAGCGCATGCACAAGCCTTTTATAGAGCTATTCCCCAACCGGCAAACCTCCCAATGCATTTATCAGGTGGCGGCATCGCTTCTCGGTTCGGGTCAGGAGATGCCTCAAGACGCTTCGTTCAAGAGCAGGTTCACGAGGTTTGCCAGTATCGTCGGCGAGCGGTGGTAGTGGACTCGGCCCCGTCTTGCGAGTCGCCGACCGCGTAAGTGGCGGTTTATCCCAGTACTCCCATGGACATGCCCAAAGAACGGTTCATACTGCTCCGTGGAGCGGATCTTCAACTCGGAAACCCCTCTTTGATCCTTGTCTCACAACTGTTCTTATGAAAAACATGCCGCGTTGGCAGGGGTGGGCCGAGGATTGACCGTTCAGTCCGCCGTGTGATATCATATTGTCCGTGATTGCACGACGTCGAAAACACACCGATAACTGCAGCGATCTGCGCCGGCACGCGGCGGCTTTGCTGGTTTGCTGCGCGTGTGTGGTAACCGGTCTGTTTGCGCTTCCCTGCCTTTCTTACGCGGATAGGCTCTATTTCAAGAACGGCGAGCGCTGGACTGACGTGCTGGTTATTGAGGAGACGGAGACGCACATGTTGTTACTGATGCGGTCGGGCGAGGCCCGCAGGGTCTCCCGTGACAAGGTGGTGGGTCATATTGTGGACACCAAGACGAAAAGGAACTACGAATCCCCGGGCGCGGCAAGGGTGCAGCTCAAGAAGAACACAGGCTCGTCAGCACCGAAAAGACGGCCGGCCAATGCGTGGGGTAGACGACGGCCGGTTCATGCCTTTCTGGATCCCAACGGAGTGCCTGTGTTCACAAATCGCCCGCAGAAATATGACGGGCAGGAAGAGTACGAGGAGATCTTGAGGACGCTTGAACCGATCCGTGTTGGGCGCCCGCTAAGCGATGAGCAAAACAAGATCCTGAATATGGCTCTGGCCAAAGCAAGTGCCCGGCGGGATGTGCGCCGAGGGCTGACGCCCAGGGCGGATAGCCTGATCAATAAGCTGATACGGGAGTCCGCTGACCAGTACGGCGTGCGTCCGGAGCTGGTCAAGGCGGTTATCAGGGCGGAGTCAAACTTCAAATTGGATGCAGTTTCCCGCAAGGGTGCGCAAGGGCTGATGCAGCTCATGCCTCGCACGGCGAAGGCCATGCGAGTGACTAACACCTTCGATGCGCAACTGAACATTGCCGGAGGCACTCAGTACCTTGCCAGGCTGCTCGAGATGTTTGGCCGGGACGAGCGGCTCGCGCTTGCCGCGTATAATGCTGGTCCCGGCAGGGTCAAGAAGTATGGTGATGTCCCGCCGTTTCCCGAGACAATGAACTACGTGACGCGTGTGTTCCGTTTTGCCGAAGGATACAAGAGCGAGTTTGGAGCGTGAACGGGGAATGTCCCCGCCGCGACATATTATTGAAGTGCCGCGAGGAGGTCACGCGGGTCAAAGCGTCTGATCTCCCGGACGATACAGGATGCCGAGGCGCTCAACTCCTGAGCGCTGTTGCGTACGCTGAGGGCTTCTGAGGCATCTACTCGGCCTGCCCGGACTGCTCGTTCAAGCTCATCCTCGTCCAGTACGTCCGATGTTCCGTTCGCGCTGACCCAAACGTCCACCGCCATGTCCTCCCACTCGACCGAGTTCTCGTCGAAAGTCACGTTGCGGCAAATGTGGATGTAATACCCTTGAAGCTCAGCGCGGGGATTGTACATTTCCCAGACTATGTAGTCTCTGGCGCGCCAATAGTGCCCTATCGTAAGGCTGCCTTCGGGAAGAGCGGCGCCGGCCGCCACGTACGGCCTGTCGGACAGGTAGCAGAGAACCAGGTACTCGTCATCGCGGTGCAGCAGGCGGCAGTCGAATCGTTGCGTCGTGCCGTCCAGATTGCGTTTCGTCTCAGAGATAACGGGTAGCATCGGCCTGTTCCTGCCGCAAATGTTCTAAAGTTTCGCCTCTTTCTGCCGATATATTCTATGGGGAAGGGGCTAGTGTGCTCAACGTCCAAAGCACGGAGGCGGCGGACGTTTCTCAATAGAGAGGGGTCGCGAGCTTTTTTCAGTCGCGACCCCGAACCTTTTCTCGCTCAGAACGTTAACGCGCTCAGTTTGTCGGCGGCGCGCTGCGTTTGCTCCATCGAGGGCACGAGAGCTATCCTGACATAGTCGCGGCCGGGGTTCAGGCCGGACGCCGTGCTCTCGCTGATCCACTCGCCGGGCGTGGTGACTATTGCAATCTCTTTCTGGAGCAGTATTTTGGCGAAATCCACCGCAGTCATTCCCTCCGGCACTCGTTGCCAGATGTAGATCGTCGCCTCCGGCATACACTCCGGCAGTCCCGCCTGAACGAGCGCATTGACCATTATGCCCCTCTTCTTCTTGTATTCGGCTCTCATCTCGGCGACGTGCCGTTCGTCGCGCAGCGCCTCGGCAGCCGCGTCCTGGATGAAGGTCGCCGTGCCGGAATCTATATTGGTCTTTGTTTTCCTGAACGCCGCGACGACTCTTGGGTCGCCGGCCGCCCAGCCGATCCGCCAGCACGTCATGGCACTGCGTTTCGAGAGAGAGTTGAAGGTTATGATCCCGTCCATGCCGAACTCGAGCAGGCTGCGCGGTTTGTCCTCGAAATACATCTCGGAATATGCCTCATCCGAGGCGATGATTATCCCGTACTTTTGCGCGAACTCGAGCAGTTCGCGGTAGAAGGCATCCGTGGCGAGCTTGCCGGTCGGGCTGTTCGGGTAGTTCACCCAGATGACCTTGGCCTTGTTGGCCACGTCGTCCGGGACGGAGCCCAGGTCCGGGAAGAAATCGTTCTCGGCCAGCAGCGGCACGAAGTGCGGTATCCCCTCGGCGAAAATGGTCCCCGTCATGTACGGCGGATAGCCGGGACTCGGTATAATAACGTAATCGCCGGGGTTCACGAAGGCTTCCGCGAAGTGGAAGACCGCCTCTTTGGATCCTATCGTCGAGGTGACCTCGGTTTCCGGGTCGAGCTTCACGGAGAACCTGTTCTCGAACCACTCGGCGACCGTCCTGCGGAACCCCGCGTCGCCTATGTAGCTCGGGTACCCGGACGATGCTCTCGCGTCAAGCGCCTTCTTGCCCGCCTTGCGGATCAGTTCGGGTGTGGGAACCGTCGGGTCGCCTACGCCGAAATCTATCGGTTCGATACCTTCGGCTTTTAGCGCCGCGACGAGTTTGTCCACCTCCGCAAACGGGTACGCGCCGAGCCTGTCGAGCCTGTCAGAAGTGCTAATCTCCATATGCCCCCCTCCTCGGGACAACACCGCAAACATGGTTGAAAGGGCCTGTCGTGCGATTTTACGCAGTACGGGCGAGTCTGTCAAGGCGGCGCGTCTGGAGGTGAAACGTTACACACCACATCCTCACCAAAGACTTGCCACGGAGA
>CBFDCQ010000033.1:0-33957 GCA_965603355.1 uncultured bacterium
AGAGATGTCCCAATCATCAATCGGCGCGTGCATTGACCTGACGCTGATCCCGAACTCATCCACGAGTCGCCGCGTGCGCTCGGCATCCTCAGGGTGCTCGAGCGAGAAATACGGTTCCATTGCCCATATCTCGAGAAAATCGAAACCCGCTTCCTGCACGGCTTGGATTTCGGTGTCCGACAGCTTCCCTTCGAAAAACGCCGAGGGCAACCCAAATGATATTTCCAGATCCATAGCTACCTTCCACAACACCCACCAAGTTACGCACATAACGTTAATTGAACGCAGCTCAAAAATCAAGATCGGGAGTAGGGGCGGGTCTCAGACCCGCCCGCACCTGTTCAATTGAAATGGTGGGGCAGACATTCCTGTCTGCCGCGGGCGAACATGCTAACGCAGAAGTTTTCTGCCGACGACTAGGATGAAGAGCGCCATCAGGAACGCGCCGAGGGATGCCTCTAGGACGGCAAACAGTTGGCTGATTCCTGACGCCGGTGCCAAATCACCAAAACCAAGTGTAGTGAAAGTGACGCCACTGAAGTAGAGGCAGCGCCAGAGATGCGATGGAATTTCCCTGAGCGGTAGAAGTGGCAAAAGCAAGCGTTGGGGATCGCCGTCCCGGATGGCGATGCCCGTGAACGCGTAAATCAACGTGAAATTCCACACTACAAGTAACCAGGTTACGACGACTCGCAACGGCTTTTCGCCATAACCGCACACGAGCTTCAGAAGCGTTAGCCATAGCCTCGAGAAAACGCGCGTCTCGCACTTCAGCCTGCACTCCATCTCCCCGTAATAGAATTCTCCGGCGGTCTCATAGTCGCCCGTACCCTGGTACGCTTGTTTGATGTTTCTGCAAATTGACTGAGCCTTTTGTAGGTCGTCGCGTGTCTTCGCGTTGAGCTCGTTCCAGCACATCCAGCGTCTGAGCGGACGACGGTTCCACTGCGCATCCGTGAAATCTATCCGCGCCCACCTCGCATTGACGAAGCGGGAGTTGCTCAAGTTGACGCCGGAGAAATCGGTCCAGGTGGAGTAGAACCTTGCGCGAGTGAAGTCGATGGCTGATTGTCCAAAGCGCGCACCATGAAAATCAGTCTCATTAGCCGAGAAAACCGCCCCGCCGAATGCCGTCGGAGAGCTGAAGTACGTCCCTCTGAATTCAGTCTTCTGTCCAGAGAGGTGTGCGTTCTCAAAGCTCGTGGTTATTCCTTTCAATGCAGCAGAAGTAAAAACAGTAATGGAAGACGAAAAGCGGACCCGGCTGAAATCTGTGCGTCCGCGTGAGAAGTGCGCACCCAAGAAGTCAGTGTAGTGTCCAGCGAACGTGCTCCGGCTGAAGTTGGTTTCTGCAGCCCGAAAGTGTGCACCAGCGAAGCCGGTGTTTTCGCCGCTGAACCGTGCCTTCGCGAAATTGGCCTCGTTGCCCGAGAAGACCGCACTGGTGAACCATACGTCGCCGCAGAATTCCGCGAAGCTGAAGTCCGTCTTGTTGCCTAGAAACTCTGCGCCGCTAAAGAGTGTATTCGATCCGCAGAATGTGGCAAGTGTGAACGATACGTCTTTGTCAAATTCGAAACGCTCAAACAGCCCTATGCGCCGTGGGAAGTAGTACCCTGAAAAATCGAAGTCGTGGTCATCACGTTTCCGCTCGATTCCGTCTAGAAAGGCTTCCTCGTCCTTTTCCTTGGATTGCTCGTGGAATATGCAGTGCTCGTCCTTAGAGGAAGGAAGTCGCGGTTCAGGGCACTCATAGCTAGCGTCCAAGGGGTGTTGCCACTTACAGCGTTCTGTCTCTTGCGGCATTGTAAGCCGTCCTGCAGCCTGGGTGTGCAACGCGGGATAGTGCTAGACCGTTTCGCGAGAAACCGGCTTCTTCTGATGCGGTTTCCCTGCAAGTAGTATAAGGAAATAGGGGTTTCCGTGTCAAGCCCGGGAGCCTTGTGCAGACGGCAGACAGGAATGTCTGCCCCACCACGATAGGTAGGGCGGGCGTCTCGCCCGCCCGTTTGTTTTGTAGGGGAGGGGCTTGTCCCCTCCCGGGAATGCTGGGCCTGAATGCGGGCGGGACGCCCGGCCTACCTAGTGATTTGTGGTCATGGAGACGCTCCACTCATGCCTGCGGCAGGCAGGCGGGGCGTCTCTACCATCGAGGTGTCGTAGGGGCGGGTTTCAAAGCCGCCCCTACGCGCTCGAAAGTTCTTGGAAGGGGTTCGGGGATAACCTTCTTCCAAGAAGGTTCCCCCAACGGCATCCGTGTGCACTTCGGCTCCTCAGTCGCGGTTCGAATTCTCTTGAAGGGTGCGCGGATTAGTGATAAAATGTTTACAGAGTGAAGGGGAGTCTGAGAGAGGTGAGACAGAATTGGGCGAGAAGGTCATCGCGGTCAACAGGAAGGCACGGCGCGATTACCAGGTGCTGGAGACATGCGAGGCGGGTATAGCGCTTCGCGGTACCGAGGTGAAGTCGTTACGTGCGGGTCGTGCGAACCTGAAGGACAGTTACGCGAAGGTGATGAACGGCGAGGTATTCCTGCTCGGCGCGCACATAAGCGAGTACGAACAGGGCAACCGCCACAATCACGTTCCTAAACGCGACCGGAAACTCCTGCTGCACAAGCGGGAGATTATGCGGCTCAACGTCAAGATAAGTGAACGCGGGTTAACGCTTGTGCCGCTGAAGATGTACTTCAAACGAGGCAAGGCGAAGGTGGAACTAGGACTGGCCCGTGGCAGGAGGTTGCCGGGCAAACGGGAGGAACTGCGTAGACGAGTGCTGGACAGGGAGATGGAGAAGGCCCTGAAGAGCCGGATGCACTCACACTGACGTTAACCGACCGAAATGTGGGGGCGACATGGTTTCGACAGGGGTATTGAGGGTATAAGTTGCGTGCCGAGGTCCCGGTACCTCGTAAAACCGTCGGGAAACCATAACTGCTAATCACGAATTAGCACTTGCTGCCTAGAAAAAGGTAGCACGTCTCTCCGCCTGTTGCCCGTGCGGGCGGAAGAGGCGCCGATTAACGGGCTAGGCGGCGGTCTCCTGTTCTGCGGACCGTTCGGCGAAACCTCAGCGGAACTAGCGGTTCCTCAGTGCCCGCTTACAGGCGTTGGGGAACGGCGAATCCTTAAATGTAAGCTATGCACGTAGAGGCTTATACTGGCGTGCCTCTGGACGCGGGTTCGATTCCCGCCGCCTCCACCATTCTATAACTGGCGCTGTTGCAAGTACTTATAGCGCGTAATCTGTTGGCAATATTGCCCGGTCAGATCCACCGATTCTCACGCATTATACTCGTTCTCTAGCTTCTTCTTCCCTGTCTCTCCGCGACTCAGCCTCTCTCCAGCATTGTCCGTCGACGCTCGGGCACCATTCGGCATTCCGGATACCCTACAGCAAACGAAGAAAAGTGAGGACTCGAACTGAAGATAGTAAGGGAAAGCAGAGCGACCACAGCTGAGCAAGGAGACTTCACGCTCATAATGGGGGACGCGTCCACATCTTTCACGAAGACATTCTGGAGAGCGCGTCTGTACGACGTTATTCGTAAGCCGATACTCTTGAGAGGCATTGAGGTAGGCAACGAACGGTTCACCACAGTTTGAAGTGACCACGTGGGAAGAATACTGGTCGCGTACCCCGCCCGTATTCAAGCACAGGGTCCTGAGACTGAGAACCGCCTGGAGAAGTTACATAGAGTCTGGGTTCGACCCATCTCTGGCGGAAGGATACTGTAAACGCTATTGCGATCTGTTGTCAGCTGTCATCGAGCGGAGAAAAGAATCTCATAGTGTGTTTATGAGCTTCTTGGCTTCCTTGCTGGGGTTCGAGAACTTCGTCCTCAGCTATTCGCGTGCATCATCAGCCTTTGCGTGTGCGACCGCTAGTTTTCGCAACCCCGTGTTTTTATCCTTAGCTTGCCGAGGGCTCCGCAAGCACGCACGGAACGACCCCAGGTTACTGGCACTAGTCGTCGGCCTCTCTCAAGGTGTTCCTGCCGTTTTTTATCATTATCGCAAGCAGCGCATTCTGAAGAATACTGACGAAAGCATACTTTTCTTTCCCGCGGTTGATCTTGAGCGCCGGCGCGAGAGCTTCCGTGGACTGCAGACTTTGACTACGAGCCTGGCTCACCAGTGGGACTCGCGCGTTGAGCAGCGGTCGAATCTGTTAGCGTACAAGATCCTGATTCCTTTATTGATGAAAGCGCAATCCAAGAGGTCGTTGCAGCAGAAGAGAGCGTTGCGCATCCTGGACATTGGCTCCGGTGCCGGGTTATTTACGAGCAAGGTAACTGCAAAACTTTTGAAATCGGGCGCTCTCACGCGACGCAAAATGGAACTCCATCTCGTGGATATCCTTACGGTTGATCCCAAGAGGCATTTCAGATCGGGAAGTGTACTCCCTGGCATGTCAAAGATTGAATACATTTCCAACGATTATTCGGAATGGATCCGGCAACATGCATCGCACAATAACCGCGGGTTCGACATAGCGCTTGTTTGCCGAATGCTGCATAACATCAGCCTTTTTCGGGTGGTACATGTGAAGCCCGAAGAACGGCTTCCACACGACCGTTATCCTCTGTTTCGGCACCTGTCAGACTATTACCGCGGAATCTCACTCTTGTTTCCTGAAACGCTCCTTGCAGGAAGAGTGCGTGACCGGCAGTCCGGACTTTTTTGCCCATGTCGCGCATTCAACCCGCGTGCCCTAGTAGCGCGCGACGGGCAAAGTCTGATTCAACTTCTGACGAGAATGTCTGCTGGCGTACTGATCGAGGACGGGGATCTTTCGGCTGGTGAACTCATCGAGCACATGGTAAAGTATAAGCTGGCTGAGGTTAGGGTATATGACTTGTCGAGAGCGCTACGTCTCTCGATCAATCACATCTACTGGATCACCAAGTCCAGAGATGATTTTCCGTTGCAGGCTGAATTGATATGGCCCAGATAATTGAGGTTGATCGCAAATCGAATGTTCTGAAACGGCCCACGTTGCCGTGTCTCTCGCAGTATCACACGATCAATTTGCTCGCGGGCTGTTTCTATGACTGTCGGTACTGCTACGCGCAGAGCTTTCGTTCGCATGCTGGACGCAACAAGGTCACGTTCTATGCCAACACGTATGAGCTGCTCTGCAAAGAACTACCTCGCAAGCGCGAGAAACCTAAGCTTGTCTACTTCAGCACGGCGTGCGAGCCTTTTGTCCCACACGCTCGCATTTTGAGCGTGCTCTATCGAGTTGTTGCGCTATTATTGGAGCAGTCCGTCTTCGTGCTTGTCTCAACGAAGTCTCTCATACCCCAGGACTTCGTGAAGCTTTTCGCCCAGTATCGTGAGCAAGTTCATGTTCAAGTTGGGCTAACAACCGTGGATGAGCGCGTACGTTCAACCTTGGAGCCCAGCGCGCCAGCCATTAAGCAGCGGCTCGAAACCTTGCGGAGACTACTGGAGCACAGTATTCGTACGGAGGTGCGAATAGACCCTCTGGTCCCTGAACTTACTGACAACAGGGAAGCATTTGGTTCACTGTGTGGCGAAGTTGACCGGTGCGGCATAAGACACGCTGTCGCATCGTATCTGTTTCTCCGTCAAGCCAATTATCCGAGGCTGAACGTAGAAGTATCCGGATGGTCGTTTCACGAGATGGCGGAGCGTGTGTACACCCATAGAATTGACAAGTACTGCGGGGGCGGGTCCATTCGCGTGCCCGCACTAGAGTACCGTCGAAAGAAGTACGACGAACTGAAGAGCATCGCAACGGAATACGGCATCTCTTTGAGTTTGTGCAGGTGCAAGAATCCGGACGTGACTACCGAATGTTGCCACCCCCAACCGCCGACAAGTAGCACCATGGAACAGACAACTCTATTCTGAGCGATAGAATAGTGCAGGAGGGACCTATGTATAGGAAGCTTGACCTTGACTTACTTGTTCCAAATCCCAAGAGGACGAGCCGCATCTCGCGTATGTTCGCTAAGAAGCTCCGGCATAACATTGAGCGAATCGGGATGTATGAAATACTCACCGTCCGACCTCATCCACGTTTGAAGGGCAAGTTTCAAGTTCTCAACGGGCATGCCCGTCTCGAGGCGCTTCGTGCGTTAGGAATCCCTGCCGCCAGGTGTGACGTATGGACGGTTACAGATTCACAGGCCGAGTTGTTTCTAGCGATTCTCAACAGACTCAGAGGGTCTGATGGGCCTGAACTGCGGATGAACCTACTGCTCAAGCTCCTTCGGAACCATTCGAAGGAGGAGCTGGCAGCTCACATTCCGGAGACTGTCACTTACCTTGCGAAGCTGCAGGCGCTCGCTGAACAAAAGCAGAGACGCCAGCGTAGAAAGCCCCAGCAGAAGTCCGGGATCATTATCGTAGACTTCTATCTTGATCCGCGGAAATACGGGGTGGTTTCTGCTGCTCTTGACCACATCATTCGCAGGTTCAACCTGGCAGACTCCAGTCAAGCGTTGACGAGAATGGCCGACCTGTATCTTACGCAATCAGAGAAACCAGCCAAGACTGGCGGTCGACGGTGCGCATGATAGTTGGCTGACATTTACAATGGAAACGGGTCCGCATGTGGTTCTGGCATCCTGTATGTTGGGATAGGTTGGCGTGAGGCCAATGCGCAAGCACTCAGCGCTGCTGCAAGGTATCTCCCGTTTCTGTTCCACTATACGGGGCAGCGGAGGAGAGCGACGAAATACGGAGTGTGTCATGAGCAATGCACGCAGCCCGTGCAGTGGTTGCCTGTTTACGTTTGATGAATACCCTACATGCCTCGGACCGGCGACCCGAAACGCGGGATCAATATGGGATCATTTGAGGAGAAAGTTCCAGCAAATTCTAGTAAACCATGACAAACGATAGGACTTCGCAAATCCCTTATCCCAAACCATCTTAAGTTGCATCTCGCTTTCTATCAATAACTTAGAAAATCGCCTTTCCCCGGGTTCGATTCCCGCCACCTCCACGATCCCTGCAATTATTGCGAGGACAATGACAGGGTGATTACGGTCTATGTTCTGAAAGGAACCTCTGGCAAACGCTACGTGGGAATAACAAACGATCTGAACCGTCGACTCGCCGAGCATGCTTCAGGACGAACGAAGGCCGGGCAGGTACTTGGCAAGTTTCATGTGCTCTACACGGAGATGTTCCCTGACTACGCTGATGCCCGTGTCTGTGAGAAGTTCCTGAAGTCTGGCCAAGGCCGTAAGTGGCTGGATGAGCTGGAAGCCGGGACGCGGCCCGCCTACGGCGGATAAAGTTCGACTTGTGCGCCGCTGGCGCATTCCCGCCGCCTCCACCATCTAATATTGACAGTAAAGGGAGTTACGGTTTCGTCCCTAAGTCTTTCTGGCATCGACATCAAGCTGAGCGCATTCAGGCTTTCTTGCCGATTGGCGTCTGTTCAATCATCCTACCTGCGTTCCCTGAGCGCCTTCACCTCTTCGAGGTACTTGCCTCTCAGATACTTGTCGCCAGCGTAAAAGGGATATTCATCCCAAGGTGACATCCCCTTGAGTCGCGGATCGCCTGTCTTCTGCTGGTAGTCCTTCAACTGCTTGCGGAGCGTCTCTTTGATATGGTCGTATTCGGGCCTATTCGCCAGGTTGTTCATTTGGGCGGGATCGATGTCGATGGCGTATAGCTCTTCGGCGGGCAGTTTGCCGAAGGACTTAACGAACAGGTCGTGGACGGCGGGATCGTCGCGGTGCTCCATCATGTAGGTCTTGGTGGGACCGGCGTCGATGTCACCGAAAGTGCTCTGGTGCGATGCCACGAAGTCCGGCCCACCCATGGGCCAGCGGTCGGGCTCGTAGTTGCGGATATAGACGAAGTCCTTAGTGTGCACGGACCGTCTCGGGTAAGTCTTGCCATCAGGCCTCGCCCAGACGTGCCGTTCCAGCCCCGTAACCGTCATGCTGCGCGCCGGGTCGACCGTGCCCTCGCTTTCGGACGTGAAGATGTTGAGGAGACTGCGTCCCGTCATCTGGTTCGGAATCGCAAGACCTGCCGCTTCTAGAAAGGTAGGCGCGAAGTCTATGTGATTGACGAAATCCTCGATGATCCGGCCAGGCTTCCTGATGCCCTTCCCCCAGCGGATCGCCAACGGCATGTGCGCGCCGTAGTTATATGCTGTGGCCTTGGCCCGCGGGAAGGGCATGCCGTTATCGGAAGTGACAACAATGATCGTGTTGTCCAGCTCACCGCCATCTTCCAGCGTCTTGAGCATCTTCCCCAGGTGTTGATCGAACCACTCGATCTCATAGAGATAATCGCATATATCGTTTCGCACTTCCTCCACATCCGGAAGAAATGGAGGAACCACGACCTTGTCCAGTTTCATCCCCGACTTCACACCGGAGCGGTAGACAAAATCACGATGCGGTTCATAGCCGCCATACCAGAAACAGAAAGGTTTTGCTTTATCCCGAGCGTTCATGAAATCCTCGAAAGCGCCGGCGTAGTCCATTTCGGTCACGCCTTCGTCATCCTCATCGCCGAACGGTAGTTCCTCTACGGACTTTTCCCATACCTTGCCGCAGGGATCTTTCCACGCATAGTCGAATCTCTGGTTGGCAGGACCATACCCCTTGCCTGTCCGGCCGACGACATAACCTGCATCTTCCATCAATTTGGTGTAAATCGGAAATTTCTTCTGCAGCCGCCCAAATAGCAGGCCACCTTCTTCAAGTCTCCAGAAATTTTGCCCAGTCAAAATCGACGCCCGAGACGGTGCACAGGAAGGACACGCTGTGAAGGAATTCGTGAACAGGATGCCCTCGCGAGCCACCCGGTCAAAGTGCGGCGTCTTGATGACAGGATCACCCGCAATGGAGGTATGCAGCCACGTCTGGTCGTCGGACATGCAGAAGAGGACGTTGGGGCGGACTTTGGGTTTCGACGCGACACCGGTCACACAGGAAGTGAAGGTGGCGCCCATTAGACCAAGCGTGGTGTGGGTCAGAAAATCGCGGCGATTCATTGACCTAGTCCTCTCAAGCTTGCGACGCCGGAAACGAACGGCGGAGACTCGATTTCTTCCCCGTCGGATCGCAGATGAAAGCCAATGGGAGCACTCTAGGCGTGTGCCCCACACATCTCAACCCCTCAACAAGAGCCATTTCGCAACCGCGAAGATCAACATCGTCAATCCGGCGGTTATGGGGACGGTGGCGATCCATGAGGTGAGAATCTGTCGGACGGTCCTGATTCTCAGACCGGCGATACCTCGGGCGAGACCAACGCCGATCACCGCGCCGACAAGCGCGTGGGTCGTCGACACGGGCAGGCCGCACCTCGAACAGACCAGCACGGTTGTAGCGGCGGCAATCTCGGCGGCGAACCCGCGCGACGGTGTGATTTCCGTGATCCGCTTGCCAATCGTCTCCATTACGCGTCGGCCGAACGTGGCGAGACCGACCACGATCCCCACGCCGCCCATCAACAGAATCCACATCGGCACTGCGACGGTCATCACTACCTCACCGGTGCGGTGGATCTCCACCACCGCCGCCACGGGACCTACCGCGTTGGCGACGTCGTTGGCGCCGTGAGCAAAAGCTACATAACATGCCGTGACGATCTGCAGGTACTTGAAGTGCGACTCGACATAGTCGTACTCGTCCTCGAGAACTCGCTTTCGGGAGTGATTTGCAATCCTCTTGAACAGCAGGTGGGACACGACGGCCGCGACGGCACTTACCCCCACGGCGACAATAAGGGCCTGGGGGAGCGGGCAATTCAAATGCAGGTTCTTGAGCCCTTTGTAAATGAACGACATCGTCAGTATGAAAGCGACAACCGCAACGAAGTAAGGCGCGCGCTTCTCCACCGCGCGGCCGGGCTCGTCAACGCCGAAGATGCGCCGCGTGATGAATCGGAAAGTCAGAAACGCGATGATTCCGCTGGCAACCGGCGAGATCAGCCAGCTTGCCGCGATGTTTCCCAGCATTCCCCACTTAACCGCGCCGCCGGCGATGATCCCCACCCCGCAGACCGAGCCGACGATCGAGTGGGTGGTCGAGACCGGTTGACCGAAGACCGTCGCGACGTTAAGCCAGAGCGCAGAGGCGAGCAGTGCAGCGAACATGCCGATCACGAGCAGTTGGGGGTTGGCCGCGAAATGCATCGGGTCAATGATGCCTTTGCGCACCGTCTCGCTGACGTGCGTGCCCACCAGCACCGCGCCCGCAAATTCAAAGATTGCGGCGAGAACCACGGCTTGACGAAACGTGAGCGATCGTGAACCGACGGACGTACCCATCGCGTTGGCGACGTCGTTGGCGCCGATGTTCCAGGCCATATACAATCCGATAACGATGGTGGCAACCAGCACGACCATATCTGCGGAGAATCTCCCTCCTGTCGAAAGCCAACAAACAAGCGCTGGTTCAGCGCTTCACAATAAGCCGTCTCAAGAATTTCCCCGCTTTCTCAGCCGTGTTGGCTATCTCGCTTAGAGTATGGCAGTATTTGTCGAGGAAAAAGATGGTAATGGGGTCCAGTTGGTCCTCCATTGCATAGAAAGCACGGCCGAACTTACGCTGGAGCTTGTCGGCTTTCCATTCCTCCGCGCCGATCTTGTCGATGGACTCCAGCACGCGTTCCGCCTCGGCGCCCGTGAACGCCGCCTCTGCCAGGAACGCAAGCTCCTCAGCCAGGCTTAGCAGATGTTCACTCACCAGCACGATCTGGTTGACAAACGCCAGGAAGTCCTCTTTGAGTTCGGGCGGTACTTGGGTCTTGCGCAAGAGGAGCACGACGGCATAGTCCTCCGCCGCGTCCGCGACGTTATCCTGCAGGGACAGAAACTGGTCAAGCTCGTACCGTCCTACCGAGAGGAGAAACATCTTCGACAGACTCTCGCGAATCTGTGCTTTCGTAACGTCGGCCTCGTGCTCCATCCTTGACATCTCGTGATGGAGGGTCTCGAT
This sequence comes from uncultured bacterium, assembly GCA_965603355.1. GTDB lineage: Bacteria > Hydrogenedentota > CBFDCQ01 > CBFDCQ01 > CBFDCQ01. Next base: position 10,949 of record CBFDCQ010000033.1, read on the forward strand.
CTTCTCGTAATCGGCTGCGACGAGCGCATCCGTCAACGGCTGGACAAGCTTGACACACGCGTGCACCTCCCTCGTATGCTCAACGAGGAGCTTGAAAGGCGAGGTTCCGAAAAACTTGCCGACTAGTCTCATTGTACTGCCCTCCTTCCCTGTTGCGGCTGAACATAAGCGTCCGGCAACACAGCCTCTTTGTGGTAAGATCCGGCCCACCGGTATCGGAACGTATCGCGCCTCGCGGAGAGGTCTCCGCACGCGGCGCGGGAAGAACCCCATACGACCCCCACAAGTTCCCCTATTATGCCCGAAAACGGAAGCGGAGGCAAGGGACTGTGTTGCACCGGACTGATGGTCAGTCGGGCGTGGGCGATTCACGGGATCAATAACGACAGTTGTACACCTCGCGGCCTCTTGCGACGTTGTCATAGATGGATGGGCTGAGCGCTTTCACGGGGAAAGAAGCGTATGTGAAACGGGCGTAGGTGAGAGCGTGAAGGTTCAGCCGCACTGCTGAACCGGTCAGGTTCAGTTGGGGCACTTCCATCAACACTTCGCTGGATCGATATGAGATCCACGTGTCGGAGCGGGATGCAATCCGTTGCGCGGAGTTACTGCAAAGCAAGGCCGACCGGCCGGTGTTTCGCCGAACGCTGCTGAGTACAGCTTGGACGTCCGGGGCCAGAAAGATTGAAAAGCAAGGGCCGACACTCGACGACAGACGTTGCAGATCTCCAGACTCATTGCGCTACTACCACGGCCAGCGGAACTGCCTTCAAACCACAATTAAGTCACCGTCAGGCGCCCGCGCAACCTGCAGGGATATCGGGATAGCTGCGGCCGCCTGTTGAGCAAATAGAGGGTAGAAGTGAGGAGGTGTACCATGATCAGAACGTTCCTGCACGACCATAGAAGGCGAGTTTCAGCGGCGCGGTGGACTTTTCTGTTGTTTGGTGTGGCGTTTCTGCTGGGGGTGCCCAACACCTCGGTGGCGCCGTCAGAGCCGGAGGAGCAAACGGCATGGCTCAATGTTGTAGGCACTGTGCCGCTCGAGGGCGAGGCGTTGGGCCGACAGATCGTCATTTTCTTTGACGATCAAATCTCAGTTCGTGAAGAGGAGGCTGGGCGTGAGGTGTTCCCGTTTACCTTGACTCCGGAGGTAAACGGCTCGTTTCGCGTAGGCTCGAATTTTGTTGCGTTCACGTCAGAGGCTTTTCCGGAAGACCGCATCATTCGGGTCGCGTTGAGCGATACGCTCAGGTCAGTTGCCGGAAAAGCGCTCAACCCGAGGCAACGCACTTTTAGCTTCCCGACGTTTGTATTCGAACCTCGACGTATATGGTTGCTGGATGAGAACCTCGACCAACCGGTGCTGGGAGTGCTCTTTCCGATCTCCGTTTCGCCGGATGACGTGAAGCGCCATGTGGAGGTTCAAACCAAGAGCGGGAGAGATGTCGCGTTCGCGGTGGCACGCGGCTCTGACACGAACATTAGCCGACTCGAACTGAAACACACTGTCGAGTGGCCTGTGATGGTGATCTTCAAAGCAGGATTGCCGGATAGGACTGGGACCCTGCGGTTAATGGAGGACAAGTCGTTCACGTTCCGCAAGGAACCGGCGCTGAAAGTCACACGTGCCAGGTGGGCACGGTTCGACGCAGGCGGGCAGCAGATTCGGCTGGACTTTTCCGCGCCGGTGTACGCCGCTGCTTTGAAACGTCATTTGACTCTCACTGACGCCGAGACGGAAGAACGGATCCCGTTTGCCCTCGTGGATGAGGAACGACACTCACAGAGGCACCACATCAAGGTGGCGTTGAAAAAGTCGCGGAGCATAGATCTGGCCATCTCGCAGGGCCTTGTCGGCGGGCGGAACGTCGTGTTGGAGCAGCCGTACTCAGAGCGACTGACCTATGAGCCCGAACCGCTTCGTTTTCGACATGCCAGATTCAGCTCGAGAAAGAAGGAGGGACACGTTCTGAACTGTCGCCTCAACTATCCTGTCGAAGGCCAGCCGCTGCGCGAGCACCTTGAGTTCTCTCCACAGGTGCAGGATCTGCGTGTTGAGCCCGACAGTTACGGCGGTTTCAACGTATTCGGTTCGTGGAGCTCGAAACAGCACTACACCGTGACCTTAACGTCCGGGCTCATCTATGGGGATGGGTTCACCCTTAAGGAGCCGCTGACGCACAGTGTGCTTACCGGTTCGCTGCCGCGTTTCCTGGGGTTCGGATATGAGGAGAAGTATTACTTTCCCCGACGGGCGGACGGGGCCCTGACGATTGTATCGCGCAATATTGACTCGGCCAAGATCACCGCGCACCGCCTGTTTCCCGCCAATATCGCGGTAGCCATGAAGGACTTGCGAAACGGCGCGGGCGGTTCCGCTTTTTCGCGCAACTGGTGCGAGGAGCTGGCTCATATCGAGGTGCCTGTTGCCAAGAATCATGATCAGTTGGTTGAGACTGCTTTGGACACGGAGTCACTTTTCCCTTCGGACAGAAAGGGTGTGTTTTGTCTGGAAGCGCAGGGCACGCCGCACGGCTATGGCAGCAAGATCGCTCTGCTTACCGATATTGGCGTGCTTGCCCATTGGCAGAATGAAGAGCTGGTCGTATTCGTCCATGACCTGTTCTCGCTGGCCCCGTTGCGCTCGGCGGCCGTCAGTGTTTACTCATCAAAGAACCAGATGTTGGGCCGTGCCCGCACGGATAGGCGGGGCATCGTGCAGTTCCGCCGGTTCGAGCCGTCGCTCGGTACGCCCAAGGTCGTGGTGGTCGAACGCGGGGACGACTACGCGTTTCTGGAACTGAACGTGCGCCGGGACGATCCGCGCGAGTACTCACCGGTGATGGAGGCGTACGATCGGGACGGCTACGACGCGTTCATCTACGCTGACCGTGAGTTGTATCGTCCCGGAGATACGGTTAATCTGCGCTGGATCGTTCGCTCCGGTTACGGTCCGGCTGCAGCCGATGTTGCTTTGCTGCTCGAGGTGGTAAAACCCAATGGCCGGAATCTCCTATCCAAACCGGTTGTGTTGTCGGCGCTGGGCACCGGTGGACTGAGTCTCCAGACGCAGAAAGTGTACCCGACCGGCTCCTACAAAGCCCGACTGCTTTTGCCGGGCACGAAGAAGGAAGTTGGCAAGTACAGTTTCTCCTTGGAAGAATTCGTTCCGAACAGGATCAAAGCTTCGGCAAAGGTGGCGGAACCGTATTGGCAGGCCGGCGAGGAGTACCGGTTCGAGGTGAACGCCGAGCACCTGTTTGGTGGGCCGGCGGCCGATCGCAGGGCGGAGGCGAAGGTCATTCTCCGCCGAGGGGCATTTGCCTCGGAACAATGGAGCGGGTACAGGTTCGGCAACGATTCGAAGTACAAGCCGGAGACGATCTCGTGCGGCGAACAGAGGACGGACAGCACAGGCAAGGCGTTGTTCGTATTCAGGTATCGAGCGCCGGCCGAGGCGACATTTCCACTCAAGGCGACGGTTGTGGGACGGGTGTTTGAACTCGGCGGGCGTGCGGTCGCGGGACGGGCTGAAACGACCGTTTTCCCGTCCGACACGTCCCTGGGCATTGCGGCCAGCCCGGTCTCCGGCGGTAAGGACATTGAGGTGTTGGCGGCCGCCATCCAGAGCGATGAAACGCCGGCCGATCTGGATTCGGTGAAGGTCACGTTGGAAAGGCAGGTGTGGAGCTACTATGTGCGGCGGTTTTACGGTCATCACGCAGCCAACTGGTCCGAGTCTTTTGAGCCTTTGGAAAGTAGAGACGTCAAGTTAACAGAGGGCACGGGTTCGACCCGGTTCTCCGTGGGTGACTACGGCTACTACCGGGTGCGGGTACACTCCGACCGTACTCCGCAGTACAGCACACTCTCATTCTATGCATATCGTGGAAGGTGTGAGCTGATGGATGTAACTCGCCCAAGCCTTATCAAGCTCACTTTGGACAAGGAGGAGTATGAGGTGGGCGATGAGGTAGCGTTGCGCATCGAATCGCCCTTTGACGGCAAAGCGTTTGTCGTGTTGCAGGGCGAGACGATTCAGGAGGCGTTCACGGTTGACCTGGAAGACAACGCGGGTGTTGCACGGTTCAACGTGGGGGTCGATCAGGTACCCAATATTTGGGCAGAGGTAACCGTGCTCCACCCCGCTCGGCGAGAACAAGCCCAAGTCTATCCTTTCGCGAGTTTCGCCATGGCCAATGTCAAGGTGTGCAATTCGCGGCGGGGGCTGGTCGTGGACTTGTCGGAAGTGCCGGAGACTGTCCGGCCGCAAACCAAGGTCCCCATTACAGTTGCGGTCAGTGATAGCCGTGGTAGGCCGGTAAGAGCCGAGCTGACCCTTGCGGCAGTGGACGAGGGAATTCACCTGATAACCGGCTACAGAAATCCCAATCCGTACGTTTGGCTCAATCGCTCGCGCCGTCCCGATTTTCGCCGGGCTCACTATTACGACAGGGTAGCGTACGATTTCGACAAGCCGTCGGAGGGTGGCGGAGTCGGTGCCGAACTGGCCGAGCGGGTGAGCACTGTTGGTGAGAACTGGATCAGATCTGTGGCGTTGTGGTCGGGCGTGGTGCAGACGAACCGCCAGGGCAAAGCCACAATCAGTCTGCAAATACCGGAGTACACGGGGCAACTTCGCCTGGTGGCCGTGGCCTGTTCCGCCGACGCCCTGGGCAGCGCGAGTACCGGCCTGCGGGTACGTCGTAACTACTCGTTGCGGACGAGCATGCCGCGTTTCCTTCTGCCCGGCGACCGGACGAGATGCCGCGCAGTGGTGTTCAACCATACGGACAGGCCCTGCAGTGCTCATGTAAGCTGGTCGCCAAGCGGGACGATACGCGGCGGCGGCGGGAGCGAGGAACTGCAGATTCCGGCCATGGGTGAGGCGGCGCTGTGTGCCGACTTCGAGGCGGGCCGGAGGATGGGCCAGGGCGAGATCCGGTGGGACGTGGTGGTCTCTGATTCGTCCGGTACAGAACTTGAGCGGTTCACCGAGCTCGCGCCGCTTCCTGTCCGGCCTCCGGCAGCGTACCAGTCGGCCCATGAGTTGATCGTGCTGAAACCTGGGGACACAAGGACGATTCGCAACACGACATTCATCGACGACGACCGCGCAGAAGTCGGAATCACAGTCGGGGCCAATCCGCTGTTGCGCCTCAAGGAAGCGCTCAGTTACGTGGTCGGCTACCCGTACGGATGCACGGAACAAACCACGTCAAAACTCATGCCGCTGTATCTCCTGCGCAAAAACGCCGACTTGCTGGACACGACCCTCGAGGATGACCAACCGATCGACGCGTATGTCGAGAGCGGGATTGCCCGGCTTTTCGCGATGCAGACCGCATCCGGCGGTCTGGGTTTCTGGCCGGGCGCGAGCACGCCTTACCCCTACGGTTCGGTCTACGCGTTTCATTTTCTCACGCTGGTCGAAAACGGTCGCGAGTTCGAGTTACCGGCGGCGAATATGAAGGCTTTGCGAGAGTACGTTCGCAACATTGCCATGGACTGGTCGGACACGTCCAGATCGGCACGCTACCTGCGGGCTTACGCCGTGTTCACGTTGGCTCTCGGGGGCGATCTGGAGGCCATTCGTCAGATCGAGCGTTTCGACAACCTCGTTATGCCTCGCACGAGCCGGTTCCTTCTTGCGGCGGCATTGGCTCGTGCCACACAGGATGAAGACCGGGTAAAACTGTATCTGTCGAGTGCTCCGTGCGAGCCCTACACGGTAACCGAGCAGGACAGGACGCTGAACTCCGACATTCGGAACACAGCGGTCGAATTGCTCGCTTTGAACCAGATGAACGCGGACGCCGCAACGCTTGAGCAAAAAGCCAAACTGCTCGTCGATTTCCTGGCGTATCGCGGCCATGGCAGCACGCAGGAAACGGCGTTCGCCGTCACCGCACTTGCCGACTACCTTGAGAAGTCGAGCGGGAACATCGACCTTGCCGCCGCAGTGATCGAGGGACCTGAGCGCACGGCAAGCGTGTCCGGGCGTCAAACGTACTCGGCCAAGCATAAAGGGCAGGGGGGCGCTTTCACGGTTGCGAATACGGGCGAGGTCGACCTGTTCGTCAACGTAACGACCCGCGGCGTACCTGAGACCATAGATCTGCGGCCCGTCAGCGAGGGTGTTACGGTCGAGCGCACGTTCTTCACGAACCGGGGTGACAGTATCGTTGCGTCTGAGAGCGCGTTAAGGCAGGGCGAGACCTACGTCGTGGGGATCAGTATGGATTGCAGGCAAACAGTCAAGAACCTGGTGGTAGCAGACTTGTTGTCGGGTGGGATCGAGATCGAGAACCCGCGGCTCGGCGCTGACGTCATGCCGCGTGCGCGGTTTCGAGGCGCCGTGGCACCGTCCCATCTCGAGATCCGTGACGACCGGCTGGTACTCGCTTTCGACGAGCTGCGAAAAGGTACTCACCTGTTCTACTACGTTGTACGCGCGGTAACCCCCGGGAGCTACCAGTATCCGGCTGTCGAGGCGGAGTGCATGTACGATGCACGCGTCCGGGGGCGCTCGACGCCGAGCGTAATTGAGGTGGGTGATCAAGAGAAATGAACTGCACGCTTCAAAGAAGACAGATGCAGCGCAAGATGCGCGATGCGGTACGAGCCTGTTTCGCGCGTTGTCTGCTCCGGTACGTCCGGCGGCGGCGAGCGCTCGGAATGTGGTGGCGGGCGCACCGCCGTAGTATGCTGCGGGCCGTTCTCGGATGCATCGTGGTTGCCGCGGCGGTGCTGCTGCGGCCGATGGATGTGGCACCGTACCTGGCGTGTGAATCGTCCGGCGAGATGCTGGACCGTGACGGCCGCCTCATGTACGCTTTTCTCAACGAGCGGGAGCAATGGTGTTTCCCACGCGACCTGGACGCGATCAGCCGCTACCTTGTTCAAGCAACGATCGCTACTGAGGACCAGCACTTCCATAAACATTTCGGGGTTGACCCGCTGGCGGTGTTGCGGGCCGCCTGTCAGAACGTGCGAGCCGGGCACGTGGTATCGGGCGCGTCCACCTTGTCGATGCAGGTCGTGAAGCTCACCGACGGGCCCGGGCGGTCGCTTTTGGGCAAGGTGCGCCAGGCGATCCAGGCTGTGCGCCTTGAATGCCGCGTGGACAAGAGCGAGATCCTGACCGCGTACCTGAACAGGACCCCCTACGGGTTGAATCTCAGCGGCTGCGAAGCGGCCGCGCGCCGCTACTTCGGGAAAACCGCCGCCGAGTTGACCCTGCCCGAGGCCGCGCTTCTCGCGGGATTGCCGAAGAGCCCCGCCTCCTACCAGCCGTTGAGCCACCCAGAAAGGGCCCAAGCCCGCCGCAACTACGTTCTCCGGCGCATGTGCAAAGAGGGATTCATTTCGGAGAGGCGATGCGAAACGGCCTGCGAGACTCCACTCGGGGTGCGATGGAATGCTTTTCCGCAGTTGGCGCCCCATCTTGCCATGCGCCTGAGATCCGCCTTAGCGAGCGGGGGGCGGATCATGACCAGTCTGGATTACGATGTCCAGCGCGCGGCGGAACAATCGGCCCGCCGCTGGTTGAGCAACTTTGGAGGCGGGATCGGCAATGCCGCCTTGATTATAGTGGACGTGCCGACAACGTCCGTGTTGGCGCGCGTCGGGTCGGCCGACTTCTTCAACACGCCGGGCGGCGGCCAGGTAGATGTGTGTCGCGCGGCGCGGTCGCCGGGATCCGCCCTGAAACCTTTTGTCTACGCGCTGAGCATGGAGCGGGAGTCTCTGTACGCGTCCGAGATGCTGTTCGATGGCCCGCTGGACTATGGACTGTATGACCCGGAGAATTACGATGGAAACAACTGCGGGCTCGTGACTGCGTCGTCCGCGCTAAAGAGGTCGCTCAACGTGCCGGCTATTACCGTCCTCGAACGCGTGGGTATCGGGCCGTTTTGCGAGTTCCTCAAGAGTCTTGGCATCACAACGCTCGATCGGACCGCTGCGCACTACGGTTTGGGCCTGGTCATTGGGAGTTGCGAGGTGCGGCTCGATGAACTGGCTGCGGCATACTGTATGCTGGCCAACCTGGGCGAGTACCGACCGCTGCGTACTCTGACCGATGCCCCCCCGTCAAAACCAGCACGCATGTTGTCCCGGGGCACGTGCCTCAAGATCTACGAAATGCTTGAACAGGCGTTGCCTGCGGAGGTGCATTGCGGCGCTATGCCGGCTGTGGGAGCGGACCCGCGCGTCTGCTGGAAAACCGGCACCTCCACGAAACATCGCGATGCCTGGAGCTTCGTTTTCAACAGGCAATACCTTGTAGGAGTGTGGATGGGTAACAACGATAGTACTCCCTCTCGGTGTCTGGTCGGCGCGGAGGCGGCCTTGCCCCTGGCCGGTCAGCAGTTCCGGTCGCTATCGGTCCGGAATACGCCGAGCTGGCCCGAAGGCGGCGGCGACCTGCGCGGGACAGCGGTATGCGCCAGAAGCGGTCTTCCCCGATCGGAATGGTGTCGTCACACCAGGCAGGTTCTTCTCCCGCGCAGCCAATACAAGCACCGGATCTGTGACGTGCACTATCCCATGGTGCGAGGTCGGGGAGAGGAGCGGAACGTACCGGTTCAGGTTGTTGAACGCTGGCCGGGGGCAGCGAGGGGCTGGAACCTCGCGCAGATCAGTGCACCGCTCAGGAGGAGGGACATCGCGCGAAGTCAAGCAGCCAGCCGAAGGAAAGTGGTGCAGATTATCGCCCCGGCAGACAAGGCAGAATATGTCCTGACGAATGAGGCGGACGGCGACCGCCTCACCCTGCAGGCCAGCCTTGACCGGGACGCGTCGCTCCATTGGTATCTTGATGACCGGTACCTGGGCAAATCTCAGCCGGAGCGGACGCTCACAATGGCGTTGAAATCCGGCCGGCACACCGTGGCTTGCATGGCTGAGGACGGAACTGTGGATGTCGTGAGTTTCGACGTCTTGAGTCCAAGTAGATCGCCAATCCTCCTAGATTGAAGCTTGTCACGGTCCGCAAACAGCCGGAATTGCCCCATGCCCTTATTCTTGCGGCTAATCAGGCGGGCATGAGCGGGGAACCCCAAGATAACCACGTGACATCTACTGGTTGAAATGGTAGATTATAAGCTGGTGTCGGCGGGTACGCTACGACCATGAATCAGCAATGCTGCAGTTGGCTGAGCGCAGCGTGCGCGACTAAGCGCAGTCAGGTGATCAATCAGGTCGAGTAGTCATTTCCTCGTGACCTGTTGCCTTATCTCCTCCATCATCTGATGACATTCAGCTTGAGCTTCCGCCATTCCCTTCAGGGTGACGTTCCCGCTCTTGAGGTAGTCCAGCAGCACAGCTTCCGCCGCCACAAACTGCTCGCACGCGTGGCCGACCTCGCTGGCGATGTCGTTCGGAATGGTCGTGACGCCGTCGGAGTCGCCATGCAGCAGGTCGCCCGGATGCACCGTCACGCCTCCCACATGCACGGGCACTTGTATTGACGGGATACTGCAGTATCCGTGTGCGCAGATTGCGCCGTTCGTGAAGACCGGGAAACCGAGCGTTCTCACTTGCGGCAAATCTCGGCCTGCACCGCTGGTTACAAGGCCACTGGCGCCGAATGCTTTGTATGCAGTGCACATCACTTCACCGAACGTGGCGGCGACCGGCGGATCGTCAAGATCCTGGAATACTACCACGGGCGGACCGGGCATTTCGCGGAAAAGGTCGACTTGCTTTTCGAGGCTCGAATACACGTCGTCCTGGGACGGAGCGGCCGACCGAAATGTCGCTGTAGCAGCGTACCCGACCATCGGCGGCAATTTAGGAAAACAGGCCTGGATGCGTTTGTCCATGAAACCGACGGTCCTGGGACGAACGTTAAAGAGCTCGATAACGTTGCACACTGTGGGTGTGTCGTACTTGCGCAAGAGATCGAGTCCATCTGCTGATAGCGGTTCACGAGTCATGGTCTCCTCCAGTTCTCTGCGTTTAGCGTAGCTGGCCCCTGGAGTTGAAGTATAGCAGATGCGTAAACGGCAGTCGAGGGATAAAGGGCCGTGTGACAACCTCTTCGAGCGCCTGGGTCGATCTCATGAAACCTGCCGCATGCCGGACGGGTTCGGAGCCGATCTACTGCGGGCTCATTCTGTAGAGCCCAGCCCCGCGCGTGTTCAAACCGGGAATGTAAACGCAGGATTGCGGCTCGAGCGTCGGGAAAGGGCGCTTCATTCCGCGCCGCGATCCAACCTCCGCAGCGACGCCGCGCCGATACCGAGAAGAGCCAGCACCAGCGGCCACACGGCCAATGGCACCGCCGGCACATCGTCCGGATCGTACGGGTCTGCGCCAAACGTGATTTCAAGCAGGTCGTTGAAACCGTCTCCATCCGAATCCCTATCGAGATAGTTCGGGATTCCGTCTCCGTCCAGGTCGTCCGTATCCTCGGTTTCATCCGGGATTGTGTCCCCATCCGCGTCGGTGTCGAGATAGTCCGGGATACCGTCGTTATCCCAGTCTTCGGTCCCCTCTTCCTCGTCCGGGATTGTGTCCCCATCCGAGTCCGTGTCGAGGAAATTCGAAATCCCGTCATCGTCGGGATCGCCGGTTCCCTCTTCCTCGTCCGGGATACCGTCGCCATCTGAATCCGTGTCGAGGAAGTTGGGCACGCCGTCATCGTCTGGATCGCCCGTACCTTCCAGTTCGTCGGGGAGCCCGTCACCGTCCGCGTCCTCGAAGGCCGTCCACAATTCCCTACCCGTTGTACCGTCGTCGGCCACGAAGTAAAGTGCGCAGTCCAACTCCGTCAGCTCGGCCGGATTTGAGTTGGCCGGTCCGGGATTGATGTCCATGACGGGAACTGTGCCCACCGCGGTTCCGTCCGTCCTCCAGAGTTCCCGGCCTGTCGCGCCGTCGGTCGCGACAAAATACAAGACACCACCCACCTCAGTGAAGAACTCCGGATCGGAACTACCGCCCGGATAAATATCCAGAAGCATGTTCGTGCCCGGTACCGTCCCATCGCTTCTCCAGAGTTCCCGGCCCTGTACCCCATCGTCCGCCGAGAAATAGAGCGTGCCATTGTAGTTGAACATGGACCGGGGCACCGAACCGTCCGTAGGGTTGATGTCCATGAACAAACTGGTTCCTGGGTATGTTCCGTCACTCGCCCACAGTTCCGCACCGTTTGTTCCGTCATCAGCCCGGAAGAACACGAGGCCGTTGAAGGAGACCATGGAGCGGGGATTGGAACTACCCGAGGGGTTAATGTCCTTAACAGGGAGCGTTCCTGACAGTGTCCCGTCGCTTTTCCAGAGCTCGACCCCCCTACTGCCGTCGTTTGCGGCGAAATAGACCGTTCCGCCTATGTTCGTCGTCGCAGACGGGCTCGAACTGCGTAAACCCGGGTAAATATCTCTTACAAGAGAGGTGCCCGCCGGGGTCCCGTCGCTCGTCCATAGCTCGGCGCCAGTCGCGCCGTCGTTTGCACGAAAGAACAGCTTGCCATCGGCGACGACAACTGTTGAGATGCTTGAGCTTCCGGAGGAGTTGATATCCAGAACCATGTTCGTCCCGGATGTCGCACCGTCGCTGCTCCAGAGCTCGAACCCGTTAGTACCGTCGTTTGCTCTGAAGAACAGTGTCTCGTTCGCACTCGTCAGGAAACCGGGCGCGGAGCTCCCCGATCCAGCATACACATCACGAAGCAGTGTTGTGCCGCCAGCGGTGCCGTCACTGACCCACAACTCGTGCCCGTCGACGCCGTCGTTTGCACTGAAGTAGACCTTGTCTTCCAGCACGGTCAAAAAGCTCGCGGAAGAGCTTCCGGGACCGGGCAGAATATCCTTAACCAGGGTCGTACCCTCTTCAGTCCCATCGCTGACCCACAACTCTTCTCCCAGGAGACCGTGTTCGGCTGCAAAACACAGTCTGCCGTTCAAAGGTGTCAGGGAGGACGGACTGGAATCGCTCGCGATAACCGTGCTGTTGATGTCTTTGACCAGACTTGTGGTTTCGCTCGTTCCCTCGCTAATCCATACCTCGTCTCCATAGGAGCCGTCGTTTGCCCGGAAGAATAGAGTGCCGTTGACGTTCGTCAAGAACATGGGAAAGGAGGAACCGCCTCCGAAATAGATGTCTTCGACCATAAGAGTGCCTGTCGGAGTGCCGTCGCTCGACCATAGCTCGGCGCCATTCGGGCCGTTGTCGGCCCGGAACAGCAGCGTGCCATTGACGTTGACCAGATACGACGGTACTGAACCGAGGGCACCGGGAAAGATATCCTGCACCAGCGCCGTGCCAGGCCCTGTCCCGTCGCTCCTCCACAGTTCGATCCCACTAACGTCGTCGTCCGCTTTGAAGAAAAGGACACCATTTACGTCGGTAAGCCACGACGGGTAGGAACCGTTTGCACCCGGAAAGATGTCGGCTACCATTGCGGTGCCGCCGGTTGATCCGTCGGTCCTCCACAACTCCGGTCCGGTCGTCCCGTCCTCCGCGACGAAGAATAACGTCCCGCCGACATCGACGAGCCAGGATATGTTGGCGCCCGCGTCAGGGTGGATATCTCCGACGAGTGCGGTGCCTTCAGGCGTGCCGTCGCTCCTCCACAACTCCGGTCCGGTCGTCCCGTCCTCCGCGACGAAGTAAAGCGTGTTGTTCGATGTGGCAAACCCGAGAGGGTCAGAACTTCCTGAGGGATTAATGTCCAGCACCATGCTCGTTCCGGATTCGGTGCCGTCGCTCTTCCAGAGTTCCCTCTGAGCGCCGTCGAAAGCAGAGAAGAATAGCTCGCTCCCCAGACTTGTCAGCTCCAGGGGGAAACCGTTGCCGGCAGTGTTGATGTCTCTTACCATGACCGTATTGGAGGAGTGGCCGTCGCTTCGCCACAACTCCGAACCGTTAACTCCATCGTTCGCCCGAAAGTAAAGTGTACCATTCAGTTCCGTCAAGCTGCTGGGATTTGAGGACCCCGACTGATTGATATCCATCACGATGAAGGTACCGGAACCGGTGCCGTTGCTTTTCCATAACTCCGTACCGTGCACCCCGTCGTTCGCACGGAAGTAGAGGGTACCGTTAACGTTCGTGAGTTCAGTTGGGTTAGAACTGCCTCCCACGTTGATGTCTCTTACAAGGACAGTTCCCCCGAGTGTCCCGTCGCTCTTCCATAGCTCGGCACCATTGACTCCGTTGTCCGCAACGAAAAATGCGGTGCCGTTAACGTCTACAAAAGATATTGGAGACGAATCCTCGGTGGAGGTAAGAATGTCCTTCACAAGTTCAACGCGTTCTGCCAGAGCCCCTGCATCAAACAGGCTCACCAGCAGTGCCGCGCTTAAAGTTGCCAGGAGAAGAACGCGTCGGGGCCGGGCGGAGCGGCGCCTGTCGGTCGAGACAGGGAGTTTCGCGCACGTTCCGTTTCGCGGCAAATGGATCTTGCTCAACCTGCTCATAAGACCTTCTCCGCTCGTGGCGCATCCGTCACATTGGCATTACGAGAAACTCGCGGCTTATCAAGTACGCGCCGCGCCTGGTCGACGTTCTGAGACCCCGACACGCCGCCGGCAGTTTGTGGTGGATAGCTTGACCTCAAGACGACCACTTGGCTGGCACAGACGTCCACAGTAAAAGCGAGGGGGCTCGCAGATACGAGCCCCCCAAACCGTCTTACCGAAAACCAGATTCTCCTAAGGGGTGCAGATGTACCCCATGTCAGCCCCGCCATCGGAGTAGTTCTCGTTCACGATCTCGACGACGTCGGCGATTTCGCCCGGTCCGTAGTCGCTCTCGCAACCGGCGAGGAGCCAATTTGCCTCCTCGAGCAGGGCTGCGAGCGTCCATCCGTCGAAAACGGACTCCGGAATGCAGATGACCTGGTCACCAAGCAGCTCATCGCTTGAGCTGAAATTCTCATCGACCTCATCGAATCCGAGGTTGAGAGCCAAGGCGAGCGTCTGACTAGCCAGCACACCTGCCTCCGTCCTCTCGGCAGGATCCACATAGTCATCTTCGAGCGGGCCCGGCCTTCCACCATTAGGCAGGTAAGCTTCCACCGCCTCTGAACTGGTGAACGTTATGGTAAAACCATCCGAGCCATCACATTGATCAGACCCGATCGTCACACCGTCCGGGAACGCGATATCAAACTGGTCGTCCCGGTAGCATCCGGGATTCCAGCCGTGGCAAGTGGTTCCCCAACCACCCTGGCCATACGTCGTGAACTCGCTCTCGTTGTCGTACCAGGGGCAGCATTGGATCTCGTACTCGAAATAGTACATCTGCGGATCCCCTGGAGCACTTGTCGGGATCTGGTCAGAGCTAGCCCACGCTCGCTCCGCGGTGGGCCCTTCGCCCTCAATAATCTCGGTCACTTGCGCCATCGCGAAGACGAATAAGTTTATCCCGCAAGCACCGTGATCCAGTCCGATGGTCGAGAATTCAATCGGGAGCGTGAACTCCTTCACAGCCACATCCGGCGGGGCAACGTACGTGTGATCAAAGTTCCAGGGCTGCGGGTTACTGTTCCCATTTTGAGGGTAGTCTGTGGCATCATCTCCCACCTGGACAAAGCCCTTCAACATGCCCCATTCTTCCTCAAGGTCTTCGCTGATCTCAAATTTCAAGTACAGATAGTCCAGGTCGTTGGAAACCTCGACGGCCCCGATTGGAAGGTCCGTACGAGCCCACAGGTCCTCAATTTGCCTTTCTCCGCACCTCGCGTTAGCCGGCACGATACCGGCCGTACCGCTAGCCTCCACACTCAGTAACCCAAGCGTGCTGGCCGTTGATTCGCTCGCTACACCTACGTCCCCTACACCTGCGTCCCCTCCGGAGCCTGATGAACACCCGGCCATAGCCAGAGCGACCAGCGCTAATCCCAAAACTCCAAGAGTAAAACCACCTCGCAAGGTCAGTCCACTACCGCGCATCATCCGTGTCCCCCTTTCAATATAATACTACTCCTCATCCGTGGGCAAACTCGAGAACCTGCCCGCCTGCGAGCAAAAATGAAACTGGATCTCTGAAGCTGACCGTTTTGTCTCTGTGATCCCCCCTCTCCGTATGTCAGACTGATCGTGTCAGAAGGTCAATCAGTTCCCGACAAACATACTGTGTTAGTATATCAGATGTCAGTGCTGGTGTCAAGCAAAACCTGCCTTAGACTACCCCGGAATTTCGCATACTATTCCGGCAATTACAGGAATCCGTATCTCAAAGCTATCCAAGTACTTATACCCCCGCTTCTCTCATTTTTGGGGATGTCCTGAGAAGCCGGTTGTCACCCGGCAGAGGTTGGCCCTCTCAGGCTGACCGCCTCATGACGAGTGGAGGCTTGCTGGGTACTTTCTCGGGAGGACGTTTCGCGTGAGCTACGTGGTTCAACATACTGGAGCCGTTCAACAAATACGCCAGCGGCGCGACGGCCCTGGAAACTAGGCTGAAGAGATGTTAGGATCAGCTGAGTTGTACCACAAGATCGGTGCAGTGTACTCAGGCAGCGCGGAGGAGGGGACGTGACTGTGAACAACGTTGATGAGTCGCGACAGGATTATGGAGAACGCACGAGGTGGCTCCGGATGCGGTTCCGTGCACTGAGAGCCTTCTCGTTTCCGGTTTCGGTCCTGCCGGTGTTGGTTGCGACGGCTGCCGTGCGGCCCTTCGCAGAATGGGACCGGGGCGTCCTCGTCGCGTCGGCCGTCGGCGTGCTCTTGCTGCATGCAACCGGGAACCTCTTCAACGACTACTTCGATTTCCGCTCGGGCGTGGACCGGAGAGAGAC
Organism: uncultured bacterium; assembly: GCA_965603355.1. Taxonomy (GTDB): domain Bacteria; phylum Hydrogenedentota; order CBFDCQ01; family CBFDCQ01; genus CBFDCQ01. The sequence goes on from CBFDCQ010000033.1 coordinate 26,706, forward strand.
CGGCGACGAGGGGCGTCCGGGCAGGTTTCTGGTTCACGGCGAGATGACGCCCGCCGAGGTGCTTGGCGAAGCGCTGGTTTGTCTCCTGTTGCTCGTGCCGGTTGCAGTCTACTTGCTGGTGAAGTGCGGCCCCGGACTTCTATGGTTCGGGGGGGCGGCGGCGTTCGGTCTGTACGCTTATACGGGTCCACCGTTCCAGTTCAAGTACCGCGCGCTCGGGGAGCTGCTGATATTCCTGGTTTTCGGACCGGTTCTCATGCTTGGCGCCGCATACGCTCAGACCGGTCGATTGGAGTGGCGCGTTCTTCTGTTCGCCGTTCCGATTGGCTTTGTGACTGCGGCACTCCTGGTTGGCAACAACATACGCGACCAACAGGAGGACAGCGCGGCACAAATAGTGACTGTGGCCCACGTCGCAGGCGGACGCGGAAGCCGGCTGCTGTATGTGGCATTGGTCGTTGTCAGCGCTGCTTGCCTCGCGGCGCTGGGTGTTTTTGGGCTTGCGCCTCGTGTTCTGGTGGTCGCTCCCCTGTTCCTGCTGCTCCTTTTGGAGCCTCTGGCCGGCGTTTTGCGTGGGAGACGAATCCCGGACATCGACGTACGTACGGCGCGATTCGAGACCGTTCTGCTGCTGTTCATGGTGGTTGTCCTGATGATAGGCGGAGGGCGAAGCTAGCCGAATGAGCGCGAGGCCGATTCTTTGCCTCGGCGGGGTCAAGAGAAGGCCTTGAAAAAGGATCTTGACAAGATAACCGCGATATGCTATAATCTCGATTGACTTAGTCGACAAAGGAGGCGGCCATGCTGGTATCACAGAAATGTCAGTACGCTTTACGAGCCCTTTTCGAGCTTGCCAAACGTAACGGCCAGGGACCGGTGAAGATCGCGGAAATCGCGAAGGCCCAGGCGATACCGCCGCGATTTCTGGAGGTTATACTGAGCCAGCTCAAGCGAGGAGGGTTTGTGGAGTCGCAGAGAGGCAGCGAGGGAGGCTACTTCCTGATTCGTGCTCCGCATGAGCTGACCGTTGGCGAGTTGATCCGGTTCGTGCAGGGCCCGGTTGGCCCGGTCGGCTGTGTCACAGAGACGGCGAAGGACAACAGTTGTCCCTTTTACGGGGACTGCGCGTTCTTGCCGATGTGGGAGAAGGTCAAGAAGGCGATTCTGGACGTGTACGATAACACAACGTTCCAGGACCTCGTGAACCAGGAGAAGCAGAAGGTTGGTGAGTATGTACCTGCTTACTCCATTTGACATTGCGGGGGAGGTTTTTCCCCAATACTCGAATCCAATGGCGTATAATGAGCTTGGTAGTTGTATTACGTAGGAAAGAGGCAATTTGAATGAAGTGGCTGTCTTCGATAATTCTAGCCTTGGCGTGCGCTGTGTTCAGCTTGTTCGGGTTGCTCATTCCTCTGAGGCTACGCAGGTGGTTCGCGTACCGGGTCCGTGCAATTATCTACTGGTTGACAAGCCGCGTCAAGCCGGTGCGACTCCTGTATCAGAGTATGACATCAAACCAGAACAAGGCCTTGGCGTCTGAGCGACCTGTCCCGAGCGGGGAAGATACGCAGCCTTCCCTTCCTTCAGGGGATCGGGTGGCCCATTGCTTTTCGGGCGGCACCGATTCGACGCTTGCGGCTGTCTATCTGGCCGAGAAGTTTGACAAGGTCTACTTGCTGACATTTCGGACGCCTACGACTCACCAGGAGGAGGAGGCCACGGCCAGGTACGAGAAGCTCGTCGAGAAACTCGGTCCGGACCGTTTCGAGCACATCTTCATGGACAACACCAAGATCATCCGCGACGTTTACTACTCGCATTTCTGGAGAGATGTGCAGAAGTGGGGTCTGTTCAAGGCGAATTTCTGCGGTGCGTGCAAGACAGCCGCCACTATTGCGGCGGCGCGCTTTTGCGTCGAGAACGACATTCGCTATCTCGCCAGCGGCGCGAACAAGGAGTACGGGGTAGCCGAGTTCTTCATCGGGCAGATGCCTGCGACCATCCCAATATTCGACGAGTTCCTGACCAAGCACGGTATCACGGGTCTCGCACCCGTCCACGACGTCGAGCGCTCCGACAAAGTGCTGTACGAGATGGGATTTCTGGAGGATTGGAAAGGCGCGAAATTCGGGCTGCTGTTGGACGGTATGGCGGCGTGTGAGGCGCTCAGGAAGCGGGGCCAGATCGCGTGCGATCAGGACACGCTGACAACCATCTACAGTCTGGGGTACTGCATTCCGATGAAAGGGCACGAGAAGTTCCAGGAGCTTTCCGTCGAATATACCAAGGCGATGTTCGACGAATTCGGGCCCAAATGGATGCCAAAGCCCAAAGCACCCGCAGATCCCGTCACGAGCGCTACCTGACCTTTCCGTCACGGTCCAAGTCTACCGGACGACTGCACACCACGAGAGTGCCTTCGAACGGCGAACAGAGATACCAGCCACGCAGGAGAGTGAGTCAAATAGCCGCGGATCGCTACCACTTGAAGCTCGTCACGAGGGAGTTTGCCAGGAGGTGCCAACCGTCGGCGAGCACGAACATTATCACCTTGAACGGCAGCGAGATGAAGATCGGCGGCAGCATGAGCATTCCCATCGACATCAGAACGCTCGCCACAACCATGTCGATGATCAGGAACGGTATGTATATGACGAACCCTATCTGGAACGCGACTCTCAGCTCGTTGATGACAAACGCGGGTATCAGAACGTGAGTCGGGACGTCGTCGCGGTTCCTTGGTCGTTCCATTTTCGACAGCCGAACGAAAAGCTCGAGATCCTTCTGCCTGGTCTGTTTGAACATAAAGTCGCGGACCGGTTCCAGAGCCGTCTCGAGCGCGGCGCGTTGCCCGATCTCGCTGTTCAGGTAGGGTTGAAGCGCGGTTTGGTTGATCTGGGTACCGACCGGCGCCATGACGAAGAATGTCATGAACAGCGCCAGGCCTACGAGCACCTGGTTCGGCGGCATCTGCTGCGTTGCGAGGGCCTGACGCAGGAATCCGAGCACTATGATGATTCGCGTGAAACAGGTCATCATCACCAGCAGCGCCGGCGCTATGGCGAGGATGGTGATTATGAAGAAGATCTGAAGGGTGGTGCTGACCTCTTCCGGGGTCTCGGCCGTGTCGATCTGAACAGAAAATCCTGGAATGGGTATTGGCGCTGCTTCCTGCGCGCAGACCGCGCGCGGAAGGAATGAGACGCCGAGTGCGATTACCGAGATGAGCAGCAGCGCTCGCGCGAGCCTAACGCTCTTCCTCATCACTCCCCCCGATCAGAGTTTTCAGTCTTGCCATCTGGTCCTTTATGTCGCGAAGATGCTCCTCGAGTTTCGCATCTTGCTCGCCGGCTTGCTGATCTCCGCTGAACTTGGCGTGGAACTGGCGCAGGTGGCCGCCGAATGGCGCTCTGGCCGCAGCGGATTCAGGCTGTTTTTGCTCTATTTCCTTCACCAAATCCGGATCGGCAATTTCCGTTATAAGGCTGATCGTGGTGGGGTTTGTCCCGATTACGAGAATTCTGTCGGCAACCTTAACCAAGTAGAGAACAGCCTTCGGATTGAGGTATATCTTGCTGATGACACGGCCCACCTTCTGGTCCGGAAAGAGGGGCGTTCCCCTTGTAAGTCGTTTGTACAGCCAGACGGCAAGGCAAAACATAGCTATGGCAAGTAGCAGAGCGATCGCCATCTTCTTCGCGCTGTCGATAAAGTCGAATTCCGGCGTTCCACCCTCGCCACCAAGCCCGAGGAATCCCTGTTCGCTGTCAGGTGTCGCCTCTTTTGCGAGAAAGCCGCCTTCAGGCTCAGCCTTATCATCGAGCCAGAGAGGTTGTTGCCCGTCCTGGCCGTCATCATCCTCACTCAACGGCAGTTGTCCTTCGGGCTCAAGTGCGTCCTCATCCCCGGCGCCCTGCCGTTCGGGAGCAAACGGTGTTGCTTCGAGCGGCTTGATGGGCCCTGATGACGTTGGTTCGGGTTGCTCACCAAGCTCGCCCGTGGTTTCCGGGGAAAGCTCAGGAGTCGGCTCCGGCGGCTGATCGGCGTATTCTTCCACCTGCGACGAAACCGGCGCGCAACAGACAATAACGACCCATAACAGCACCGATAGAGCCGTCGTACGCGGCGCCCATCGGTAAGATCCGTACCTATTCCTCAGCATCTTCATCTAATTCCTCTTGTCCGGCGATTTCCGTTATCCTGATACTAAGTGTATCGCCAATTACGAGCACCTCACCTTTGGCAAAAAACACATCGTTGACGTAGAGATCCATCTGTTCACCGGCGAGCTTGTCGAGTTCGACCACTGACCCGTTACGCAGTTCGACAACATCCTTCACAAACATTCCGGCTTTTCCGAGTCTTATAGTTATCCGCAAGTTGACGTCGCCCAGGGTGGCGACACCGCGCGGAGCTCCTGCGCGCGACTTGTCCTCGACCTGGGGAAAAGTTGCCGGCTTCGGTTCCGAACGGCGCTGCGGTTCGACGGCTTGCTCATCGGTCTTGTTTTCGTCCATGTGCAGGGTTCCTTTACTGGACCTGAAACTTGCTCAAGTCGGCGGCCACCACGCGGCCGGTCTCGAGTAACGTGTTAACGCTTTCCACAAGGTCACGACTGAGTCTGTCCAGACCCTGTGCTCCTTTCAATTCGTCGTAAGTCTTGGAACGGAGCACGCTGATGAATTCGTTTTTGACTTTCGGGTCTATTGACAGAAGCTCCTGTTTCAGGTTCTCACTGTCGAGCTGGAGCGAAATCTCCACTATCAAGAACCTGTCTATTCCCTTATCCTCTATGTTGACTATCAACTCTATCGGATCGTAGTAAATGGGTGCCCCGGTCGGCGCTTGCGTTTCGGGTTTATCCGTCGTCGGCACCTCCTCATCGCCGACGAGCTCTCCCGATCCGCTTGCCCCCAGGCGGGGTAGAACGGCAATCTTCATCATGACGACTCCGGCGGCACATGACACCGCCAGTATGACCGCTATAGTGATGATCGTTTTCAACCCGCCCGATCTCTTCTTCTTTTTGACTTCAGTTTCTTCTGGTGGAGCTTCTTCTTCAGGAGGCATTTTCAATCTCCTCGTTCTGTTCGTGGACTAATCCCTGTAAAGATGCTGTTGGTCGGACTCTCAGTACGTGTACATCAACGCGCCGGTTCTTCTGCCGATTCTCGACGGAATTGTTCGGGACTAGTGACAGGTTCTCTCCGTATCCCCTCATCGAAACGTTCTTGTAATCGATCCCGCCTCGATCTATAAGAAATCTTGCGACGCTCAGCGCACGGGCAGCGGAAAGCTCGAGGTTCGACGGAAATCGCTCGGTACGTATCGGGACATTGTCCGTGTGACCCTCAACGCTGAGAAAATTGCCCGATAGCGCCGACAGGAGACCGGCAATATCCGTAAGAATGGGGACCGCTTCAGGCTTCAACGCATCCTCGCCGGTGTCGAAAAGTACGGGGTTCTGCATCGTAAGTTTCAGACCCTCTTCCGTGCGTCGCACCTTTATATCTTCCCGTCTGCCCTGAACGCGTATGTATTCCTCAATCTTCGCGGCGACGTCCTCGAACTTCTGAGCCTGCATTTGAGGGGTGTCCAGTTGAAAATCGATCAGTGTCAACGGTGATTTCAGCACACCGAAGGCCCCCCTCAGAGACGCAGCGGCCTTTTCGAAGTCCTCCTCCTTAATGGTGGAGAACGAGATGAGCAGAACGAAAAAGGTGAGCAAAAGGCTCATCATGTCGCCGTACGTCACTACCCATCCGGGTACGCGGGGCTCATCGTCGTCTCCAGAACGTTTCCCGCGAGCCATTTTCCGTTCTTGCCCCCTCACCGGACAACTATTTGCGTCCGGTTTCCTCTTCTTGTTGACGTTTCCTACCAGCCATTTCTCAGTACCTCAGCCCGTCCGGAACGGCCGGTCACCTCACTTGCGCGCGCCACTCTCGACCTGGTCGCGAAGCGTCGGCGCTATGAACGCCTTGAGCTTCTGTTCCACGACCCGGGGGTTGTCCCCGGACTGAATCGAGAGTATGCCCTCGATAATAACCTCTTTAGTCAATATTTCACGTCGCGTTCGCACCTTCAGTTTTCCCGCTATCGGAAGGAAGATCAGGTTCGCGGCGAACGCACCGTAGAACGTGGTGATAAGTGCTGTTGCCATACCTGCACCGATCTTCGACGGATCCTCGAGGGCGGCCAGCATGCTGATAAGACCGATCAGGGTTCCGATCATGCCAAATGCCGGCGCATACGTGCCCATCGAGGAAAACACTCCCTGCCCGAGACTGTGGCGTTCTTCGAGGAACGCCAACTCGGTGGTGAGAATGTCCTTGATAAGCTCCGGCGCCGTTCCGTCCACGGCGAGCTGAACGCTCTTTTCGAGGAACTCGTCGCCGGCCTCGGACGCCTTTGATTCCAAGGCGAGAATGCCGTCACGTCTCGCTGTAGTAGCGAACACGACGACCGTTTTTATGATCTCGGTCGGGGGAACGGCCTTGTGCAAGAACGCGTTCTTGACCGTTTTGATCACGCCTATCACGTCAGCCAGCGGGAAGTTTATAAGCGTTGCCGCGATGGTTCCTCCAAAGACAATGAGCATGGACGGCACGTGAATAAACATGGTGAAGTTGCCGCCCGAAGCTATCGCGGACACAATAAGTATAACGCCAGCGAAAATCCCGATAATCGTCGCTATATCCATGGTTTCCCCCAGCCTTTTGTCTTTCGCGGGCCAGTCCTGGAGTTACCCCGCCAAGACCACACATTCGGACAGTGCGGTATGCACACAGCGGGATAATGAAGGTTGAATCCGTTCGCCGCGATCCGTGCTCCCATCATGACCTAACGTCTACTTTTCCCACACCACCGTTTTCATCCGCTTGCTACTGCCCGGGATCCTCCTTGCCACAGGACGTTTCATCCTGTTTCAGGACCACGGGATAAGAAATCCGCTTATATTCTATTACCTTTTGTATGAGTTCGTCCATAGTATTAGAAACGAGTATTTTCTCGTTGTTCATAAGCGTCACTATGGTGTCAGGGGTGGATTCGACATATTTGATCTTGTCGGCGTTCACGACGATCTCGGTATCGTTCAGTCGTGTCAGTTTAATCATGAGCCTGCCCTGCTCTTCACCTTATGAATGCCGCGGCAGGTGGGTCGGGCTGCAAAACAAACCCCACCCCCCCACAACAGCCCCCGTTGGGAGTATAGCCCCCACAGAACCCCCCCACACACGAATAAACC
>CBFDCQ010000034.1:0-33613 GCA_965603355.1 uncultured bacterium
ATGGGTTCGAGGCGGCAATGTTCCAGGCCTCGAGGGCGTGCACCTTGGTGGCGCCGCCGGTGGAGAACAGGCTCACGCCTACGCTGTCTCCGCGCGAAGGGTAGATGCGCCGCATGATGGCCTGCCGGCTGTTGGCGAAGACCTCGACGACGGATTTGTCGACAAAAATACGCAGCTTCAGGCGCTCGCCGTTCTTCAACTTCAATGGTGCGGCCTCGACGGTTTTCGGTGTGCCCTCGGGGCCTGATTTGCGCGTGTCTACCTTGAGCTTGGCCTCAGCCGCGTCATAGAAGATGGCGGTCTCCTCTTGGCCGTCGGGGGAAACGCAGACCTTTACGCCAAATTGCGAGGCCTGGGCGCTTTCCATGTCGATGATGAGTTCGAGGCTGTTGCCGCCGATGCCGTCAATGGGCAAGTCGGTGCCGGATTGCAGCGCGAAGTCCTCCTTCTTGAAGTCCCCGTAACGCAGCGCTTCGATTTCCTCGGGGACATCCATCCGGAGTTGACCATCGTCGCCGAGGGACAATACACGCGGCAGACTCATGGTGCCCGACCAGCCGTGCTCCCAACGCACGCCGAATTCGGGAGCGTCCAATAGCCAAGCCCACATGATTCGGCGGCCCTTGTCGTCTTCCAGGCTCTCCGGGGCAAAGAACGAGTTATCGACCCAACTCATCTGTGCGTGCGACTCGGGATAGAACTGTTCGTTCTTCCATTCACCCAGGTAGTAGCGGCAGCCGAGACCGTGGCTGATACACAGAAGGACATCTTTGTCGCCCAGCTTAAAGAGGTCGGGGCAGGACACATCCTCGTCGAGCGTCACGCCCTCGACGCCCTGTGCAAACAGGTCTCCAACATACTGCCATTCGCCGCCAAGAGTGGGGGACTTCACGATCCCCGGACGCTCGCCCCCGAAGATGGCGTAGTAGGTATCGCCTTCAAGCCACCCAAAGGGATCCCATGATCGATATTTTCCGTGGTGCTCATCCCCTTCCTGGGTCTTGGGCGTAATGGGGTTCGAGTCGAGCTTCTTCCACTCGTTCAGGTCATCATCGAGGGCCACGGCCATGGCATTGCCCTGGCCAAGCTGGTGATAGCATATGGTGGGCACGCCGTCCTTGTTGATGAAACAGTTTCCGCTATACATGCCATCGATAAGACCCAGGGGATGTTGGCGCCAGTGAAACAGATCAGTGCTCGACACGTGACCCCAATGATCGCGCTTCTTGCCGGACCTCGTGTCCTGGAATATGTAGAACAAATGATACCGGCCCTTCCAGTAGATGGCGCCATTGGGATCGAAGGGCGATGCAACGCCTGCCGGCATGACAAAATGATAGCCCGGCCGACCCGGATCGCGCAGGATTCGGTCTCTAAGGTTACGGGCATCCAGTGCAGACGCATAATCCGCAGCTAACTGCTTTCTGCCCTCCGCATCCAACGGGATTATTTCCCAGTTGATCATTTCGGTGTATACCAAACGCCAAACGCCGTCCGCTTCCTTCTTCAGCTTGTGTGCGTTGGAGAGGCTTCCCTTGGACGATGCGAACGTCACCGGTTTGACAGTCACGATATCTCCGTCAACGGCCACATTGGCCGCACTCAAATCCCACCCCCCGTCGTCGGAGCGGCCCTTCTCCTCACCTTTGCCCTCTTCTTTGCCCTTATCTCTATCCTTACCCGTATCGTCCATGCGCTGATAGCGCTTTCTCAAACTGTCCTTGGTCGCGCCGTGATGATCTTCCCAATCTTCGGAATAGAAGGCAAGTATGGTATCCGCATCGCCGGCCTTCATGGCCGCGAAATAATCTCGCATGATCGCCATCACCTTAGCCTCGACGTCGGCCTCGCCTTCGACGGCGCAGGATGGGTTAGGCGCGTTCAGGTCGTCAAAATCGGCACAGCTCCAGGAGACCTGGCAATAGCCCGCAGTAGCGCCGTATGCACCTATCTCCAAGACGTCGAGCACCCTGTCGCCCGTGAGCCCGCCAGGAAGACTGGCCATGTCCCAGGACAACCCCGCAATCCAAGTCCTTCCATAGTCCTCGGTCGTTTCAATCGACCATGTCGAACCGTCCGATGAAAGCCGGTAACCCACTGCATTGTCAGAGCCAGGCACCTCATTATTCACTTTGCCATCGATTGTAATGTACACGCTTATCGTACTGTCGATTTCATTGTCGCCAATACCGACCTGGATTTCGCCACCCGAAGCCGTATAGAGATTAATATACATCCAGCCGGATGTGCTGGGCTCCGTGAGGATAACCGTGAGCGTACCCATCCCCGCAACGCTGGTGGCATTCACTTCGGCGAACTCAGTGACCAGATTCGTCGACTTCCCGGTCCCCGAAGTCAAGAAACTGCTTGTCTCTAAGTTGAGATCGCCCGAAGCCTTAACCAGAGGTTTAGCGTCGTCAGACCCAGTGAAGTAGATGGTCCCCGCGAACGCACTCATGCCACTGCACAAAACCATCAACATTACAAGAGCGACACCTCGTCTCATCACTTTGCCCTCCCATGGTCGTCACTGCCAGAACTACGCCTGTACAGATCTCCCGTTCTGTCCCGCCTACCAGACCGATTCCAGCTCGCGGATAGCAAAGGACCTGATTTTGGCCGTGCCGCCTTCGGCAAATAGCTCCACACTCTTGTCTTGCCCGTCCTCAGTGACGGCCCCCATGGGCATAAAGACCTCGCCGTTGTTGGCGAAAACTTCAATGGAGATCCTGTCGACCAGGATGCGGAGTTGGATACGCCCACTGCTGGTTTCGAGCTTGGCGGAATTCTTGCCGGACGTCTGGTCCTTCTCGGTCTTGTTGGAGGCGACCTCGGCTGCTTCTTTGCCGCACGTCAGTTCCTTCTCCTTCTGGTCGTAGGCGACCTCAACGCCTCGGATTCTGAAGCCTACGCGATCGGCCTTAGAAATGTCGATGTCTGCGTCGATGTCAAAGAGATCGCCTTCGAAACCGCTCAGCAGGTTGGTGCCGGGCTTGATCGCTTCCTCCTCGAAAGTAGTTTCGCTCTTGTAGAGCTTCTCGATCTCCCGGATTGGCATGGGGCACATGCGGATGCCGTCCTTCGTGGTTCTAAGCGTGAGCTCACAGGGGAAGTTCATCATCTGGTTAAAGGGCATCCCCGGTGTGTCGATATATCGTCCCCAACCAATCTGGATGCGCCGCCCGTCCTCTTTCGGGATGTTGCTGAAGGTCTGGGACGCGTAGAAGTTCCTAGCGTGGCTATACTTGATGATCTCGGTTTCCGGTTTGAACTCCTTGCCGTCAAAGTCGCCAATCAAGTAATCGCCCAAGGCGCCATGGAGCACCCATTTCATGTTGTTCGGGTCGCCGTCGACGGGGAGCTCGAAGAGTTCGGGACACTCATGAAAACCCTTGATTCGGCTGTCGCTGTGCTCCGTCCATTCCTTGAGGTTGTTCGATGTAAAGAACGCCATCTCTTGTTCGCCAAGATAGAGGACCATGCACCACTGCTTTGTGGGTTCGTGCCAGAGGACTTTGGGGTCGCGATTGCCCTTTCGAATGAATTCGACGATGGGATTGCCCGCGTACTTGGTCCACGTCCGGCCGCGGTCATTACTGTAAGCAATCGACTGGGTATGGGGCACGCCTTTGGACCACGGGTTCGTACCGCCGGCCGAGGTGTAAAAGAGTATGATCGGATCTTCGTCCCCGGTTTTGAATCCGGACGTGTTGTCCTTATCAATCACTGCGGTGCCGGAGAACATGGTGCCGGAAGCGTCGGGGTGGAGGGCGTCGGGCAGGTTCGTCCAGTGCACCATGTCCTTGCTGACAGCGTGGCCCCACGTCATATTGCCCCAGTCCCAGCCGAAGGGGTTGCGCTGGTAGAAAAGATGATACTCACCGGCGTAGTAGACCATGCCGTTGGGATCGTTGTTCCAGCCGCGCGGGCTCGTGAAATGAAACTGCGGGCGAAGCTTCTCTTTGTAGAAGGTGTCGAAATTCTTAGGCTCGGATCCCGCCGAGACCAACTGGAGAACACTGGAGGATTCGTACCGCCGTTGTTCGGCTACAAGCGTGAGCGTCTCGCCACGGAATTCGTGCGTCTCCAGATAGACCCAGAAGTCCGGCTCGCTGGTTGCGAATTGGATTTCAAACTCGCGCAGCGATTGGCCATCCCGTTGCAGCTTGATCAAGCGTTGCGGGGCGTCCATCTGGACGGGAAAGTGCAAGTAGTCCTGGGTTATATCGATTTCACGCGTGAAGTCTTCGGGTGGTATGGAGAAGTCCTCATCGCTTTGAATGATATGGTCAATGACGATGAATCCCTCTGCACCGGTTGCGTCATCGACGAGCACAATTTGGGCGTCGAGGCCCTGGCTTCCAGAAACATCCCAGCTTTCCCATTTCAGTACCTGGGTCTTCCATACAGCGTAATTGGAACCCGACGCCGTCCGTACGGTGTGCCAACTATCCTCTTTCAACACGAGAAGCTTGAGGGAGGTACCCCGGCTGTAGCCGCCGCCAATAAGGAAATTAAGAAACCTGCGTTCAAGCTTGAACACGGGTGAGATGAGTTTCCCGGTGCCATCCCCGCCGCCCGCGTAGGAATTGCCGAGGCCCGCGCCGAGGTAACCGGCCACGGTCCTCTGGCCGGGTAATGTGCCCTTCGCCGGCCCAGCGCCGAACGCCTCACCCTCAACTGTCCAGTCGCCGTAGCTATCACCCTCGAAATCGGCGATAACGATGTCGTCCGCTGCGTAGACGCCCGGCACAAACAGGGCCGCACATAGGGCCATCGTTGAGAACATTCGTTTCATGATTCACTCACTCCTTTGTATTTCCCGTGCTGAACTGGAATTCTCGTATGGACGTGCCCGTGCCAGCCACGGCCAAGGTCCCCATTACCATACACCGACATTTCCCATATGAGGTCGATATCCCCATTTGGCATTTGCCGAAGGTCACGCCCTGGCTACTTCCGTGTCACATATACGTAATAGGCGCTCAGCATGGTCCCGCCTTCGGCGTGGAACCAGGTGTGCAATGCCATGGGGCCTTTTTCGAGGGGAACGGTGAAGACAGCCGCCGTGTCGCCTGGTTCTACGTCTTTCGTCAACCCCTCAAAGCCGTAAGGCTTTTTCTCTCCGATCGGCATATGATGGTAGTTGTTGATGAAGAAGCTTGCCCTGTTAATCGGAATCGCGGCGCCGCCATACGTTCCGTCTTTCATCGGTATCTCGATCTCCGGTCCGCCATCGCTGAGTGGAAGGTCAATTTCTCTTGGCCAGCGGCGCAGCTCGAATTCGTATTCGCCCGCCCTTGCAACATCCAGCAGCCAGTATCCACTCTTTTGGACGCCGCCGTGTATCTGCCATTGTTGGTCCACGAACACGTCCAGCCACTCGCAGGCGGTTAACCTGGTCGGGTTTTCGTGATCGCTTCCGATGATCACGCGCTGAGGTTCGTTTGCCATCGGCCCAACCTCGTCCCACCATCGGTAAAGATGCTCCCGCATTTTCCTCACGACCTCAGGATGCCGGTCAATCACGTTGTTTTGCTGAAGTGGATCCGAATCCAGATTGTAGAGTTCACGGTCTTCGAGCAGGCGCCACCGTTTCCACAACACCCCCGCGTGATCCCGGGTCATGATCGACTGTGAATACGGTGTGGGGTAGTTGATGAAGGCCGGCATGCGGCTGTAGTTGATGATCAGCATACGATCTTCGGGGACTTCCGCCTCGCCCCGCAGAACGGGAGCCAGGCTGATGCCATCGAACTTGCGCGACGTTTCGATTTCGCAGAGGTCCAGGAGGGTCGGGAGAACGTCTTGAACCTGGGTCAGCCCGCCGATGTCCCTTGGTTGGGTGAATCCCCCGTTCGGCCAGCTTATGAAGCATGGGACCCGGTGCCCCCCTTGCCAGAGTTCGGTTTTCTGACCGCGCATTCCGGCATTGAAATATTGGGGGCCGTGCGTGCTTCCGTTGTCCGTCTTGAAGATTAGGATTGTGTCGTCCCGCAGGCCTTCTTCAGCGAGGAAACTCATGAGCTTGCCCATATTCGTGTCGATGTTGCGCACCATGCCAAGGTAGTTGCTTAACCTTTTCTTCAAGTAAGGGTTCAACTCCGCGAACTCTGGGCCTGCCAGCACCTTCGCGATCGCTTCTTCATCCTCCTTTTTCGCGATCAGTGGCCCATGGGGTGTGTTGGGAGCGATATAGGCCAGGAAGGGCTTGCCCTCCTTTGCCGATCGCTTCATGAAGGACATGGCCTCCTCGAAGAAGATGTCCGCGCAGTAGCCTTTGAATTTTTCCAGTTTGCCGTTGCGAATGTAGGTGTCGTCAAAGTAGTCGTTTCCCCAAAAATCCGGCACGGAACCGATGTGAGAGGAGGGAAACCAGACGGTTTCCTGGAATCCGCGATCCTCGGGCCGGAAGGGGTAATTAGCGCCCAGGTGCCACTTTCCGAAAATCCCCGTGGCGTAGCCGGCGTCTTCAAAGAAGTTCCCCATCGTAGGTATTTCCGGCCGAAGCAACGCCCGCCCACTACTCACATTGATGGCCCCGTTGCGGGCGGCGTCCAACCCGGTCAGCAGTTGACCGCGCGTTGGCGTGCACATGGGCGCGGCGTGGTAGTCGGTAAAACGCAGACCCTCATCGTGTAATCGATCCAAATGAGGCGTCTTCACAACCGGATTGCCATGGACGGACAACTCCGGGTAGCCTTGATCATCGGGCATTACGACGATGACGTTGGGCTTCACTGCCCACGCAGTCGTGCCGTAGACTCCAAAAAGGAGTAGACAGCACGTAGAAAGCACCAGTGATGTGAAGCGATTAATCATAATACAGTCAACTTAGTTGCGAACCCCGGTGAACGTCCCGTCGTAGTCGCTGCTGACTTCTCCCTCAATGGTGTCACCGGCGATGGTGCCCTTGAATGCGAGCCCATACAAATCGGGACAACTGAAGCTTGCGGCGTTGCCCTCGGAAACGACATTCTCGAGCTCAACGGTCTCACCGGACCATTCACTCTCAGCGGTGCCGGTCAAATCGGGATTCACGACAACCATCACGTCAAAATCCTTACCGCCCATACTCGCGGTCATCGTCCATGAACCCACGAGTGGACTCTTCGCCCCGCCGCAAAGCGTCGCGCATCCGGCCAGGGTACCCACTACTGCCAAGGCCACTATGATGGCCGTTCCGCCCTTCATCAAGCGCTGACTCACTTTCATGGTATCAATCTCCTTCCTCGTTGTGATTCAATATGTTCCATCCAGCCAACATTTCCCATATGAGTTTGCCCGTGACCACAACGGGCAATTCCTTTCTATAGTGGAGACAGCCGCCGACGATGTCAACACTTATTCTGCCGCCACGAACCCTCTTTGATATCCTTCAAGGTCCGATAGTGGCCATCGGTGGTGACGTTCAGAGCCGTAACGACATCTGGGCCCCCCCCGGTGGACGGCGCTCGGGGCTCGAGTTGCCAACGGTCACGGCTACTCTCCGATCCGGCCACGGTAACAGGCGATTCTCCCGAGCCCAATCTCGGTGCCTTCGCTGTCCGGGTCCTTCTCGCCGGTGACTGTGACACGCAGCGTGTGCGCGCCGTCAGGAAGGCCCGTCAACCAAACTGCGCTGACTTGTCCATTCCAGCCGGGTCTCTTGCCGTCCTTGCTCTTCAAGTACATGTCGCGTGTTCCCATCGGCTTTCCGTCGACGGTCACTTCGAGGATTCCGCCGTTAATCCAGACGGCACTTTCAACGAAGACCGCGGTTCCGGGGAACTTGACCTCCATGTAGTCGCCCGCATTCCCAGAGGTACGTAGGCCGTCTTTGTCTTTGCCCGGGCCTTCCTTCCAATCACCTTCCCAGGTGATCCGGTTGTCGGTGACCCAGAATCCATCCGATGGGATCAGGTTTGCGAAAGCCACTTCGGCAGGGCCAGGAGGCGCCTTGAAAGGCTGAACGTCAATGTAGACAGCGCCGTCAACTTCCTTGCCGCCATGCGCCTTGACGTTCGCAATGCCAAGCTCGAGGCACGCCTCCGAAGCGGTCTCGATGGTGTAGATGGTGTGTGAGAACTTCACGTTCATGTAAGGCGCGAGGGCCTCCGTAACGTGCTCCGGCAGCGAATCATAACCCATCATCGTACCGAGCACACCCGCGGCCGTCGAAGGGTTGCAGTCAGAGTCCTGGCCCGCGCGCGTCGAGATCTCGACCGTCTTGTCGAAGTCACCTTCGCCGTAAAGCATGCCGAGCACGATGTACGCCCCGTTGAGGCGCGCCGATATGTTGAACATGCCCTTCAGCGAACCGTGAGCGCCCGTTACCCCCCAGGGGCACCGGTCCTCATGACCCCATTTCTCCTGAAGTTTATGCCACGTAGCCCGCCAGTCCTTCGGCTCCTCTTTGTACCAACGCACCGTGTCCTGGATGACTGCTGCGTAGCCACTATCCTGAGGCAATGCGTTCAGTGCGGAAGCAACGATCTCGTGCGGGTCGTCCTGTACAAAGGCAGCCTCATACATAGCCGACGCGAAGACACCCCCGTAGAAACCGTCCCCATAGTTCATAATGTGCCCCACGCGGTCGCACATGTCCAACGCGGCCTGCGGCAGCCCCGGATAGATCAAGCCGATGAAATCCGCCTCAATCTGGAAGTCAATGTCCTCGGCATGCGGACTGTAACGCGGATGGCCGGACATGTCAGCTGGCACGCCGGCGAGTATATTCTGGCGCGCTTGCGAATTGGCATGGCCCAAGCCAAACCCGGCGTAGGCGAAGGCCTCCGCGAAGACCGCCGCCGGCGTATCGAAACCGTGTTCCGCTACCATCTGCAGAAAGGCCATGTTCACGAAGAGGTCATCCTGATTGGCGATTCTCTCGAGGCCCGAATCCTCCATTTCAAGGGGTCCCTCAATGATGGTACCCATGTGTTTAAACTCAGTTGGTCCGCCAAAGGCGACGCCATAGGCCTTCCCAACCCATGCACCGCGTATCTTGTCCAAGAGCGCGTCGCGGGATAGCGAGACGGTCTCGGCTGAAGCGGTAAGCGCGATGCCGACGATGAGGATCACTCCTACCACGGCCACAAAAGACTTCGGACTCCTTATTCGCATGGCTATTCCCTCCCTCCGAGATTTCCCATATGAGTTTGGCCGTGACCACAACGGGCAATTCCTTTCTGTAGTAGAGACAGCCGCCGACAGCTTCAAGATCGATTTCTACCGTCACGAGCCCTCTTTGAGGTCCTTCACGGCCCACTGGTAGCCCTCAGAGGTGACCTTCGGCGCTTTCCTCGCAAGTTCGGACAGACCCCACCCCTATCGGCCCTTCTCCTTCAGGAGCCACGCGATGGCGCGCTTGCCGCCGGAGGCATTGCCCCAGGAACCGTGGCCCGTGTTGGCGAGTTCGAGGTGCTGGAAGTCCCCGCCGTCCTTCTCTATGGCGATCCGGCATACCGCCGATAGACAGCGGTATGCCGGATTGATTTCAATGCACTAGAAAGCTGCGTGTGCCCAAGCTGCCGGCGCGTTGCACGGGAACTTGCCGGTGGGGTACCTCTGGAACTCTACATGACCGTCCATGTACAGCACGTTGGCGCCACCTGGGACATGGTTAAACTCGAAAGCTTCCTGCTTCACTTCGGGAGCCTTCACGTTGTCCCACATCACGGCCAGTTCGCTCTGCGCCATCGCACTGCCGGCGGGGTTGTTGATGTCGGTGATCATGAAACGTTCGATACCTTCCTTCAGGCGCATGAACGTGTCGCCGCCGGCGGTACCGAAACCCATGCCTACATAATCATCATCGATGGGCAGTGGACCAGTGATAAGGGGGCCGTCGTCGAGGTGCCAGACCCCATCGGGGGGCGCGTTCCAAATGCCGAACCCCTCGTCGTTTTCCCAGGGCGATATGGAGATATAAAACGCCCAAAACTGAGCATTGACGGGGAGGTCCCCCGCACCTCCATAATACATCCCAATATACGTCTCGGAACTCGGAATGGTGGGGTCCCCGATATCGCCTTGATCAATGGGGAAACCCAAGTACATATAACTCGCTTGAGGCCAAGTGATAATCCCTTCAAAAGGTCCGCACCAGCCGCCGTCCACGCTCGTGATGATGCCCAAATCTGCATTGATGTCCCCGGAGGCCAGGGGTGATGACGGGCACAGAAGGACGTTAGGGTCGGTCAAGTATTCCGGGTAAACCTGCTGGGGATTTACACCCCACCCCGCCCCTGCATCGACTTCTCCCGGTAGAAAACCTGGATAGTTAACACCGACGGGGTTACAGGTGGGTGGTAGTGGCCACGCCCAATCTACAACTTGGGGCGGGTCCGTTTCCATGCTGGGCCACATCCCGTCGGCTTCATTCGCATACATCTTGAACACGATGCCCATCTGTTTCAGGTTGTTGGCGCAGCTTGCCCGACGTGCAGCTTCTCGCGCACGCGCCAGCGCCGGCAGCAGTATCGCCGCCAGTATGCCGATGATCGCTATCACCACCAGCAGCTCGATTAACGTAAAACCTTTTTCCTTGCGTCTCATCTTGCTTACCTCCATACATTCGCTATCCGTTTCTAGTCTTCCTATTGGCTCGGACTACAAACATGATCACCACCAGGTCTCATTCCATCCCCCCTTTCTTCCTGATTTCTCGAGCGACGGTCAACCAGCCAGCCTCCATGACTCGCTCACCTCAAGCTTCGTGCCCGAACAATGCCAGTACACATACGCAGGCATTGAATCAATAGTCAGATCAAGGAATCGTTGAAGGCGCGAAGGTATCTCTCCCCTTTTTGAACACCTCAGCGATGCGAGCGTGGCCGCGTGTTCTGGATGGTCTCCCCCGTTGCCGGCCTACCAACATTCCACTCTCGATACCCGACGAAGCCAACACTGCAGCTTACATTTCAAGTAAGTATTATACTACACCCCCCCCTCTTTTGTCAAGCAATTTCCCCCTGAATCATCCCATTCTTCGCAGGGTCTCGCTTGGGCTTGACTAGCATCTCGGCGGCCTCGCCTGCCAGGGATTCCGCAAATGTCTTCACCGTCGTCTAACGAGGATGTGCGTACTTGGCGATCCCGCAGAGTCCAAATCTACGACACTCAAACTCTCGGGCATGCGAATCGAACGTCAGAACTCTGCGAGACACACGAGCCCCCGCGACCACTAGGCGCGTAAGGTTTTGTAGCTCAAGCATACCTGCTCTGTAAGTTCCTCATAAATATCGAGTTATGGTGGGCCCAGCAGGATTCGAACCTGCGACCTACTGATTATGAGTCAGCCGCTCTAACCAGCTGAGCTATGGGCCCACAACCCCTTACGTCTATTTCTCGACACCCCAGTCGAGAAAGGTTTCCAGTTTTCTGCGCCTTACCGGATGACGCATCTTGCGCAACGCCTTCGCCTCGATCTGACGCACGCGCTCGCGCGTGACGTTGAACACGCTGCCCACTTCCTCGAGCGTCCGGGGATAGCCGTCGCCAAGACCGAACCGGAGCCTCAGCACCTTCTCCTCGCGTTCGGTCAGGGTTTTCAGCACGCGCTCCAACTCCTCGCGGAACACGCTGTACGCCGCCACGTTGGTCGGAGACTCGGCGCCCTTATCCTCGATGAAATCCCCGAAGCTGCTGTCTCCGTCATCGCCTATCGGTGTCTCGAGACTTATGGCTTCCTGAGCTATTTTCAGTATGCTGCGCGCCTTCTCCGGGCTCAGGTCCAACGCGCCGGCGATCTCGTCCGGCGTGGGTTCACGCCCGTACTCCTGCACAAGTCGCCGCGACACCCTTATCACCTTGTTTATCGTCTCGATCATGTGAACCGGTATACGAATCGTGCGCGCCTGGTCGGCTATCGATCGGGTGATTGCCTGCCTGATCCACCATGTCGCGTAAGTGCTGAACTTGTAACCCTTCCTGTGCTCGAACTTGTCCACGGCCTTCATCAAACCGATGTTGCCCTCCTGAATCAGGTCGAGGAACGACATGCCGCGATTGGTGTACTTCTTGGCAATGCTCACGACCAGACGCAAGTTAGCCTCTACCAGCTCCATTTTCGCCTGGGACACCTGCGCCTCTTTCAAGCGGATCTTCTCGATAAGCTCATGGATCCCCTTGACATCCGTTCTGGCGTCCGCTTCAATCGTCCTGATCCGACCCACGCACATCTGAATCCTCTTGTCCGCCTCGAGCAGCAGCGTCTTGTCAACTCCCATCCGTTCGGCAAGCGACGGTTTGCGCCGAACAGATTTTGCCTTCTCGGCAATCTTCTTCTTGTTCAGCCCCACCTCGCGTTCTGCCCGATCAACCTCGGCGTTCAGACTGAAGATACGCCGCTTGAGAGTCTTTATCTTGAACGCGACCCTGTTGATCTCTTTCATCTTGAGCGCGAGTTGCCCTATCACACCTCTCTGGTCGTCTTCAAGTTCAGCTATCGCGTTCTCGCAACGCTCGATTGTCTTTTGCGCTGCGTTGGCGCGGCGCGTTCTTTTCTGGTTCTGTCGGATCTCAACCTCAATAGCGTCCAACCGCCTCACTATTCTGCCGAGCCGACGCCCCAGTTTCCTGCGCTTCTCCTCATCATCCTCGTCGGTAACCGACGATATGTTGACCTTGCCCTTCTTCACGCGAGCAACCAGAGACTGCACCTCTCGAACCGTATAGCCCGCACCGATTATCAGATCCCGCAACTCGTTTTCCGCCGCTTCAATTCGTTTGGCTATTCGTACCTCTTCCTCTCTAGCCAGCAGCGGTACCCGTCCCATCTCGCGCAGGTACATGCGCACCGGATCATCGGACTTCGGCGCCTTGGTGCCCGGATAGCGTTCCTGGGGACGCGGGACGAGCGCTCGCGACCGCGCAGACACCCGCTCCGCCACTTGGTCGTCCTCGACAATGCTTATATCGTGATCCCCCAGAGCAATGAGTATCTCGTCGAGCTGCTCCGTCGAGAACATTTCGTCGGGCAGAATCGCGTTGACCTCCTGATAGGTAAGCCTACCGGTCTTCTTGCCTCTTCCGACAAGCTCTTTCACGTACTTGTCGCGCAATGCGTTCTTCTCGGCGTCTTCCGAGAGTTTTGTCGCAACTCTCCCACCTTTCTTGGTGGCCAGCCGACGGCCTGTCTTCTTGGTAGAACTCGTCCTCGACCCCTTCTTCGCCTTGGCTACCTTCGCTCTGCCCTTCTTGCGAGCGGTCGTTTTCTTCTTCTTGGCGGTCTTCGACGTCTTCCTCTTCACCACCTTCTTCTTTGCTCCCTTCTTCGACTTGGCCGCCTTCGCTCTGCTCTTGCGAGCGGTCGTCTTCTTCTTCTTCCTGGCGATCTTCGACGTCTTCCTCTTCACCGCCTTCTTCTTCACCACCTTCTTCTTCACCACCTTCTTCTTTGCTCCCTTCTTCGACTTGGCCGCCTTTGCCCTGCCCTTGCGAGCTGGCGCTCTCTTTTTCTTCGCAGCCTTGGGTCTACGCTTATTGGCCTTCTTCGATGCTGGCATTTGCTCTCGTCGTCTCCCCCATGTCACTGCCGAGCCTCGTATGGTTAAGGGAGCCCCCGATCAACTCGTGGGGTGCAACGCTTGCCCCATCTTTTGCCGCTTCTGCCTTGCCAATACCAGACTCACCAACTTGCCAACTCCTCCTTCTGTTTCAAAAGGCTCATGAGACCGCTCGTGTCACCAGCGCTCTCCGCAATTCGGATCTGTTTTTGCAGGTCTTCCGCCTTTCGCTGCCTCGCGCACCTTTTCACGGACGCAATCCAATCGGCGACAGCTTTCTCGTCGCTCTCCATATTCGTCTCCCTGATGAGCACACTCGCGAGCATCTCCTTAGTTTCCGGATCAGCCGAGGTGTCCATGAGAAACTGCCCGACATCCTCCATCTCCGGGGGCGCTCCGAACAGCATCTCCACGATGTTCCTCATCGGCCCCGGACTTAGATCCCGCAGATCCATGGACTGACGCGCTTCTTCCAACAGATCAGCTCGTTCAACCAGTAAGTTTAACAGATCAGATTCCACCTCGCCAAGCTTCGGTTTCGGCCGCTCCGGTTCCCTTTTACCTCTTCTCAGACCCCTGACGAACTCCGTGCGCATGGCTTTCTCGCTCATATCGAGCTTTTCAGCGAGCAGTTTCAGGTACTCGCTCCGTTTCAACTCGTTCCTGACCTTCTCAATTAGCGCAAAACCTCTCTGTGCAACCGCGGCTCTGCCTTCGACGTCGCCCCTGTCCAAATCCTGCGCGGCGATGAGAAAGTCAAGGAAATCCGTCTGTTCATCAAGAGTCTCGCGAAACTTCTCAGCGCCGTTTGACCGAATGAAGTCGTCCGGATCCTTACCCGAAGGCAGCCGAACAAGCCTCGGCACGATGTCACACGACAGGAGCACCTCGACTCCACGCAGTGCCGCATTGATGCCCGCCTCGTCAGTGTCATAAATGAGCACAACGCGCGACACGTACCGTCTCAGCAGGCGCGCCTGTTCCTCCGTCAACGCCGTACCCAACGACGCCACGACGTTGCCTACCTCGGCTCCCGCCACCGCTATAAGATCAAAATATCCCTCCACGACGTACGCCGTTCCCGGCTGGCGCATAGCCTCCTTCGCCTGATAGAGACCGTAGAGGTTCCCTCCTTTATGATATAACGGACTTTCCGGCGAATTGATGTACTTGACGTCCTCTGTATCGGACAGCGTTCTCCCGCCGAAACCCACGACCTTGCCGGATGCGTCCACGATCGGGAACATCACCCTGTCGCGGAACAGGTCATAGTATCCGTCCCCGCTCTCTCTGCGCCGCGCCAAACCGGACTGCGCCAGTATCTCGTCACTGAAACCGGCGCTTCTGGCCGCATCGTACAGTCCCGTCCACTTGTCGAACGCATATCCGAGCCCAAACCGCTCCCACAGAGTCTCGGACACCTGCCTGTCCGCCAGATACTTACGGGCGCGCTCGGACTTGCCGAGGTTGGACCTGAAATGCGCCGCAGCAAAACCGTTAAGTCTGGCTATCTCTTTTCGGATAGCACCCGCACCTGCCGGCTCCCCTTTGCGCGAGGGTAATGGCACTCCCGCTCGCTCCGCCAGAACACGGACCGCCTCCCCGAAACTCAGACCATCATGCAACATCAAGAAGCTGAATATATCGCCGCCCTTCTTGCACCCGAAACAGTGAAATATCTGTTTCGGACGATTAACGTTGAATGACGGCTTTTTCTCGTTGTGGAAAGGACACAGCGCGCGGTAGTTGTTGCCCGAACGCTTCAACTGCAAGTACTCAGAAATCAGGTCAACAATGTCGACCCGTTCACGGATTTCCGCCAAATGGTCCGTCTTCATCCCGCCCTTTACGGCCCTACATGCAGAACTGGTCCCAATAGACGCTAGGCACGGTCGAAACCAATGTCGAAGGGAGCAACATGCAACCAGGTCAAGCGAAAACTACCTTTCCAGGTCCCCCCCAGGACCACCGCAAAAAACATAACAGCGTAGAAGAGCCTCGAACGGGCCCGGTCCTGATACACCTATCCATATAAATTATACCATCAACCCGGCAGCTTGTCAAACGCTGGTCACGCGCACAGTTTGCGGACGATCTCGCACGTTATCTTCAACCCCGTCTCGAACCCTTCCACGGAAATCCGCTCGTCCACGCCGTGCACGGTATCTATCTCCTCCTGCGGAATTGCCAGCGGCATCAACCCGTAGCATGTGATTCCTTTGCGGCGCAGGAACCGCGAGTCGGTTGCTCCGGGGACCATGAAAGGCGCAACAATTGCCTTGGGATCGCTCTCGGTTATCGCCTGCTCGACGACCCTGTAAAACTCTGTGTCCAAGTCGCTTTCCGTCGATTCATGGAACTCACCTACCCGGACCTCGACCGAGCTCGTGTCGAGTATTCTTTTGATCTCGCTCGTCCAATCCTCCTTGCTCACTCGGGGGATGATGCGCGAGTCGACCTCGAGAGTGCACGTGTCCGGTATGATGTTGACTTTGCGGCCGCCGTGGATCACCGTGGGCGCGAACGTGTTGCTCAACATCGGTGCAATAAACTTGTACGGTATCTTCCTAGTTAGAAAAGCGCCAAGAACAGGTATGCCAGCGAATCTCAGACGTGATATGCATTGGTCGTACGCGGAAGCCGCGGCGATGAACCGCGAGACGGTTTTCGAGATGCGCACCCTGCTGCGGTGCCGCGACAACCTATCTACGGCATCAGCCATCTTGACTACCGCGTTGTCATCGTGCGGCATCGACGCGTGACCGGAACGGCCCCGCGCCGTCAACACCGACCAGCATACCCCCTTCTCGGCGGTAGCCACCATGTAGATCCGCCCCCGCTCCGACCGCACCGCCATTCCACCTTCGTTCAACGCGAACTCCGCGGACACCTTGTCAAAGTGGTTTTCAGCTATCCACTGTGCGCCTAACTCCCCGCCGCACTCCTCGTCAGCGAACGCCGCAAACTTGATGTCTCTCTTGAGCGGCAGATTCTGCCGTTTCGCAAGGATCATCGCCATCATTTCCATGGCGACGAGGCTTTTTGTGTCCAGTGTACCCCGACCCCAGACGTAACCATCCTTGACCTCCGCTGAGAACGGCTCGACGCTCCATTTGCCGGGGTCGGCCGGCACGACGTCCAGGTGCGCCAGAAGGAGCAACGGCCGTTTCGACCCGTCGCCCGGCATCCGCGCGAGAACGGTTGAGCGCCGTGGCGCGTTCTCCAGGACCTCGGCATCGATCCCCTCCGCCGCAAGAACGTCCCTGACGTAGTTTGCAGCGTCACGCTCGTTACCAGGAGGATTCGTAGTGTCGAACCGGATAAGCTTGCGCAGGTGTTCCAGCGCCTCCTTCTTCACCTCATCCCATCGTCCGTCATCCACGGCGGCAGTCCTTCCCTATTGCACCAAGGTTTCTACTGCGGAATCAGCCTCACCATCCGCGCCCCATAGAGCGGAAGAGTCAAGTCTATCGAGAACTGTCTCGCGCCGGGAATGACTTCCCCGGAAGACACAACAGTCAGTTCCTGGTTATCGGCACCCGCCATGAAGTTGGAGGTTGCCCCGTCAATCGCGAACATCTGCCAGCTGTACCGTGTATCGCTGTCGAGCCCCGCGAAATTCAGTCTGACCGGTGCAGCCGCGTTCTCCTTGCCGGTACCCTTCACCCACCACCATAGGATAGCGTCCAGTTCGCGACCGTTTCTGGCGGCCAGGACGTCCAGCCCTGCCTTTTCCGCTTGTGACACCGCCTTCACCCGATCGTTTCCGAGGAGGCTGAGCATTTTGAAAGCGTTGTAGACCGGTTTGGGCGTCTTTGCGTCTGAAGTGACAAGACCTGAGTACGTGCCCAATCCGGTCCAGTCCGCGCTGGCAAAGTATATCGCGCGGTCCAACCCGGCATCCTCCATGGCCTTGATGGACGCCAGAGCATAAGATGCGGCGAACGGTGCGTTGAGCCGCTCTCTTTCACGTACACCCCACGCGTAGTTCCACTCCGTGACACATAGTTCAGGTTGTATACCAATCTCCGCGGCCAGTTCCCTGACATAATCGGCCTGCTTACCGTATCGCGCGGGATCGCGGCTGAAACAGTGCCACGACACGAAATCCAGAGGAATATCTCGCTCACTGCAGTAGCGCATGAGCGCCCGAATCCATTCCGGCTGAAGACCGGCCGTTGCCGGGCCGCCGACCTTGATGGAGGAATCCGCTTGCTTCGCCGCGGTCGCAGTCGCCTCGTAGAGTTCAAGGTACTCCTGCAAAGTGCCGTTCCAGAACACTTTCGCTGTGGGCTCGTTCCAGACCTCGAGATACTGAACCTCAAACTGTCTATGCACGTTCAAGTGACTCACCGTATCTCGAACGAGATCCGCCCACTTCTCCAGACTTCGCGGCGGGGTGATATCGCCGACCCTGCGAGCAGGCACTCCGACACCTTGTACAACCTCGTCGGAGGCGCCTCTCCGCCAGAGCCACTGCGGCACCGACGTGAGGGTGATGAACGGGTGTGCCCCCAAAGAGACGACCTTCTCGAGCACGCTGTCCAGGTGTTCCCAGTCATACACACCCTCGGCCGGAAACGCCCCCGCAAAAAGCCCGCTGCCCCATAACCGCACGTGTCTCGTCTTGAGATCCTTCATCCGAGGCACGATATCCATCGTCCCTTCCCAGAGACGATTGAACTCCCCCGAGGGAGTACCGGCGTCAACCTCCACCTCCACCGGCGCCAGCCTCCTCATCTCGGCGATCAGGTCACTGGGAGCAGGCTCCTCAAACGGTTCACACCGCGTCATGTCCACGGGTTCCCGCGGGTACCTGACAGGATTCTCGATAAGCCTGAAGTTGCCCAGAGCGGAAAACTGGAGCTCCGAGATCAGCACCACCAAGACCCGGCTGTCCTCCAAGCTGTCTTTGGACAGGTATACGCCCAGGGGCTCGCCTTTCCATCCAGACGCCACGAGTTTGGTGTCCACCACCACCGTCTGCGGCATGCCCTTCAGCTCGTACCCGGGCGTTTCGAGCTCAAGAATGTATCGTCTGGCGATGTCCAACCCGCTTATCTCGAACGCGATTCTGTCTCCGGAAAACCATACCTTCTCGTCAGGATACATACCGCCGGCCACCAACCGGTAATCGAATCCCGTGGCCAGCGCTTCCACGCGGTCGGCAGTCTCCCCGCCGGCACACCCTATCGATATAGAGGTGCGTTGCCTTATCGTTGCCCTATCGACCTTCTGCTGCCTGCCTGCGCAACCGCAAGAGATCCCCAAAACCAAGGCAACTACCGCGACAATTCCTCTTCTTATCATAGTGCTAAAGGACGCCAAGCAGGGTCGGCGTTTCCCAAACGACGAGATAGCCACGCGTACCATTTCAGCAAATAATTGTAGATCACCGACGTGCACGGCTCGTTCGACTCTGGACCACACGGACCAGCATTGCCAGACCGAATTATATCACCATTCTTACAACAAACGCAGAAAAAAACTGTCAGCGGGACAGTTGTCTTGTGACAGGACCGCCACGGCGCGATGAAGACGTCGACTCTCAGCTGCAAACTTGATCCGCCAATGTTCCCGATGCCGTGAAATTGTTGAGACCGACAAAGAAGGCATATCCAGCTCGCGAGCACCGTGCCAAAGATACACTTCTCCCGCCATTCAACTCCATGAAATGTCGAACGAGCAGCAGAAACTGCGGCGACCGTCTCCCGCAGAACGTCACCGACGACGGCTTCTACTATTGTCCTTCGCGGCACCTATCGGGCTAACCAGCGTCCGCCTTCGCGTCTGAGACCTCACGCCTCCTTAATGGTGATTGCCTCCACGGGGCAATCCTCGGCAGCCTGTCTGCATGTATCCATGGCGTCCTCAGGAACCTCGTCTCCAATCACGGAAGCCGTGTCGTTTGTGATGTCAAAGACTTCCGGACAGGTCTCGGCGCACAATCCACAACCCGTGCAGACGTCGTCGTCAATAACAGCTTTCATCCCAATACCTCCTTATACCCAAACATAACCAACGTTTCTGATGCGAGCCATAATGTACCCGATATCACCGACAATTGTCAACTCACGGTGTACACTCCGTGCAATCCCCCGTGTACTCCGGTCCAACTTCGAAAAACGGTTGAGCGTTGAGGACGGACCCCTCCGGACCAGTCGCTCGCTTTCGCGGCGCGTGATTTCCGAGCCACCCCGTATGAAGTGTTTGTCCGGCTCTGGCGCCATACCTGTACACGGTAATCCCCTTGCATTTCAACTCGTGCGACAGCAGGTAGGCGTCGCGTACGTCCCTCAGGGTGGCGTTATGGGGCAGATTGACCGTCTTCGACACCCCGTTGTCCGTATACTTCTGAAACGCCGCCTGCATCCTAACATGCCACCCGGGCGATATGTCAAGAGCCGTCACAAAGGTCCGTCGCACATCCGCCGGAATGCCCGTCACGTCGCGAACAGACCCGGTTCGCGCTATATCAGTCATGAGACCGCTTGTGTAGAACCCTCTGTCGCGCGCGGTCTGCTCGAAAAGCGCGTTCTGCTCGAGCAACCGCGTCCCCTCTGCTACGTTTCGGAAATACGATAGCGCGAATACCGGTTCTATGCCGCTCGATACGCCCGCGATCAGCCCTATGGTTCCGGTAGGCGCGACGCTCGTCACCGTGGCGTTGCGCAGGCAGTCGCATCCTTTCTGCCGCCACACGCTGCGCTCGAAGTTGGGGAACGAACCCCGTTCGCGCGCAAGATCCGCCGACGCGCCGCGCGCCGTGTCGGTCACAGACTGCATGAGCCGTTCCGCGGCATCAACGGCCTCCTCGCTGTCGTAAGGTACTTCCATCTTGATGAGCATTTCAGCAAAACCCATCACCCCGAGGCCGATCTTCCTGTTGCCTTTCGTGACCTGCTCGATTTCCGGCAAAGGGGACTTCGTCGCATCAATTACATCATCGAGAAACCGGACGGCGGCGCGTATTACAGCAGCGAGTTTGTCCCAGTCAAGCTCGCCACCGTCCATCATCGCAGACAGGTTGACGGAGCCGAGGTTGCAGGACTCGTAAGGCAGGAGCGGCTGCTCACCGCAGGGATTCGTGGCCTCTATACGGCCAAGATTCGGTGTCGGGTTATGCCGGTTCATCTCGTCAATGAATATCAGGCCCGGATCGCCGCACTTCCACGCCGTCGCAACAATCAGGTCGAATACGTCCTGCGCCCACTTAGCCTCAACCTCCTTACCGGTACGGGGATTTCGCAGAGAGTACTGCTTTCCTTCTGCAAGCGCGTGCATGAACTCGTCAGTGACCGCCACGCTCAAATTGAAGTTTCTGAACAGGTCGGTGCGCGACTTCACCGTTATGAACTCGAGCACGTCCGGATGGCAGACGCTCAGCACGCCCATATTGGCTCCGCGCCGCCGCCCTCCCTGTTTCACCACATCGGTGGCCGTATCGAATATCTGCATGAACGACACCGGTCCTGAGGCTATGCCGCCGGTGGACTTGACCACGTCGTTCTTTGGCCTGAGACGCGAGAAGCTGAACCCCGTACCGCCGCCCGACTGGTGGATCAGAGCCATGTTCTTGACAGTCTCGAATATATCCACCATAGAGTCTTCCACCGGCAGCACAAAACACGCCGACAACTGACCGATCGAGGTGCCCGCGTTCATCAGTGTCGGGGAGTTCGGAAGGAACTCGAGCTTCGACATCATACCGTAGAACTCTTTCTCCCACCTCAGCGCGTCCGACTCGGTTCCGTACGCAAGCTCTGCCGAAGCTACCGCCTTCGCCACTCTGCTGAACATACCGCGCGGCGTCTCGACAATATCGCCCGATTCGTCCCTCGCGAGGTACCGTCGTTCAAGCACGTGGATAGCGTTGATGGGAAGTTTCAGGTCGTCGCGCACTCCAAGGGCGACCTTGGACTCGCGCGCGTCCGCCCGGCGTTGCCGGTAAATGATGTACGCCCTGGCCGCGTCAGTATGGCCCGTCGAGGCAAGAACTTCCTCGACGATGTCCTGCATCGCCTCGACCGTAGGTGTTTTTCCTGAAAACCTCTGCGAGGCGGAACGGACGGCTTGCTCGGCAAGCGACGCGACCGAGGAGAGCGCTTCGTCACCCACCGCATCCATCGCGCGACGGATGGCTTTCTCCACTTTCTCGACGCGGAACTCCTCGACGGAGCCGTCGCGCTTCCGTATGCTGGCAATGCCTTGCCCGCGCGATTTCATGCTCACTCTTCCCGCGCGATGTTGCGGAAGGGATACCGGTCCTAGGCGTCGTCTTTGTCGCTGACCAGTTTCCTACCGGCCTCGTACGCATCACTCATTGCGGTAGGATGATCGAGTATCGCACCTTTCGCGTCAACGCGCCTGAAGGTTAAATCGGCCGCGTACTCCATCTCTATAACGTCGAAGAAGTACTTTATAGTGAGTTGAGCGCACTTGAACAGCTTCTCGCCGCGCGTGCCGCCGACTGAGATGAACAAACCTTTGCGCAGCGGCACCCTATCCGGCGGGACAACGTCTTCCTTTCTTACATATTTCTTGATCCAGAGAGCCTGACACCGGTCAACGAGGGCTTTTGCCTGCGCGCACAGACCCATGAAGAATATCGGCGATGCGAACGCCAATCTGTCGCACTCGATCAGCTTTGCGTATATCGTCTGCATATCGTCCTGCAGGACGCACCCACCGGCTTCGACGCAGCTCTCGCACTCGTTACATGGCGCTACTTTCAGGTCGTTCAGAACGATCTTATCGACCGACCCGCCGGCATCCCGCGCGCCGCGCAGCACCTCGTCCAGCAAGAGTTCAGTGTTGCCCTGCCTTCTTGGACTTGTTGATATTCCGAGGACCTTCATAGCTAATACTTTCCGACCAATCCGACGTTCCAGCGCGGTCCGGCTCCGTTGCCCCACCCGCGTCGTGGATGTTAACGAAAAACCGCACTCCTGTCAACCTAAATCCCGATCCGCAACCGCTCCGTCAGGCGCCCGCACGATTCCCCGACGAGGCAACGATGCCGGTTGACAACTATCGCGCCGCGCACGTATACTCTCAGCATGGGGAAGTTCGCTCCAGAATCACTCGGATAGACGGGTCGGTACCCGTTGCCAGCGAAACACTTGCTTTCTCCTGGGGGGGGTCCGGCGACGGAATGGCAATCTCGTGCCGGTGACGCACGAGAAGTTCTGTTGAAAGGAGCGGTTCGAATGAGTGACAAACTGGTCAACATGCGGGATGTTCGCTTCGTTCTCTACGAGGTGCTCGACGTGGAGAAGGTAACGCAGTGCGAGTACTTCGCGGATCACTCCAGAGAGACGTTCGAGATGGCTCTCGAAGCCGCCTACAAGCTTGCACGCGAGGTCTTCTGGCCGTGCTACCAGGAATGCGACGCAATAGGGGCTCAATTTGACAGTGAAACAAACAAGACGACCGTCCCGAAGCCCATTCACAGGATTTGGAAAGAGTGCAGAGAAGGCGGTTGGTTTGCGCCCTCAGCACCTGCAGAATACGGTGGTGAGCAGTTCCCTCTAGTGGTAGTTCTCGCGTGTACTTCCCTCTTCAACGCGGCCAACACCAGCGCCGAAATATACAAGGCGATTGCCAGGGGGTCCGGATTACTAATAGAGCATTTCGGCAGCGAGGAGCAAAAACAGAAGTACTTGATGAACCTTTACTCCGGTGAGTGGGGCGGAACCATGGCTCTCACGGAAACGCAAGCGGGAAGTGCCCTCACCGACATCAAGACCACCGCCGTTAAGGCTGACGACGGAGACCATTATCTGATTACCGGCACCAAGATTTTCATATCATCGGGCGATCACGACCTGGCTCCGAACATCATCCATCAGGTGCTCGCGAAGGTTCCGGGTGCACCTCCCGGAATCAAAGGTATCAGCCTGTTTATCGTCCCGAAATACCGCGTAAACGACGACGGTTCTGTGGGAGATTTCAACAATGTCGTAACAGGCGGGATCGAGCACAAGATGGGCCTCAAAGGGCAGGCAACCGCAACGCTGAATTTCGGCGAAAAGGGCGAGTGTCACGGGTACCTTCTGGGAGAAGAGAACAGAGGTCTGAAGTACATGTTCCTGCTAATGAACGAGGCTCGCGTGGCAACGGGCATCCAGGCTATCAGCCAGGCTTCCTGCGCGTATCAGAACGCCGTCGAGTACTCCAAAGAGCGCCTTCAGGGGCGCGACCTGATAGACAGGGACCCTACCAAACCGCAGATACCCATAATCAAACACTCCGACGTCCGACGTATGCTTCTCACTCAGAAGGCGTACGTCGAGGGCGTATTCTCGCTTCTGGGCTACACGGCACATCTGGAAGACATGATGCGCGCGGCCGGTTCGGACGAGGAACGCGAGCGGTACCACGACATCCTTGAGATCCTGACACCGGTCTGCAAGGCGTACGGTTCGGACATCGCGTTCGAGTCCATACGTATAGCCATCCAGTGCTTCGGCGGGTACGGCTACTCGGAGGAATATCCGGTCGCACAGCTCATGCGCGACTGCAAGGTCTTCTCCATCTACGAGGGTACCAACAACATCCAGGCGATGGACCTGCTCGGCCGTAAGCTCATCATCAAACAGGGCGCGTCCTTCAGAGCGGTCACCGAGGAGATCGGCAAGACTATTGAGGAAGCGCGCGGCATCGAGGCGTTGAAGGATGTGACCGATAAGGTGGACGCCGCCTTCAACGAGGTTGTCGAGACTACCACCGGGTATCTCGCCCAGATCGGCATGGGCGGCGACATAAAGCTCTATATGAGCTACGCGAGCCCGTATCTCGATATGTTCGCACAACTGCTCGTCTCGTGGCAGTTCCTCTGGCAGTCCATCGTTGCTCAGAAAGCGCTCGATGCGGGTACGTCCGAGGAAACCTTCTACAAGGGCAAACTTGCCACGGCGCGGTTCTACATCAATACCGAACTGCCGCACGCTCGCGCCACCGCGCAGATCATCAAGAGTGGCGAGCGCACCGCCTTCGATTTCGAGGAGGACTGGTTCTAGCGGTAGCACCCTACGCCGGCGTTCTCGCTCGCGCAAACGTCCTGAGAGTTGTGAGGGCCGCGCCCAATACCACGGCAACAAAGCAGGTCACCGGCGCGACGACCACCAACGTCATTACCTCGTTTGTCTTGATGGCAAACACGATGCCGACGGTACCTCCCGCAAGAATAAGGCACGAGAACAAGACACCCCACACAATAGCCCACCGCTGGCCGATACGAATCCCTTCTGCTGCAAAATGCAGGGCAAGGAACAAAGAAACAAAAGCAAGTAGCGTCAGCAAGCAGGCAGGTATCAAGAGGAGATCATTCCTCATACCGTAGTAAGCAACCGGAAGCACGACTAACAGGAGATATACCGCCAAAACATAGTGCAGGACGCGCAACAGGACCACCCCTAACAACGGACCAAAACACGGCGACGCGCGGGCAACTCTTACTCTCCAGGAATAGACGAATGTGCCAATAAGACTGTGAAGGCACACCAAACTCCAGCAAGTACCAGCCAAGAAGTAGCCGATTCTCGGCTTGACATCGTCGAAAAGGAAGGTTACGAAGGGAAAGAAAAACACGACAAACGTGGCAATTGAGGCGAAAACCGCTCGCCAACCTTTCAAGAACCCCAAGAGAATCTGGCCATAGCGTCGCCGCCTGACAAACGATAGCCCGAAAAACGCCAACCCTACACATATTGGCAGAAGAAAAACCCAACCTGCGTTCGTGAACTCTTTTGTTATCATCTCAAAACCGCGGTAATCAGTGATCTCTCCCGAGCCGCATCCCTTCACGGTAGCGAATGGGAGCAGGAAGGCCAACACTCCCAGAAGGTAGATTGCCCGCCAGACGTGGTTCCTCGTCCTCGACCAGACCTTGAGCGCTCCCGCTAATCCAGAACGGCCGGCCGGAACCGCTTCTTCCTGGACTTGCGCGACGTTGGACATGATTTTCTCTCTCCGCCAGCTCCCTCCCCAATAATCTTAACGCACCAGCCATCAAAAAGTATGACATGCCACCACACTCTTGGCAAACTCTGAACTCCTACAAACGGTCACCGAACCGGATTGGGGTCTTTGTACACGTTCGCAAATCCTACAGGTAGGCCGGGCATCTTGCCCGGCAGCGCAGGTTCGCACGGCCTCCTGATAACGGCGGGCAGGATGCCCGCCCTACCTCAGGTCGTAGCTTGAGACACGCTAAGACGAAGCCCCCGAGAGGGCTAAGGGCTCCTTGTGACGCCCCAAAAGGTCGCAGGCAAGAATGCCTGCGCCACCACGTGGCTTAGAATTGTGATTGGTGGGGCAGACATTCCTGTCTGCCAAAAGGTCTCCAATGATTTATCCCTATTCCCTATTCCCTGCCTTTCAGGGTGAGGGTACGTGCTATCGGGCGGCCTTTTCGGCGCGGAAAGACTCGAGGAACGCCGTGGCATCGTCGATCTCTTCCTTAACCGTGACGGTGGACTCGATGAAGTATACCACCGCGAGCGGTATGCCGATGCCGATTAGGCATAGAATGGTGAAAAGAAGTTTGTTGCCCACAAACTCGTGCCTGACGATCTGTGCCATTGCTCCACCCCTCCATCCTTTCGGATCCCCATTCGCGTGAACCCTGCATTGGAAGGTTCGACTCACTTCTTAATCTTTACTTTCATCTTTTCCTTCATCTTCGTGTCGGGGACGGCGACGATCACGTCGGTTTCTGACAGCCCATCGGTGACCTCCATTTCCAGGTCGCCGCGCAGGCCGATCGTGACGGGCTGATGTACAAGCTTGCCACGAACCACCTTGAAGACGTAGAACGATCGGTCCGGAGCTTGCATGACGCTAAAACGGGGTACGATTAGCGCGTCGGATTTCGAGCCGGTGATGAAACGTGCCTGAAGACGGTAGCCCACGCCGAGATCCTCGTGCGACCCGGCAAACGATACTATGACGTTCACGCGCTGCTGTTCTACCCCCAGAGAGGAGAGCTTGGTGAATCCCGCAGGCTCGATGCGATCCACCTTGCCGGGGATCCGCTCGCGACCGGCAGCGGGTTCCAGTATAACCGGCGATCCGGGCCCCAAACTCAGCGCATCCTGGGTGAGCACGTCCGCTATGACCTCGAGCTCCGCCATATTGCCCAGAAGAAGCAGCGGTTGGCCGGCGAGCAGCGCGCTGTCGCCCTCCTGGTACTTCTCGAGCACCAAACCGTCAATCGGCGCGCGTATGTCCGCCAACTGAAGGTCGTGTTCCGCACGAGCCAGCCGTGCCCGAGTCTGTTCGAGCTGATGCTCGAGCACCTCGCGCCCCAACCGTTTTCGTTCGAGCTGCCGTTCAATTGACGTAGGCCCCAGCCCGACGGCAGCGAGATTGGCCTTCGCCTGGTCACGCAGCGACTCGTACTGTTTCAGTTCGGACTGCAGCGTCTCCACGTTCAGACGTGCATCGTCCAGCGCGCTCTGCGACACGGTCTGCGTCTTCGCGAGCTTTTCCATACGTGCAAGCTCTTTCATGGCACGTTCAAGCCTCGCGTTGCTGGCGGCAATCTGTGCAATGGCGACTTTCAGCGCTTCGGCAGCGGCCTCCGCAGTAGACTTCGCCGTTGTCAAGGAGATCTCTTCGACCCTTTCGTCGTCCTGCACTGCGATACGCGCTTCAAGCTCGGCAACCGCCGCGCGCGCCTCCGCAGCACCTCGTTCGAGCGGTAGCCGGTCGAACTCCACCAGTGCCGCGCCGACTTTCACCTCGTCGCCCGGCTCGAGGTCAATGCGCGCTATACGCCCGGATACCGGCATCGTGATCGGGTACTTCTTCGCGAGCCGCGTGCGCGCGGGTTCCGCGAACGACTCCTGGATCTCACCTCTGCTTGGCGCAGTGACCTCTACCTTGGTTCCCGCACCGCCGCACCCCGCCAGCAGAGCACCAAGCACCGCCAGACAGTAGATTTCTGCCCGGGAGGACCGTATCTTAGACATACTCAGTTTCGCCATGGTTTACTCCTTGGTTTTCATCACACTCAGCCAGTCCATCTTACGAATAATCCGGTAAATAATCAACTGCGCAAAGGTTATAAAGACGAGCATTATCAACGCCGTCTGGAAGTGCCGCACCGGGTAGATCACTATGGGGAATCTGTATAGCTCCGTGTCGTACGCGCGTGCCAGCAAGTAGAGCAGCCCGACGCCGGCGACAAGGCCCAGCAACACGCCGACGCCGTTGAGCAGGTAGCTCTCGCCAGAGAAGATCCGTGTCGTATCAAGCGGCGTGTAACCAATGACGCGCAACGTGCCCACTTCGCGCCGCCGCTCGCTCAGCGATACCAGCGCCGCGTTAAGCACGCTGCCGAACGCTATCAACCCGGCAAACAACACCATTATCCCCAGCATCGTTCCCATGGTCTTGCGCATGGTCTCGTCAAGTTGGGTCAGCGCGCGGGTACGCTCGCCGATTCCCAGGACCGTCGGACGCTCCTTGAGTTTGTCAAGGAAGGGAGTTCTCGACGAGCCGCGAAACGATCTGCCCAAGATCACGTTGGCCGACCACTCCTCACCCAGCAACCGGCTCAGGTAGGAGATATCCGCGTAAGCGGACAGGCCCATAAACGTATCGACAATTCCCACGACCGGTGCGACAGTCTCCTGACGGCGCGCGATAAGAGGCCGCAGCAGCACCCGGTCGCCCGGCTGGACCTCGAGCATCTCCGCCACCTTCCTTGCGAGCACCAACCCCGTATCCGGCACGACAATAGGCTGGCCGTTCTCGTCGAGCGGCGTGTAAAGCCGGTTACCATGCGGCAGACCGATCACGCCAAGCCGTTTCCTGTACGGGCCGTTGGACAGATCGCACGCAACCAACAGTTGCGGTTCAGTGGCAGCCGTCGTCGGCAGCGAGCCTATCTCCGGTGGCCCGTTCCTCCCTTGCGGGTCGCGCAGCGACACTGTGAAATCATAGCGCGACATCCTCTCGAACTCGTAGGCGATCATGTAATCCATACAGTCCATCATGCACACCGCGCTCAGTACGAGCGCAGTGGATATCATGCTGGCCACTAAGCTGACCGTGCTGCGGAACGGGTTGCGGAATATCGCGCGCGTGATCATCTTCCACCGAAACGGCAGCAGCGCCCAGAGTCCGGGAATCTGTTCAGGCAGCACGTGCCCGCCCTTCTCCGGCGGTGGCGGCCGCATCGCCTCGGCAGGCTCCAGCTTCGCTGCCGTGCGAACACCTCTAATGGTTCCCGCGACCGCGAACAGAACACTGACCGCGACGCCCAACAATAGCACGTCCGGATACCAGCCGGGATCAGTTGACGGCAGCTTGTAGAATCGAAGGTACAGGTTGAGGTAAGGGCCCTGCATTAATTTGCCGAACACCACCCCGGCGGTCCCGCCGACCAGCCCGATGATGGCGCCGAAACCCAGGTAATGACGCAGAATCGACCCGGAGGAGTACCCCAGCGCCATCAGCGTACCGATGACAGTGCGCTGCTGCACGACTATCCGCCCCATGAGCACGTTCAGCACCAGCGCGGCTACACCACAGAAGATACTGGGCATTATCGTCGAGCTCTTTTCGAGGCCTTTGATCTCGTCGCTCAGGAACCTGACAGACGGCTGGTCGCGAGAGGGGGTCGTGTTCGTCACACCGTATACGTCGAACCTGTCCTGGATGAGAAGTAGTGTGTTATCCACAGCGATTTCGGTATCATCATGGACGAGCCCGATTATCTGGTTGTACGCGCCGTCCAGGTCACACGCCTCCTGCAGGAATCGTTCCGGCGCGTACATCACCCCGAACCGCTGCGGGTCGGGCACCATACCGCTGTCCGGAGACATCAGGTAGACGAACTCCGGCGACATCGCCGTGCCCACAACCAGCATATCGTGCTCCTTATCGAGCAGCAGCACCTTTATGCGGTGGCCGGGCCGCAGCCCGTTCGCGCTTGCGAACGCGTCGTTAAGTATGACCTCCCTGGCGTCCTCGTCGGAGAACCACGCGCCGGACCGCATCATAATATCGTTCAGGACAGGCACCGGCTCGACCGGCATCGATATCGCCGTGCCCGATATCGGGTCATCGACATTAGGCAGGTCAACGCGCACACCGAAGAACACCCGCCCGCGCACCGACCGCACGTTCGGCATACCGGCGACCTCATCCACCACCCACTCCGGCGCACGTTTCAGGTCAACGTAGAAATCCGCCAGACGATAGTCGCGGTAGTAGCGCTGTCGCGCACCGACCAGGTCGCGGTACACGGCGCGCATGGCCACGAACAGCCCGATCCCCACCATGACGATGAGCACCAGCGCCGACAACGCGCCCTTGCGATGTATCAAGTCGCGCCAAAGCTTCTTAAGCAGTACCCGGTTTACCATGAAACCTGCCCCACCGGTGTAGGCTCTCTGTTTATCTCTATTGAGTACACGCCGCCGTCGCGAATATGCGCTACGCGGTCGCCTATACCTGCAATCGCGCTGTTATGCGTGACCAGCACGACTGTCTTTCGCAGTTTACGGTTGAGATCGAGCAGCATACCGAGCAACCGACGGCTCGTCTCGAGGTCCACGGCGCCGGTCGGTTCGTCGCACAAAAGAATGCGCGGGTTACTCGCCAGCGCGCGCGCCACAGAGACACGCTGCTGCTCGCCGCCGCTAAGCTGCGACGGGAAGTGGTCCGCACGATCCTCCAGACCGACCATACGAAGCGCTTCCAGCGGGTCCAGCGGATCCGCGACGACCTCGATAGCTACCTCGACGTTCTCCAGCGCGGTAAGTGACGGTATCAGGTTGTAGAATTGGAATATGAACCCGACCTGCGTCCTGCGGTACATCGTGAGCTGCCGCTCGGTGAAGTCCGAGAGGATTGTATCGAGGAACTTCACCGTACCGGACGTCGGCCGGTCCATCCCGCCGACGAGGTTGAGCAACGTGCTCTTGCCCGACCCGCTCGGCCCGACGATGATCAGGAACTCCCCGTCGTAGATATCCAGAGTCGCTTCACGCAATGCCGGTACGTCCACCTCGCCCATACGGTATATCCTGCTTGCCGACTGTACCGATACGATCACTTCCTGTGTAGCCGTTGCGATCATAATGTTTGCTCCTGAAATACCCCTCTTCGTTATCCCACGGTTTTATCGTAACTTACCGCCTGCCTTATTGCAAGCGCGTTTGTCGCGCGAGGTGGGATGTAGGGGGCAGGTCTCAGACCTGCCCGCCACTACATTACACAGGTAGGTCGGGCATCCTGCCCGACAAAACACAAAGAACGCACAGAATCAACAAGTAGGGGCGAGGTATGCCTCGCCCACTTCATTGGAGACAGGAACGCCTACGAGACTGGGAAGAGACTTCGTCAGGCCCGTTCAGGTCTCCTGCAAGTCCCTGTCAATTTGGAGTGCACTCTAGTCTGATCATAACTGGTGGCGCAGACATTCCTGTCTGTGACCCACAACCATCATTGCATCGCAATCTCACCGGGCGGGTCTGAGACCCGCCCCTACAAACACCAACACGGAGGAGCTCGCCGTGGTGAGCCGCACCGCTAGCGGAATACCGCCGGCTCCTGCTTAATGATCAGGTACAAGACAACGGGCAGAAGAAGCAATATCCACCCGCCGAAAAGAACTCCACAACCCGGTGTTTTCGCTGTCATACGGCCGCGAACCGAGAATTCACTAATCTCTTCCGGGAACCAGATAAACGCCAGTGGGAACACAAGATAAGTGACTAGGCGAAAGAGCATCTCCGGTTGGTCACTGCGGCACACAATTACGACGTACGTCCCAGCCACAACGACTGACAGAACCCGGCTCCAATTTAGCGACAGGAGCGTTATAAACAACCTGTGCCGTAACGTACGCCGCTTCTTCATAGGACAAGGCCCCATTAACCTCAAACAGGATAACACGATTAACATGATGTCGACAAGATGGCATGCAAACCTGCCCAAAAGTCTTTGGAAAGGGGTGTGGGGGAGAACCTTTCTGCCTAGAAAGGTTTCCTCCGACAACGACGTTCCCTACCCCACAACCGCCTTGAGCTGCGCGGCGAGTTGTTCAGCGGCGCCGGCGTAGTTACGTGTCTTGAATGCGCGGACGTGTTGGAGGAATGTGTAGAGCCAGTATATGGCGCGCCTGAGAGGGTATCCGTCCAGCAAAGTGTGGCGAGCCGTGTATGCGTCGAAGAAATCGCGGCCGACGGTGCTCCATATTTCCAGGTATGCCAGCTCGAACTCGGTATGGCAGTACCGTCCGTTAGGGTCGAGGTACCCGACGAGGCGGGCGGGATCGCGGTCGATCATGATGTTGGTCGCCCATACGTCGCCATGGACGAGTGTAGCCGCGCCGGGCACGTCAAGCAGCGTATCGAGCCGGTCGATTATCGAGCGGATGGTCCGCATCGCGTCCGCAGATACCAGCCCGATCTTCTCGTTATCGCGGTATTCCTTCAATATGAACGTATCGCGGAAATATTCGCACCACGGCGCGTCAGTCCCGCCGGTCAACGCGTCGCCGAACTTCTCGCGCGTACATGTGTGCAGCTCGGCGACCGTCTCGCCTACGGCACGGTCGATACCCCGCCGGTCCGACCCTGACATCCACATTGACGCATCACCCATGTTATCCCCCGGCAACCGTTCCATCACCATGTAGGAGTACGGCAGCGCCGCACCGCTTATGTCGCAGTGGAGGGGTTCCGGCAGCGGGAAGCATGCAGCACGGTCGCGATAATGTTTCAGGACGTTGAACTCGCTTTCCAGTTTCTCGTCCTGCGTTTCGTGGGATACTTTGAACACCACGCAGCTATCGTCATCGCCGTAAGCGACCTCGAGCACTGTATTGACGCACCCGCCGGTAAGACGCCGTACGCCGGTGCATGGTTTGTGCTCGCCGAGCCACGATTCGAGCACCGTCTCGCACTGCGCGGGAGTGACGTTGACGATAGGGTTGATCGGCTTATCCGCCATGCTGCTCTCCGGCATTTACTGTCAGGGTGTCCGGCTATTATAGAGGAGTTGACCCGTGAAATCCAGGGGATGGTTGGGTATTCACCACGAAGAACACGAAGACGAACTCTAGACTCTAAACCCGTGACTCTACTCTCTACCCTCTACGCGCTACCCTCTGCTTTTACCGCAACAGCTATCTGCGCACGGATAGAGCTGCCCCCTATTCTCATTATGTCTCGTTTGAAAATAAGAGAGCAGCCAGGATCATTTCCATTATACAGGTTCTCGGCGAGAAAGTCCAGAACAAAATGTCGGTAGCAAGTAGAATGTACTGGGTAGTAGATAGGGGCAATCGCTTCGTCGTCCGCCGCTCCCCTCCATGGACTCTGTATACTCTGTGGCTGATTTGAATGGGTTGACAACACGCGCAACTGCGGTCAAAATGATTCTGTTGGGATTCATACGCGATCCCTCGGGTCATAGCTTGTCTCTTTCAAGGAGCGGATAATGAACACTAGAAAGGCTCTTCTATCCCTCATTCCAATACTCATATGCCTTGCAGGATCTACCGCTTTCTCTAAGGAGGGCGATATCCTCTGGCAACGCACTGTGGGTGAGAACATCGAAGCAACTCCCGCCGTTGACCTAAACGGCAACATCTACACGACCGGTGGCGGATACGTCTGGTCGTTCACCAAAGACGGCGAACTAAGATGGAAGACCTGCCCACTCGACGAAGAGCCAAAGGGACTCGAGCAGGAGTACCCCTATCCGCTGTCAAACAGCTCTTCGCCGGCGGTCAGTCCGGATGGGCAGAGCGTCTATGTCACGGGCTATGCCGGCGCGTTTGCATTCAGGACCCGTGACGGCAAAGTCCTCTGGAAGAAAACGGTGTTTGACAATTACTACGAGTTTTCCGAGAAGGAGTACGCAGGCCAGGCCAGGATGTGGAAGAAAACCGCATCGAAAGGCTACCCACAGATATTCGCAACGACTCCCGCAATCTCGGCCGACGGCACCCGACTATACGCCGGTGCGGGCGACAACGACTTCCAAAGCGATTCCTTCTTCTGTATTGATGCCGAGGACGGCTCTTTGATTTGGGAATACGTGAATCCCCACCCGCCGCAGCAGGAATCAGAGGAATTCGTGACGGAAGTACACCCGGA
>CBFDCQ010000035.1:0-32055 GCA_965603355.1 uncultured bacterium
CATCAGCGCGCCCAGCGCGGCGCTCACGGCAGAGGAAAAGGTTGCCACGGACGAACCGGTCACGACCTCGTTGTGCGTGTGCCCGTGGGAACTGTGGTGAGGGCGGCGGAAGGCCGTGCGGTGGTCGCTGACCTGAACACGGACGGCGTCGAGGCAATCGTGGCTCAGGGGGGTCGTGGCGGCCGCGGCAACGCACGGTTCTCCAGCTCGAGCAACAAGGCGCCGAAGTTCGCGGAGCGGGGCGAGCCCGGGGAGGAACGTACGCTGCTGCTCGAGTTGAAGCTCCTTGCCGATATTGGACTGGTGGGCCTTCCCAACGCGGGGAAATCCACGCTGCTCGCTGCGATATCGGCGGCACGGCCGAAGGTGGCCGAGTATCCTTTCACCACACTGGCTCCAAACCTAGGCGTAGTGCGCATTGAGGAAGATGTGAGTTTCGTCGCGGCGGACATCCCGGGCCTGATCGAAGGGGCGAGCGCAGGAGCCGGTCTGGGTCACGATTTTCTGCGGCACATTGAACGCACGCGCGGTTTGATAGTCGTTGTGGACATCTCGGCAGCAGATCCGGTCAACGATTATGAAACGATGCTCAAGGAGCTAGTGTTGTACAGCGAATCGCTCGCACGGAAACCGCGCGTTATAGCGGCAAACAAGATTGACTTGATGGACTCGGATGAGAAACTCGAGCGGTTGAGGCGCGCTTGTACCGAGCCGGTGTATCCCATCTCGGCTTTGCGGCGGATCGACTTACGCGAACTCGCGATGGCGGCCTACAGGCTGCGCGAATCAGTCGTGGACGAGGAGCAGGAACCTCAGGACCCGATCAAGGAGTACATGTTTGAACCGCCGTTCACAGTGGAGGAGCAGGACAACAACTTCGTAGTGAAGGGTAGGACAATAGAGCGGCTCGCGACAATGACGGATTTCAGCAACAAGGAAGCTGCGGACTACTTCCAGTCACGGTTGCGGAAGATGGGGATTCTCTCCGCACTGCGACGCGCAGGCGCGAAGGCGGGAAACCGGGTCCGGATAGCTGCGGTCGAGCTCGAGTACAAGCAGGACTGACGAGCGGACGGCGCGTTTGCTTGTAACAGATGTGCAGAGGAAGCGTTACATGGACCGTTTAGGAATACTTGGCGGCACGTTCAATCCGATCCACGTCGCGCACCTTAGCATTGCGGAGCAGGTGGGCGAGGCGCGCGGCCTGGAGAAGGTGTTGTTCATCCCTGCACGTATTCCGCCACATAAAGGTTCGCCGGACATCGCTCCCGCCGAGGACAGGTACCGCATGACGGTCCTCGCCACGGAATCCAATCCGCGCTTTGAAGTCTCCCGGATAGAGCTCGACAGGTCAGGCACTTCCTTCACAAAGGACACACTGCAGGAACTTCGTGAGATGTATCCGGGCACGGAGTTGTACTACATAATCGGTTCGGACGCCGTTGCCGAGCTTCCAACATGGCGAGAACCGGACCTGGTGGTCAAGTTGGCCAGGTTGCTGGTGGTAAAACGTCCCGGATTCGACCTGACCCCGTTTGCGGAGCGGTTCGGGGAGAACGTCGAGACGGTGGATGTCAGCGAGTCGGACGTTTCTTCCACGGAGATTCGTGAGCGGACAAGAAGAGGGCTTTCGATAGAACAACTTGTGCCGCCCAACGTAGAGCAATACATAAGAAAGAACGGGTTATACAAGGTCTAGCGCCCTCAATACAGGGCTTTCCCGTTAGTGAAGTCGGCAGACTATGATAGAGTATTCAGACTTGGAAGAGTTTGTGCGTCGCCGCACGTCAGAAAGGTTGTACGCACATTGCGTCGCGACCGCACGGATGGCCGGCGATCTGGCTGCCCACCACGGGCTCGATCCTCGAAAAGCGTTGGCGGCAGGTTTATTGCACGACATAGCGCGACCGCTCGACGATGGAAAGCTCGTTGAGGAAGCGGAACGATTGGGGCTGGTAGTATCCGAGATTGAAAGCGCGGCGCCCGTACTGCTTCACGGCAGGGTGGGCGCGAGAATCGTTGAATCGCAACTCGGAATAACCGATCCGCA
Source organism: uncultured bacterium (assembly GCA_965603355.1). Taxonomy (GTDB): domain Bacteria; phylum Hydrogenedentota; order CBFDCQ01; family CBFDCQ01; genus CBFDCQ01. The sequence continues at coordinate 2,051 of CBFDCQ010000035.1, forward strand.
GATCCTTGAGGCTATTGTCATGCACACCACGGGCGCCCCGGGTATGGGCGGGATAGCGCGCACAGTTTTTGTGGCCGATTACGCTGAACCGACCCGTGAACTGGCGCATGCGGAAGAGGTTCGCGCGCTTCTCCCTGAACGTCTCGACGAAGCTGTTCTGACTGTCGTGCGACATAAGATTGACTACGTCACGCAATCGGGAAGGGTAATTGACCCGCGTTGCGTTAAGCTTCGGAACGAGCTTGACGCGCAAGCGTAGCAGCGGCCGGAGTGTTTGCGAGCGGTTCGTTGCGTCCGGACGCGTTCCGCCGTGCACGGGTCCGGGGTCAAACCGCGCAGCAAAGTGAACGTCCTTCAACTCGGTAGCAAATCATGCCTGGCAACTACATAACAGTCAAGGGAGCGTCGCAGAACAATCTCAGAGGGGTCAACCTGCGCATACCTCTCAACAAGATCACGGTCGTGACCGGCGTGAGCGGTTCCGGCAAGTCCAGCCTCGCCTTCGACACGCTGTACGCCGAAGGTCAGCGACGCTACGTGGAGACGTTCTCGCCTTACGTTCGCCAGTTCCTTCAAAGGATGGACAAACCGAAAGCCGACGAGATACTCGGTATTCCACCCGCAATTGCCATAAACCAGACAAATCCTGTCAAGACATCACGCTCGACCGTGGCCACCATGACCGAGACCGCAGACTACATGAAACTTCTTTTCGCGCGTGCCTCTCAGCTGCACTGCCGCGGGTGTGGCAAACGCGTGATGCATGACACGCCGGATGGCATCTACAGAGAACTCATTTCGCGAGGTCGCGATAACCAGTGCGTCATAGGCTTCCCCTTGACCCTGCCAGCCGGATTCGACCCGGCGGAGATAGCCGATTCGCTGCTCAAACAGGGTTATCTCAGGATCTACGCGGACGGCGACGTGCTCAGGATTGAAGATGCGCTCGACGCCCTGACCCCCGGAAACGAGCTCAGGGTCGTGCAGGATCGCGTGAGGCTGGTTCCGAGGAATCGCGCTCGTATCGTCGAGTCCATCGAAGCGGCCCTCAGGTACGGCAGAGGCCTGGTCTGCGCGTTTATCGACGGCGGCGAGGAGCTGCGTTTCTCAACCGAACGCCACTGTCCCGAATGCGACATCTCCTACGGCGAACCTTCTCCGAACCTCTTCTCCTTCAACAGCCCGCTGGGCGCATGTCCCACGTGCAAAGGGTTTGGCAGAGTGATAAAGATCGACCCGGATCTGGTGATCCCCGATCAGGCCAAGTCTCTCAAAGAGGGAGCGATAAGACCGTGGACGTACTCGTCGTATTGGGGATGCCATGAGGATCTGATGGATTTCTGCAGAAGCCGCAGGATCCCGGTGGACATCCCTTACGCCCGCCTTCGCGCCGCGCACAAGCGCATGATCCATGAAGGCGCGGACGATTTTTACGGGGTACAGCGCTTCTTTGATTGGCTCGAGACGAAAACGTACAAGATGCACATTCGCGTCCTGCTGTCCAGATACAGAGCGTACATAAGGTGCCGCGACTGCAACGGCGCGAGGTTCAGGCCGGACGCGCTCCTGTACGCGATCAACGGGAAGAATATCGCCGAGATTTACGCGCTGCCTGTGGGGGAGTCGAGCAAGTTTTTCGGCGATGTCGGAAAACGCGTAAGGCTGGACGAGCCGTCGCGGCTCGTCGTGTCGGAGATACGAAGAAGGTTGAAATACCTTGTCGAAGTGGGTCTGGGTTATCTGACCCTCGACAGGCAGTCGAGAACCCTTTCAGGCGGGGAGGTTGAAAGGGTGAACCTCACGACAGCGCTTGGCACAGGACTGGTCAACACGCTCTATGTCCTTGATGAACCAAGCATAGGGTTGCATCCCAGGGACATAGCACGGCTTATAAGCATCCTGCACAGTCTTCGGGATCGGGGAAACACAATACTTGTCGTCGAACATGATCCCGCGATAATTCGTGCAGCGGACAATGTGATAGATCTTGGTCCCGGCCCGGGCGAACGCGGCGGCAAGGTTGTGTTTCACGGAGCTTACGATAAGCTCGTCGAGCGTAAGCGCTCACTTACGGGACGCTACCTTTCAGGAGAACGGTCGGTAGACATTCCGCCGCGTCGGCGTAAAGTCGATAAGCATAAGGTTCTGAAGATCACGGGTGCAACCGAGCACAACCTGAAGCGCGTGAATGTCGAAATACCGCTTGGTTTGCTTGTGTGTATCACCGGTGTGTCCGGGTCCGGCAAGAGCACTCTTGTGGAGGACGTGCTTTACAGAAACCTGCGCAGGGCTATGGGCAAGGCAACTCCAGAGCCCGGCGGGTGCAAAGCGGTCATCGGTCACGAGCTCATACACGACGTCGTACTTGTTGACCAATCGCCTATCGGCAAGACGCCGCGCTCCAACCCTGTCTCCTACGTCAAAGCGTTCGGGCCGATTCGCGACATCTTCGCCGGGACGTACCTCGCACAGAAGCGCGGGTACTCCCGTGCAGCCTTCTCGTTCAACTCGCCCGACGGGAAATGCGAGCATTGCGCGGGTAGAGGGTACGAGAAGATCGAGATGCAGTTTCTCTCGGACGTGTACGTGAGATGCCCGGAATGCGAAGGGCGGCGGTACCGCGGCGAGGTACTCGATGTCGAATACAACGGTAAGAACATTGCGGCAGTGCTGGACCTGACGGTCTCAGAAGCCATGAAGTTTTTCAGCGACAAGCCGGGCATCACGGGTAAGCTGGGCACTCTCGAAAAGGTTGGGCTGCGGTACCTGCGGCTCGGGCAGCCCGTCAACACCTTGTCCGGCGGAGAGTCACAGCGGTTGAAGCTTGCCGGCCACATGTCGCGCGCTTCAGGCGCGGACTCGCTTTTCATATTCGACGAACCTACAACCGGATTGCACCTCGACGACATACGCACTCTTGTGGAAGCCGTGCAGGAGCTCGTTGACCGGGGGAACACCGCGCTCGTCATAGAGCACAACATGGAAGTTGTCAAGTGCGCCGACCGCGTGATCGATCTCGGGCCGGAGGGCGGCGAGGACGGCGGCACGATTGTGGCCGCGGGCACGCCGGAGCAGGTCGCCGGCTGTCCGGGATCGCATACCGGAAGGTTCCTGCAAAATGCCCTCGAGCCGCAACGCGCACCCGGGGCGAGAAGGAAGAGCACCGCACACTCCGCGTCGCGCCGACCGCACGGCGGTCCATATTGCGACGGCGCTATCGAGGTAATTGGAGCGCGCGAGCACAATCTCAAGGACCTTGACATCAAAATCCCCAGAAACAAGGTAGTAGCCATCACCGGAGTGAGCGGTTCGGGCAAGTCGACCCTCGCGTTCGACATAGTGTTCGCGGAAGGGCAAAGGCGCTACCTCGATAGCGTGTCGGCGTACGTTCGACAGTACCTGAAGCAGCTCACGCGGCCAAACGTGAACCTTGTCAGGGGAATTCCGCCGACCGTGGCTATAGAACAGCGCTTGAGTCGCGGCGGCAGGAGGTCAACCGTAGCTACCATGACGGAGACGTACCACTTCTTGCGCCTCCTTTATACGCGGTTCGGAACGCAGTATTGTCCGACGTGCGATGTCAAGATAGAAGCGCAGACGCCGGTGCAGATAATAAACAGGGTGATGACGGATTTCAGCGGCAGGAAGGTATCGTTCTACGCGCCTCTTGTCCGCGCCAGGAAAGGATATCACAAGGATGTGGTTGCAGCGGTCGCTAAGAAGGGGGTCAACGCGCTGCGAGTGGACGGGGACACTTTCACCGTGCCGGAGTTCCCCACACTCGCACGATACAAGGAGCACACCATTGACGCCCTTGTGGGACAGGTAACCGTCAGGAAGGCTCAGCGTGCGCTCGTTCGAGATTGCGTCAGTAGAGCGCTTGCGCTCGGCGACGGCATGGTCGCGGTAAGCTCCGGCAAACGCGGCGAGAGAGTGTACAGCGTCAGACGGGCTTGTCCCGAATGCGGCAGGAGCTTTCCGGAACCTGATCCGCGAATGTTCTCGTTCAACAGCGTTCACGGTGCATGTCCGGAGTGCGAGGGGCTCGGAGTGGTCGTTTACGAGGACAAAGAGGGGTGGTGGGAAGAGGTATGTCCGACGTGTGATGGCGACAGGCTGAAACCGGAATCCATCGCGGTGCGAATTGCCGGCAAATCCATAACCGACATCGTGAAGCTGTCGATTGAAAAGGCGAGAGCAGCGTTGGGCAGACTGAGATTTGCGTCCATATACGCGGATCTGGCCAATGAGGTAGTCGCCGAGATAGACGCGCGTCTGGAGTTTCTCGAACGCGTCGGCCTACCTTACCTGACGCTCGACCGGAGAGCGACCACGCTTGCTTCCGGCGAGACGCAACGTCTCAGGCTCGCCGCGCAACTCGGATCGAACCTGCGGGGCGTCTGCTACGTGCTCGACGAGCCAACCATAGGACTTCACCCACGGGATACCCGCAAGCTGATGAAGGCAATTTTGGAGCTCAAGAGAAAGGGTAACACCGTAGTCGTGGTCGAGCACGACGCGTATACGATTCGGTCGGCCGATCATGTGATAGACCTCGGTCCGGGCGCAGGAAAGGACGGTGGGCAACTGGTTGTTGCGGGCAACCCGACAAAGATATCGCGCAGCCGCAAGTCAACCACAGGAAAGCATTTCAGAAAACCTATGAACCATCCCGTCCGTGGCGAGCGACGAAATTGGCGGAGAGGTGAGTCCATTAAGGTGGTCCGCGCAAGTGAGAACAACCTGAGGAGCATAACCGTTCGCATACCGCTCGGCAGGTTTGTATGCGTGACGGGCGTCAGTGGTTCCGGCAAGAGTACGCTGGTGCGCGAGGTTATGCTCAAAGGACTGCAGGCTCACCTGCACAAGAGACATGTTGTGCCGGGTTGTCACAAGGGCATAATCGGTGCTGAGAAGGTCAGCCGCGTGTTTGAAGTTGACCAATCGCCTATCGGCCGGACTCCGCGGTCGATCCCGGCGACTTATGTGGGATTCTTCACCGTCATCAGACAACTATTCTCGCGGACTCCCGACGCTCAGGTGCGCGGATACACCGCGAGCAGGTTCTCGTTCAACACCGGGGGCGGCAGATGCGCACATTGTGCCGGTCAGGGCAGGCTTAAGGTGGAGATGAGTTTTCTGCCCAACGTCCATATCACATGCGACCGGTGCAACGGCCGGAGATACAACTCGGAAACCCTTGGAATCAAGTTCAAAGGCAAGAGCATCGCCGACGTGTTGGACATGACCGTGACTGAAGCGCTCGAGTTCTTCAGAAACGTCCCCGCCCTGAAACGTGCTTTACAGGTGCTCGACGACATCGGGCTCGGCTATCTCACCTTGGGTCAGCCCAGCCCGACGCTGTCAGGAGGAGAAGCGCAACGGATAAAGTTGGCTGCGGAGCTAGCCAAATCCTCGGTCGGCAACTCGCTCTACATTCTCGAGGAACCCACGACAGGGCTCCACACGGCGGATATCGTGAAGCTTCTGACAGTGCTCCACCAGCTCGTTGACCAAGGCAATACGTTGGTCGTGATCGAACACAACCTTGACGTGATCGCGGAGGCTGACTACATTATCGACCTTGGCCCTGAAGGCGGTGACTCCGGCGGACGGGTGGTTGCAAAGGGCTCGCCCGAGGAGATCGCTCGTGAGAGTGCCAGATCACACACGGCTGGATTCCTGGCCGACTTGCTGCAGAACACGATGTGAGATCAGGCCGCGCGCAGTATATCCGTCGGGCACACGGTATATGCCCTAACTCCATGTGCTGGCAAAGACTTCTGTTGCCCATTGGTTGACACGCCGCACATATGTTGATATAATAACGCGAAGGGACGGTTTATCTTCGCAGCGCTGTTCGCACGTGAAGGATATATAGCCAGGAAGAACAGCCATTCGCGCGTTTTGTGGTCGGTTTCTCAGTCAAGTCGAGGTTCGAGGAGGTGGAAACGGTGGGCAAAACGGATACTTTTCCCCGTGCTGTGCGCGTGTCAGACCTATTGGATAAGATGTCTATCCAACTTGACCTGAAGGTACTTGCAGCTTCTTCAGGGACTGACAAGCTATTGCGAGTCTCCGACGTGAATCGTCCTGGACTGGCTCTGGCAGGGTATCTTGACTATTTTGCATTCGACCGTCCGCAGGTTCTCGGCAACACTGAAACACATTATATGGAACGGCTCGATGAGCAGCTTCTGAAGGAACGTCTGGAGAGCATTTTTGCCTACGAAATACCTTGTTTCGTGGTCTCACGCGCGTTGACTCCCGTGCCGCTGTTTCTTTCGATGGCGGAGAAAAAGGGCGTCCCCGTGCTCGGGTCGAGTTACTCAACGCCTGAAGTGATGAGCGGGATCATCCTCTTTCTTGCTGATGAGTTTGCGGCTGAAGAATGGGTGCACGGCGTTGTGCTTGACGTTTACGGCGTAGGTGTTCTCCTGATCGGAAAACCGGGTATCGGCAAGAGCGAGACAGCGCTCGACCTCGTTGAAAGGGGACACAGGCTTGTCGGCGACGATGCCATCATGATAAAGAGGCGACGCGGAAACTTGCTGTACGCGGAATGCTCGTCGGATATAGCCCACCATATGGAAATCCGCGGGCTCGGTATCATAGACGTGAAGAATATTTTTGGAGCGGGAGCCGTCCGCGACACGAAACGCGTCGGGTTGGTGATAGAGCTGGAACAATGGGACGAGACTCGCGCGTACGACCGGGTCGGGGTAGATGAAGAGCAGTACTCCCTCCTGGGTGTGACTATATCGAAACGAACGTTGCCCGTCCGACCGGGACGGAACATGGCGGTTATCATCGAGGTTGCCGCCCTTGACCACAGACTCAAGGAGATGGGCGAGCACGCCGCACGAGACCTCGATAGAAAACTCATCGAGCAAATGTCGCGAGCTGCCCGATTCGACGATGACTAGTGTGCGATTCGTAGTTGTTACCGGTGTTTCAGGGGCGGGCAAGAGCGCGGCTATCAAGTGCCTCGAAGATTTGGGCTTCTTTTGCGTCGACAACATGCCGTCGGCCTTGATACCGAAGTTTGCAGAGCTCATCGCTCAGTCCAGCGACAAGATGAAGAAGGTAGCTCTCGGCATAGATGTCAGGGAGGGACAGTTCTTCGACACGGTGTTGAGCGATCTAGAAGCGCTCAGGAAAACGGGATCCGGGTGCGAGATACTATTCCTGGACGCCTCCGACGAGACGCTCATCCGAAGGTTCAGCGAAACGCGAAGAAGACATCCTCTCGGGAATGGCGTGTCTTTGAGGGAGGTGATCAGAGGGGAGCGCGAAAGGTTGACGGTGATACGCGAACGGGCTGACTGGATTCTCGATACGTCAGATATGAACGTGCATGAGTTGAAAGGAGCAATAGCCACGCGCTTCACAGCTCCGTCTGACTCGAAACGGTTGGCGGTGCTGTTGATAGCGTTCAGTTATAAGTATGGTATCCCCCCGGAATCGGATCTCGTGTTCGACGTTCGCTTTTTGCCGAACCCTTACTACGTGCAGGATCTCGGCGCTTATACGGGAAACGACAAGAGGGTAAGAGATTTCGTTCTGGGCAAGACTGAGGCGAAGGAGTTTCTCGAGGAGCTGAAGTCGCTGTTATCGTTCCTTCTGCCGCGTTATCTCGCCGAGGGAAAGGTCTACTTGACGATCTCGGTAGGCTGCACGGGCGGACGGCACAGATCGGTGGTGGTAGCTAACGTCCTGAAGGAATTCCTGGATGAGTTGGGACAGGACGTGAAGATCAGGTATCGCGATATTGAACGCTAGGCCCTGTGCGGGTTGATGGTGATCCCGAATGCCAAAGCTGAGAAGAAAGTTTACAATAGCGAATGAGATCGGGATCCATGCTCGACCGGCCTCAATGCTGGTGCACTGCTTGCTCCACTTCAAGTGCGACGTCTACGTCGAGAAGGATGGTACAAGAGTGAACGGTAAGAGCATAATGGGAGTGCTGATGCTCGCCGCGAGCAAGGGATCGCAGATTCTCGTCGAGGCAGACGGCGAGGACGCTCAAGAGGCGCTCGACGCCGTCGAGAAACTGATCCTGGACAGGTTCGGAGAGGATAAACGTTGAAAGTCATTGAAGGTGTGGGCGTTTCGCCCGGCATAGAGATGGCGAAGGCATTCCTGCTGGAGAAGGAAGACTTCATCATCTTGAAGAGAGACATGAGCGACGAGCAGATCGAGCTCGATGTGGAAAGGTTCCACAAGGCTGTCGCGGATACCGCCGACGACCTTGGCTCTCTCGCAGAGCAACTGCAGCGCGAGTTGGGAGATGCGTACGCGGGCATTTTCCAGGCGCACATAATGGTGCTGGAAGATGAGAATTTCTTTCGGGAAACGATACGGCGGGCTCGCGATAATCGAGTCAACATCGAGTTTGCGTTAATGGAGGAGATGAACAACGTGGAGACCGTATTCTCTCAGATGCAGGACGCCTATCTGAGAGAGCGAGGCGGGGATATCCGCGACGTGGGCAAAAGGGTCTTGCAGAAACTCCTCGGCAGGGAGCGCGAGGAACTGGATAGGCTGACGGAACCCGCGATCATAGTGGCACACGAGCTGTCGCCGTCAGAGACGGCAAGAATGGGCAAGGATATGGTCGTGGGGCTCGTGACGGACGTAGGAGGACCTACCTCACACACCGCGATCCTTGCTCGCGCGCTCGAGATACCGGCAGTGGTGGGTCTCAAGAACATCACGCGCTTCGTGAAGACAGGTGATACGCTTGTTCTGGACGGAACCCGCGGGCGTGTCATATGTGCCCCGGATCAGAAGGCGCAGCACGAATACGTCGAGGAGCGTCGCAGGTTCGACGTGTTCACCAGAGAGATGGGGAAAACGGCCGAACTCCCCGCACAAACGCTTGACGGCCACCGGATTGTGCTCGCCGCAAACATCGAGTTGCCTGAGGAGGTGGCGCATGTGCGCGTGCACGGCGCCGAGGGGATAGGACTGTACCGCACTGAATTCCTGTTTATGAACCGGCGGGGCCTCCCGTCGGAAACGGAGCAGTACGAGGCGTACAGATCCCTGGCAGAGCAGGTTGCGCCGCACCCGGCAGTCGTTCGCACTCTTGATCTGGGCGGGGATAAGTACGTATCGCATCTCGAGATGCCCCAGGAGATGAACCCCTCGATGGGTTGGCGCGCAATCAGGTTCTGTCTCCAGAGACCTGAGATATTCAGGACGCAGCTGCGCGCCATTCTCAGAGCTAGCGCTTACGGCAGGCTGAAAATAATGTACCCGCTCATCTCCGGGCCTGAAGAGCTGATCGCGGCGAACAAACACCTGCAGGAAGTCAAGTCGGAGCTGCGCGCTGAGGGCGTTGCGTTCGATGACGGTATTGAGGTCGGCGCGATGATAGAGGTACCGTCCGCGGCCATGATCGGAGATCTTCTGGCGGAGCACGTCGACTTTTTCAGCATCGGAACTAACGATCTAATCCAATACTCGCTCGCTGTAGACCGTGTTAACGAGAAGATAGCCCATCTCTACGAGCCGGCTCATCCAGCCGTGTTGCGAATGGTCAGGTCCATCGTTGAAGCGGCCAAGGCCAGCGACATCTGGGTGGGCATCTGCGGTGAGATGGCGGCGGACCCGGGCTTCGCCTTGGTTCTGTTGGGTATGGGTATGGACGAGCTGAGCGTGGCCGCAATCGCGATACCTGAAATAAAGTTCCTCATCCGGGCTGCCACACTTGCCCAGGCGCGCGAGCTCGCCGAGCGAGTGCTATCACTGCGCAACGCTCAGGAGATCAGAAAACAGATTAACGAAACCGTCAGCAAGCTGGCGCCCGCTCTGCCCGGATACGCTACGGGCGTGGACTGACCGCCCAGCTTCAGTTGAAACGAAAACCGCGAAATGAGAAAGAAACGTGTTGTAGTGCTCGGGTCGACCGGTTCGATAGGCACAAATGTGTTGCGCGTGATCGAATCGTTTCCGCAGCGATTCAAAGTCGCCGGGCTGGGAGCCAACCGGAACGCTGGACTGCTCGCCGAGCAAGCCAGACGGCACGGTGTGCGCGCCGTATCGCTAGCGGACACGGAACGCGTTCCTGGGTTGAAGCGTCTAATCGGCGACGTGGATGTGGGTGTTTTCGAAGGCGAGAACGGGCTGGCTCAACTGGCAACCATGGACGGTGTCGACATCCTTGTCTCGGCGGTTGTCGGAGCGGTGGGACTGGACCCGGTTCTCCAGGCCGTGGATCGCGGGATTCACATCGCCATAGCCAACAAGGAGCCGCTGGTAATGGCCGGTGAAATCGTGATGGAACGGGCGAGGAAATCCGGGGCACGGATAGTCCCGATTGACAGCGAGCACAGCGCCGTGTTTCAATGTCTCAACAATGCGCCCGTTTCCGCAGTACGCAGAATCGTGCTAACGGCTTCAGGGGGACCCTTTTACGGGAAGACGAGAGATGAACTGTTGAATGTGACACCGGCGCAAGCGCTGGCGCATCCCACATGGCAAATGGGTCCGAAGATTAGCATAGATTCCGCCACTCTCATGAACAAAGGGCTTGAGATTATAGAGGCAATGTGGCTTTTCGGGATAGATGTCGACAGGATTGACGTGGTGATTCACCCGGAAAGTGTCGTCCATTCGCTTGTGGAGTATGTTGATGGTTCGATCATTGCCCAGATGGGCGCCACGGATATGAAACTGCCGATTCAATACGCGTTGACGTATCCTGAACGTCTGCCGACACCGTTCGAGACGGTGAGTCTCGCCGACATCGGACAGTTAAGTTTCGCGCGGCCCGAGCGCGGCATGTTCCCCTGCATGGATTACGCGTACGAGACAGCAAAACGTGGAGGGACGATGCCGGTGGCATTGAACGCCGCTAACGAGGTAGCGGTGGCGGCGTTCTTGCGGGAGGAACTGCCGTTCGTCTGCATCCCGGACGTGATCAGAGCGGCGCTTGACAGGCACGATAACATGATAGAACCGACGATCGACGACGTGAGGCAAGCCGACCAAGAGGTTCGCGTGCTGGCAACAGCAGCGATAGAGGACTTGAGGAGAGGAAGTTAGCTGATGGAAGGTCTTTTACAAATACTGAGATTCCTGATTGTGATTGGCGTGCTGATATTCGTGCACGAATTCGGACATTTCATAATGGCGAAACGTGCGGGGGTATTGGTCGAGAGATTCTCGTTCGGGTTCGGACCACGACTGTTCGGTGTAAAGATCGGAGAAACCGACTACTGTTTATCGGCGATACCTGCCGGCGGCTACGTTAAGATGGCGGGCCACGAGGACGTGCCGGGCTCTGACGAGTCAGAGAAGGTGCCCGAGGAGAGGAAGTTCACCTCCAAGACCATCTCTCAACGTGCCGGCATATTTGTCGCCGGTCCGCTGATGAACCTGGCCCTTGGTTTCCTGGTGTTCATTGTCCTGATGATGGTCGGACAGGAGGTCGAGGAGTTTTTTCTGGACACACGGATCGGCGCGGTCGAAGAGGGTTCGCCGGCCGAGAGCGCTGGTCTCAAACAGAACGATAGGGTTCTGAGCATCAACGGCAAGCGGGTGACGAAGTGGCAGGACTTGGCGATGGCGGCAGTCGTGAACGCGGAACGTGAGATGACCTATCAGATCGAAAGGGACGGAAGAACAATGGAGTTCCGCGTCCTGTCGAGCGATTTCGATCAGACCGGCCATCCTCGGGCTGGTATAGCCCCGTTTGTGCCCGCAATAATAGGAGAACCTATGGAGGGCAAACCGGCGCACGCCGCAGGCCTTCAAAAAGGTGACACTATCGTAACCATCAACGGCGTATCCGTGGGCACGAGTGCAATGAGCGTCATCACGCGCGAAGGCTTTGGAAAACCTCTTGAATACGAGATAGAACGGGACGGAACTCGGCTCAAGACGATGATTACTCCAATCGCCGTCGGCGAGATCGACCCGGAGCAAATGATCGTTGCAAAAGGACGTGTCTTAGCGACTAATAAGGACTTCGGCAAGGAAACCGGAATCCGTTACGGCGATGAGATCAGGTTCATCGACAATGTGGCTGTCGGACCGGACGAAGTCATCGGAGTTATCCAGAGCAATCCGAACTCCAAGCTCGTTCTTGGCATGTACAGGCCGCCAATGAGGTTATTTATTATTCCACTGGGCGCAAGTAAGGAGTACACCGTCGAGATTGAGACGCAGCAGAGAGGGATGATAGGGGTGCCGCTGTGGCCGACACGGGACGTGCCCATGCCAAAGGTTCTTGTGCGGTATAACGTCATCAAGGCCATACCCCAAGGGATCGCCGAAGGATGGAGCGCTTTTTCCACGTCGCTTCAAAGCGTAAAGCTCATAGTGACCCGCAGAGTCAGCACTAAGGCTCTCGGGGGGCCGGTGCTCATCTACAAGATGACGCAGGACGCCGCCCGCGAGGGTATAGGCTGGCTGGTGAAGTTGGTTGGTGTGATCAGCATTTACTTCTGCATATTCAACCTTCTCCCTCTGCCCGTGCTTGACGGCGGTCATGTTGCACTTCTCATCGTCGAGAAGATACGCAAGAGACCTGTCGACGAGAAGGTCCAGGAGGTCCTGCAGTACGTCGGGATCGCGCTGTTCATAACGTTTTTCCTCTTTATCACGTACAACGATATCCTGCGTTTGATATCTAGGCGCTTTGTGCAATAGGAACCGGCAAGAGGATGAAAAGACGAGCCAGCAAGACCGTCCGGATTGGTGACGTACCGATTGGGGGAGATTCGCCCATATCCGTCCAGTCAATGACCAAGACTTTCACCGATGATGTCGCCGCGACCGTCGACCAGATAAAACGGCTCGAAGATCTTGGCTGCGAAATCGTCCGGTGCGCTGTGCCGGACGAAGAGGCCGCAAAGGCGCTGAGCGAAATAAGGAAACAGATCGGCATACCGCTCGTTGCGGATATACATTTTCAGCACAAACTGGCCCTTATGGCACTCGAAAGCGGCGTGGACGCACTTCGCATAAACCCGGGTAACATCGGCAGCCGCGACCGTGTCGAAGACGTGGCAAAAGCGGCTGCCGCGCGTAAAGTCCCGATACGAATCGGCGTCAACAGCGGCTCGCTCGAGAAGGAATTGCGCGAGGAGATTGAGCGGGCCGACGCAGATGACCGCAGCGACGCGGTTGCGACCGCGATGGTGGAGAGCGCGAGAAGGCATATCGGCATCCTCGAGGATTTGGGGTTCGCGCAGATCATTGTCTCGCTAAAATCCTCGGACGTGTTGACAACGGTGCAAGCATACAGACTCATGGCTGAGAAATGCGACTATCCGTTTCACATAGGCGTTACGGAAGCTGGCGTGGGGGTATCGGGTGCCGTGAAATCCGCCGTTGGCCTCGCCATTCTGCTCAATGCAGGGCTGGGCGATACGGTTCGCGTATCGTTGACCGGACCACCTGAAGACGAGGTCAAGGTGGCGTACCTCGTGCTGCGGGCGCTCGGGCTGCGCGAGTGGGGCCCCGAGGTAATAAGCTGCCCAACATGCGGTCGGTGCCAGATAGACATGGTAGGGCTTGCCGAAGAAGTGGAGCGCGGCGTCGCGGGACTGAGAGAATCGTTGAAGATAGCCGTGATGGGATGCGTGGTCAACGGGCCGGGCGAGGCCAAAGAGGCCGATATAGGCATCGCAGGAGCGAAAGGATCGGGTTTGTTGTTCAAGTCGGGCAAAGCCGTAAGAAAGGTCAAAGAGGAGGAGCTTGCACAGACGCTTATCAGAGAAATACGGAGGATGACGGAGTGAGGTGGTCACAGACCCTAATACCTACTTTACGAGAGGCGCCTCGTGAGGCGGAAATTCCCAGCCATCTTCTCATGCTCCGCGCGGGCATGATGCGTAAGGTGGCCGCCGGTGTTTATTCCTACTTACCGTTGGGTTGGCGCGTGATCAGGAAAGTGGAACAGATCGTGCGCGAGGAGATGGACAGGGCGGGAGCCGTCGAGACGTTCCTGCCGACGCTGCAGCCCAAGGAGCTGTGGGAGGAGGCGGGACACTGGCACGACTTCGGCAAGGAGAAGATGCGAATAAGCGACAGACACGACCGGGAGTTCGCGCTGGGACCCACGCACGAATGGGTCGTTACGGACATTGCGCGACACGAGATCCGCTCCTACCGACAGATGCCGATCAACCTTTACCAGATTCAGACCAAATTCCGCGACGAGATACGTCCTCGTTTCGGGCTCATACGGGCTCGTGAGTTCATAATGAAGGACGCGTACAGTTTTGACCGCGACGAGCAGGGCATCGACCTGAGCTACAAAAAGATGTTCGACGCCTATTGCAGGATATTCGACAGGTGCGGCCTTCGATACGTCGCCGTTGAGGCGGACGCGGGTGCGATCGGCGGGTCCTACACGGAGGAGTTCATGGTGCTGGCGGATTCCGGCGACGAGCCTCTGGTCATCTGTCCCGATTGCGGTTTTACCGCGCGTCCGGAGCGGGCTGAAGCGAGGTTTCGAGCAAAAAGCAGCACCGGTGATCCGCAGGCCATCGAGAAGATCGCGACGCCTGATATGAGGACTATAGAGCAGCTTACCAACTTCCTGGAGAGACAACCGGAGGAGTTTCTGAAGAGCCTGGTTTACGTCGCTGATGGTGAACCTGTGGTGGCGATCGTCCGTGGCGACCACGAACTCAGCGAGTCGAAATTGGGGAGACTGTTGGGTAGTACCGACCTTGAAATGGCGGATGAAGAGACCATCGAACGAGTATCCGGCGGGCCGGTGGGATTCACGGGACCCGTGGGGCTGTCCGGTGTGCGAATCATTGCCGACAATGCGGTACCCGATATGACCAACGCTGTCACGGGCGCGAACGAAGGCAATTTCCACCTGTTGAATGTCAATTACGATAGGGACTTCCGAGCGGACACGGTCGAGGATATACGCGTAGTCACGGAGGGAGACCCGTGCCCGAAATGCGAGCGCGGGCTCGAGTTCCATCGCGCGATAGAAGTTGGTCACACGTTCAAGCTCGGCAAGGGGTACAGCGAACCGTTGAAGGCAACGTTTCTTGACGAGAAGGGCGAGGAGAACTGCTTCATCATGGGCTGCTACGGTATCGGCATAACGCGTACCGTGGCGGCGACGATCGAACAGCACCACGACGACGCCGGTATCATCTGGCCCGTACCTCTGGCACCCTACCAGGTGCTAATCCTGCCGATCGCGATGGCCAACGACAGAATAGTGGAAGTCAGCGATAAACTCTACGAGCAACTGACCGAACTGGGGATCGAGGTGCTGTATGACGACAGGGACGAGCGGCCCGGAGTCAAGTTCAAGGACGGCGACCTTATCGGGATACCCTTCCGAGTTTGCGTCGGTGAGAGGAATTTGAAGAACGGGCAGGTGGAGGTTTACGACCGCCGCACGGGCGAGACCGAGCTTGTGTCTGTGGACAACGTCGCACAACACATCCAACAACAATTGTAGGGGCAGGGGAGAACGGTTGGCAAAGGTGGCGAAGGAATCCATAGCGAAGGTTTACGATCCCAAGTCTGTCGAGGATAAATGGTACCAGTATTGGCTTGATAACGACGTTTTTCATTCCGAACCGCACGCCGATCGCACCCCTTACACGATAGTCATACCTCCACCTAACGTGACGGACGTCCTCCACATGGGCCACGCTTACAACAACACCATACAGGACATTTTTATACGCTATAAGCGCATGTCCGGGTTCGAGACGCTATGGATGCCCGGGACCGACCACGCTGGTATCGCGACGCAGAATGTGGTCGAGAAAGCGCTGGCCAAAGAGGGGACAACGCGCCACGATCTCGGCAGGGAGAAGTTCGTTGAACGAGTGTGGCAATGGCGCGAAAAGTACGGCAGCACCATCATACGCCAACTGAAAAGGCTCGGCTGCTCGTGCGATTGGGTGCGCGAACGATTCACGATGGACGAACGACTGATATCCGCCGTGCTCGAGGTTTTCGTCCGACTTTACGAGAAGGGTCTCATATATCGCGGCAAGTACATTGTCAACTGGTGCCCGCGATGCAGGACGGCCCTCTCCGACGAGGAGGCCATACATCGAGAACATAATGGGCACCTGTGGTACGTGAAGTACCCGCTGTCCGGACGCGAAGGGTTCATCACCGTGGCGACGACTCGACCGGAGACTATGCTGGGCGATACAGGCGTCGCCGTGAACCCGAACGACAGTCGATACAAGGCTCTGGCTGGCAGCAATGCCGTTCTTCCGATACTCGAGAGGCCGCTGGCGATCGTCGAGGACGAATTCGTTGATCCGGAATTCGGCACAGGCGCCGTCAAGGTCACGCCGGCACACGACCCGAACGATTTCGATATGGGCGACAGGCACGGCCTTGAACGGATCAACGTGCTGAACGAGGACGCTACCATAAACGCGAACGGCGGCAAGTATGTCGGGATGGACAGGTTCGAGTGTCGGGACAAGCTTGTAGCCGACCTCGAGGAGCTGGGACTGCTCGAAAAGATCGAGCCGCACGTTCACGCCGTAGCTCATTGCCAGCGATGCGATACTGTGCTGGAACCATACCTTTCCGAACAGTGGTTCGTGAAGATCAAGCCGCTTGCCGAGCCCGCGCTTCAGGCGGTTAAGGACGGACGCACGAAGTTCCATCCGGAGAAATGGACGAGGGTATACGAGCATTGGATGGAGAACATCCGCGACTGGTGCATATCCAGACAGCTGTGGTGGGGACACAGGATACCGGTCTACTACTGCGATGCGTGCGGCGAGATGATGGTGTGTAGAACCGCGCCCGATAAGTGCGCGAAATGCCAGTCGGCGGACATTCGCCAGGAAGAGGATGTTCTGGATACCTGGTTCTCGTCATGGTTGTGGCCGTTTTCGACAATGGGCTGGCCGGAGAGGACGAGGGAACTGGAGTATTACTATCCGACAGATACGCTGGTTACGGGACCCGACATCATATTCTTCTGGGTCGCGCGTATGATCATGGCGGGAACGTGGTTCTGCGACGACGTACCCTTCCGCGACGTGTACATTCACGGCATTATCCGCGACGCCAAGGGCAGAAGAATGAGCAAGTCGCTCGGTACCGGTATAGACCCGCTTGAGATGATCGAGAAATACAGCGCGGACGCCGTACGGTTCTCCATGATCATGCTGTCGTCGGAGGGACAGGACGTCCGGTTTGACGAAAGCAGGATTGAATTGGGCCGCAACTTCTCCAACAAGATCTGGAATGCGCAGCGGTTCCTGATGATGAACCTGGAGGAGAACGACCACGACACCGTGATCGAGTCGATGGGGGTGGTGGACCAGACGAGCAGCCCGGTCTCCCTCGAGACGTGGCCGCTCGAGGACAGGTGGATCCTATCGAGACTTCATAGGACCATCGAGCGGGTGACGTCCTGCCTTGACGGTTTCAGGCTCAACGACGCCGTATCGAGCATCTACCACTTTTTCTGGCACGAGTACTGCGACTGGTACCTGGAGATGATTAAGCCGAGGCTGTACGGCAAGCGTGACGGCAAGGAGCAGGCGCTGGCGGTCGCGCTGATCGTTTTGCGCGACGCGATGAAACTGCTTCATCCGTTCATTCCGTTCATCACGGAGGAGATATGGCAGATGATACTCGCGCGGGACCGACCGGTGAGTATCGCCGTTGACGCTTGGCCGAAACCGAACGAGAACCTCTTGAATCCAGAGATTGAGCGCGAGACTGACCTCGTCCAGCGCGTAACCTTCTCAATCAGAAACATGCGCAGCGAGATGAACGTCCCGCCTGCAACGAGCGTGCGCGCGATTGTCCGCCCGAGCGACGAGACGACTGGCAGCACACTGAGAAACAACGTCTCGCATATCATGGAACTTGCCCGGTGTTCGGAGGTAGTTGTCGAGGCCGAGGCCGAGGTGCCGGAACAGGTTGCCAAGACCTTCCTGCCGGAAGCGGAAGTGTTTCTCCCGCTTGAGGGAGTAATCGATATCGAAGCGGAGAAACGGCGGCTCACGAAGGAACGCGACCGCGTCAGCACTTTCATCGAACGCGCGCGGGCGAAACTTGCCAGTCAAGACTTCGTGAACAAAGCGCCGGCCGAAGTTGTAGAACAACAGAGGGAGAAACTCGCGGAGTTCGAGCAGAAACTGAGTAAGCTGGACGACAGCCTATCCTCTTTAGGTTGAACTACGATACGGCTGGAGATGTAGGAATGCCACCGTGATGCTGTGGATGAGGGGGTAACTTCACTTGCGGAAAACAAAGATCGTATGCACGATAGGGCCTGCATCGAGCTCGCCGGACACGTTGCGCGAGATGGTTCTTGCGGGCATGGACGTCGCCCGGCTGAATTTCTCCCACGGAACGTGGGCCGATCACGAGAAGAGCATCAATACTCTGCGCAAGATTGCCGACGAGCTGGATCATAATGTCGGTGTGATGTTTGACCTGCAAGGTCCAAAGATTCGCTCCGGAAAGCTCAAGGGCGGCAAGCCTGTCACGCTGAAAGAGGGGCAGAAGCTCGTCATCACCACCGAGGACGTAGAGGGCAACAGCAGGCGAATAAGCACCATTTATAAAGCTCTGTCCAACGACGTCGAGCCGGGCGAACAGATACTTCTCGCGGACGGGGCAATCGAGCTTCGCGTCGTATCGGTCAGCGGAAACGAGGTTACGTGTGAAGTGCTCAACGGCGGGCCTCTCGGCGAGCACAAGGGGATAAACCTTCCGGGAACCAAGATCTCAGCACCATCCATAACTGACAAGGACAAGAAAGATCTCGAGTTTGCCCTTGGACTTGGCGGCGATTACATCGCGATGTCATTTGTACGGTCGGAGGCCGGGGTCAAAGAGCTGAAGGGCTTGCTGGAAGGGCAAGGGTCGCCGCTGCCGGTCGTAGCCAAGATCGAAAAGCCGGAGGCGCTTTCGAGAATAGATGCTATATACGAGACTACGGACGCTATCATGGTCGCCCGGGGCGATCTGGGCGTTGAGCTGCCTCCCGAACAAGTGCCTGAAATCCAGAAGCAGCTTATTCTGAAGGCCAACCAGCGCGGCCTACCGGTCATCACCGCCACGCAGATGCTCGAATCGATGATTAACAGCCCGCGTCCGACGCGAGCCGAGGCCTCAGACGTTGCTAACGCGATCTACGACGGTACTGACGCAGTGATGTTGTCCGCGGAAACCGCAATGGGCAAGTATCCGGTGGAGTCGGTGCGCATGATGGCGAGAATCGCGGATGAAGCCGATCGGGCGGTTGCCCTTCATCGCAGAGCACCACGGCGTCAGGCGCAGGATAACGTGGGTTTTCACGACGCGATAGGCAGCGCGGTCCGGCAGGCGGTAGAGGACCTCCGTGCTGAACATATTGTCTGTTTCACAATGTCGGGGTTCACTGCAAAACTGATCTCGTCGTACCGCCCAAACGCGAACATCATTGCCGCGACTCGATCGGACGAGGTAATGAGACAACTGGCCGTCTATTGGGGTGTGAAGCCGATCAAGGTGGGGCCGGTGGAGGACACGGACGAGATGGTCGGTGTCGTCGAGAAGAAGCTCCTGCAGCTGAATCTGGCGAGGAAAGGCGAGACGTTGGTGATCACCGCGGGTACCCCCTTGATGATGGCGGGCACAACGAACATGATACGCCTTCACCGGGTCGGCGACCCGACGGACTGACGTGGGAAAAGTGACCGCTTCAACCGACCACCTGAACGTGTTCCAGACGAATCCAAAGTCGTAAGAAAGCCTGCAGAAAAATGAAGGCGCAACTCGATCTAGCGCAGGACTACATGAATGACGTTCAGGAACTGCGTGGATTTTTCCCGCACGATTACCGTCATCCGCCCGACCCCGAGTTCGTCGAAAAGGTGGCTAAGGGCGCTGACTCGGCCCTGGTTGACGAGATTAAGAGCTGCAACGAGGCGTTAGGCGCCGACGGAAAGGCTCTTCAAAACATTGAGGCACTTCGCGAGGGCGACAGCGCAGTCGTTGTGACCGGTCAGCAGCCGGGCATCTTCACCGGACCACTCTACACAGTCTATAAGGCGCTCGCCGCAGTACGGCTTAGCGAGCGGTACAGCAAAACGCTGAAGCGCAGGGTCGTTCCTGTCTTCTGGGTGGCCAGCGACGACCACGATTTCGAGGAGATCCGGACCGCGCGGTTCGTTGACTGGCGCGGACGTGTCTCCCCGTTGTCCTACGCGTTCAAGGACGCTGAGCCGGGATTGTCCGCCTTCGACATACCGGCTGACAGCGAGCTTCTCGGCGATCTTGTCCGAACGTTTGACGAGGAGACATCAGATCACGAGAGCAAAGAGGAGATCGTCGAATTTCTGAAAACCTCTCTCAATGAGGAGCAATCGCTCGCGGACTGGTTTGGGCGGCTGCTGCTCAAGCTGTTTCGCGGAACGGGACTCATCGTGTTCTTTCCACACGGGCGGCGTGCTAGAGAGCTGGCGGCGGACGTTCTCGCGGAGGAAATCAGATCGCCCGGCGCGACAACCAACCTCATTCAGGAAGCCAGCGCCAGACTCGCCAGTCTGAAGTACAAACCTCAGATAGAGAAAAAAGCCAACGAGACCCATTTCTTTCTGTACGCCAACAGGAACCGGCGCAAGGTTCTCTTCGAGAGGGACAGGTATTACGTCCCGGACGAGAACCTCTCCTTCAGCGTGGCGGATATGGAGGGGATGTGTCGCTCTGAGCCGGAACGGTTCAGCCCTAACGCCGTGCTGCGGACGGTGGTTCAGGGAACGCTCCTGCCGACCCTGGATTACGTCGGAGGCCCGGGGGAGATCGCGTACTGGGCACAGTTGGGTAAGGTGTTCGAGCGGTTCGGCGTCCCAATGGCTCGCCTGCATCCGCGACCCGGCGTTGTGCTCGTCAACCGCAGGTGCGAGAAGCTGATGCAGAAGCACTGCATAGAGGCGGCTCAGATCACGTCCGGCAAGGATGATGTGCTCGTCGACCGCTGTTCATTGATCGAGAAATCATCTCACGAGGAGACATTGAGGGAAACGGCAGAACGCATCGCGGCCGAATTCGAGCGATACGTCGCGCAAGTTTCGACGGTTGATGCTTCTCTGGGTGCTGGGGCGACAAAACTCCGGCAGAAAACCGAGTACGCGCTCGGAAAGCTGGCGGAGAAAGCGGCCGGGATGCAGCATCGGCAAACCGAGCAGTTGGAAGCCGAGATCGCCGAGCTGCGGGCAATCCTCTTCCCGCTGGGCAAACCTCAGGAGAGGGTGCTCAACATATTCCCTTACCTGATGGAATCGGGATGGGGGCTCATACCGGGACTGTTGCGCGACATAAACGTCGACCGAGCGGATTATCAGGCCGTTACCATTTGACCAAGGCGGCCTTAATACCTCCGGGGTGGACAGATTTCTGTTGCCAAAGAGCCTTGACTATGGTAAAATCACACTCTGAAGGGTGAGGGGATGTTCTCTTCTTCTTGTTATTTGCTTCTTTGGAAACGTTGATGGAGTGAGCTGATGAAACCATACGAGACGCTGTTTATTGTCCGCCCGGACGTCGAGGAGGAAGATCTGACCGCCATAGTAGGACGGGTGGAAGACGCTATCAAGGCCAACGGAGGCACGCCGTCCGAACCGCAGGTTTGGGGGAAAAGACGCCTTGCCTATGCGGTTAAAACATATCGAGAGGGGATATACGTGCTGGTGAGTTTCGAGGGGCCGCCTGAGGTCGTAGGGAAACTTCGGGAGCATTTCCGGTTCAACGAAGATGTCATCAGGCATATCATTACGCTACAGGGACCGCCGCGGAGCGAGCAGGATCTGCAAAGAGAAGGCACACAACGGGAGCCGAGGCGTGGCGGGCAGGATCTGCAAAGAGAAGGCACACAACGGGAGCCGAGGCGTAGCGAGCAGGATCTGCAAAGCGAGAGCACACAACGGGAGCCGAGGCGTAGCGAGCAGGATCTGCAAAGCGAGGGCACAGAACAGGAGCCGGAGCGAAGTGAGCAGGATCTGCCGGGCGAGGCTGCAGCAGCTACTGAGGAGACGGAACACGAAGTTCGTGAGGACTGAGACATGGCCAAATTCTCAATGATAGACCTGAACAGGGTGCTTCTTGCGGGACGACTTACCCGTGACCCGGAACTGAGATACACGTCCTCTGGAATCGCCGTTGCCACATTGCCGCTCGCGGTCAGCCGCAAGTACACGGCAAAGGACGGCGAGAAGAAGGAGCAGACGTGTTTCATTAACGTGGTTGTGTGGCAAAAGCAGGCTGAGTTCTGCGCTGAATACCTCAGTAAGGGCAGGCCGGTTTTTGTTGAAGGAAGACTGCAGACGCGCAGTTGGGAAACGGAAGCCGGACAGAAACGTAGTATGATAGAAGTCGTAGCGCAGCGAGTTCAGACTCTCGAATGGCCTGAAAGGGAGGAGCCGGAGACACCTGCTACTGGAGACGAACAAGTCTCGAACGAGGAGGAAGTCCCGTTCTAGGAGAACCCTTCTGGTGTAAGAGGTGAAAGGGCCGGCCGGAACTGAGCCGGTGCAGGGAAACTTGGATGGTAATAAAACGTAAAGACAAGAAACGAAGAGTCAGAAGGAAAGTGTGCCGCTTTTGCGCAGATAAGATAGAGCATATTGATTACAAGGAGTGGCACAAACTGAGACATTTCACCACGGAGAGGGGGAAAATCATTCCTCGGCGCATTTCCGGCAACTGCGCGAAACATCAGAGGCGGGTGAGCGCAGCTCTGAAACGTGCACGACGGATCGCTCTCTTACCGTATTCCTCCGATTGAGATCGGGAAAACGCAAGTGCCGTTCGCGAGGGAGCGACCGCAGCGCGCGTTAAGGTGGGCGTTTCTTGAGCGCGCGACTAGAACAGGTGGTGCGGGCCCGGTACGGAAGCAAACGGACGGTGCAAGACAATCCTCGTAAGGCGTCTCGTACGGGACCCGCAACTATTAAAGCTAAACACGGGTATCTCCGGTGACCAACAAGTAGGGGCTCAAGGCGCATTATTTGCCCGTTAGTCGGGTCTATCAGAGAAGTATTGCGGCGAAAACAAGGAGGGCAGGAACAGGTGAAAGTTATTCTCAAACAGAGAGTTGCCGACCTCGGCGATGTGGGCGACGTAGTGACCGTAGCGGACGGCTATGCCAGAAACTTCCTTATACCGCGAGACCTCGCGACACGCGCCGACAAGGCAAAGGTCCGGCAACTGGAACATGAGAGGAGAATGATCAAGGCTCGCGAGGAAAAGCTCCTCAAGGAAGTGCAGGAACTCGCAACGAAGATTGACGGGGCGTCCTGTACAGTAAGCGCCAGGGCAGGCGATGAAGATAAGCTTTTCGGCTCGGTGGGCGCGGCCGATATCGCTGAGGCGCTGCACGAGATTGAGCTTGAAATAGACAAGAAGGACATTGAACTGGATGAGCCGATAAAGGAACTTGGCGTGTATTCCGTTCCCATAAACGTCGGCAAGGGAATCACGGCACGATTGAAGCTTTGGGTTGTAAGGGAATAGGCCATGGCGACGAAGCTGGCTGCAGGAATCATCCCGGTCGATCGCGTCCCTCCGCATAACGTAGACGCGGAACGTTCGGTGCTGGGCGCGATGCTTCTGGACGCGGAGGCTATCCCGCGCGTTATTGAACTGTTGGACGAGGACGCGTTCTATAAAGGCGCACACAGGCAGATATACAGGGCAATCCTGACTCTTTTCGACCGAAACGAGGGTGTTGATATATTGACCACGGTTGAGATGCTGCGAAAGCAGGGCGGCATTGAATCCGTGGGTGGCGCCTCGTACCTGGCCGAGCTTCTCGATGCTGTCCCAACCTCGGCGAACGTGGAATATTACGCCAGAATCATTCGCGAGAAGGCGATTTTACGCAGCCTGATCGGCGCATGTACGCATGTCATCACTGAGGCGTATGAGGAGACCGGCGAACCCGACGATCTGCTCGATAATGCCGAACAACGCATCTTCGATATCGCGGAAAATAAGTTGTCTGCACCGGTAGTTCCCGTGAAGGACTTGCTCGTGCAGAGTATGGAAAGACTGGAGAGTATCGCCAGGGACCGCACAGGCGTTACAGGTATACCGACCGGATTCAACGATCTTGACCGCATATTATCGGGTCTTCAGAACTCCGAACTTATCATAGTCGCCGGTCGGACAGCGATGGGAAAGACGAGTTTCGCCCTGAATATCGCCGAGCACGTCGGGATTAAGAAGCAGCTTCACGTCGCCATATTCAGCCTGGAAATGTCGAAAGAGCAGGTTGTGCAGCGGCTCCTTTGTTCGGAAGGAAGGGTCAACTGGCATCATCTGCGCACCGGTTACCTTGCGCAGGAGGAGTTCGCCAAACTGCCGATGGCAGCCGACCGGTTGTCCCGCGCTCCAATCTACATTGATGATACACCTTCGGTCTCGATTCTGGAGATAAAGGCAAAAGCCCGCCGACTCAAGGCTGCGGGCAAGCTTGATCTTGTCATCGTGGACTACATTCAGCTCGTCCACGGCCGAGGTCGAACGGAGACGCGCCAGCAGGAGGTTGCCGAGATATCGCGTTCCCTGAAAGCTATGGCCCGTGAACTCACCGTACCGGTCATCGGCTTGTCGCAGCTGTCGCGCGAGGTTGATAAACGCGAGGACCGTCAACCGCGCCTCTCAGACTTGCGCGAATCCGGTTCGATAGAACAGGATGCCGACGTCGTGCTCATGCTTTACAGACAGTGGGAGTATACTCGCAGGGATGAGAAGGACGAGGATAAGCGCAAGGCAAGCGTCAGCGTGGCGAAACAGCGTAACGGACCGACGGGAACCGTTGACCTGATCTTTGAGATGGAGTATTCGCGGTTCGAGAACGCCGAGACGGTTCGGGAGGAGTTTTGACTACTTTTCTGGCAGGTTTGGGGGCGACCTGGCTCAACACGCTGCAAAGAACCGGTGAGATCTGGCTGCTCATTGTCCGAACCGTGTCCTGTTTGAAGCGGGCATACGCCAACCGTCACATCGTCATCCAACAGATGGTGGAGATAGGGGTGAACACCCTGCCCATGGTGGCCATAATGGCGGTGTTCACCGGCATGGTTCTGGCTGTCCAAACGGGCCATCAGGCGGTCAGGTTTAGTCTCGAGGGTACGGTCGGCCCGTTAGTTGGGCTCTCGCTGACGCGCGAGCTGGGCCCCGTGCTTACGGGCGTAATCGTAGCCGGGCGGGTCGGCGCAGCGATAGCAGCTCAGGTGGGCACGATGAAGGTCACAGAACAGATCGACGCCCTCGAAACGCTGGCTACGGACCCGGTAGAGTATCTGGTAATGCCGAGATTCCTGGCAGCGATAGTGATGTTGCCGATCCTGACCATTTGTGCGGACGCGATCGGTATCGCCGGCGGATTTGTCATAGCGATCACCACGCTTAACCTTGAAGGAGATGCCTACATCCACGGGACGTTTGCGGCCCTTCAGATCTCGGATATAATGGGAGGGCTTGTCAAGGCGGCATTCTTCGGGATGCTCATAGCGATTATTGGTTGTCACTTTGGCCTGACTACTACGGGAGGCGCTGAAGGGGTAGGGAAGTCCACGACCCGTGCAGTCGTATTATCGTTGATGTTGATTCTTGTCAGTGACTTCTTCCTGACGTTGCTGATACTCGGTGGAAGACTGGTATGATAGAGATCCGTGGCGTTCACAAGAGCTTCGACGGCAATCACGTGCTGCGCGGCCTCGACCTCCACGTCGAACAGGGCGAGACGATGGTCGTCATCGGTCGAAGCGGCGGCGGTAAGAGCGTGCTCCTTAAGCATATCATTGGGCTGATGAAACCGGACGAGGGAAGCGTAGTGGTCGCGGAAAACGAGATTTCGTCGATTGACAAGCGCGACTTGAACGAACTGCGCAGAATGTTCGGAATGGTTTTTCAAGCGGCGGCCCTTTTCGACTCGCTGACCGTCGCCGAGAACGTCGGTTTCGGGCTGCGCAGACTTACAGGCATGAACGACCGCGAGATCGCCTCGAAAGTGGCTGAGAAGCTTGAACTCGTCGGCCTTGGAGGCATCGAATCGCTGCGTCCCGCCGAGCTCAGCGGCGGTATGAGGAAACGTGTTGGTCTCGCACGGGCTTTGGCCATGGATCCTCAGATCGTGCTGTATGACGAGCCGACCACCGGCGTTGACCCGATACTCGCTGCTTCGATTAATAAGCTGGTCCGCGACTTGAACACAAGGCTCGGCGTCACGTCCGTCGTGGTAACTCATGATATGGCCAGCGCCAACACGGTCGGCGACCGGGTGGCGATGTTGTACCAGGGCGTGATCCGCTGCGTGGGCACACCCGAGGAGATGCAGAGGAGCGATGACGCGGTTGTTCAGCAGTTCATCAGAGGAAGCGCGGAAGGACCGATAGAGTAGGGAGGTGGCACATATGTTTGAAGGATCGATGGTCGCCATTGTCACGCCGTTCACAGAGGACGGACAGATAGATAAAGAGAGGATCGGACAGCTCATAGAGTTTCACATCAGTAAGGGCACGGACGTGATCGTGCCGTGCGGGTGCACAGGAGAGGCGGCCACGTTAACTCACGACGAACACAAGGATATAGTCCGATACGTGGTCGAGAAGGTGGCGGGACGACTCAAGGTGATAGCCGGTACGGGGTCAAACAGCACCGCCGAAGCGCTCGGTCTGACCCAGTGCGCGAAAGAGGTCGGCGCCGACGGCGCGCTCATGATCACCCCTTATTACAATAAGCCCACACCGGCCGGCATGTATGAACATTACAGGACAATAGCCGAGAAGGTGGACATTCCCATAGTGCTCTACAACGTGCCGTCGCGTACGGGGAGAAGCATGTTGCCGGAAACCGTCGCCAAACTGTATAAGATAGACAACGTGGTCGCGATAAAGGAGGCCAGCGGCAGCATGGATCAGGTCAGTAACATACTGAACCTGTGCGATATCACGGTTCTCTCCGGCGACGACTCGATGACCTTGCCCATCTTGTCGCTCGGCGGGAGAGGCGTCATCAGTGTTGTGGCCAATGTCGTACCGGATCTGATGGCGGACCTCGTGCATAGCTTTATGAACGGTGATACCGAAAAAGCCATGCAGGTTCACCGACGTCTGTTCCCTCTGTGCAAGGCGTTGTTCTATGAGACGAACCCGATACCGGTCAAGAGGGCTTTGAGCCTGATGGGTATGATCGAGAACGAACTGCGGCTTCCGCTCGTTCGGATGTCAGAACAGAATGAGGCCAGGCTCAAGAAGGCCCTGCAGGATTTCGGGCTGATTGGCTGAACCTGGTTCGTGTCCGTCATCGAAAGAAGGAGGAACCTGTAGGGGCCGTTTGC
Source organism: uncultured bacterium (assembly GCA_965603355.1). Classification (GTDB taxonomy): domain Bacteria; phylum Hydrogenedentota; order CBFDCQ01; family CBFDCQ01; genus CBFDCQ01. Next base: position 29,364 of record CBFDCQ010000035.1, read on the forward strand.
GAACCGCCCCCACTCAGTACCGCAAGAAGAGGTGCTCGGAGAGGAAAGCGCCATGGCTCAAGAGCAGATAAAGATTTGTATCGCGGGTGCGTGCGGTCGTATGGGACAGCGGTTGCTTGCCCTTGCCGCCGCTGACGAGACGTTTGTCATTACCGGCGCGGTCGAGCGCGCGGATCATCCATCCGTCGGACAGGATATCTGCGCGACGATAGGACTGAAAGCCCCGCTGGTCGTGACATCCAACGTGACGGAGTGTATCGCGAACTGCGATGTCATGACCGATTTCACAACGCCTGAGGCTACGCTTGTGCATCTCGATGCCGCCGTTAAAGCGCAGAAGGCTATGGTTATCGGCACTACCGGGATCACGGACGACCAGAGGACGAAGCTGCAGGATATGGCGGCGCGCATACCTGCCGTCGTCGCCGCCAACATGAGTCTTGGCGTGAACGCGCTCTTTGCCCTCACAGACTCCGCCGCGCAGATGCTCGGGGAGGATTTCGACCTCGAGATCGTCGAGGCGCACCACAGACTCAAGAAAGACGCGCCAAGCGGTACAGCCAGGCGCCTCGCGGAAATCCTCGCGGAAAGACGCGGGCTGAAAACAAGCGACGATCTGCGGCACGGTCGAGAGGGTATCATAGGCGCACGTCCGGCGGATGAGATAGGGGTCCATGCGGTGCGCGGCGGCGATATTGTCGGAGAGCACACAGTGGTTTTCGCCGGATTAGGCGAGCGGATCGAGCTGACCCACCGCGCGCACTCACGCGATACCTTCGTCCGAGGCGCTCTCGTGGCGGCAAAGTTCGTTGTGAAGCAGAAACCTGGTGTTTACAATATGCAACAGGTCCTCGGCATCAAGTAGATCCCGGCTCGGCAGCCCCGGGCTGCCGCAGCAACTCATATTGACTCTGATGCGACTACATAAAGTACGCTATTGCAGTATCTTATAGCGGTTACGTCATAACTCACTTGAGCCTAATCGGCACACCGGTCTCCGCGTACTTCATGAGATCTGGTGGGAGGTTGCCACGCTCACGACAGTTGCTTACGGAGATCTGACTCCGGTCACCCCAATGGGAAAACTCGTGGATTCCTTTTTTGCGATTCTCGGAACAGCGATGTTAGCAGTGCCGACCGGGATACTTGGAGCTGGATTCCAGGATGTGATCCAAAAAGAACGATGGAAGCCGGCGGACTATCCACACTGTGGACGACAGATTTCCGATCAGTAGTGGCTTTCGGCAGCAGCGCTCGTTGGAGCGGTAGAGGGCAGGATTCGCCCTCGATTTTTCCCTTGACAAAGCGAAATATTCGGAGTGCATTTCGTAGTAGAGACTCGAACTGAGTCGAGCTAGGCGCATAGCAAAGAATAATGAAGCGCGCAGCGCTTTACATAACATACCAGTGCGCAGTAGACGACCGGAGCTCGGGTCTCTTTTCTTTTGGCTCGAAGTATCGATACCGGTCAAGTTGCCCGCTCCGGCCAGCCTGCTGACGGACACACCTCTACAGCGGGCTACTGGGGAATTAAAAGGTGGTTGGTGCCGGGAGGGGAATTTGGAATTCTGTCGAAGGCCACCAAGGACTTACGCCGATTCACTGACGATACTCTGACATTCAGAGCTACTTCTTGTAGAATTCTTCGTTGGAAATGCCATCCTCTTCAGCCAGACCGAATTTGCGGCGTATTGCATTCACATAATCGCGCTCGACATCGTCATTCCCATCGGTGAAAGGAATAGGGCATCTGACACCGCTGTCGTTTTCAAATCGTGGATGCTTGCCACCCGGTCCATATCCTATTCCATACCGACGTAGAATCTTTTTCAGGTCACGGAACTTGATAATTCGCGGCGACTTCTTCTTGGCGGCCATGTCACGCGGTAGCTTCCGCGTATTCGACGCCTTTCAAGGACGGCCCCTTGATATGGCGCTTCCTGACAGTTTGTGGCGGGACGTATGGCTCAGCTTCATAGAGCATACGCCAGTACTTGCTGGGAGCGGGTTGGAAAATCTTTTCGAGCTTGCCCTCGTCACTCGCGGCCTCGAATTGATCCTGTACAAGTTCTTTGAGCAACAGAAGTGCCTTGCGATTCGTGCTCTCTACGGCGACAATATCCAACTCAAGACAGTGCGCTACCACGCGACCTGGATTGTCTTCCGAAGGATAAAGCAAGAAATGCAGGCTGAGCGCACCATTGCCTCCCCTTGCCATGGTGTTGTCCTCCTTCTTCTAACCCGACGTTTGAAGATTGACCTCTTGGTCGCCCACAGCCCGACAGCCTCACATTTAGTATAGCAGACCTGGGCACAATTAGGCAAAGTTTCTTGCGCCCTATGTTCAAGCCACTGCGTGGTAACCACTTACAAACCCGAACAGGGGCTTGACAAAGTCTGCCTCAACGTGTGGATCGTCACCCTACCATCCAGGCTGGCCTTTTCCTTGCATCGTTCGCGACTTGCGGACGTAAAAAGACGATTGGTGCCGGGAGGGGGATTTGAACCCCCACACCCTTTCGGGCACTAGCCCCTCAAGCTAGCGTGTCTGCCAATTCCACCATCCCGGCTCGGAAGGCTTTTTCGGAACCATATTGTATCCCATTGGGTCAGCCATGTCAATCCGAAAACGCGCAAGTGTCATAACTCTTTGATAATGTCCTCAGGTGGACTCGGTAGAAATGTCCTCTAT
>CBFDCQ010000036.1:0-31226 GCA_965603355.1 uncultured bacterium
GGGCGGGTCTTAGACCCGCCCCTACGTGGCAGACAGGAATGTCTGCCCCACCATCGCAGAAGACGAGGGCCGCCTAACGCGGTAACAATCACCAGCTAGAAGGGCTCCGTCTCCCGGCGGTTCGGGGCGTATTGCAGAACCGGGGATCAGAGAGGCGAGCAGCCGAAAAGCATGTTGATATGAGGGTTGAGTTGTCGTATAATGCGAGATGGTGTGGCGGTCTGCTCGGGGAGGTGGAGGGCGTCATGAAAAGAAGGGCACCGCTTCTTCTGGGAACGATATTAGCGCTGGTTGCCATCCTGCTCGTGTCCCGTCGAGTGCACGAGCCTGAACTTACCTTTGAATCCCCTCAGGAAGAAAACCGCTCGGTCCCGCTCGAAGTAGTTCGAGATGACGAGCTGCGAGAATGGCTCGAGATCTACGAATGGATAGATACTATGCACGAGGCAGGGAGGCTCGCGTGGGGAGCGCAATTGGAGGATGCTCTCAACCTCTACGAGCAGGCTCTGACTGTGGCTACGACTGAGGAGCAGAAGGCGGAGGCCCTTCTCTATATGGCGGAGGCGTACGAGCCGTTGAGCCGATCTCAGGCGGTGGAAGCATACAAAAAGATACTGGAAGAGTGCCCGACCTCCAAGCTGTTGCCAAGGGTCTGCTCGCGGCTCGGCGAGGTGCATACGTCCATTACTCTGACTCCCCGCGCGCGAGGTCATGAAGAGTGGCAGAGAGTTCACACCGAAGAGATGGTTCCGTCAAAGGCCATCCCCTACTATGAAAAGGGTGTGGCTGCGGGCCCGCCTCTGAACCGCTATGTGCTCGATTGCCGCTCGGGTCTGGCTAACCTGTACAACGATACGGATCGGAAAGAAGAAGCGTTGAACATATTGTATCAATTGGCAAGCCTGGACGAGGATCAAGTTCAGGAGCCGGAATTCGTCGGCCCTTACACTGAAAAGATCCAGACTCGGGAAGAACGGCTGCAAAGTGCTAGAGAGCATATCCAGATGGTCAGACGGTCTGCCAAGCAGCACTTGGCAGAATGGTCGTACGTTCCGGGCGATCCCGCGGCAAGCATCGCCAACCTGCAAGCGCTGATGGAGCGGTATCCGGAGGACAGCGAGATTACCCCCGTAGCAGAGGAACAGATAGCGGCGATGGAGGAGCTAATTCGTACGGGCGCGTCAAAGGAACCGTAGAAGTTGGAAGATGAAAGCGTGGAACGCTCGGCCTGAATCCGTTGGGATTCGGGCATGAATCGGACTTGGTGTCCGCGGCCGCAACGCTGAAAGCTGCGGTGTGCGGTGTCGCGTGACCGCTTGCTGGGCGGGCGCTGACGACGGACTTGAGGAATCTTTCGTATCAGAAGAAGGAGGTAAACCGTGTTCGCGAGGAATTTGCTTGTGACAGTTGCTGCATTGGCGACGGTTGTTGTCCTAACAGCGACCGCGAAGGCCATTACTGTCGATCTCGAACAACGTCGAATCATTGCCGACATTGTGCGGGACATCAGCACGCCCGCGACGCGCTCTGAAGCCATTGGCAAATTGATAGCCATTGTGGGGGACCAGGACCAGGATCCAACTTTGCGCTGGATGGCAGCGGACAAGCTGGGCGACCTGCAGGCGTCGGAAGCCAAGGACATGCTCAGAGACTTGGCTTTGAAGTTGGAGTTGAAAGAGCCCGATGTTTACCTGAAGCGGTCCACGACTCGCGCATACTGGAAAATCGTAGTAGCCGAGCAGCCAAGCCCAGACGTCCAGGAGGAGCTTCTCATGTCGCTATTGAGCAAGTTTGCGCCCCAGCCACAGGCGGATATCGTATGGCACTGGGCTGTGGATGAGTTGGCGAACAGAGGCGTCGAACGCGCCCTGCCTCGAATGGAGAAGTGTATCGAGCGACGTATCGGCGCTGACGAGAAGCGGGCGAATTACGAAATCTGGCTGTGCAAGACAAAAGTCGACCTTCTGACGAAGAACCCCGACAGACAAGTAGCCTTGTCGAAAGGCCTTGCAACCAGAGATCCTAACCAGAATCAGAAGCTGATTCGCTGGGCCATAGATGAGCTGGGCAAACTTGACACCAGGAAGAGCCGCAGGACACTGGTCAAGTTTGCGCTGCGGCTGCAGCGAAGGTACTACACGCGATTCGGCAAGAGGGTTGAGATCGACGAAAAGGACTTATTCGGTCGCAGGGCCGACAGCTTCTATCATCAAGTCATCGAGATACTGCGCGCGTCGGGCATGACGGATGAACAGATTAAAGAGACCGGTCTCCGTCCCGACAAGTATTTCCTGAGGTCCTGATAAGGCTGCCTTGGCCTCAGCCCCCTGGTCTGGCGTTCGTGTTGAGTCCTAGTTACCAGCGGCGGCTTTTCTAGCCCGTCACACATTGGTACCCCCAGTGCCCGCCCGCTTGATGTTGACACAGGGGAATGTCCCGATCTGAAACACTTCCTGTGGGAACCGGCGATCTGTTCCAAAATGAAACAAGCGGTCCTTGATGTAACTAGTTCCTGCCAAATGAGTTGCAAGATCCATGCCAATTTAGGCCTTATCGGCACGGGGATTGCACATTAATGTAGTGGAAACGAGGAATTACCGGCCAGCGATTACGGCCGATTGGAGATACGGATTGTGGGAGTTAGCTGGGGGAGTCACCGTGAATATCTTGACAGGAATCGACGGTAGCATCTCCCCCAGCATCCCCTAAAGGGTTGTAGTGTAAAGGGAAAGGTATGAGAAATGAAAAAAGTGATTGGGATTGATTTAGGCACTACAAATTCATGCGTTTCTGTGCTCGAAGGCGGTTCTCCGGTCGTTATACCTAATAGCGAGGGTGGACGGACGACGCCGTCCGTTGTGGCTTTCTCGAAGGACGGAGAGAGGCTGGTGGGTACGGTGGCCAAACGGCAGGCAATTACCAACCCGGAGAACACGATTTTCTCCGTGAAGAGGTTTGTGGGGAAGAAGTACAACGAGGCGCCGGAGGATGCGACACGGGTGCCGTTCAACGTCGAACCGGCGGGCAACGGCGACTTCCAGTTCTCAATCGACGGTAAGGCGCACAAGCCGCCGGAGATCTCCGCGATGATCCTTGGAAAGATGAAGCAGACCGCGGAGGAATACCTGGGAGAGAAAGTAACGGACGCCGTCGTAACCGTACCGGCATATTTTAATGACGCGCAGCGTCAGGCCACGAAGGATGCGGGCAAGATAGCGGGGCTCAACGTGCTCAGGATAATCAACGAGCCGACGGCGGCGAGTCTCGCATACGGTCTTCAGCAAAATAAAGAGGAGCAGATAGCCGTTTATGATCTTGGAGGCGGTACATTCGATATTTCCATTCTGTCGCTGGGCGAGGGCGTGTTCGAGGTGCTCTCAACTAACGGGAATACGCGCCTTGGCGGTGACGATTTTGACCAGCGGGTGATTGACTGGTTGGCGGACGAGTTCAAGAAGGAACAGGGTATCGATTTACGCGAGGACAAGATGGCGTTGCAGAGGTTGAAAGAGGCGGCCGAAAAGGCCAAATGTGAGCTGTCAACGTCGCTGACGACCGAGATCAATCTACCGTTCATCACGGCGGACGCTTCCGGTCCGAAACACATGACGACCACTTTAAGTCGCGCAGCGCTCGAGAAGCTCGTTGACGACCTTGTCGAGAGCACGAAAGGGCCGTGTCTGAAGGCTCTTGAGGACGCAAAACTAGGCCGGGGCGAGGTTGACGAGGTGATACTGGTGGGCGGCCAGACGCGAATGCCGGCGGTGCAGAAGCTGGTAACGGAACTGTTCGGCAAGGAGCCTCATAAGGGTGTGAACCCTGACGAGGTAGTCGCGATAGGCGCTGCCATCCAGGGCGGGGTGCTCGCCGGCGACCTGAAAGGCGTTCTGCTGCTGGACGTGACACCGCTCTCGCTGGGCATCGAGACGAAAGGCGCGGTGTTCACGAAGCTGATCGAGCGCAACACCACGATACCGGTCACCAAGAGTGAGGTATTTACTACGGCGCAGGACAACCAGACGAGCGTCGAGGTCCACGTGCTCCAGGGCGAGCGTGAGATGGCGACCGACAACAAGACTATCGGCAGGTTCCATCTGGACGGCCTGGTACCGGCGCCCAGAGGTATGCCGCAGATTGAGGTCTCATTTGACATTGACGCGAACGGTATATTGCACGTCGGCGCGAAGGACAGCGCTACGGGACGCGAACAGAGGATCCGTATAGAGGCCTCCAGCGGTCTGACCAAAGAGGAAACGGAAAGAATGGTCGCGGAGGCGAAAGCTCATGCCGCCGAGGACCGCGTCAAACGCGAGAGCGCTGAGGCGCGTAACATGGCCGACCAGCTCGCGTTCGAGACGGAGAAAAACCTGCGAGAGTTGGACGATAAGCTGACTCCGGAGCAGAAACAGCGCGTCGAAACGGCCCTGGGACGGTTGAAAGCCGCCTTGGAGAGCGATTCGGCTGATGAGATCAAGTCAGCGGCGGACGCGTTGCAGGACGTGTGGCAGTCGGTTTCGACAGAGATGTATCAGCATGTCGGAGCCGGTCAGGCCGCCGGCCCGGAGGCATATTCCGGCGGACAGGCAGGTGGAGGCGACGGGTCCGGCCCGGGCGGAAACGGTCAAGGGCATGATGAGAGCACGATAGATGCCGATTACGAGGTGGTGGACTAATAAAAATGAGAAATAGATTCCCTCCCCCCCCAACGCAGCGATATCGTTGCTGCCCCGAAAAAGCGACAACTGATCAGTGTCGCCCGCGCAGGCAGGGTCAACCACCCCCAGCCAGCGCGACCCTATATTGGGCAGGAAGTGGGGGATAGAAAGCGTCTGAGGGGTGAGCGGGACGAGGAAGGTGATTCCAATGAGGCGGTTCGACATTCTCCAGGACTGGAACGGAACGCACAGAGTGCTGATGCTGCTGGGGCTTTTTCTGGCACTGTTCGGTCTGGTAGTAGCGGTGTTTCCGAAACTGCTGGTGTTCGTCCTGGCGGCGGTGTGCCTGACCGCAGGGTTAGCGCTCATCCAGGCCGCGTTCCACGAACGCCGGTCAGCGCGAGAGTTCAGAAAAGGTTGCCGATTCGACGTTTTTTCCCTTTGGTGATGGTGACCGACCAGGGGTCAGAAGCAGCGCGGTATCTTCCCTACGTTGAGTTACACCATACGCCATTCATTGTGCCTGACGCGCGGCAATCTCACGCGGGAACAAAATCTTCCGGTCTCGTTTCTTTCAGGTTTATGGCCTCGGTGGGGCACGTCACGGCGCACACCCCGCATCCCATGCACTTTTCCGGATCGACGACGGCCGTGCCGTTTTCACCCGCCATACTGACCGCACCGAAGAAACACCTGTCCAGACAGACCTCGCAGCCGGAGCAGAGTTCAGCATCAACCTGTGCTTCAAAACGGCTCGGCGCAACGAACTTCCTCACGCCGGGCGTGATGGACGGCCAGCTTATGCAGCAGTCGCTGCAGCAGTTGCAGATGACATGACCTGACGCTTTGCGGTTGTCGGATACGTGTACGAGACCTTCCTCCTCGCACATTCTCAGCATTTCGATGGCTTCGTCCACGCTGAGCTTTCTGCCGATTCCGCGTTCCAGGGCGTAGTCCGCAGCGCGATTCACCTGCATGCAGACCTCCAGCGGTTTTCCGCACTTGCCGTCTATGACCCGGCACGAACAGTTGGTCACGGCGAGGTTTTTCGCGCCCTCCACTATGCTTTTGACGTCGTCAAACGCGAGTATTCGTGTCGTTGAGTCTATGCTTACGTTGACGGGAACGACTCTGACTACAGGCTGAGGGAGAGCCGACTTGAAACGCTCGAAATCGTCCTGCCACTCGGTGTCCATGTACTCCTTCCACAGGTCGAGCGTTTCGCGCGAGACGTCAGGCGCAAGAGCGGTGGCGTCGTGAAACTGCAGCACGTGCCGCACTCGGTAGTAGCGGAGGTCCCCCGGCTTCTTCGACTTGAAGATCAGCCCTTTCTTGAAGAGCGGATCCAGCATCTTCTGAATATCTCTCTTGGAGAGCCCGGACTTTTCGGCGATCTCGTCGACGGTCGCCGCCGGCGCTGCCGCCAGGAGTACCTGCGCCTCGCTCTCATCGGCCAGCGCCTCAAAAATTCTCGGTATCAGCGCCGACTCTCCCGCACCGATCGCCTCGGCTAACTCCTGATAAACATTTCTCTCGGTCATTACCAATCGCTCCCTGTCCCGTGAAAGTAATATCTCGACAAAGGCACTACCAGATGCTGAGGAAATCCTAACGGTACATAGTAAGTGCCCGACAAGTTTCATACAATTTTACTCAATGTCGGCGAAATGTCAACAGCGACGAGACGGCCGGCCTCCCTGTCGGCGGTGGGCGGGTTTCAAACCCGTCGCTACACACCTTTGCCACAGAGGGGTGTGCCTTTCGAAAGGTAGGGCGGGCGTCTCGCCCGCCGCGTGGAAGACCGCAATCACCAACTGTAGGGGCGGAGGCATGCCTCGCCCCTACCTGGCAGACTCTCCAGAGGCGAGCAGGCAGGAATGTCTGCCCCACCAGCATTGGGTGCATGGCGGGGCCGCCACGGCGGATCTTCGACAAGGTACCCTACTAACTTTCGGATTACGACGCTGGAAGCGCCATCCTCGGCGGAAAGCGTCGACAATTCCGTTACTGCACAGCTTAACATTTGGCGACCGTTGTGATAAGATGAACGTGAAAAAGGAACTCTTCGGAGCGCGGTTGGAAGGAATAGTCATGAAGTCAGCGGCTGATAACATTGCGGTGCTTGGCGCCGGCAGTTGGGGTATGGCGCTGGCGAAATCGTTCTGTGAAAATGGCCGGCGCGTGCGGTTGTGGGAGTTCCTGGCAGACAGGGCGAAGAAGCTCGCGGCGGAACGTCAGGATGACGCGTTTCTCCCGGGTGTGACCCTCGCGAAGGACATATTGATTACGAGCGACATCGAGGAGGCGGTGGAGGACGCCGAACTCGTTGCGCTTGTCATCCCGTCCCATGCAATGCGCGAGGTGTGCGGTAAGCTTAACTCGATCCGGCTTGCCGGGAAGACCATCGTCAGCATGGCCAAGGGTCTGGAGAACAAGACGTTGATGCGAATGTCCGAGGTTATCCCGGACGCGATTGATGAAGACCTGGAAAAGCGCGTCGCGGTTCTCTCGGGTCCGAGTCACGCAGAGGAAGTCAGCGTCGGTCTGCCGACGACGGTGGTCGTTTCATCCAGCGAGCTTGAGGTTGCGCGCTACGTGCAGCGAACCGTCATGACTCCCAGGTTACGCATCTACACCAACACCGACATGATTGGGGTCGAGATGGGTGGCGCGCTGAAGAACATCATCGCGATCGCCGCCGGTGTGTGTGACGGGCTCGGTTTCGGCGACAATACCAAAGCGGCACTTATGACTCGCGGTTTGGCGGAGATCAGCAGGTTGGGCGTGGCGATGGGCGCCAACCCGCTGACGTTCGCCGGCCTGTCGGGAATGGGCGACCTCATTGTCACGTGCACCAGCCGCCACAGCCGCAACAGGAATCTCGGCGAGCGCATAGGCAAAGGCGCCTCTCTCGAACAGGCTATGGGTCAGACCGTGATGGTTTCCGAAGGTGTCAAGACCACGCTTGCCGCGCACGAACTGGCTGGACGCGCCGGGGTGGAGATGCCGATTACCGAAAAGGTCAAAGCGGTGCTTTTCGACGGGGAGGACCCGCGAACGGCTGTTTCTGCTCTGATGGAACGTCACGCAAAGTCGGAACTCGAGACCGATTTTCTCTCGTTGGGCTGATCTGAGTATTAATGGAGCGGATCAAGGCAGCGAGGAATCCCCGCCGAACTGAAACCTCACGTGCTGGATGATTGCTTTCCTTTGCTGGCGGTCCAGCTTAACGAACTTGCAGCCGTACAGCAACGCCGGGTTCCCTTCCTCATCCAATTGTTCAGCTTTGTGTACGATCTGGCCCAGCACAGACATGCGGGGCGAATCCGGCAGCTTCAACTCGATCTCGAGCAGTTTCTCGAACTCGTGCTCGTGCGTCGCCTGAAGCAGCATGCCGCCCGCGCTGACGTTGATCACGGTCCCTTCGCGATAGGCTACGGTACCCATCTCTCTGAAACGCGCGGGAGCGTCCGTTTCAACGCGCGTATACTCGCGGTGGGTAACGCGCCGCGGAGGCCCCGGCCGTCTGAGCCTGGCAGAACGCCTTTTCGCGCCCGGACCACGTATCACGTCGGTCCTGTACATCGTACACCCGTCGTCGTCATGAAAGTCCATGGAGACCCTCACACCAGACGGCGGGTAATCTCTCGACGGCACCGAAACTTCCAGAGAGCGGTCCGTTACGGACTCGATCGTGCTGAGGAAGTATTCCCTGCCGACACGCAGCAGAAACGTCTCACCAGCGCGAAGCTGTTCCTCGTTTTTCATCCGACAGCCCTCCACGAAGCCGATCTCCGTAAGCTGCAAGGCAATGCACTTGCAGACTCCTCCGCCCTACTTGCCCATCATCTGCACGAATTCCCGGAACATGTCCCGGTCGAACGCGGTACTCATCTCGTCTTTCATAATGTTCAACGCGGCGAAGGTCCCAACGGCACCCTTATAGGCTCGCTTTGTCGTCAGTGCGTCAAACACGTCCGCTATAGCGCTCACCCGAGCGTACGGGTGGATCTTCTCCATGGCGCGACCCTCCGGGTAGCCCGTCCGATCGCTGCGTTCATGATGCTGATTCACGACCACGTAACTCTCTTCCGGTATTTTGCCGGTCTTGCGCAACAGCTCCACCCCATACACCGGGTGCTTCTTAATTGCCTGCCATTCCTCATCGTTAAGAGGACCCTTCTTGTTGATGATATTCTTGTCAATTACGCTCTTCCCGACATCGTGAAGCAGCGCACCCGTACCGAGCGTTTTAATGTCTAATTTATCGCCGAGTCCAAGCTTTTGAGCAAGTGCTATACTGTACACGCAGACGTTGACAGAGTGCGTGTAAGTATAATAATCGTAAGAGGTTACTGCAATAAGGCTCCTGAAGGCCTTTTCATCGCGCAGGATGAAGTCCACGGTATTGACAACCAGTTTCTCTCCCCGCCGTATGTTCTTGCCCAGAGTCGGGTTCTCGAAGAGGCGCTCCATCAAGTAGCTGGCCGACGAATACACAATTTCAGCTTTCTTTATCGGCTCTATGTCGTTGTCCGCAACAATTTTGCCCAGGTTGTCCTCGATGTACTTCTGGTACTTGTCGCGGTCTTTTGCGTCAATGTATACGTCTTCAACCTTGCTCTCAACCAGACGTTTTCTGACCTGTTCCGTGAATGCCAGGTCCTCGGTGCGATACAGAACCGGTTCCCGTTCCCCCTCCGTACTGAGGTAGATATTGAAACCGGTAACAGTGTCAAGACGCAGGCCTTCTAGAGGTACCGGAATGAACTCTGCGGCAGTCTCTTCCGCCGCAGCCGCAGGTTGAGCGCTGGGACTGGTTTTCTGCAACTTGAAGGCCCCTTTTCCACACCACCATCGCGTCGGAATCCGTACACTCGTGCACCCGCCCGTCCGGGCGCGAGTAGCCGGACTACCGCCTCTGTAATTATATCATTTGCATGTGCCTAAGTCAAGGAAACGAGGCTAATTCCAGCGATTCCAGGAGATTTCTTAAGGCATGAAAAGAAGTGATTTCCATGCGGAGAGGATGCGGCCGAGCCGTCAAACAGCCCTACATTTGTATGCGTATGCGCTAGTAGCCGGCTCTTCCGTAGCCACCAACTACGTGTTTTGTCACCCAGCGGCCCTCAATCCATCTGCCGCCCGCATAGTGCCCGGGCACCCATACGCGCCGGTCGTAAGACCTACCCACCCATGCTCTCCTTCCGCGATAGTACCGCGGGCCTCGCGGGAACGCGCATCTGACATGGTATTCCCGTACAGACCTCGCCTCGAAGTGGTCCGTGTAGTCCTGCGCAAGCGCGCCGACCAGCGCACCCACGCCCGCGCCTATGGCCGCGCCCTCGCCGGTTTCGCCGCTCTGGTGCCCTATGATCGCCCCGGTCATCGCGCCCAGCACGCCCCCTGTCACCGCGGAATGCTGCACTCTGGTACAACCGAGGGCCATCACCAGGAAACCAGCAAGCATCAACAGTTGAAGTCTCCTCATTGCTCGCTCACCTTACCTCTCTCATCTTGCACAACCCTTAGATCCCCGCGCGCCCTGTCGGGTCGTACGGGTGACTAGTTTATCACTATTCTCCCGCGGGTAACCTTCAGTTCGACACGTCCGTCGACAGCTGCGCCGGGTTCTCCCGTCGATCCGGTCAGTGAGGATTTCCGGCGACTGACGTATCCTTCCAAAGGTATCGCTGACTCTATCGAACCGTCCTCCGCCGCAGCGCTGATGTCAATTTGAGACCCCTCCGGAATCAGAAGTGAGATGTTTCCATCACTGCAGCGTAATGAGCAGTCCTGTTGCAGCGGCTTCAGGTTCATCACTTTAATGTTTCCGTGATCGTTGGATATGTTCAGCTTACCGTAGACAGAGTCTATAACTGCGTCACCGTCGCTGTTCGTGATCTCGAGAGCCGTGTTTGACGGCACCTTGATGTCGAGCCCCGCACGAACGCCTTCCTCAGCCGGGGCCGGGGAAATCCAGGCAACCTGGGCTCCGTCAGCCGCGCTCTCCACTCTCACCTCCGGTATTGTGGGGATCTGCTCACCCGGGGCCTCTGTCCGAGCGCTCGGTTCGCCGGCCCTCGTTGCGGCAACGCCCAGGACGTTGCGGTCCCATCCGGCGATTCTGATATCGCCGCGTCCGCTCTCGATCCTCACCACGCTGCCGCGTGCGAGCTCGACCTCCTTGTACTTAATGGCAGTACGAGGCACCTCATCCGGTCCCACGCCAAGCACGCCCGGCAGCCTCCCAGTTGGCGCATCCGCGCTCCTTCCCGCCAGCTTCACGGCGATGTCGCCCATCGAGCTGGTAAGGTCTATCCGTTGCGGCGAATTCGATACCCTTCGCCCTGTCGAGCTGTTTCCGACGGTCTGAACCGTAAGCGGTATATCGGACCGTATCTTGCCAAAAGTCGTCTGAACGTCCATCCTTGGATCCGCATCTGCAGGCAGGATCAGTTCAATATCATCCGAATCACACGCTATCTGAACGTCGCACTCAGATGAAGCGGAGCTTACCGTTACGGGCCCGTACCTGCTGTGCACCGTAGTCCACCCGGTCATCTCCCGGAGGTCGACCCGCCCGAATTGGGCATCGATACGCGTCGTGGAAGCGAGGTTTATCCCCAGGACGCTGCCGTTTTCGGAAACCACTTTCAGGGTTCCTCTCAACTCCTCGACGCGGGTCCGTCCATGACTGCAAACCGACTCAATCTTGCCGTTAATGCCTCGCACGTCAACGTCGCCGAACCTGTTCTCGAGATACAGATCGCTCCTCGCGGGAACACTCACGTCGTAGTTGGTCTGTACGAGGACTTGGCCGGACCGGCGCGTATCCGGATACCGCGTTCTGATGACCACCAGTCCCGAGCTTGCCTGCGCATCGACAATCGTATTGTGCGCCAACTGTCTTGCCAACGCCGCCTCGGGCGCCCGGGCGACTATATCCGCCCGTACCCTGACCTGGTTGCTGCTCCACGGCCGCACACGCACGCTGCCAAACTCGTTGACAATGGAGATGTCCGGTCGCCCGGTCACGCGGAAATTGCGCTCAAACCGTTTCCTGAACTCCGCCCCGTATTGCCGGCCGGTCCGTTGATCGAACCGCGGTGCGCTGTCACGAACGGCCCTTGCACTTTCGCGGACTGAACTCCCGATCCGTCTCACCGACCGGTCAACTTGCCCTCGAACAGGTCTTCTGGGAACTCTTGTTTCACGCGGTCGCTGAGCGTAAACCATCGCGGCGGAGAAGAACACGCAGATCGCCAGAAACCCAGCCGTCATCCTCCGTCTGCCCGTCTTTCGTCGATGGTATCCCGTGATAACGCTCATTACAGCAGCTTCCGCCGAACCTTGACCACAGCTACTCACAACGACCTCACCTCGTAGAACGATTTCAGAGCGTCAACTTCCTCTCTCATCTGCGACAGCAAAAGCGATCTTACGCGCACGTTCTCCGGGTTTCTCTCCACCGCGTCCCAGCATTGCTCTATCGAGTTCGCGAGCATTACTATCTTGTCCAGATGAGCACGCTCCACCTGCGAAGCCGGTTCGTAATCGGGTCCCGGCAACACGCCGACAAGAAACTCTATATCGCGCGCATACTGGTCGACCTCCGCCTCGAACTCCTTGATATCGCCCGCAAGCTCAACGCGCTGCGCGCGCTCCGGAAGGAAAACCGCCACCAGGATTCCCACCACCGCAATGGCAACCACGTACGCGAACACGGGACGCAAACGCAGCCCGAACGGCACGGGCCCCGCGAGCCGTTCCGCTTCCTCCTTGAGCAATCCCACCGTCCTGAGCTTGAAACCGACGCTGGGCTCAACCTCGCCTACCATGTCGGCGGTAGCGAGGCTGTCGCGTATGGCTTCCATCTCTTCGCGACATCCGGGGCACCGTTCCAGATGCACCTTCACAGCCGCTCTCTGCCGTTCAGACAGAGGAACGGCTCCGGGAAGCCCCAGTTCGGCCTCAATGTAGTCAACCAGTCTTCTGCGCACGAGAGGGCACTTCATATCGTCACCTACTCCAGTTCGTCCTTGATCGTTTTCAACTTTGGTCTCAGTGCACGTTCAGCTCGCGCCATCCGCGATTTTACTGTGCCGACGGGGCACGTCATCACCCCGGCGATCTCCCTGTAGCTCAGTCCCTGGTACTTGCGCAACTCAAACACCGTACGCTGCGCGTGAGGCAACCCGGCCACCGCGTCGCGGATGGATTCCGCGAGGATCTTCAAGTCCACCTCATTATCAACGCGCGCCTCCTTATCCTCAAACTGGGTTGTGCGAACATCTTCTCCGTCACTGCTGGTCTTTTCCACTATCGGCACCGTTCGCGGCCGCCTCACCCTTTTTCGTATCTCGCTCGCCAACAGGTTCGAGGCGATCCTGAACATGAACGTCGTAAACTTGGCTGTAACCTTATACTTTTTCGCCGCTCGGAAAAGCCCAATGAACACCTCCTGCGCCAGATCTTCCGCCTGCGCCCTCTCCTTCAGAGCACGGTAAAAGAAGTTGATGAGCGGCCTCTGGTACCTCTCAACCAGAAGCTCAAACGCCCAGTCGGCGCCTTTACCGTACTCTAACATCAACTCCTCGTCGGAAATGTTCACGAGGAAAACCCTTTACAGGGTAGCGTGTGGCACACGGCAACCGCCGTATCCGCACGTCTACTTGAATAATCGTATCAACTCCGGGAAAGTTCCCGATTACTGTTGCCGAAACGGCACGAATCTTCTCATAATAAACGCATAAGTGTTTGCTGATCAAGCGGATAACATTAATGCCCCCGGCACCGTCCAAAAAGTCGCCTCGCGGCGCCCACGGCTCGAGCCGATCCGTACCGCCCTATCTTCCCATAAGCGGCCATCGGAGTCAACAGGCAGGTAGCGCGGACGGATCGGGCAGATGTGTGGTTTTCCGCTGCATGAAGAGGCGGAGATACGGCACGGCCGTAGTCGTACGCTGATCTTTATCCTTCGTTCCGTCTTAGCCTCGGCAGAGCTATTGCAGCGCCTATCAGGAGCCCCACTGCCGCAAGAATCGCCAGCGGGAACGTCAGGATCAACCTCGCAAGAGCCACTATCGGCGCCAGACAAAAGCGTACAGCCGCCCTGACCGGTTCATGTGCCGATATGAATCGCGCTATCGGCGGGCTCAGTCGGTAGTATGCTCTCACAAATGCGGCGCCCAGCCGATTCGTCAGCAGATACTTGTCCCTGAACTCGCGCAGTATGCAAATCTCTTCGGTTGCCGGGGTACCGTACGCGGCAGTGGCGACAAAACACGGTCCGCCGGCACCGCCCCTGCCACCGGAGGCCGTTGTGGGCGCCGGTGGCGGCGGTATGAGCACGGAGTGAGAGGTGGGATCGAGCGGATCAGTACCCTGCGCGATCTCAGTACCGTCAGTGTGCCCGTCACCGTCCGTATCCGGGTTGGTGCAATCAGTTCCGGCAGCGAACTCAGCGCCGTTGGTCAACCCGTCGCCGTCGGCATCTTCAGCGGAATCATCCGCCAGCGGGTTGAGGGAGTTATCAGCCTCCCAACCGTCCGTCATACCGTCGTCATCGCTGTCCGGGTGGGTGCAGTCAGTTCCCGCGGCGAACTCAGCGCCGTTGCTCAACCCGTCGCCGTCAGCATCTCCAGCGGAATCGTCCACCAGTGGGTCGAGCGCGTTGTCCAGTTCCCACCCGTCCGGCATCGTGTCGGCATCCGTGTCCCACTGGCAGGGATTGGTGAAGTAGGTGATCACCTCGTCGCCATCTGTGAGACCGTCGTCATCCGTGTCAGGATTGTGCGGATCGGTGCCGGCGTCCCTGTGGTCAACGTAGATGCCAGTACCAGTTTCCACCCAGTCGGGCAGACCGTCAGCGTCTGTATCCTGGACGAAGTCGGGCGTGTATTCGTCCGCACCGATATCATAATCCGAACCGTCGCCTCGCGGTTCGCTGCTAGCGTCATATCCTCTGAGCTCGCCCTCGAAGTCAGCGACCAAACCACCTATATAGTGGCCTGCATCGATGCAGGGTGACTCGGGGCGTAACCGCAGGTCGCCGGCAGCCGCGTCAACAAGAAGCGGATCCGCGTCGATGTTCCCCTCGCCCTCGTATCCACCCTGAACGTCGCAGTACTCCGCCACGGGGGCGCTTGCGGCGTCCTCTTTCTGAATCTCGTCAGGTGCGTCGGCCCACAGGATGCAGTTCACCAGGCTGGGCGAAGAACCTACCCTGCTGTATATCCCGCCGCCGGAAATCGCCGCCGTGTTGCCGGTAAACGTACAGTTCACCACAAGTGGGAACGAGTACCAGTAGTTACCGATCCCGCCACCATTTTCTTGAGCCCAATTACCCGTAAAGGTGCAGTTCACCACCGTGGGAGAACCGTTGTCAACATTGCTCATCCCGCCGCCCTCGCCCTGACCGCGGTCCGCGTAAGCCACGTTGTTTGCGAACGTGCAGTTGATCACAGTGGCGGAAGATCTGTTGTTATACATCCCACCGCCCTTCTTATCGGCTGAATTACCCTCGAAGATGCAGTTCGACACCGTCGGTGAAGAAGTCTTGTTGGCCATCCCGCCACCGTATGACTCAGACCGATTCTCAATAAAGATGCAGTCCGTCACCGTTGGGGAAGCTTTGTAGTTGCCCATCCCACCGCCGCGATAGCCACAGGAGTTGCCCGTGAACGTGCAGTCCCTCACCGTCGCTGAAGAGCCGCGTCTGTTCGACATGCCGCCGCCGTAGTCACTGTGGGCTGAATTGTTCGAGAACACGCAGTCCGTCACTGTTGGGCAGGAGTTGAGATCGTTGTTCATCCCGCCGCCCCAATCCAGGACGCTGTTTTCCGTGAAAAGACAGCCTGTGACCGTAGGTGAGCAATTGTCGATATTGCACATTCCCCCGCCTCTCCAAGCCGAGTTAGCCGTAAACGTACAGTCCGTGACGGTCGGTGAGGAATAATGTTCATTGTGCATCCCGGGGCCCTTGTAATGAGCCCCATTGTCGGCAAACTCGCAGCTCGTCACCGTAGGTGAGGCTCTCCAATTGCACATCCCGCCACCGTGACGGTGCGCATAGTTCTCCGTAAAGACGCAGTTCGCCACGATGGGCGAAACGGTGCCGTTGAACATCCCGGCGCCCTTCTGTCTCGGATCGCTCGAATCCAGACGGTCGTCATAGCGAGTGTACGCATACCCTCCGGCAATAGTGAACCCGTCCAGAGTGGCGTCGTCAGCCCCAACGACGACATGGTAGGCCGGTTCCCCGTCGCGAGCAACGGAGCCGTCGATGACGGTAACACGACCTTCCCAGTCGCGCTGCTCGCGCTCCGTTTCCGTTCCCGTGAAGCCGCCGTAAAGAAGCACGCCTTCTCTCAGGACAACAGAACCCGTGTTCCCCTCGAATACCTCCGGATGAATAGTGGACGTGCGCGGCTCGTCGTAGATGCCCTCCGCTGCCCAGACTTCACCGCCACCTCCAACGTAGGCCGCGTCGATGGCGTCTTGGATTGTCGTGAACGCGGTGACCCAGGAAAGCCCGTCCTCGGAGCCTGAGCCGTTGTATCTGTCAACAAACCGCACGATAGGCACACCGTCCGGAATGCCGTCGTCGTTGCTGTCGGTATCGAGATGATTTGGGATACCATCGCTGTCCGGATCACCGTCCCCCTCTATGCTGTCAGGTACATTGTCGCCATCATTGTCGATATCGATGAAACTGGGGACACCGTCATCGTCAGGGTCGCCGTCTCCTTCGGTGCCGTCATGTAAGCCGTTGCCATCGCTGTCGATATCGATGAAACTGGGAATGCCGTCACCGTCAGGATCGCTATCACGTTCAATGCTGTCCTCCAGGCCGTCATTATCGCTGTCGGTATCGAGGTAATTCGGGACGCCGTCACCGTCCGAGTCCGCGTCGCCTTCGACCGCGTCCGGGATGGAGTCACCGTCGCTGTCGGTATCGCGGCGATTCGGGACGCCGTCATCGTCCGGGTCGCCGTCCCCTTCTACGGAATCTGGGATGAGGTCTCCATCTCTGTCCGAACCCGCCACTACGTATTCGTGGGCGCCCATGTCAACTGCCAAGCCCTGGGGCCGCTGTATTCCTGCCATGTCTGTAGTGGGCGCACCGCCCGCTGTGCCGGCATCGATGCACGGCGATCCCGCACGGAGCCGCAGGTCCCCCGCCGCAGGATCGACGAACAAAGGGTATCCGACAATGTTACCCGTGCCCTCGTGGCCTCCTTGGACGTCACAATAGGCTAACTCGGGATTACTTGACACGTCCCAGTTCCAGATTTCCTCGGGAGCATCACCCCACAGGATACAATTGGCAACGACCGGACACGAGGTCTCCCGGTTAAACATGGCGCCGCCGCATAGCTCGGCCACGTTGCCAGTAAACGTGCAGTTGGTCAACGTTGGCGAAGACTGCTCAAGGTTGTACATCCCGCCGCCGTAACCCCCGAAGTAAGGGAACTCGTCGCCGACTCCGAACCGGTGGTATGCCGTGTTTTGCGCAAAAACGCAGTTCGTCACCGTAGGCGACGAGTTGTCTTCGTTGAACATCCCGCCGCCCTTGAGCGCCCAGTTGCCTGTGAACAGGCAATTCGTCACCGTAGGCGACGCGAACCAGTAGTTGGACATCGCGCCGCCACTGTGGTGATCGGCCCAGTTCCCCTCGAACCTGCAGTTCGTCACCACCGGTGAGGACTCGAGATTGCTCATACCGCCACCGCCATGGAGGGAATATGTAGCCCCGTTACTCGTGAACGTGCAGTTCGTCACGGTCGGCGAGGATTCTAAATTCCGCATCCCGCCTCCCTGTGAGTAAGCGTAGTTACCAGTAAACGTGCAGTCCGTCACTATCGGTGAAGAGTGGCGGTTGTACATGCCACCACCCGCCCCCTGCGCGTAGTTATCTATAAAGCTGCAGTAAGTCACAGTGGGCGAGCAGTCGTAGTTATACATCCCACCACCGCTATCGTGTATTGCCTGGTTTCCGGTAAAGGTGCAGTTCGTCACCGTTGGCGAGGTACCGAAGTTGTACATGCCTGCGCCGAGAGCGGGCGGATTGTCACCCAAGTAGATGCCGATCTCCTGGGCGACTCCTCCGGTAATAGTGAACCCGTCGAGGGTGGTGTCGTTGGCGCCGATGACGACATGGTAGGCTGGTTCGCCGCCGCGCGCCGTCGAACCGTCAACGACAGTCGGGTGCGCTTCCCAGTCGCGTTGGTCGCATTCACTTTCCGTTCCGACAAAGCCCCCGCAAAGGTGCACACCCTCCTTCATCACCACAGAACCGGTATTATCGTCCCACGGCTCCGGATGAACAATGGACGTTCGTTCTTCGCTATACACGCCTTCCGCGACCCAGACCTCGCCGCCGTCGTCGTCGAAAGCGGCATCGATACCCTCCTGAACGGTCGTGAACGCCGTGGCCCAGGAGATACCGTCCTCGGTGCCGGAACTGTTGTCCCTGTCAACGTACCACACGGCGCCCAACGCCGTGCGGCAAAGGATGCTAAACATAGTGAGAGCCAATATGTAGCGTCTCATTTCAAGCGCCCCCTTTCGTACTGCTCAAATATAATATGACCACACATCCCTGTTTTGATCTATCACTGACGTTTAACTTCGGATTGTGATGCGATCCATGAGGTTTCTGGGGTAACAAGCAGAGAACAGTGCAAGGCATGGGGGGAGGCCGAGCGCAGTTCATGGGTGGGAGCCTCATTGAACCTGCACCACCTTTTGTGAATAGTAAAATAAGTAAAATGCCTGGCCGGAAGTCCGCGCTCCTCTTTTCCCCTTATGAACAGTCTAGACCTTTTATTGAGAAAAGTCAACGCCCCTTTTCACGCGATACAAGAAATTGAGGCCATTCTGGGTGTAAATACCACTAGAACGAAGAATCCTGTCAACAGATGGAGTTCTAAGGGCACAGGTCGCAAGACCCTCCTCCATCACGAACCGACGACTTGGGATAGAAAGGCGGCGTGTTCGGGGCAGAAATCGTCGCCGGTGAGTTGCGCTTGGATGAGCTCTTCCTGCCAGTGCGCATTGTACAACCGGCATGTCTTGTTCTGGCAGAACGGGTCGCCGGTCATGTGGTAGAAGAGCGCTTGCGCGACGTAGCCTTTCATGGCGTCGGTGAGCCGCGGGTCGTCGTGGTCAATCACCCTGCCTCGGAACTCCTCCTTGAGACTCAGCGGGTCAACCCCGAGCTGGCGTTTAAGGTAGAAGTCGCGCGGGCGTGCGGGCGCTTCGACAATGCCGCTGGTCGATATGACGGAAGGGTAGCTGTACACGGCGACGCGGGCGTGGTACCTGCAGTCGTTCTCGTCCCAGGTACCGAAAAGCTGGTTTGTGAATATGATGTGCGCGTTCTCGATGTCCAGCTGGTCTTCGGGTACGAGATCGGCGTACATAGCGTTCAGTTTGTGTCCGTCGTAGAGGATTCCGAACGCCTTGCTCTCGGAATTGAGCATCCTCCGCCTCTCATAGTCCACCTCGCCGTACGAGACGGAGTCGGTTTCTTCCTGAGCGGCGACATTGTGCACGCGGGCCATTGCCAGCGCGTGCGCCAGCTCGTCGAGCCGTTGCTCCTTCTCCGACCCCGAAAGGCGCTCGATCGCCAGCTCTATGACGTCGGATTTCACGACGACGGATGCAGTCGGAAGGATGGAGCGGACGAATCCGCCGATCTGTTCCAGGTCGAGCGCGTCGGTGCGGGCACCGTCGTAGATGTGCACTGCGCGGGGTAGAAACACCTCGTCTGGCTGCATAGTCTGCTCAGTGCGGACGTTCAGTTAAACGCCCCTACGATGGCGGGCAAGATGCCCGCCCTACCTAATCAGTTTCAGCCTCGGAGCTTTTCGAGAGCTATCTCGGCGCCCTTCTTTCCGGAAAGCAGCATCGCGCCGAAGGTCGGCCCCATCCTCGGCAGCCCGTAGGTCGTACTCACGGCCATACCGATGACTATCAGCCCCGGATGGACCTCTCCCGTATGTTCGACGACGAGATCCTCGGACCGCTCGACCCACATCGCGCCGAACCCGACTGTCTTGACGAGACCGCGCTCCTCGAGCTTCCTCACAACGCAGGCGTCATGGCCGGTAGCGTCAATGACCAGCTTCGCCTCGATCGCTACGGGGTCCACGCAGCTTATCTCGCGCGGCATAGCCTGGACCGGCGTCCAGTTGATGACCGCGCCGCCGACGCGGTTACCCTCGTACAGAACCACGTCGTCGAAAATCGTCATGTTTGCAAACTTAACGCCGGCATCGCACGCTGCCGCGATGAGCTTTGAGCAGGCGTGCGGACCGTCCGCGACGTAAAGGCCCTCGCTCACTTCCGTGTAAGGGACGCCGAGCTCGTCCAGTTCCTTGTGCGCAGGCGCTCTCACGGTGAGCTTGTTCATCAGGTAGCCGCCAAGCCAGAACCCGCCGCCGAGATAGTTATTTCTCTCGACGATCAGCGTCTTGGCGCCCTGCGATGCGAGATCTCTCCCGGCCATGAGTCCCGCCGGACCGCCGCCGATGATTATCACGTCGCTCTCGACATATTCGTGAAACTGGCGCGCGAACGTGTCGACTATCGCGCGTGTTACCTCTTTCTCACCTGCAGCGGCAAAGATCTTCTTTTCAGCCATAACGTGTACCTCCTGATTGTGGATTCGCGGCAGCCGGCATCGTCGCGCAGCTTTGCTCGCGGCGCCGGCTCCCACCAAGAGTTTTCGTGTCAGCCCACTCCGACAACGCCCTATATCATACCACAAGAGCACCGCTCGTGTGTAGTCGCTTGATTTTCGTGCGGCAGCACCCTAAAATTAGCGCGTGTGATAACTCAGCGGATTCAGATAGGAGAGGCTTTATGACGGGGAGTCCCGAGGACTTCAGCTCGGTCCGGTGGTTGTTCATAGATATCGGCGGCCCGATAATCAACGATGACCGCGCGGTCCTGTGCGTGTTCGACAAACTGAAGGAGATCCTGGTCGGCAGGGGTGCAACGTTCACCGATTCCGATTATGCCGCGGCTCAAGTAGCGGTTCTCAGGTCCTTTGCGGTTTCGATAACGTCATCAATGCTGCAGTGCCTGACCGGCACGACCGAGGGTGAAGCCGAGATACGAGCCGAGCTTGCTCGGGAACTGTCCAGAATAGGCTACGACGCGTTCAAAGCTCTGAACCCTCTTCGCCGCCGCGTCAAGGAAACGCTCGAAGCGCTCTCGAAGCGCTACCGGTTAGCAACGCTCTCCAATAACACGTCGCGTATACGAGAAGTGCTTCGCGATTACCGCGTCGACAAATACTTTTCCGTCATCGGTATCTCAGAATCCGTTGGATACGCAAAACCGGATCCGCGTTTCTTTCAGTACGTGCTGGACGAGGCCCGTTGCCGAAGCGACGAGGTCATGATGGTAGGCGACCGGCTCGACATCGATATCGTACCGGCTCGAGCGTTCGGCATGTCCACTGCGTGGGTGCGAACCGGGCTTTTCGGCACTGAAGGGCCGGAGCCGGCTTCAGATATCGAGACACCGGACCTGGCGGTGGCGTCACTGGCGCAGTTGGCGGACATCCTGTTGGGGGATGACCAGGAATGACTGACGAACGACATTCTAAACTTAACCGATACGTTCTGGACAACGGTTTGACGGTGATCATAGAGGAACGACCGTTGAGCGCCACGGTTTCCTGCGCGATATACGTGCGTGTCGGCTCGCGGTACGAGACCAAGAAGAACAACGGTATATCTCACTTTCTGGAACACTTGTTGTTCCGCGAAAAGGGCGCTGTGCAGACCGTTAGACAGATTGAGGATACCGGCGGGTCCGTTAACGGGATGACCACGTTCGAGTGTACCGACTATTTCTTCGACACGCTGGCGTCGGAGTTCGAGCAAGCGTGGGACGGCCTGTACCGGCTGGTTTGTGAGCCGAGTTTTGGCGAGCGGGAGGTCGAACTTGAGCGCAAGATCATCTTGAGAGAAGTCTCAGGAATGAAGAGCAACCCGCTGGCCATAGCGTACTATGTCGCGATGAAGGAGTTCCTCCCCAACACGTCGCTTGGGATGCCTATTGCCGGCACGCGCAGATCGCTCAAGAGGATTACTATCGGAGACATCCGCCGCTTCTACGACACGCACTATGTGCCGAGCAACATGTTTGTGGTAATCGTTGGAGGAGTCAAGACGGAACCCGCGCTCGAAGCGGTGCGCCGCACGTTCGCGCAGCGCGATTCCGGCAGCGTACCGTCGAAACGGTTCACGCTTCCGCCCCGCCGGAAAGAGCGGCACGAACTTAAGTTGAAAACGCTCGTGGACCAGGGCTACATGGCTATCGGGATCCGCACGGATGGCGATAAAGATAAGCACAAGTACGAGCTGAAACTGATTGATGTAATCCTGGGTTCGGGAAGAAACTCGCGTATTTACAAGGAACTCAGGGTGAAACGCGGCATGACGGATTTCATTGTGTCGCTCGCCGATATGTCGCCGGCGGGAGGTGGCGCGCTGTCCGACATCGGTTTCTGGGGTGTGGCTGTGGGTACAGCCCCGAAACACCTCGCTGAGGCGGAGCATATAGTCGAAACCGAGATGCGCCGGATAAGGACGGAACCGCTCTCGTCGGATGAGCTTGAAACCGCCAGGAGCAGAGTGCTTGGGAGATTCGCCATAGCGTGTGAAACCAATTCGGGCAGGGCCGGTTTCTACGCAGCGACCGAGCTGGCGGACGAGTTCCTGTCTCTGGAGGAGCACAAAAAGAGGATAGAGGCCGTGACGTCGGACAGCATAGCCGAGGCGGCGAAACACAAGTTCGAGGACGAACAGATCATGCTGCTTGACGTCAAACCGGCCCGGGGGCCGGGGAAGCTCTTGGCAGTACTGAGGTACTTCCTCTTTGTGCGCATTTGAGATTAACAGTCGAGAGGAAACAGGGGGAATGAACGCGTTAAGCGAAACAGGTCTTCATCGCGAAACCTTGTCAAACGGGCTGGAGATGGTGATAATGCCCCGGGGCCACACGGGCACCGTTGCGGTCGATCTGTATGTCAGGTTCGGCTGCTCGCTGGAGACCGAGCAGCGCAGCGGCGTGGCGAACCTGCTCGCACGGATGTTGCCCAGAGGTACCAGCAATCGTACGAGCGAGGATATTGCTGGCGAGATCGCGGCGACCGGCGGTTCGGTCGGCGCCGCAGCTCACTATCTCAGCAGTCTGGCAATGGCATACGCGCCCGCCGAGGCGTTTGAGCTTGTGCTCGATATAGTCACCGACATCGCGGTCAACCCGCTGCTCGACGAGTCCGATCTGGAGAAAGAACGCGGTATCCTGCTCCACGACCTTGCCGCGCGGGAGGATTTCCCGTCCTACGTGTTCGACAAAAAGGTAAGTGCGTGGATGTTTCCCGGCCATCCGTTCGGCAGGCCGAGCGACGGTACCGCTGAATCGGTCTCGCAGCTGACAATACAGAATGTGCGCCAGATACATTATACGTATTTCGTCCCGAACAACATGCTGCTGGTCGTCGTGGGCAACGTGTCGGTCAAGACCGCCCGCTCCCTGATCGAGGAGAAACTCGACGGTTTGCCGCCACGTGATCTTCCCGGTTCGCGGCCCCCGCCGATGCCGAAGCTCGACGGCACGGTGCGCGAGACGATCAGCAGGCGGGTCGCCCAGGCGCAGCTGTTTCTCGGGACGCGGATGGACGGGATAGACATGCGCGGCGAGTACGTTCTGAACGTGCTGGACACCGTACTGGGCCACGGGATGAACTCACGCCTGTTCACGCAGATACGGGAGAATAGAGGTTACGTCTATGACGTGCACGTCGAGGGTACGGTATATCCCGACATATTGGTGTGGGGAGTTGAGGCCGGTACGGAAGCGAAGCGTCTGGACGAGGTCGAAAAGCTTGTGCGGCGTGAACTCGACAAGCTGACACGGGAAACCGTTTCGGATCGCGAGATGGAAGTGGCGAACAAGTACATCGAAACCGGCATCCGGCGGTCCGCGGAGGTTAACGACGGTCTCGCCTCAAACATGGGCGCTACCATCGTACGCGGACGACCTCTGCTGAGCGTTGAGGAACGCGTCGAGCTCGTCCGATCCGTGTCCAAGCAGGAGGTGAGAGACCTGGCAACGAGGCTTTTCGGTTCCGGCGACCTCCACGTGTTCGTAATGAAATAGAAGTTGCAGGACGACTATTTCCGTGAAATTCACGCCCGGATGGTGTATAATCGCCTCGAGGAGGTGAACGAGATGGCAAAGAAGTTGTTGTTTGTCATTGTCGGCGTGGTGGCGTTCATAGCACTTTCTCGTTCAGGTATTCTCAAACGAGAGCCGATGTCTTTCGACAGGATCGCAGCGCATTTCCAGAAGGACGGGTTCACCGTGACCGATCGCCGAGCCCTCGCGTCCACAAGAGCCGGCGTGGCGGATGGCGAGTCGATGATGGTCAACGGGATGCGCGTTGAGGTGTCGCGGTACACTAACACGGGACGGCTGAGCATCGACTACGAGAACTACAAGCCGGGCGTCGGCGATGGTATAGCGCAAAGCATGGGTATCACGACCCAACTGGGCCTCCAAACGCGCCCGAACAGAGGACCCCAAAGCTACCCGGCAAAGAAAGGCTCTTATCTGATCATAGTTTACAGTCAAGATAAGGCGGCTGCGAGAAGAGTAACTGATTCGTTCTCGCGACTTTAGCCGGAAGACTAGAAGGACTGGGAGTCGCTATACCAGACAGGGAGGTGAATCGCATGCCGACGTTCGAGTACCACGCGATCCGTACGGACGATGAGGAGGAAAAATCGTTCGTGGGTGGAGTAGTTGTGGCACGGTCACGTTCGGAAGCGAAACAGAAGTTGCGCGAGCGCGGATTCAAAGCGACGATGCTCAAGCAGGCAAGAGGGATGCTGGGTGTCCTGAGGTGGTTTGAGGCGGACATACGCTGACCGTCGAACTCACCAATCGGATGTAATCTCTCGCTTGGCGCGTCCGCACACCGAACGCGGTCCATGCAAGTTCCGACACACTTCCGCCGCCGGCCCCAGCGGCAACAGCCGGCTTACATCTCGCAGTGCCTGGGGTACAACCCGGAGGGCCATCAGAAGGATACGGGAAGGAGGATTTTGGAGTGAAAGTACTGGCTTTCAACAGCAGCCCGAACATGGGAAAGGGCGCTACGGCATCGATCCTGGACCCATTTCTCGAGGGGATGAAAGAGGCGGGTGCTGAGGTTGAAGTGGTTTATGTGAGCAAGTTGAACATCAAACCGTGCGTCGGGTGCTACGCGTGCTGGCTCAAGACGCCGGGCAAGTGCGTGCACAATGACGATATGAAGAGCGTTCTATCCAAATTGCAGGGAGTGGATGTTCTCGTGCTCGCAACACCCGTCTACGTGGATGGGATGACCGGCACCATGAAGGTCATGATCGACCGGTTCATTCCCGTGGGGGAACCTTTCATAGAGATCCGAGATGGCCATTGCCGCCATCCCGGTCGGGACGGCGGCGGGACGGGCAAACTGGTGCTCGTTTCGGTCTGTGGTTTCCACGAGATAGACAACTTTGACTCCCTACAGGTTCACGTGAAGGCCATGTGCAAGAATATGGGGACCGAGTTTGCCGGTGCGCTGCTGAGGCCCCACGGCGCGGCCATTCCGTTCATAAGGAAGATGGGACTTCCTGTTGACGATGTGTTCGAAGCTGCAAGAGAGGCCGGACGCCAACTAGTGCAGGACGGCAAGATAGCGGATGAGGTTTTGGCGACCGTCAGCCGCGAACTCGTGCCTCGCGATGCATACGTGCAGACCGCCAACGCGTTCTTCAAGCAGACGCTCGACGCTCTGGAGAAGAAGAAGGGGGACTGACAGAAGCCCAGCAATGTACGAGCGTCTCGCCCGCCGTTCGCGGGTCCGTTCCGCCCTTCGTTTGGTCGGGCAAGATGCCCGACCTACCTGGTCTTGGCGTGCGGTGCGTCGGGCTCTGAGAAGTCCGACTACAAGAGCACGCCTTCTTGATGCCCAAGCTTGACAACCTCGATCTTGGACAGGTCGCTCGTCCCGAGATTGTACTTTGTGTCGGCGATCATAAGGTGCTTAATCGGCGGCTCGATCGGCCAGTGCTCGCCTCTATACTCGTCGCGTTTCGCCTGCAGCATCTTCGCAATGACGATATCCACCGCGACGGGATCGGTCGATACGAACAACCCGTTGTAATGCCAGGCGTACCTCGGGTCAACCTGTGGACCGCCGTGGAACAACGGTCTGAAAGCCTCCACGATATTCAGGGTGCACTTCTTTCTGATCTCGGGAATCCACGCCAGCTTGGCCAGGTCGGCGCAGCTGTCTCGGTGAAGATCATAGAATACCGCCTCCGGGTCGCCGGTTATGGGCAGCTCCCGGGGGTGCATTCCCCCGACCCAGTTCTTGACGGCAATCCCGACACCGGAAACGCGGTGCACCTTCGTACCCGGCACGTTCAGCAGCACCGTACACGTCTCCGTCGCGAGTTTGCAGTAGCGTCGCGAGTCGAACGAGGCTATCTTGGTACGCTTGGCGGCGTCGGCACCCTCGAGACCGACACCGTACTGCGCGCGATCCCACGTGTATATGTTCTCCTCGGGAACACCTACGCGGAGCACGGCACGTACCATCGCGCGAAGCAGTTCCGGATTCGTGGGTGTTATCATGACATTCGCCTTGACCCCGACGATGTCGGTAGGTTTCACGAAGTGACCCCACGCGCTCGTCACGTCGGCCTCGCCCGTCAGCGCCTGCATTGCCTGTGCAAGCATGGCCTCGACACGTTCAGGGTCGGCCCTATGCTTTTCATCGAGGACCTTTTCGTCTCTCACGAGGACGACCTTGGCCTTCGACCCGGCTGCTTCCTGTGCCGACGCGGTTCGCTGGCCGACGGCGAGCCCGACACCTGCACCCACTGCGGCGTTTCTGATGAAATCCCGCCTCGTAAGACCGTCATGGCCTTGAGAATGTCCGGTTTCTGCCATATGTTCATTCATTATTCCCTCTCCTCTCTCCCGGAGGCTCTATCGAGCACCATCCCACACACTTCCTGATCCGGCGCCTCGAAGACTAGCGCCAGTGAGTTGTCCGTCAACTTCACGCCACAGAACGTGCCGTTCTCAATGCGCTGTATCGCGACCGGCTCTGCATCGTCCGCCGCCTCGTCTCGTTCCAGGTACGTTTGAAGAAAGTCCCGAAACGCTGTGGATGCGGCCGTATCGGTCGGGTACTGCACCAGCATCACACGTACGACACCGTCCCCGACGCGGTACCGGTAGGAGATTGCATCCGTGCTCTCGTTGAGATGCAGCACGTTAACGTCAGCCAGGTAGTATATGTTGTTGAGACAAATCTGTTTATGGAAGTACTGCAGGCTTTCCGGAACCACGCCCGTCGCAGGCACGCGGTTGACGATATCAGGCTTATCGCCGCGCTCCTCAATCTTATTGGCAATGCTCTGGCCGATCCGAACGAGAAGCTGCTTGATCTCGTCGGTGTCGTTTTCCGCCAGAATCCGCACGAAAAACGCGCCTTTCCAGAACTTGAGCAATCCGGCGGCGTAGACCGCCTCATGCCCAACGTCAGGATGGGAGCCTTCGGAGTCAAACGAGTAAAGGCCGTAAGCGTTCTCGGGACGGTCCACCTCGTATATCTCAACGGCGACCTCCGAGCCGTCGGCAAGACGGTACTTGGCCGCGACCGCGTCCCGGAAGCCGTAAGCGAAGTAAAGTTCTGCCGCGCCGTTAATGAACTCCACTAGCCGCTTGCCCGCAAATTGCTGAACCGGTCCCGCACGCGCGATACCCCCGATTTCGCGCTCTTGAGGCAGCATCTTTTCCAGCTTGGTTCCCACGTGGCAACCGCCATTCTGGAAAGCGCCGCAGATCGTCACCGCAATCAGCAGCACTTTCCCGTATCTTGAACGTCCAGGACCAATCATCCGACGTGAAATCCCCTTTGCAGCGAATTATAGACTGTGCCGCCCCGTCACGTCAAGAAAGGCCCGGCGGACCCGGCCGCAGTTCGCGCTAAAGTTTTCCCCAAACCTGCCGAAAACTAAGTGTGAGGGATCAATGTGCTGGGCTTTCCAGGTGGTTCTACCGATCTCCTCGTTTATCTGGGCCGGTGGTGCCGGAAAGGAGCAACAAATGGGAGCCGTCAACTTTTCTTTATCACAACTACCTATGCCGAACCTCGCGTTTCAACCGCCTCCGGTTTTACCGACTGCGGATGCGCAACAGGAGGGTTCTCCGCCGGCCGACGGCGCGGGAACGGTGCTGCCGTCGAATCAGCAACTGACCGATACCAGCTGGGCCACATACTCGCTCGAGAGTCTCAGTCTGAACGCGTCGCGGTTGGCCCTGCAATCCTCCGATAACGGCAATCAGGTCAACCTGCAGGCCTCACAGATCGAGGTCGATGCGCTGGCGATGTCATTGCGGTCCGAGGACGGCCTGATAGAGTTCTCGCTCAGCTCGTTGACGATGCGGGCATCGCAGCTGAACCTGTCGTTCGCTCAGGAACAGCGCGCGGAACGCGCACAGAAGTTCATGCACAACATGAACGGGCTCGCCAAGGGCATCGGCGCACCGCACGCCAGCCGTCTTGCGGTATCCGCAGAGGCCCTCACACTCAGGTTCACATCGTCCGCCGCTATCTCCGAATCCGCGCTCAACGGGTTCGAGAACGGCGCAACGACACTTGCCGGTATGGATTCCAGCGTTTTCACGGACTTTCTGGTGCTTTTCCGCACATTTCTCGCCTCATCCGACCAAGAAGCGTCGGAATTCCTGGAAGCGCTGAACACTTTCCTGGAGGAGATGTTTGGAGTCGCGTCAGACGCGGCGGAGGAGGATGTACAGGCCGATGTCGACGCGGCTCTTGCCTCCGAAATGGCGCCGCAGGGCGAAAGCTCGGGTTCGATACAGGCGCTGTTCGAACAGATCGAGATCAGGTACACGCGGGTCGAGGTCTCGATGGAGAGCGGTCAGCGGGATAAGGCGGACCCGCTCGTGCTCGACCTTGACGATGACGGTGTCGAACTCACCGACGCCGCTAACCCGCAGCAGTTCGATATACGTGGCGACGGCACGCCCACAGCCGTACAGATGCCGACCGGCGGCGACGCGTTCCTGGCCATCGACAGCAACGGGAACGGCAGGATCGATAGCGGCAAAGAACTTTTCGGCGACCAGCACGGCGCTGCGAACGGGTTTGCGGAACTGGCCAAGTACGATACCAACCTCGACGGGGTCCTGGACGTTACGGACAAGATCTACGAGCAACTTCTGCTCTTCGGCGACCTCGACGGCGACGGTAAAGCTCGACCCGACGAGTTCACCAAACTCAGCGATGCCGGTATCACCGCTATAAACCTGCGGTACCAGGAAACCGCTCAGGCGCTGGCCGGCGGGAACGAGATCGTCCAATCCTCACAATTCACCCGGGACGACGGATCCACAGGCCACGCCGCCGATATCATGCTGCAGACTTTCTCTATACTGGCGTGACACCAAGCGTTGTCGGGGGAAACCTTTCTAGACAGAAAGGTTCTCCCCCGTACCCCTTTCCAAAGACTTTTGGATACCGCTGGCCGTTCGCTGCGGCGCACGGCCAGCACCTAGCGACGCGTCATTCCCGCGAAGGCGGGATTCCAGGAAGGGTGTTGAGGATTGATCACGAAGTGTCGACGCCCGTCTGTCCCGCTCTTGCCGCACGTCGTCTTCTCAGGTAGCGGACGCCGACCACGACCAGGGCAGGTATGAGCGCTAATCCGGTCACATACCCCCCAGCCTGCGAAACCCACTCGAGTGCAGCCAAGGGCTTCATCGTCAGATGCACAAATGTGAGAAAAAGCAGCAGCGGCGGCCAGGCGAATGCGGCCGGGACGACCAGCGCTTTGAGTAGTACTCTTCGCTTACTGCTCGCGCAAACGGCGGCCATGCTCGCGAAGACAATGGCACCGAGAATGGCTCCAAGGATAATCCTCACGAAAGTGAGATAGAGGTCGCCGGGGCGGGGCGTTGGCGGTGCAATGAAGCACCCCAGGAAAGCACCAACGACGCCCATGACCCTCATCCAAATGATTATGTTCGCCCGCCTCTCGCTCTTCCAGATATGGTAGGCGACAATGCCGGTCCAGAAGCCAAATATTAAGAAGGGCGTAGTGTATTCCAGGCTGAAGGCCGCCTTGTGGAAAGTACTGAAAGGAAGCAGTCTCGCTACGAGGCCCCAGACAACGAAAAGTACGCCGACGGCGGACCCCGTCTGGAGGGCCTCTTTCGACAGTATCCGTTCGCCGCTTAGAGCACCTACAGCGTTTTCGGACGTGTCGATTGTTGGCTCTTCAGCCTGTGTGGGCGTTGGAAGAGGCGCTTGTTCCTCTTGGGCGTGCGGCCTTGTGTTCCTCTTGCCGATCTTTACACGTTTTCCGCACGAAACGCACGTTCCAGTGCTGCCGAGGGCGCTCTCAGACACCCTCATTTCCTGTCCGCACTTGCATCTGACAAGCAACACTCGTTATGTATCCCCCTGCCACTCCGTCGCCCAACGCCGCGCATTTCCGCCAATTCTAATCCAATTCTGCCTATCTCGTCAATCGAAAACGGTGGGGTCCGGCCTTTTCCGTCGTCATTGCGAGCGCTAGCGGAGCAATCCCAACCGTTAGGTAGGGGGGGCATCTTGCCCGCCGTTATCGGGGGAAACCTTTCTCAGCAGAAAGGTTCTCCCCCGCACCCCCTTCCAAAGACTTTTGGATACCGCTGACCGTTCGCTACGGCGAACGGCCAGCAAACCTAGATTGGTACGTCGTCCGCCGAGACGGACTCCTCGCAATAACGACGATTAGCCGGTGGTAGGGGCACGATTCATCGTGCCCGAGAAGGTTCCATGCGACGTATGCGGGTTTGATGAATCAAACCGCTACGCTTGCTCATCCGGATGCCAGCCCTTGAACGGTCGCCAGACAAGGTAGGGTTTGAGCGTACCGTCAGGCAGCTTCTCGTAAAAGTGGCGGCCGGTTTTCGCGTATTCGGTCCCGCAGCGGCAGCGGAATAACTCGTGTTTTTTTATACGCCCTGTACGCTCATAATCGCCCGACAATACAAAGCGGTCGCCAGCCTTACATGTGCCGTTGCGGCACGGCGGAAGCCATGGTATCCCCAGCAGGCACCACCCCTGTAAGTAGAGAGCCGCGTCGAAAAACACTGTGCAGGCGACAAGAGCAGCCAAGAATCCAACCGGAAAGCCTATCAGGAAACCTATGGCGCCGAACTTCTTCCCCGCCCATAAGGCAGCGCACAAACCTCCAGCGCAGAAGAAAAGGAGGAACATCAGATCACGGAGACCTACAGCGCCTCTCTCATTCCTCACCATTAGTTCCTCCGACCGCCGATAGACACTGGACTTCAACACTTGTCGCTCACCTTTCGCTCCCCTCCCAGCCGAATCATACTCATACCGTATGAATTCCGTCAAGCGTGTTCCCTGTGTCAAGACTCTTTAGAAATGTCCTCTATGTTAACGCATTAGAAATGTCCTCC
>CBFDCQ010000037.1:0-30415 GCA_965603355.1 uncultured bacterium
AGGAAGAAGCAGATGGCGGCGAATATAGACTGGTACAAAATGAAAGGCAAGAATGTCTGTGCCTGTCCGGTGCGTCCGACGGCGAAAAGCGGCGCGAGCCGCGCGCCCCATGGCCAGACCACCCCCATCCCGCCTCCGCCTCGCACGCCGAAGACTTGCGCCCACAGACCCGTCAGGAGCAGCGGTGCACCCATGAGTATCAACATCCCCGCGTAGCTGGCGATGACCGCCACCGCTGTCCTGCGGAACCTAGCCGAACATGCGATACCGAGCATGGCGCATGACACGCTTGTCACAAGAATCACCGCGAGCATTCGAGCAACTTCTACCCAGTCCACCCCTATGAGGAAGAAGACTGTGCCGAGCACCGGCAGAATCGCCAGAGTCAAGACAACGAAGACGCCGAGCGTGTTGAGCAGCTTCGCGATAAGTATCCCGGCAGGTCGAATCAAGGTGAGGTGAAGCAGGTCGAACGTTCGCTGCTCCTTCTCAGCAACAATCGTGCTTCCCGCCAGCCCCGGGATGAACAGCGCGCAACCTACAAGCAGCGTACTCATAATGACCAGGGTCAGGCTCCGCGAATACGCACCCAGGGCAGCGGGGTTGGAGGTCTGCACCTCCTCGGGAAATGTTCCCATCGCAGTAAGTATGGCCACGGCGACGAAGATCGCCAGGCACGCAAAGGAACGCGGTCGGCGCAGATCCGTGATCAACTCCCTTTTCACGAGCGCCGCCGCTGGAAGCGAAACCTCCAAATCGCACATCCTCCTGTAGGGGCGCTGCTTGCCGCGCCGCGGGCGGCGGGCAAGATGCCCGCCCTACCTGAGTTCTAGGGCGGAGCAAGCCCCGCCCCTACGGTCTAGCGGTCGCGCATGCGGAACCGTTCGAAGTTCGAAACGGAAAGCATGATCAGCCCAGCGCTAAACAGAGTGAACATCACCACGTTGGCAGCCCAGTATATGTTGTGTGGAGACGAACCCTGCCAACGTCTCTCTGCTACGCCGTAAACGAACGCGCCAATAGGTGAGGTGAACGCGAACGCCGCGTCGAGTCCCTGAGGGGTCCCCCTCCACTGAGGGGTCCCCCTCCAGTTAAGCAATGCTTGGGCAACAAACATGCAGATGGCAAACAGTCCCACGAACACGAAGGCGTTGAAGACGTAACTCAGGACCAGCGAGGTAGTCGTCCGCCTGGTCAGCAGTGAGGCGAAGATGCTTAATGCGAGCGCCACCAGGGCGCATACGAACAGCGTGGTATAGCCCGTCAGAAGCAGCGACCACTCTCGAGAGCTCAGCTTCAGAAAGATCGCAGGCACGCCGGCCAGAATCGCTGCGATCAAGGCCGGTGCAACGGAAATGGCGCCCGCAACGGCTTTCCCTAACACGACCTGGCGCGGTTGAAGAAGCGTCATGCGCAGCATATCAATATTCCCCAGTTCGTACTCTTTGGTGAAGAGGTTTCCCACGAGGGCGGGTATGAGGGCGACCGTGAGAACCATCTGGATGACCAGCCAGGGGACCATCGAGTCGTAGGAACGCTGCAGGTAAATCGTCGCGCACCCTATGAGGAAATAGAGGATGAACATGGAATAGCATACGCGGACGAGAATAGTGCCCCTGTTCATCAATCCCCATCGCAATTCTCTCACCATCATCGGGTTCTGCTGGTCGTCGATCTGTTTCTTTCTCCGCAGCGGGTCGATGAGATAGTACGGGAATGTCTTGCGCCGCGCTTCAAGGACGAGCGGGTTATCAATCGGTTTTCGCGTCTCGACCTTGATTGGCTCTTGAGGTCGCCGGAGAATACACAGCGTCAGCCACGCGCAGACGCTGATGAAGATTACCTGGTAAATCATAGCCATGGCGAAATCCCACCAGGACAGGGAAAGGCCCCCCACAATCTGGCCAAGCGTCACTAGGGGAGAAGTCACCGTCGACCATTCCTCAAGGAGCCTCACCGCGAAGCCGGGACCAAGCACGAAGGCAAGCAACAGGAAAGGCAGCACCATGCCGCCCATGAGCAACAGCATACCGATGTAGGCGCCCGCGATCGCTGTAAACGTTCTCTTGAAGAATGCCGAGCTGAGAATGCCTGCCATCGCGCAGGATACGCTTGTTGCGAATATGATGCAGAACGACTGGACGAGCACAAGCCAGTCCACACCGACGAGGAAGAAGATGACCCCCAGTACCGGCATGACCGCCGCGACAAGAAGCAGGTAAAAGCCGACCGTGTTGAGCAGTTTTCCCATGACAATCCCGCTTGGGCTGATCAGGGTGAGGTTCAACAGGTCGAAAGTCCGCCGCTCCTTCTCAGTCACGATCGCGCCTGCTGCGAGCGCCGGCACGAATATCGCCGCGGCAAAGAGCATTGCGAACGAGACGAACGCTATCAATGCGCGCGAAAGCGTTCCGACCACCGTAATGTTAAGACCCTGGTGGGGCCACATGGCCACCACCACAAATGTGCAGAACCCGACGAAGAGGACCAGGCACAGGAAGGAGGGCACTCGGCGCAGGTTGCTAAGCAGCTCTCTCTTGACCAGGGCTCTCGACGGTAACTGGAAGCGCAAGCGCAAGCCTATATGCCTCCTTTTGTGACCTGGAGAAACACGTCTTCCAGAGTGCCCTTGTCCTCTTCAAAGAAGAGGATTCTTACACCCGCCGTAACGAGCTTCTCGTGCAGTTCCGCGAGCTCGATCCGGCCGAGCTTCGCCTCCATCTGAAACTCGGTACCCGAGCGGTCGACGTTGAAGATCCCGGGAGTGCGCTCCAGGAGCTCCGCCGCGACATCCGCTCCGTCGACCACTTCTATGCGGATCTCGCGTACCTGGCGGATGCCGTCGAGTATCTCGCGAAAATCTCCCGCCGCCAGGAGCTCACCGCGCTCAATTATGCCGATCTTGTTGCACACATCGCCCAGTTCCGACAGGATGTGCGATGAGATCATGATGGTTTTCCCCATGCCGCGCAGCGTCTTGAGCAGCTCCCTTATCTCGATGCGGGCGCGAGGGTCGAGACCGCTGGCCGGCTCGTCCAGGAGGAGCACTTTCGGGTCGTGTATGAGCGTTTTTGCCAGAAGACACCGCTGCTTCATGCCCCGCGAGAAGGCGCTGACGTAGTCGTCCGCCTTGCTGGTGAGATCGGTAAGTGTGAGAACGTCGTCGACCATCCCGCTGCGCTTCTTCTTGGGTATCTTGTACGCCGCGCCGAAGAAATCCAGGTACTCGCGCAGACGCATACCGTCGTACACGCCGAACGTGTCCGGCATAAACCCGACGACCCTCTTGACGCCGTAAGGGTTGGCCATGACGTTAATGCCGTCTATGTACGCTTCTCCCCATGACGGTGCGAGAAGTGTCGCCAGGATGCGCAGCGTCGTTGTCTTGCCGGCGCCGTTCGGACCGATGAACCCGAAGATATCGCCCTCCTCGATCTCGATGTTCAGGTTCCTGACGGCGACAAGTTTGCCGTAACGTTTCTGCAGTCTGAGTGTCTGGATCATTGCCATATCGACCAACCCTCCTCGTAGAAATCTTCGTCAGGTAATCTTACGCGAGCATTTATGGTAAAGGTCACTTCAGGACGGCCAGGAAAGACCGTTCGTCGCGCGTCTTGGGGACTCAGGTGCGTCACTACACCCCGTATAACCTCATTGACTTCATCGTAGTATAAGCGCCAATCGTCGAGTCGGTACCTTACGGTAGCAGGCATACGGCGCCGGTCGCCTGAGGTGCGCTCACCCGGGCGCGTGTCGAGCCAATCCTGCGGAGCCCTTTCGGGAATAAAAGCGAACTCGCCCCCGTACATAGAATCCCCGGATAGCTCGACCAGGAAATCGCTCGGCTCTCTTTCGGCTATTGCCCGCGGAATCACTATCTCAACATCGGCGGAACCGCCTATGGAGACCATGTACCCGCTCTGGTATTGAGGCAAGCCGCCTCTGCCCCTGCCGCTCACGCTGCGGCGGAAAGGTCCTCCAGACAGATCGACATTAAGGTGGCGCCACGCGGCGGCTCCCGCGCCAACCCGCTCGACTTCAATATCCGCAACGAGCAGCATTTCCTTGATCCTTTCAGGCATGGGGACATCCGTCTTGACGCTCTCGATTTGCCGGCCTGTCATCCAGCCGCAAAGGAACGGACCGAGCTCCGGGTTAGCTTGATACTGATTATCGGAAAACAGCGCCGCTTGGAGGAGGTTCCTGAACTCGTGCAGGTTTTCCTCGCCATACCCCTGAAATGGATAGCCCCTGGCTTGTTCCAGTGACCGCTGGATCCTGTTCCAGGCCTGTTGGAGGTCTTGGGTCGGGATGGCCACCTGCCAGGCGTCCGGATTGTTCGCCAACTCGTATGCGCGTCCGTCAAGCAAGATGAAAGGGTTACGGATTTTGAGGCCGGTCTTGTTCGCCAGCGACCCCGTCAGTCCGTTATCGTCCAGTACGAGGCGGCCTTCAATGCCGCCCTCTACCGCCGCGTCGGCCACAACGCGAACGAGGCGCATTTCGCTCGCGCCGACGGTCAGGTTCTCTATCCGCGGCGGACTTCCCTGTATGAAGTGGAACGGTCCGAGCGAGCCTCCCGCGGGGCCTCTATCCCTGAGCGACGGACGGGCCCACGGTATATAGTATGACGCCACGTCGTTCACCAACGCGAACGGATGTGTCAGGTTCATGGAGTAGCGGGACGTGCGCGCCGTCAGGACTCCCACAAAAGAGTTGAGCTCCGCCGTGCCGCCGCCGCCAGGCACCTGCAGGATCTCGATCTGTTCCAGCTCGCCGGCCTTTGCGCGGCCCGCCGTGCCGAAC
Source organism: uncultured bacterium (assembly GCA_965603355.1). Classification (GTDB taxonomy): domain Bacteria; phylum Hydrogenedentota; order CBFDCQ01; family CBFDCQ01; genus CBFDCQ01. The sequence continues at coordinate 4,807 of CBFDCQ010000037.1, forward strand.
ACCATAGCGTAAGCCGTGAACCCCGCCGAAAAGATGATGAGGAAAACCCACGCCAGTTCTCTGCGCCTCAGGCGGTTGAAGAGCAGCCAGTTGCCCACAATCGCGACGCCAAAGTAGAGCGACAGGTATGCCAGCACGGACGATTTCGGTTGGATCGTGACGCCGGTGAGCCCGGGCAGCCATTGCGTGCACAGGCTGCCGACCTGATCCAGGTTCAGCTCACCGCGTCGGTAACGCCGGGTGCTGAGGTCGTGCCAGAGTCTGTAGTACCCGATGCAGCGCTGAAGCGCGTGACTCGTGGCATCCACGGCGATGGCCGCGACATATCCCCGCCCCATTGGTCTCAACGTGGCGACGACTCTCTCATTTCCGTAAGTTCTCACGGCAGGGTCTGTCGGGATCAGCTCGGCCACGGTACATTCCCACGATTCTCTCACTCCCTCTTGGTCCACACCGAGAAACGCCGCCCGGGCCAGATCCACCTCGTTCATAATCTCTTCCGACCCGATCCGGATCCCGAGGAGCTCTTCCACCCACGTCCCTCTATACAGACGCGCGTTTTCTCCCAGGGCGACAGCCAGCACGCCTCCTTCATCAACGTATCTTCGCAACAGGTCGCGGTGGCGCTGACTGATTCTGCCGGGATCGATATCCCCCATGATGATCACGTCGAAACAGTCGTAGCACTGCGGATGGTCCGCGAGAACCGGCAGCTCCTCGTTGCGCAACCCTTCACGGTGAAAGCCACGGACACGCCCCTGCTCCTGTATTGCAGCGTAGAGGAAACCGAAATCGCTGGGTTCCTCGTCCAGGATCAGGGCGAGAAGATCGCCTTGATCGATGGGAGTCACCCCCAGCCAGGCGGGGAACTCTACGGCCGGTCTGTTCTTGTGGTACAGCATAGCCTCGAGCCGCGTAGCGTGTTCGAGCCGGCAGTTCAACCTGAAGCGTTTCTTGGAGCCTTTCGGGCACTCCGCTGCTACGCGGTATCTGGGACTCTGCTCCTCATCACCGGAGAAGGCGCGCACCTCGACCCATCCGGAGATGTCGACGTCGTCGTTGTCCACAATAACATCGACCGGCACCCAGGTGCCATCGCGGTAAGCAAAACCGTAGTTCACGAAGATGTTGACCGAGATCTCTCCCCTCTGCCCGCCGGCGGCAAACGCGGACACGTGAAGCGAACTCACAATCAGCAATGCCAGTATCAAGTTTCGTGCTTTCAAATCCATGCCCTCCGGCTGTACACTGACCATTCGACCATAAGCACGACGAGCGCCGCGATGACGAGAAACCGCCATAGCTCCCTGTTCTGCTTGACCCGGCCGCGTTCTGCCTTAACCTCGGCGCGACCTATTGTCAGGACTTCGGCGGGCGTTATGGCGGATTCGTTTCTGTCGAGCAGATTGACGGCGTACTGTTCGGAAGTATCCCCCTGAGTGACGACGTACGGGCCGGCAGTTTCAGTAGCCCCGAAGAACACGGGACGCAGCGGGTCGAGCTGGACGCTCTCGGCAGAACCGTCCGGCAGCGTTACCGTGGCGGACTCGACGTCCTGTACAGGCATGATGGTCAGAGGACGACCCGTTGCCACGGAAGTCTCTGTCGCAAACGAACCCCTTGGCACCCAAGCCAGCAGGTTCTGGATGAAGAGCGGGAACGACAACCGTAACGGCCAGTTCGATTCCGCAATGTCAAACCCGATGACCAGTATCTGTTGACCGCCGCGTGATACGTCCGCCATGAGCGGTCCCCCAGTCGTCGATATGAGTGTGCGGCTGCCGTCGGGCAAGGCTAACCTCTGTGCCTCGCGTATGCCGATGTTCGCAGGATTCAGGAATCGCAGCACCGCATGCTCGGAATCCCACGCCAGGACCGGAGGGGCTTCAATGGCTCCCTCGGACTTGATGCCCGGCAGCGGGGGTATGCTGTTGATGAAGACCAGACTGCCGGCGGGCAATTCGCCGGGCGCGGAGCTGTCGAATATTGTCAGGTCGTACTCGTCTGTCTCGACGTAGTCGGCGGGATCGATGGCGCTCAGTTCCACGCGCGAGTCCAACGCGAACGCCCGCTTCAAGAAATACGCGCCCGTGGAGTCGCTTTCGGCGACGAGCAGCACCTTCACCGAGGCGGTCGGGCGCAGCGCCAGCCACGCCGCGTTATCCACGGCGAGGTCATCCTCGTGATCCAGTTCGGCACGTAACAGGCCGCTGCCCAGCTCCGGATGTGCGACCACCACCTCTCTGTCCTCGCCCGGCGGAACGTTGAGTTCCTCGACCATGAGTACCGTATCGTTGAAGGTGAGGGTCAGCGTCGTCTCGAGCGGTTCCGTTTGCTCGTTGTGCACGAGAACGAAACTCTGTTGGTCTCCTCGGCCTTCGAGCGGCTCACGGACGCTGAAAGCGGCAATACCCGCGTTGTTTGTACTCTCACCCACCTGGGCGAAGCTCACGTTGAGAATGCGTGCACCAACCTCCTCGAGATCGGAGATTCTCCCGTCGCTCAACACAACGACGCGCAGGTCCGCAACAACCGTTTCGCCCTCACCACGAGGCGCCTGGAGCGACCGCACCACGAGGATCGCGTCGCGTATCTTCGTGGCTGTGTCGGACGGTCTGATCGAGTTAATTGCCTCCCTGAGCCGGTACCGGTCGGACGTCAGCTCGCACAGGACGTCCGAGCTCTCCGCAAACGTGACGATCATCATCTTGTCGCCGCCGCGCATGTCGTCAACCATCTCAAGCGCATTCTCCTTGGCCATCTCCAGGCGGGTCGTATCGCCCTCACGCACCCGCATGCTCGCGGAACGGTCTATTAAGAGGCAGATGTTGTTGCCGCTCAGCCCCTCGGCGCGAGTGAACGGTCTTGCCAGAGCGGTAACGACCAGCAGGAGAATTATGATCTGCAGCAGAAGCAGCAGGTTCTTGCGCAACCTCTGGAACGGAGCGTTGGCGGTCAGATCTTGAAGACTTTTCATCCACAGAATAGTGCTCGAGATGAGCATTTCCGTGCGGCGCAGTTTCAGCAAGTAAAGAAGTATCACGATCGGTATGAGGCCCAAGAAAGCAAAAAGCGCCGGGCTCAGAAAGCTGCGGCCCAATGCATCACCTATAGCCTGTAACGCGCTCATCGCAGCATCCCACCTTTTCGGAGCATGTCGAGAGTGAGCTCTTCAATGGATGTATCGCTTGATACGACGAAGTGACCGATCCCCCGCGCGACGCTGAATCTGCGGATCGCCTCGCAGAAGCCGTCGCGGTTATCTTTGTAGCGTTTCAGCAGTGCACGGCTTGCGGAAATTTCCACAAAACCGCTCGTCTCACTATCCAGAAGTTTCAGGTCGCCCGCGAGCTGCGGGTCGATCTCCTCGGGCGCCAGCACGTGTATCGCGTAAACGTCCGAGCCGGACATCGTCAGCCGCCGCAGACAACCCTCAAATCCGTCCTGATCAAAGAAGTCGGAGATGATCACCGCAGTACCTTTTGCGCGGTTGCGAAGCATGTACGAGCGGCACGCATGCTCGAGATTCGTGCCTCCTTCCTCTTCGATTGACTCGATGAACGAAAACATTTTCGCCACGGAAGCCCTGCCTCGGCACGGTCGCATACGCTGCACGTCCGTTCCGGAGAACCCTTCCACGCAGACGCGGTCGTATCCGATCAGGGCAATGTAGCCGATAGCGGCAGCCAGTTTGCAGGCGAACTCTATCTTCGACGGTGTTCCGAAACCCATCGAGCGGCTGGCATCGATCAGCAGGTGTACGGTCAAGTCCTCCTGCTCCTTGAAGAGTTTGAGGTACAGCGCATCCAGGCGAGCATAAATGTTCCAGTCCACAAAGCGCAGGTCGTCGCCTTGAACGTAGTCCCGATAGTCAGCGAACTCAACGCTGCTCCCTTTTCGTTTGCTCCTGCGCTCGCCCTTCGCGAGGCCGAGCTGGACACGTTTCGCCGCGATCGCCAATCGTTCCAGTTTCCTCAGGAAATCCGCGTCCAGAAGCGGCCTTGATGATGTAGCGTCCATTGGATTCAAGCCACCTTTGCAGTTGTGCCTACGCTATCGACAACGTCGGATACGATCTCGTCCGACGTTACTCCGTCGGCCTCCGCCTCAAAATTGAGCAGTATGCGATGGCGCAGGGCCGGCAGCACCGTGTCGCGAATGTCATCGAAACCCACGTTGAACCGTCCCGCGCGCAAAGCGCTTACTTTGCCCGCCAGCAAAAGCGCCTGAGCGCCGCGAGGACTCGACCCGTAGCGGACGTACTTGTCCACCATCTCGGTGGCCGTCTCATCGCCGGGATGTGTCGCGAGAGCGAGGCGCACCGTATAGTCCGTCACCTGGGGCGCGACGGCGACGTCACGCACAAAACCCTGCCACCGCGTGATCCCCTTTCCGTCCATCACCGGTTCACCTTTGGGCATCTCCCGCTTAGTAGTACGATCCAGTATTGTCGTAAGTTCACCGTGATCCGGGTAATCCACGATCACCTTGAAGAAGAACCGGTCCATCTGGGCCTCGGGCAGCGGATACGTTCCTTCCATCTCGATCGGGTTCTGAGTGGCCATCACGAAGAACGGCTCTTCAAGTCTGTGGACCGTTCTCGCGACGGATACCGTATGCTCCTGCATAGCTTCGAGCAGCGCGGACTGCGTTTTCGGTGTGGCGCGGTTGATCTCGTCCGCAAGAATGATGTTGGCAAAAACGGGGCCGTGGCGGAAACGGAACTCCCTGTTGCCCTTCTCATCTTCAACGATCATGTTCGTGCCGATAATATCCGCCGGCATCAGGTCGGGCGTGAACTGTATCCGCGAGAATTCCAAAGTGAGCGCCTCACTCAGCGTCCTGATGAGCAGCGTCTTTCCGAGCCCGGGCACGCCTTCAAGGAGACAGTGTCCCCCGGCGAACAGGGTAGTCAACACACCGTCGATCACTGTCTCGGTACCCACGATGACTTTCTGAATCTCCTGACGCAGGCGGCTGAAATCTTCCCGGAATTCCTGAGCAGTCTCCTGAACATCCATCACGATTTCTCCTTATCCTTTGTTGAAACGCTGCGACGTTTCAGTTGTTCAATGGCCCGTGTTTTCGCGGCAAGCAGTTGCTGCGTGTATTCGGAGTGAGCTTTCGCCGCAGGTTCCGAGGGCGCAAACGTCCCCTCTGCTTCCAGCGGCGGCGTGACACCTTCGAGTGGCGCCCGGGTCTTCGCCACGGTTATCCCAAAAGAGGGTACGCCTCCCTCCGCCGCCTGTCTATAATCACGGGTACGTGCTGCACTATAGGTTCCTGTTACCGGAACAGGCTTCGGCGCTGGTTTCGGGATGAAACGCCCCAAAGCCGGCATCTTCCTCAGCACGGCAACCGCTCCCAGGAAGACCGCACCAAAATTGACGACGACTCTGCGCACAAATATTTCCAGCGGAAAGAGACACGCCGCGAAGGCGACCAGATACTGCCAGATCGGCGTGACGGTCGGCGAGGCTACCAGGTTGTGTTCAAAAGGATTGTCCGACGGGCCCAGCACACGGCCGCCGCCGACAGCGGCGATCTGTTCCAGCAGGGGCACGTTCGCTGTGTTGTACTCGTACTCTCGCGAGTACCCCAGCGCCAGACCGGTCGGGATCATCCCCTCCGAGCCATCCTCACCGACGTATGTGATGTTGACCATGTACACACCTCGCCGATTGAGCGGGAACCTGCCATCGTAGATTCCCGGTCCGGTCTGCATCAGGTCGATCTCGTGGCGCGCGAAGTCAGGGGCCGGTCCTGTCACGACCGCCGTGGGTCGGAGAAAGTTCACGAATCGGCCCTGTTCGTCAACCGCATCGATCTTAACGCGGCCCATTCCGTCCTTGGCCGAGGTCTCGACACGAAAACTCGTTGGACTTACCTGTCGAACCGCCCAACGTACGGTTTGTGCCCAGAAACGGTTGAACCCCTCCCACCCGAGCCAGTCCGCCGCCCAGCGGTTCGTGACGTCGGACGTGAAAGCGACAGACTTGCCGAGACCGTACCGCCAGTGCGCAAGAATAGGGTCTTCTTCATGCGAGACAAGCGGGATCGTCGCGCTGTCCTTTGGCGTAGTTGCCACGTACCCGAGCAACGTCGGAAACGCGTTGTCCGACAAGCCGAGAATGAGTTCGGAGTCGTGCAGAATTTTCGGTTCAAACGGTTCCTCAATCAGGATGCCCCGCTTGACCACGGCGGCCTCTTTCGTGAATATCTGAGGCAGGTTATTCGGGTTGGTGACGTCGTAATAGTTCCCGCCGGTCCTCTGCGCTATCCATTGCATCCTGCTCTTGTCGTTCGGACTGTGCGGGTTGATGCTGACGGTGCTGACGGATATCTGTGCGCTGGCGAGCGCGCTCAACAGCGCCGCGCTCGGAGCGGCAGGGTCGCCGTCCGAGATGATGAGTACCCGTTTAACGGCGGCATCGGCGTTACGCAGCGCGTTGTACGCCATCTGCAGCGTGGGCGCCATAGAAGGCATGTCGCCGAAAGTCGGGCTTGCCTGGCGCAGCCGGGTCTTCATCATGCTCTTGTCGCCAACCTCCTGGAGCGGAAATACCCAGCCCTCCCCGTTCCTTGTGTAGGCAACCGCTCCCACCAGGTCTTGAGATGACAGGACGTTGAGCGCGGCGATGCCTATGTCGCGCGCCCACGCGTTCCCGTCGGTAAATTCGCACGTGTGCATGATCATGACCAGCGCGCCTCGCGGGAGTATCTTGCGCTGTTTGAGGTCCATACTGACCGGCAATGCTCTCTCGACGGGCGTGTCGAGGTAGCCTCCTGCACCGAACGAGTCCGGTCCGCCGATCATGACGAGCCCGATCCCCAGGTCACGCACCATGGCTTCAATCGATCTTAGCTGCTCGCTCGAGAGGTCGGTGCTGCTGACATTGGACAGCACGAGCGCATCGTAATTCTGCAACTGCGACAGCGCGGCCGGCATCTCTCCGAGATTCGCGCTAACCACTTTCACCCCCTCCGACCTGAGCGCCGGTTCGAGATGCACGCTGTGTTCAGGGTCGGCCTCTACATAAAGCACGGTCGGTTCGCCCCGGATGACCGTGAATGCCCGCCCTTCGTTATTTGCCGATACAGCATCGGCAGAGGATTCAATCGTGGCCTCATACTCGTAAAAGCCGGGCGTCTCGAGCTCCTGGACAAGGAGAAACGTGTTGTCGCCCTTCTGGAGAGTCACCTCTTGGGCGCGGAGCAATCGCTGCCCGCCGCTAACCCGCTGATAGACGCGCAGCGTTCCCTCGCAATCCTGCTCAGCAGTCACGACAGCGCGCAGTTGGAACGGTTCGTCGGCGTTCACGCGGCTCGGAGAGCTGACCTCGCGGACCCGGACCTCGTTTGCCCCGCCGATGGCCAGCGGGACAACGTCCACCGACGCGCCGGCGGCCTGCGCAAGCTTGGCTTCCTCCAGGGCGGACCCGCGGGTCTCGTTGCCGTCCGAGTAGGCCACGATTCGCTTCATGTATCCCTGTGGAAAAGCGGCCAGGGCGAGTCGAACCGCTGCGGCAAGATCAGTTTGTTCGGCGCCCACGTAAGACTTGATCTCGTCAAGTTCCAGCGTGGCACCGACGGTGAGTTCCACGCTCGCCTCGTCACCGAAAACGATGACACCCGCTTCATCTTTTGATGTCATGAATTGCTCACAGGTATTGCGTACCGATTGAGCGCTTGCCAGGCGTACCTCTTCGGGGATGCTGTTGGAATGGTCGAGCAGAAAAAAGGTAGCCAGCTTGTCGCTCTTTCTCACCAACTCCGCCCCGGCAACCGCGGCGATAAGAGAAATGAGTATTACCGACCTCAGGATGATTGCAATCCACTTGCGTGTGGTTGATAATGAACGTATCCGCGAGCCCACCCAGATGCTCCACGGCACGAGGATGAGCAGCAGGAGCGCCCAGGGAAACACGAACCGGGGCATGACGTTCATGTTAGTCCCCCCACATCCATACGCTGAATCCGATGATTATCCGTATCGGCCACGAACACGACGCCGTCTTGCGAGACCGCGATCCCCCGCGGGCCGTTGAACTCGCCCGGCTTTCTGCCGGCACGCCCGTAACAGGCGATGAACTCCCCATCCAGGCTGAATCGGGAGACCCGATGGTTCCCGTACTCACACAGGAAAAGCGAGCCGTCGGGCGCCAGCGCGATATCGTGCGGGAACTTCAGTTGTCCCGGCGCGGCGCCGACTTCACCAATTACCCTCAGGAGCGTACCCTTTGCGTCAAAGCACTGCACGCGGTGGTTGGCTGTATCCACCACGTAGACGGTTCCTTTGTCGTCCAGCGCAATTGCCATTGCGCGGTTGAACTGACCTTCGGCCTCGCCATGGGCGCCCCATTGACGCAAGAAACGCCTGTCCGCGTCGAACACGTGCACGCGTTCAGCTCCCATACCGTACTCGGAGATGAAGTGGATGCCATCCGGGCCTTGAGCGATTCCTGTCGGATAGATGAACTCATCCTCGCCGGTTCCGTATGAGCCCCACCGATTCAGAAGCTCCCCCTCGGGCGTATATTCCAGGATCTGGCTGTAATGCGTGTCCGGTATCAACAAATTCCCTTTACGGTCCGATGAGACTGCGGAGGGCGTCCCATTGTCGTAAGCGGGGGTAGACCAGTTTCGCAAGAACTCACCACCGAAGCTGAATACTTGCACCCTCCCCGTCGTGTCGATAACGTAGACCTCGTCTCCACTCACACCTATAGCACGAGGCTTGACGAACGAACCGTTTCTGCGACCCTGCTGTCCCCACACCGTGTAGCGGGCCCGTGCGGGCGCCCCGGCGCGGTTGCAGGCGTGGAGAAGTGACAGCGCCGCCAAAGCCAGGAAATCCCGTCTCCTCAACTTCACCTCCGTAGTCGAAAAGTCCGGGCTATTGTCACGGGGACGGGGCATCTTGCACCGTGCGTTGCTCGGGTTCGAGCGAGCCGAAGTACTGGCGCACGAACTCCTTCGCGCCCGGAGGTATCTCCTCTTTCGTAAGGGCCTGTTCAGCTTCCTGGCGCACCTCGACGAAAGCTTCGGCAACGTACTCCAGAGTGGACTCGGCGTCCTCCTGAGGAGCGCCCTTCTGCAGGACAGTCGCCAGCACTTTCCCCTTGGTGAGATCCCCCGGCAGCAGCGCTGGCTTGAAAGTCTCGTTCAGATCGGGAAGTTCTCCAACTTGACCGCCCCTTCCCATGCCCGGGCCCCTCATTCCGGGTCCCACTCCCCAGCAGCCGCACGTTCCGCAAAGTCCGTAGCAGCAGTGGCCGGGACCACAGCCCTTGCACTGACCTCCCTCGCCCGTGCACGGTTTCAGCCCAACGCCGCAGTTGCGGCAGAAGTTGCTCGGGCCGAGAAGGTCCTGCTGCCATTCGGTGAGGTTCACCAGCATCTGGTCCAACTCTCCAAGCTGTTCGAGAATGGACGCGATATCCTCCAGCGAGAGTTCCATATCCTCCATAGCTTCCAGGGCACCCTTAACGTCCCCCATCTTCAAGCTCTTGCCGGTCTTGCCAAGGGCCTCGGCGAGCGCCTTGCCAAGTTCGGAGCTCTCTCCGCCGAGCATATCGGCGAGCTTTTTCAAGTCGTCCGCGAGCTTCTCCATCTCCTTTTCATTTAGGTCGCCTTTCTTCAGCTTCTCCTGGATCTCTCTTGTCTTCTGTGCGGCGTCACCGAACCGTCCGCTCTGGATATCGTTGGCTATCTCGCGGCTCAGGCCAAGCTTGTTCGTATCGCCCGCGAGCTTAGGCATCGGGCTGTCCGTCTGGAGCTTTTCGCGGTGCTTCAGGATCTCGTCGGTGAGGTTGGCTAGCCGTGCCAGCGCCTGTTTCTCAGTAATTTCCTGGCTCTCCAGGTTTTCCGCAACACGCTCCACCGCCGTGGCAACGTCAGCCAGGTCGCCGACCTGCTCGTCAACAGGTTTAGTCAAAGGGCGGACAGCCGATTTGAGTTTCTCGACCTTCACCCGCATCGCCTCCTCGCGAACCTTAGCCTCAGCCTTGCGCTCCCGGTATCGCGTCAGGTCGAACTCGGGCAGCAGCAAGTAGGCCAGGCCGAAAACGATGAGAGGAATCGCGAGCCACCGCACTGAGCGCGGCGGACGGTAAGGGAAATTCCTCCGTAGGTCAAGGCGCGCGAGGTGCCGCCGCGCGTCCAGGTGTACCGCCTCGATCATCGGCCCCTCCACCTCCGCAAGCTGGAAAGAGCTTGTGAGCCGTTCGTGTAGTCTCAACCGTTTATCCGCCTCGAGCGCCGCTTTGAGCAGACTGGGCCGGCGAAAAAGAGCAAAGAAGGACGCTACCACTATCCCGGCGCCCAGCAATCCGAGGCACACCGGTACCGGATCGCCCAATGCCGGGAAAAACTTCGTAATGAGGAGCCAGATGCACGAGGCCGTTGAGGCAACAATGAGAACCTTGACGCTAAAGCGCACCCACTGCTGAACCGCGAGCCTGCGGCGTACCCTGCGAAGCGAAGTTGCGAGCGGATCCATGAGTTTGCCACCTCCTTTGTCCAGCGTACACGTTCAGGCGATGCATCGAGGCAATCGTAACACAAATCGTTATGAGCCGCAAGCGCTCCGCGGCCGCCTGTAACGCACTCTTCCCCTGCTCCCTTCACTGCGATCAACGCGAAACTCTGGCACCATAAGCGTGCCTCGCCAGAGGGCCCAACTGTGCTATCGTCATAGTACAGTGTAGCTCATGCCGGCAATTTGGTCAAGCACTTTCTTTGTGTGCTGGGTGACAGGATTTTGCGAAATGGGTTCTTCCGTGGCAGAAAGTCCCAAACGTCGGTCTCATCCGTCGTAAGTTCTCCCCGAACGGCACTCCGTCGGACGTACGCAATACCTTGCCACCAGCCAGGTTATGTGAGATATGGTATAAATGCTGTGCGCTTGCGCTGCGCGGGGAGCCGCTTTACTCGGCGGCTCCATGACCGCGAACGGCCGCACATCCCTAAACCTCCCTCTCAATCCGCGCCAGCTTCCTGGAAAGGGGTGAATTCACGCACAATCCCGTCCCTCATGTATACTATGACAAGTAGGTGTGAGATCGATCAATCCTGAGGATCTTTGATCTCATTTAGAGATTCATGTCATATTACTCTGGGCGGCACATTTGCCGCGATGAAGCACCGAAACATGACTACTGACTCGTGATTCGCGGAATGTCACGGGAGGACGCACAAAGATGCAGAGACGCAAGAGTAAGGCAGCAATCGCGCTGGGTATTGTGGCGATGGCGCTGGTGATGGTCTTCGCCGGAGTGTGGTTCGTGACGGAACAGCACCGTGCCGCAAGCGTGGCCCAGGTCAGGAGGCCCCTGGCGATAGACGCATTCCAAAGGCTCCACAGGGTGGTTTTCGCGGGGCTCTCACCGCCTGATGAATCGCCTGAGACCGTGAGCCGGGATCTGGAGTTCAGCGACCTGTTTCAGGGTATGCCGAAGGACTGGGTCGAGACTGTCGACGGATATGACCGCCTATTTGCCAAAGTGGGCTCGCTTGTAAATTGTGCATGGAATGAATTTGGGGAGACCTACGATAAGAGCCCCGAGGAGCGGACGGCCGACGAGAACGCGAAGGTGGCTGACCTCATCATGGAGAACCAGGATATCGTACGCGAGATCCGGTCCATGGCGGCACGTGGCGCGCCGGTCCGTGCGCTCGATCTCAGGAAAGGTTTCGCGGTCGAGCTCCCGCACCTCACGCGATTGCGCTCATGGGCGAGGCTTTTGCGCCAAGACGCTATCGTCAAGGCTATGCAGGGGAACAAAGCTGAGGCCGTCGAAGACATCATCGCCGGGATGAAACTCGGAGACGCGTTGGCGCCCGAACCCATCCTTCGCTCGCAACTCGTGCGGAGAGGGATCTACAACATCATGTATCAGGCGGTGCAGGACTGCTTTGACGGCGGCGACCTCTCCCCGGAACTCATTCGGGAACTCCTGGACCACATGGCTCAAGCTGACAACCACCAGGCGTTCGCCGATGCGATGGCCGGCGAGGCGTATATGGGGCTCGACGCCTTCTCGGACATCAGATCCGGTAAGGTAGGGATTCTCGATATGTTCTACGGACAGGGAACCAGTACGGGACAGGTTGTTGGTGAGCGGGTCGCATTGTTGCTGTATAGAGGTCCACTGATGAATATGGACGAGGCGTCGTACGCCGATATTATGAGCCGGTGTGCCTCTGCTGCCGAGCTGCCATACCACGAGGCAGAACCCCTGGTCAAGGCGATAGAGAACGATGTGGAGCTGTTGCCACGTGCACGGCTCCTTTCGAAAGTACTTGTGCCCGCTTTGGCTCGGGCGTGTGAGGCACAAGCGCGTCACGAAACTATGCTCGACCTGGCCCAGCTCGGTCTGCTGATTGAGCAGTACAAGGCTAAGAACGGGTTGTTCCCCGGGACGCTTGACGACATTGGCCCCGAACTTGGCGGTTCGTTGCCGGTTGATCCGTATACCGGCGGCCGGTACCATTACCGGCCTTCTGCGGACACGTTTCTTCTGTATAGTGTTGGCCGCAACCTTCGCGACGACGGTGGCAGACATGATCTTGGGGACGGCGACATCGTCTGGCGGGGAAAGGAGGAAGATGTAACTGGACGGCGAAGCCGGCCTGGCATAAGGGGCGGGCTGTCGACACGTTATTGGAGATGACATGATATAGACTCAGCGCGGCCGGCTCGAGATGGCTTCGCGCGGAGTCCCAGGGGAGGATGCACAAGCATGCAGAAACGTAAGAGTAACGTGGCAATCGTGCTGGGTATTGTGGCGCTGGCGTTGGTGATGATCTTCGCCGGGGTGTGGTTCGCGACGGAGCAGCACCGTACCGCAAGCGTGGCACAGGTCCGGCAGCCCCCGGCGATAGACGCATTTCGGGAACTACATTCCTTGGTTTTCGCGGGACTCTCGCCGCCTGATGAATCGCCGGAGACCGTGAGCCGGGATTTGGAATTCAGCCGCCTGTTTCAGGGTACGCCGGAGGATTGGGCGGAGACTGTTGCAAGATATGACCGCCTGTTAGCCAACGAGCAGGCGGTTTCAGCTTCCATCAGCCAGGAGTTGTCGGAGATACTGTATGAAAAGGAGCCCGAGGAGTGGACTGAAGAAGAGAAGTCGAAGGTCGCGGATTTCATACTGGCAAATCAGGACATCGTGCGCGAGATCCGGTCCATGGCGGCGCGTGGTGCGCCGGTCCATCCGCTCGATCTCAGGAAAGGTTTCGAGGTCGAGCTCCCGCACCTTGCGCGGTTGCGGTCATGCGCGAGGCTGCTGCGTCAAGACGCCATCGTCAAGGCGATGCAGGGCAACAAGGCTGAGGCCGTTGAGGATATAATTGCCGGAATGAAGCTTGGGGATGCCTTAAAACCGGAACCTATCCTCATCTCGCAACTGGTCCGAATAGCAATCTACAGAATCATGTATCAGGCGGTGCAGGACTGTCTTAACGGCGGCGACCTTTCGCCGGAACTCATTCGGGAACTCCTGGACCGCATGGCTCAAAGTGACAACCGACAGGCGTTCGCGGACGCACTGGCGGGCGAGGCATATATGGGGCTCGACGCCTTCTCGGATATGCGAGCCGGCATAGTGAGTACTGTTCAAATGGTATCTGCAGGTGGAACCAGCACCGGCCAGGTTATAGGCGAGCGGGCCTTCTTATTGTTGTATGGAAGTCCGCTGGGACGCCCGCTGATGAATCTGGACGAAGCCTCGTACGCGGATATTATGAGCCGGTTTGCCTCCGCTGCCGAGCTTGTATACTACCGTGCTGCGCAGGAGCTTGCCTCGGCAGATAAAGAGATACAGCTCTTACCGCGTGCCCGGGTCCTGACGAAGGTACTTGCCCCTGCTTTGGCTCGGGCGTGCGAGGCACAAGCGCGTCACGAAGTTATGCTCGACCTGGCCCAGCTTGGTCTATTGATTGAGCAGTACAAGGCGCGTAACGACCTTTTTCCAGGAGCACTTGACGATATTGCCTCCGAACTTGGCGGTTCCTTGCCGGTCGATCCGTACACCGGCGGCCGGTACCATTACCGGCCTTCTGCGGATACGTTTCTTCTGTACAGCGTCGGCCGCAACCTTCGCGACGATGGCGGCAAACACGATTTCATGGGTGGCGACATCGTCTGGCGCGGGAAAGAGGAGCGCTGACCGGACGGCACAAGGGCAGCGGTCGGGTAGGGGAGAAAACAAGGTGGCGATGAAGCGCGGCTAGTCGGTTCCTTGTTGACATGCATGGCACGTTATGGTACGTTATTAGGTAGTTACAATTGTTCAGTTTAGCATTCGACACCGGGGCCAAAATAAACGCCATCTAACCAACGAGAGGGAAAACCGCTACAATGATCAGTTTCTCACTTACCGAAGAACAGGAGATGTTAAGGCAGGAGGCGCGCAAGTTTGCCCAGAGGGAGATCGTGCCTGTCGCGGCGCAGCACGACAGGAGCGGCGAGTTCCCGCGCGATATCGTTCAGAAAGCTTTCGACATGGGCCTTATGAACGATGTGGTTCCTGAGGAATACGGTGGACCTGGAACCTCATACGTGGACAGTTGCATTATTTCCGAGGAGTTGGCTGCAGGCTGCGCTGCTGTGGCCACGACCGTCATGGCGAACTCGCTCGCCTTGACTCCGCTAGCGCTCGCAGGTTCCGACGAGCAGAAGAAGCGTTTCCTCCCGCCGATGTGCGAGAAGCTTGAGTTTGCGGCTTTCTGTCTCACGGAACCCGGCGCCGGTTCAGACGTGGGCGCCATTTCTACCACGGCAGTGCGCGACGGCGACCACTATGTGATAAACGGCACGAAACATTTCATAACCAACGGGGGCGTAGCCGGCTTGTACACTGTGTTCGCGTCCACCGACAGGAGCAGGGGCGCCAGAGGGCTCAGCGCCATCGTGGTCAAGAAAGACGAGACGCCGGGCGTTTCGACCGGAAAGGAGCTGGACAAGATGGGGCAGTCCGCGTCCAACACTACGGAGGTCGTTTTTGAGGATGCCCGCGTGCCTGTTGAGAACCGTCTCGGTAGAGAGGGTCAGGGGTTCAAGATCGCTATGATGACGTTCGACACGACGCGTCCGGTTGTCGCGGCGGTTTCTGTGGGCGTTGCCAGAGCCGCGTACGAGTACGCGGTGGAGTATCTGAAGGGGCGGGTCCAGTTTGGAGCCCCACTTTCCAAGAACCAGGCGATCCAGTTCAAGGTCGCTGACATGGCTATAAAGATCGCTGCAGCACGGCTGCTGGCATGGCACGCGGCGTGGATGATGGACAACGGAATGCAGCAATCCAAAGAGGCGGCTATTGCGAAAGCGTTTGCAGCCGACGCTGCCATGGAGATAACGACGAGCGCTGTGCAGTTGTTCGGAGGATACGGGTACTCGAAGGAGTATCCGGTGGAAAAACTGATGCGCGATGCGAAGCTTCTCCAGATTTACGAAGGAACATCGGAGATATTGAGACTTGTCGTTGGCAGAAATGTGTTTAAAGGCAAGTGATGCCGGTTTGGCGCGCTCGTGAGAGGATGCGAGCGCGGACCGCCCCCGGTGGCGGTCAGGAAAGAAAGGGGGATGAGAGTTTTGGCAGAAACGGTAAAAGAGTACTTCGACCAGATCGCCAACAGCTTCAATAGCGCGAACGCCGCAGGAATGACCGCGACGTACCAGTTTGACATAACTGGTGAGGGCGGCGGAAAGTGGTTCGCCAAGATTGAGAACGGAGTTCTGACGTCCGGCGAAGGAGACGCCGAAAGCGCAGACTGTACCGTCACGGTATCAGCCGGCGATTGGCTCGACATTCTGAACGGGAAGCTTAATGGTCAGATGGCATTCATGGCCGGCAAGCTGAAGATTGCGGGGGACATGAGCCTGGCGATGAAGCTGAATTCACTGTTTATGGCGTGACTATGAGCCAGAACAGAAGGTAACGTTCGGAGCGGGAGAGGGACGGGTTCGCTGTCGCTTTCCCGCTCGTTTTTTTGTGTCGTTGTGCTCCCGACGGCCGAGGTGATAGAATGAAGATACTTGTCGGGATAGGTTGAGGAATTAGGCTGCGCTGCAAGAGCAAGACCAGCCCAAGGAAGGGTTTATTCGAGTGAAACTTGAGGGAATCATCTTTGACGTTGACGGTGTTATAGCAGAGACGGAGAACATTCATCGCAAAGCATACAATGCGATGTTCGAGAGGGTAGGGATAGACGTCCAATGGTCACCTGCGGGCTACGCGGTGCGTCTCGTACAGGTGGGGAGAACCAAGCTTCAGCCGGTCGTTGAGGAGATCGATGTACCGGACAAGGCCGCGTACGTGAAACAGCTGCACGGCGTCAAGAGAGGTATTTACGAGGAAATGCTCGACCGGCTGGCCGCCGAGGGGAGGCTCGCGCCGCGACCCGGCGTGGTGAGGTTGATTCGCGAAGCGGTACAGAGCGGAACGAAGCTCGGCCTGGCGACTGTCAGCCCGCGCGAAAGCTCCACCAAGCTGCTGCGGCATGTACTCGGGGAATCCCTTCTCGATGAGTTCGCCTCATTCCACACGGGTTGCGATGTGGAGCGTTACAAGCCCGCCCCCGACATTTACTGTATGGTGTCCGCGCAGTTGGGCACAGATGTCGCGCGGACAGTTGCTATTGAGGATACCCGGCACGGTCTGGAATCAGCGAAATCCGCCGGTCTTAAGTGTGTTGTGACTCCCAGCGAATACACCGTTGGCGAGCAGTTCCAGGGCGCGGACCTTATTGTGCCCGACCTGGACCATTTCAGCGACGAGAGACCGGTTGACCTTGCCGTGCTGAACAGTCTGGTGGACAGCGTCTGAATAGTTGATTCAGTAACGGAGAACCGGCTGGAGGCGTATTCAAGGCATGCGTGACTATGGGTGTTTCTGGGCGGAACAGTACGACCTGGTGGTTCAGAGGGACAACTGGTTTTACAGGGACTACGCGGCCATACTGCGTGAGCTTGCCGGCCTCGTGCTTGAAAGCACGGATGTCGACTCGCTGATAATCCAGCTTGGCGTCGGCACAGCTAATCTCACCGCCTTGCTCCTCGGGAAACGAAACGTGGTAGGCGTGGAGCCTTCCGGTGAGATGGCGAGAATAGCGCGACGCAGGTGTCCGGGTCTGAGCGTTGTCGGCAGCGGGCTCAGGGAGTTGCCGCTTCGCAAAGCATCCGTTGATGCAGTCGTTTCCGCATACACTTGGCATCAGTTGTCGCCGGAAGACAGAGTTGACAGCGTCAGCGAGATGAGAAGGGTGCTGCGACCCGGCGGACAGGTCGTCGTGGCAGACGTGATGTTCCGGGACGCCGCGTCTGAGCGTTCCATGCGTGGACAGCTTGAGCAGGCGGGAGAGAGGGCAAGGCTGGCTCTTCTTGACAGTGAGTTGGAAGAGTATCCGCTGTTGTCGGACCTGCGTGTCGAGTTCGGCAGGTTCGGATTCAGTTTTTCAGGGAAACAACGAACCGAGCTGGTCTGGCTTTTCCGCGCCAAGCTGCTGTAGGTCGGGCGCAGACACGATCACTTGGCGGCACCGTGCCATAGTGCGCCTTCTACCGCTCCCTGGAAGGTTGGGTTTGATGAATCGCCCTTCCGCAGCCGCTGAGGCACGTTACCGCTAGCTTTCTCTGTCGGACCGCCACAGTGAGACGCAGTTTTTGCCGGCAGACTTCGACTGGTACATTGCCTTGTCCGCACGCTCCAGGAGCCTGTCGACGGTGATGGATTTTCCCGGTGGCTCCCACGCTGCGACACCCACACTGGCGGTGAGGCTCGCCGGCGGACGACCGGGGTCAAGCTGGATCGGCGTTTCCTCGACCGACCGGCGTATTCGCTCCGCAATCAGCATGGCAGCTTCAGCCTTGGTCTCGACGAGTGCCGCTACGAACTCCTCTCCGCCGTGGCGCGCCACGACGTCGGCACCGCGCACTTCGTGTTTTAGGATGTTCGCGAAGTGCCTCAACGCAGCATCTCCCTCCAAATGTCCGAACTGGTCGTTCACGGCCTTGAAATTGTCAACGTCGATGAACAGTATCGCAATCGGGTGGCTGTACCGTGCGCACCGTTCCAGTTCCCGCTCGAGGAAAGCCTCAATCGACCGCCGGTTCGCCAGATCGGTGAGTTCGTCTTTCCGCGCCTCGTCGAGCAGCTTGTTATTTGCGATACGCAACTGTTCGGAAAGCTTGTGTGTCTCCTCCCTGGCAGCCTTTAACTGTCTGACAAGCTGTTCTTGTTCGATTGCGATGTCGCCCAGCGCCAGGTTCGCTTTTTGGAGAATGCCCTCGTATGTACCGGGTCGGGGAGCAGTCATCTCGAAAAGCGCGGCCGTCTCTTCGACCTTCTTGTCCACCCGGCACATCAGCGCCTCGAGCTCCTCGGGCGAGATATCGAAGTAACGCGATGCGATTTCCTTGAGTTCCTTCAGCAACTTATGGTCGCCTTCGTAAGCGTATAACCATTCTCCCAATCGTGCGGCCAGGTACTGCACGCGAATTGCGAGAAGCATCTGTTCATCAGCGCTTTGCGCCTTGTCCGGTGCGTGATGGTACAGCGCGGGCGTGCTCAGAGACGGCGGCAGGTTCCACTTGTCGAACAGCAGTCTTGCGACCTCAAGATGGTCCATGCCAAGGTGTTCTCTCTCATCTTCAAGCGAGGGGGCAAGTTTGTCCTTGGCCTTGGCGACGACGCGCGCATACACCTGCGGGACGCAGTGCGCGAGCGCCATCACGCCTACATCCTGTAGCAGACCGGAAAGGAAGGCCTCCTCCTCGGTCCGCAATCCCACAATCAGTGCGAACTCCCGCGCCGCGATAGCCGTGTCGAGCGACCGGGTCCAGAACGCGGGATAGTCGAACTGAGACGTCTTTTTTCTCGGGACCGCGCTCAGTATCGAGAAACTGAGGGTAAGCGAGCGCGTCGCACGAGCGCCGAGCACGACGAGCGCCTGTGATATCGTGCTTATCTCGCGCGGGAACCCGTAGAAGGCTGAGTTGACCACGCGCAAGACCTTTGCCGTGAGCGACACGTCCTTGCTGATGAGGGTCGCAACCTCGTTGAAGTCAACGTCCTCCCACTCCGTTATGGACAACAATTCTGCCGCCACAGTGGGCATGGTGGGCAGATGCGCTGATTCAGCCAGAATCTTCTTGATGTCTGCATCGTTCATCACTTGAGCTATCTCCTCCCGAGCAGCCGATGGTGCAGCCTACCATTCTCCTCCGTTGTGTGGGCGTAAAAACGCCCCGTCTTCTCCCCAAAAATCCTCGGCGAATAATGTTCGATTCTACTTCTCCTTCAGAAGACTCGTCAGATTCGCGTTCAGCTTGTCGAGTTCCTCGGCGATCCTGTCGAGTTTCTGTCCGTTTTCACGCAGTGTCCCGTTGATTTCCGTGAGGGACCTCAGGGTCCGGTCGCCACCCTTCAAGAAGGATTCGGGAACACTCTTGATCGTGTCCCGGGTGAATTCCTCAGCCGCGTTTGCCCGGTTGGCAACGTACGAATTGGTGGCAACCAGGGCGACAAGGTTGAACAATACAACCGCTGCTATCGCGGCCACGACAATGTTTCGGGACCTCACCATTGCACTTCCTCCTGCCCTTGCTCCGAGTTCGCCCGCGCGTGCATCACGAGCTCATCTCCCCTCCGAGCACCACCTTCCTGCTGGTCTCTGATGAACGCGTCCGCAAACTCCTTTCGCTGTTGAAGGTCCTTAAGGGTGACTTTCGCCTCGGCACGCGTGTCGAACCTGCCGATCATCGCACGGTACCATTCGTCGCCGGCGGTTACGTCGGGCGGCCTGATCCATGCTGCGTTCAGCCCATCCTGCCGGAGTTTTCTAACGTAGTCGCCGGTGATCTTTTCGTTGCGTGCCGCAAACACCTGGACGGAGTAGCCACGTTGGTCAGGCTCAGGGGCCGCTGCCATCAACAGAGCTATGTTAGCGGGTCTTAGCACCGTTACTTCAACCACATCCCTTGCGACACTCGCTATGACTGACGAGAAAGCTTCCGGATGTTCGACCCTATCAGACTCATCCAACGTTTCCGCCCGGTACTGCTGAGCGGGCGCTTCCGGGAGTTCCTCGATATAGGGTTGAGCCGACGATGGCGCAGTGTCCTGCCGGTCGGGGGGGACGGCCTCCTCCTCAAGCTCTGTCGGTGGCGGTTCGTATGCCTGACTGACGAGTTCCTCATCGAGCGCCCAAACGTTTTCGCCCATAATCAGTTCGCCGAAGTAGTCGTCGACAATATCGTGCTCGGTCGCCTCCGGCAGGGGTGGGGCAGCTCCTGCGGGATAGGCCGCAGCCGGTTCAGCCGTCATCTCCGATGGCTCCTCGGCGTGTGCCAACGAACCGCTCGGACGAAACGGCGGCGTTCGAACCATTTCAACCGGTCTCTCGCGCTTCCCGTAAAGCAGGCTTTCGCGCTCACCGGACATCTCCGCGACATTGTCGATGGTTTCGCGCATTGCTTCGTCCGGTTGCGGTCCTATAATGTGCGGAGTTATCAGTACCACCAGTTCGCTCACGGTCTTGCTCTTCGTGGTCCTTCTGAAAAGGTGGCCCAGAAGCGGTATGTCTCCGAGCAGGGGCACCTTCGCGACCTGATCGGACGTTCTTTCCTGTATCAGCCCGCCGAGCACGACAGTCTGCCCGTCTTTGACGAGCATATACGTTGTCGCCTCCGCCGTGGATTCCGACGGGAGACCCAACGAGCTGATGCTGCCGTCGCTGACCTCCGGATGTATCTCAAGCATCACGATTCCGTCGGCGCTTATCCGTGGAGTAAGCGTTAGTTGCGTGCCGACATTGAGAAACTCCACGCTCTCGAGGCTGCTCGTTTGTGTAGTGGTGGTTATGCGATATCCAAGCTTGTCACCGATGATGATCTCGGCCTTCTGTTTGTCAACGGCAAGTATCTTCGGGTTCGCAAGAGTCTTCACATTTCCGACCTCGGCCAGCGCCTCTATGAAGGTCTCCGTATCCTCCGTCAGGATTCCTGCAAACATTCCCTGGGCGGTTTCCGGCAAAGCCGTGACATCCGCGGCGAACCCGCTGGTGAGCGCGCGGAATATCGTATTGCCATTAACTTTGGTGACACCGAGCTCCACGCCGAACGTGAGGCTGTCGTCATTGGCGATCTCAAGCAGCGTCGCTTCGATCAACACCTGTTTGGGCGCAACGTCCATCTGCTCCACCAGGGAGCTGATTCGGTCAAGGTAGGCCACACTATCCTCGACGAGCAGCGTAGACTCGATGTTGCTCACCACAGCCTTGCCTGCCGGCGAGGTGAACTGCTGGACTATGGTGAACGCCTCGCTCGGGTCCATGTAGTCCAACTTGAAGACTCTTATGTGCATGTCAGCCGTATCAAGAGGGAGTAGACCCTTTTCCAATGCCCCGGTAACGAGGATCACGTCCCCTTTGTACGTGGCCGTGCACCCGCTGACGTCCAGGATCGCGCGAAGCGCCTCCTCAAAAGTGACATCGTAAAGATTCAGGGATATCTCGCCGGTTACTTGAGGTCCTGCGACTATGCTGACGCGGCGTTTTACGGACAGCATTCGAAGCAGCTGCGCTATATCAATGTTGTCGACGTTTATTGTCAGGCGGCCATCTGTACAGATGACAGCCTGCGGCAACGCGTTCGAAGTCCGCTGCGGATCGGACACCGGTTCGACAGCGTCGACCACCTGTTCGGCGGCGCAGCACAGCGCCGCCATCAAGAGCACACACGCAATGGAACTCGTTCTCCCGGTAATCATAGCGGGTCATCTCCCTTCATGTTGAGGATTACGATGCCGCCGCCGTCGTCAAGAAAGGCGGCTCGTTCACGGATTCCGACTATCTTAAACGCACCAATCGTATCGTTTTCGGCGAACAATGTGTCGTCGATAAATGCCAATCTAGCGTTGCCGTCCATGAGAGTTGCCTGAAGCGTCAGGTCATCCAGGAATCTTGCCCTGGCTTGTTTGTCATCCGCGTCCTGTTCCTGCTGTCGCCCACGGCCAAGATCGCTTGCCGCGATTCGCAGCGGTGGTCCATACGGGTCAGCGAACGGGTCGCCAACCAGGTCCGGCAGCGAACCGGGTTCGCTCTCATCCTCAGACTCCATCTCGCCGATTTTGTCGAGAAGCTCCTGCACGCGACGCCGGGAATCCGCAGCCGTCACGCGCGGGTTGACCTGATCATCTTCCACGGTCGGGACCGGTGCACCCTGAGCGGTTCCGCGACCCTTCAATCTGGCATTCAGCAGGAATATGAACGCGATTCCCAGGACAATGGCGAGCGGTATCTGCAGCTTAGCCGGAAGTACACGCTTCTTCTTTTTATTCTTGGATCTCATCGCTGTTGTCCCTATATGCATAGATGCTCAGTGTTAGCGAGATGCGACACAACCTGTCTTCGTCCACCTCGATCTTAATCCCTTCAATATTAGTAAGACGCGGCATCACGCGCAGTGCGTTGATGAACGTATAGACGTTCTTGAATCGCCCCGTCGCATCAACAGCGACCGGCGCTTGCCGATACGAATCTTGCTCACTGACCTCGCCTGGTCGCACGTTGACAATAAGCACGTTGTTTTGCGTTGCAACCTCATTGATCTCTCTGAGAAAACCGTCCATGTCGAGGTCGTCCGGTATTCTCTTGTGCAGAAGCGCCAGCCGCGCCTTCACCTTCTCCGTGCGCGTCTCCGCCGTTTCGAGCGCTGCCCGCACTTCGTCTAATTGCGCCGCCTCCGCGGCGGCTTCATTAGTGCGCACGGCCAACTGCACGAACTCCCTGGAGTTCGCGCGACACACCCCCACGTATGCGAGAAACGCTACTAGGACTATCCCTGCGGCGCACATCGCGTCGAATGCGCCAAATCTGCGTTCCCTCACAGGTCTCATCGCGGCACCTCTTAGTCCCGGCGTGTCCGCCGGTATCACAAAAGCTTACCCTCGATCTCGAATCTCATCACGCTCGGCGCTCCGGGGTCTGCCTTTCTCAGTTCCGAGTAGTTCAGCTCAACGTCGTCGAAAAGCGCGGATCGCTCAAGCCTTGCCATGAAGTTCGCCAGCTCAAAGTTCGAAGGGGCATGCCCCTCCGCCCTAAAACTGATCTCAATGATATCCTGCTCCTCTTCCCTCCCTGCATTCTCACCGTCTTTCGGGTTGGGGCGGACCTTTACTTTGGTGAACGTGAGTTGTTCAAGCCACGCATTGCGTTGTGCCGCCTCGGCGATATCCGCCAGGACGTGTGCCCAATCCGGCTGTTCAGTCAGCTCGTTCGCCGTGCTGCGCTTTTGGGCGGCACGCTCGAGATCCTCCTGCAGTAACATAAGCGCCTCAGTGAGCGCCTGCTTTTCTGCAACTTGCCCTTCCAGAATCGCTAACTCATCCCTGGCTGTGGCGACGTTTTGCCTGATAGTGAGGGAATACGCGAGGATCAGCACGACGACTCCAACTCCAATGAAAAACCAGCGCATACACCTCGCGTGTCTGGCCACTCGCTTGATCAAGTTATCCGGAAGCAGGTTTACGTAATCCATTTCCTCATCCCCTCCGCAGTGCCAGCCCGAGCGCAACGGCAAACGAGGCCCAGTTTCCGCCGAGGCGTTCCTCGAGGTCGCCGTTATCGGTGTTGACGGACATAAACGGGTCACCCACCTGAACTTCGAGGCCGGTTCTATCGTGCAAGAAATCCGGAAGCCCTTTCAGGTTCGCGCCTCCTCCGAAAAGGAGTCCCCGGTCAACCCTGGCCCTGCTGAATTGCGCCACAAAGTATTCCACGGAGCGCTTTACCTCTGATGCAATATGACTGAGCTCTTCCTGACACAGCTCGTAAAGGACTGCGGGCATGTCCTTCGGGGAGATTCTCGTTCCGTCCGAGAAATCCGCACTCACCGTTCTGCGATGGTCAATGCCGTGGTTGCGCTTGAACATTTCGGCTTTGTCCCGGGTGAGCCCGAGCTTCTCGCAGATTGCATCCGTGAGAGTCCCGCCGCCCGTCTTGACGCTCCTGCTGAACAGCAGCTGACCCGAACGTGACACGCTGACAATGGTATCGCGCTCCCCCATTTCGACGGTAACGACAACTTCGTCGCGGTTGTCTCGGAGCATATGCTCTGCTGTCCTCAACACAGAGCAGGGTACGATATCTATGCAAACGCAGCGCAAGCCGGCGGATTCAAGCAGTGATATGTGCTCACCGACCTTCTCTTTCGGAGCGGATATGAGGAGTACCTCCAGCTTTTCCTCCTCCTCGTCGCGTACCTTTCCGACAGTCAGAAAATCGAGCACAGCGTTTTCGGGAGGGTACGGCAGGTAACGTCTCGCTTCCTCCTGGACCGCGCTCCACACGGCCTCCTTGTCGTTCTCGTCAATGGTGGCCGGCAGATGGATCGGGCGTATCAGCACGTCCGTGCGTCGCAGAACAGTAGCCACGTTCCGCCCGGCAAAATGCTGTTCTTCGAGCATTCGCGTTATGGCCGAGAGGCGGGCGTGACCGTCCTGCTCACTGTCATCCTCGCCACACGACGGACACGCTACGCGCCCGGCAGCGTGAAGCTTCCACTCTCCTCTTCCGCCGGCGCGCAACTGAACCATTTTGGCGCCCGTCTCGCCAAGGTCGAGCCCTATCGGTGAGTAACCTTTTCGCAGTGCCATGCTAGTGTCCTGCTCCCTGCCTATCTGTCAGGCGTATCAGTCTGCCTGTCTCGTACCGCTCTGTCGCCTTCAACTCATTTATCCTCCTGCATTCGGCGCGATCGCGATCGTGATGGTCCTGTACTGCTCCCATCCGGTCAGTAAGAAGCTTGACGCGCCGCTGTCCCCGATAGCATCCTGCTGTTTATATGCTGCGCCACCGGAGCACGTGCCATTGCCATTGCTGCTCTTGTCCATGGTAATGTCTGTGTGATCGGTAAGCCCCGTATCATCCACGTTGATATCATCATCGTCAAAACCGCCAATACGCAGGATCATCGTGTTGGCCACGGTTGTGGTTACTGCAGGACTTGGTGGCGACGGATTGGCATCTCCGCCCAGTACCTGCGCCGCGTTTATTGGGTCGGCCTGGTCGTGGCCGGTGAACCGCATCATCCATCCGTAAGCCTCCTCGATTGAACCCCAGGTGAACTGATGCGTGGGCGACTCCGAAGCGTCCGCGAGCTTCCACCACACGCCCATAGTAACGCTCCAGTAGCCGACGTCCTGGTCAATCTCAGACCAGCCTTCGCCCGCAGGCGCGGAGAGCGTTTCGTTATCGTCCGTGACGACCACCGCAATCAGCAGGTCGCCCTCGCTGGTCCCCGGGGGAATCGAGAGCGTGATGTCCTGTACGTTGCTCGGTCGTTTAGCCTCGGTGAACTCCTCGTATATGACGCGGTTACCCATGACGGTGATCGTCACTTCGTCGGAGCCCGTGAGGTTGCTGTCGTCCGCCGTCAGGCGCAGCACGTAGACACCGTCGGTGGAGAACTGGGCGGTGGTGTCGACCTGCGTGTCATCTCCGAAGGTGACCGTCCCCGGACCGCTCGTCACGCTCCACAGGGTCGTGAACGCGGCCGGCGGGTCGGGCAGGCCGTCATCGGTGACCGTGCCGTCCAGGTCAACGGTATCCG
>CBFDCQ010000038.1:0-29400 GCA_965603355.1 uncultured bacterium
GAGATCAAGCAGCTTTACGAGGCAACCGCAGCGGCAGGAAGACCTACGGGTGCGAGATCGAGCGACACCGCCGTCGAAGGCGTCAGAATTGAGCCGGAAGATTGGGGAATCCCAATCACCGGAGTGGTACGTGACGAGTCAGGCAAACCTGCGGTCGGAGCGCTGGTTCTGCCGTTGCCGCATGGGGGACATCCGGCTGAGACCGATGAGAATGGAGAATTCGAGCTCGCCGGCCCTTCTCGAGGCTCCCAGGATCGCTGGATCTTGAACCTGTTCGCTCGGGATCCCGAGCGGAATCTCGCGGCCGCCGTGAAACTGGGCGACTACAGCAAGCCAATCGATATCACCCTTACTCCAGCAGTCACAGTCACCGGGCGCGTGACCGACCCGCAGGGCAATCCGATGGCGGGCGCTGGTGTGAGAGCGAGCGTGAGGACAAAGACCTACGGTGCAGGTTTCGGCCTTACGGTCTGGCCGCCGGCCGATCGCGACGGGCGCTTCGCTCTTAAGGCACTCCCTCTCGGATATGAGTACCGCATGGGTGTGTCGGCTGACGAATATGCGTCGGAGGGAGTAAGCCTTGGCCTGCTCTCCGAGCCGGGGATCGAGGAGTTGGAAGACATCATCCTTCAGCCGGCCGGGGAGTCCCTAACGCGCACGGTTTCCGACAGCAGCAGCGAGAACGCGTCGAGTGGTCCGCCTCGCGGAGGGCGCGATGAGCTGACCCACGAGGAGGCCAAGAGGGACCGCCGAATCGTACAATTCCCCGAGGCTCGGTCGATGGGCACGCTTTACGTTCGCGATCCTGGTGCTGAGGACTGGTACATGGACGTGGAGGAACTCGGGGAAGCGCGGGGCAGAGTTGCCGTCCCAAAGGGCAAGGAGCTCAAGCTGGAGGTCAGCGAGGAAGCGGCGCAGGATCTTTCGCCACTCGCAAAGTTGCGCCCGGACGACCTGCAAATGGTCGGCTTCTGGTTTAAGAAGACGAAGGTTGGCTCACTTGCACCGCTCGCGAACCTGACGGGTCTGAGAGCGCTGAACCTGCAGAATGCGAGGTTCAACTGCGAGGATTTCAGCTACTTGACGGGGATGACCAAACTGGAAGTGCTCCGCCTGGGTGACCACCAGTTGACCGACGAAAGCTTGCGGCATATAGGGAAACTGAGTTCGCTGAAATCTCTCGCCTTATGGAGTACGGGAATCGGTGATGAGGGGTTGAAGCACCTTCAAGATCTCCGTAATCTCACATTTCTCGCGCTGAACAACTGTGCGATCTCGGACCATGGCTTGGAGTACCTGAAGAACATGGCCGGACTAGAGGGACTGCAGTTGCGCCGAACGGCAATCAGCGATGACGGGCTGGCGCACCTTAAGGGTCTTACTAAACTCAAGAGCATCCTTCTGGACGGTAATAACATAACCGATGAAGGTCTCACGCATCTGCAAAACCTGGCCTCCCTTGAAATCGTCTCGATCAATGATAATCCCATCACGGATGAGGGACTGGCCTATCTGTCGGATCTTGGCAACCTCAAGGCACTCTACGTGGGACGCACTCAGATTACCGATGCTGGTATGGTTCACTTGGAAGGGCTGAAACACATTTGGCATATGTACCTCACTGGTGTTGGCGACGAAGCACTCGCCCATCTGAGTGGTCTACCCGCGCTAGAATTCGTCCAGATTCATGACGCCAAAATCACTGAAGCGAGCATCGCTTCGTTGACGAAGATGAAGTCCCTGAAGCGGCTACTCGTCTCGGGGGAGCAAGTCTACGAGGATTTGCTTGTGGCGTTGCGGGCGGCTCTTCCGGACTGCGAGATTTATGATCCGCAACAAGGTGATTACCCTCCACCGCCCTGGAGAAAGAGGTTCGATTCGGTGTACCGTCTGGAAGATGATGAGGTGCTTCGCCGAATCCCGCCACCTTTCATCCCTGAACGGATGGATTTCTACCGTCACGAGCATAGCGTTCAGGCGGAAGTGATTCCGGGAGGACCTGATTATTTTACCTTTCACTGGGACAAGAAGCTGACGAATTGGGGGATGGGGTTCACCGACAATCTATCGCTGCAGGCCGTCCTTCATCGTACCCTCGGGCTAGAGAGCTTCGAGTATGAGGGGCCCCAGAAAATCCTTTCTCTCCAACTTCCGGGCGACTGGATCGTGCGGCCAGGCGCTCCGATGAGGGCGAAATTGAGCGCTTTGGAGCAGATCGTAGCGAACGATCTCGGCCTGCCTGTCCGATTTGAAGAGCGTTCGGTCCAACGAGATGTTATCGTTGCCGACGGCAAATACGAATTCCACCCCGAGCCAAACGCCTATAACGACACCTCCGTCCACATTTTCGCGGACAAGCTCGACCCGGATGAGGGAGCTGGCGGGGGCACAGGAACCCTCACAAAGTTCTTGCGTTGGGTGGGTAACAGGGTGAGTATGCCGATTATCAACGAGACCGAAATGCCGGATGATTTCGAGCTTTCCTGGGGCAACCACCGATCCAGCAGGCTCCGCAAACTACTGGAGCCAGAGCGGTCGAGAAAGCTCGACATGGTCGTCGCGAACCTGGCCCGGCAAACCTCGCTGACGTTCACGAAAGAACGGCGCGAGGTCGACGTCTGGTTCGTCAGTGAGAGGTAGGGGCAGTTCGTGCACCGTCGTTGAGCGATATTGCGCGTCGACCGCGGTGGTGTGAAAAGCGGGGACTTGGCCCCGGATAACCAGTACTTCCAGCCCTGCCGCGCGGGCGGGTCTGAGACCCGCCCCTACAAAGTCCTGTTCACCCATATCGCGGCGATCCCGATTTGAGGCGTCTAGACGAGATTGCCGCGTCGTCCGCGCCAAAGGCGTGGCGGACTCCTCGCAATGACGACCGTTCTACCTCACCGCCCTCACTTTGTGTCCCTATGCCCTGTTGGTGTAGAATTCGCCACGATGTCTAATAAATCGTCGGGTTGTACGTTATACAGAGTGAAGAGCACGTGGAATCCACAAGGAAAGTGCTATGACGACAGTTGATGCGGCCTATGAGAAGTGGCTCCGTACGGCGCTCGACCGGTACGAGGGCTCGCTTATTCGCTACGCCGCGCGGATTACCGGCGACCTGGAACAGGCCCGGGACGTGGTGCAGGACACCTTCCTCCGCCTGTGCAAGGCGGAACGGGCGCGTCTCGAGGACCACGTGGGCGAGTGGCTCTTCACGGTTTGCCGTAACCGCGCTCTGGACGTGGTGAGAAAGGAGCGGCGCATGAGCCAACTAACCGAAGCTCAGGAAACGCAGGTCGCCAGCCGCGACCCGAGCCCGTCAGCCGTGGCCGAGCGTCGGGAGACTACAGGCCGGGTGGTGCGCCAGCTCGAAACCCTCTCCAACAACCAGCAGGAGGTGATCCGGCTCAGGTTCCAGAACGGTATGTCGTACAAGGAAATCAGCCGAATTACGGGCCATTCGGTGTCGAACGTGGGGTTTCTTATCCACACTGCAATCAAGAACCTTAGGCAGCGGCTCCTGACCGAATCGGATTTGGTACAGGAAACAGGAGGGAGCCTATCATGAGAAAACGATATGATTGGGACGATCCAAGATTGACCGCATACGTGTTGGGCGAGCTCAGCGACCGCGAACGCGCGGAAGTCGATGCCGAACTGGCCAAGAACGCAGCGGCACGCAAGGTCGTGGCGGAGATCCGTCAAATGGCGGACATTCTGACAGAGGAACTCGGGCAGGAACCGAGCCCGGCGCTCAGTCCGGAACAGCGGGCGACCATTTTGGGATGGTCGGGCCGCCGGGCCGTGCCCCGGTTCAACCGGTTCTTCGTCTTGGTGGCGAGCGCGACGGCGTGCCTACTCGCTTTTGCAGGAGTGGTATACAGGACGCACGTCTTACAGGAGCGGCGCGCGACCGGCCCCGAGATCGCCATGCTTACCGAAGATACACCGAGGGCGGGCAGAGATGTGTCTTTGCCAGAGCCGTCTCTGAAACCTGAGGTTGGGACCGCCGTAGAGGATAAGCTCGAGGCGTCCAGAGGCGTCGCGGAGATGGACCGGTTGAATGTTCGCACGAAACCTCTGTCGCGCGAGGAGATCGGGCCTGCGGTTCAGTCGCCGGTGATAGCTGATCTCCAGCCCGCATCGGGAAAGCCTGTGGATTCCGAAAAAGTCGACGAGAAGCTCCGGGACATGCTGGCCCTATCGGACGCTTCGGACGCGAGAGGAGCGCCCGCGCATGGTGTAGTCACGGGGATACCGCTGGCAGTGGATTCGGCCGAGGAGGATGCAGCCGAGCGCACAGAATTGGCCATGGTAGAGCCGGAAAGTGTAGCGAAGGGTGAGGGAGTGAGGGAACTCGACCGGGAGAAGCTCAGGAATCTCGGCTATGCCGTTGACACACCTGCTGCGCGCGGTGGTACGACAGAGACAACCAGATTGTTGAGCCAGTCCGCGCCGGCCCAACCCAGCCGCCCGGCAGAACCGAGCGAGCAGGCAGCCTTCTTTAGCCGTCTGCAGACAGTGGTAGACGGTGACTCCGACGGGATTCAAGCTGGCGTGCCTGATGTTAAAACTCAAAGTCCCGGCCCAGAGCTGGGACCGGTGCAGATCGAGAAGTCAAGACCGCTGTTTGTCGGCACGCCGGTGGCTCTCGGAAACGAGAAGAAAGCCGAAACCTTTGAGCGCCCTGCTGAACTGCTTGCTTCGGCGAAAGAGCCGCAGGCCTCTGTCGGCGACGTTCCGGTCACAGGTCAGCTCTTCGACGCTCAGGGGAGATCCGCCGGTATGGGCCGCACGGGTGGCAGACGCAGTGTTCGGCAAGCCGGGCAGAAGGGGTATATTCCCATAGACGGCGATGTGAACGGTATTGCACCGTTCCGCATAACAGTGCCCGACGCCGGTGTGGGCGGTAGGCCCGGTGACCTTCTGGTTAGTGCTGGTGGAGAACGAGTGTCAGAAGGAGTGTCAGCAGTTATTGAGCAGCAAGAAGTAGACATCTGGGGAGAACGTCCCATGGTGCTGGCTCGAAGGGAGTCGGAGGAAGAGCAGTTGGGAAAGCGGTTCTTCTATGAGATACCGCAGGAAGATGAGCAGGTCCACAGAGGTCGGCAGGAACGGCCCAGCGCGGAGACCTACGAGTACATAGTGGACAACCCGTTCCGTCGAGTTGCCGACGCGCCTCTCTCGACCTTCTCCATAGACGTTGATACGGCGTCGTACACGAATATCCGGCGGTTCCTGACGCGGGGCCAGCTCCCGCCGAAACAGGCGGTGCGTATCGAGGAGATGGTGAACTACTTCGCGTACGACTATCCGCAACCGCGCGGCAAGACGCCGTTCTCCGTAAACGTCGAGGTGGCGGCGTGTCCGTGGAAGGCGGAACACAAGCTTGCACGGGTCGGAATCAAGGGCAAAGATATCATGATGGACGACCGGCCTGCGGCCAACCTGGTCTTCCTGCTCGACGTTTCCGGGTCGATGAAGGACCAGAACAAGTTGCCGCTGCTCAAGAGCGGCATGGAGCTTCTGACTAAGAAGCTGGCCAGGAACGATAACGTGGCGATCGTCACGTACAGGGACGACGCGCGGCGTGTGCTCAAGTCGACGCCGGCTGCGAAGAGGCAGACCATCCTGAAAGCCATTCGCGGTCTTCATGCCGACGGATCCACGAACGGTGCGGCGGGCATCGAGATGGCGTACGATATCGCCTCGGACAACTTTGTCAAGGACGGCATCAACCGGGTCATCCTGGCCACCGACGGCGATTTCAACGTGGGCGTTACGGAACGGTCGGAGCTGATCGACCTCATCCAGGATCGCGCCAAGACCGGTGTGTTCCTCACGGTGCTCGGTTTCGGTACAGGCAACCTGAAGGACGCCAACCTGGAAGCCCTAGCCGATAAGGGTAACGGGCATTACGCGTACATCGACTCGTTCAACGAGGCCCGGAAGGTGCTCATGGAGCAGGTCGGCGGCACTTTCTTCACCATCGCCAAGGACGTCAAGATACAGATCGAGTTTAACCCGGGCAAAGTGGATGCGTACCGGCTCATAGGGTACGAGAACCGGGTACTTGCCGACCGCGATTTCGCTGACGACCGGAAGGATGCCGGCGAGATAGGCGCCGGCCACACTGTGACGGCGCTGTACGAGGTTGTGCCGAGAGGCAAGGGCGGCATGCTGCCGGGCGTCGATACGCTGAAGTACCAGCAGCCGCCGGAACTGCCGGACACCGTGGTCAAGAGCGACGACCTGATGAACGTCAGATTGCGTTACAAGGCGCCGGATGGGGATACCAGCACGATGGTTGAATCACCCGTAGGCGATAGCAAAGCCGGCATCGAGCAAGCGTCAACGGAGTTCAAGTTCGCCGCCGCCGTGGCAGGTTTCGGTATGCTCCTGCGCGATTCCGACTACATGGGCGATACATCGTTTGACCTTGTGATCGAACTGGCACAGGCCGGTAAGGGTACGGACCGAGAAGGGTATCGCGCCGAGTTCATCAACCTGGTAAAAACTGCACAGGCGCTAAAAGAGAAATAGCGCTTCCTCCCCTTACGTGCAGTACTAAGCGCCGGCGGCGGTCACTCAGGCCGCCGCGGGCGTCAACAGGAAATCGGACACTGGCAATTGTCTTTTCCGCCGCAGCCCATCCGCAATCAATGTCTTCTTTAGAGGAGAGGCTGTCCACGGCGAGGCTTCGACGGGAATTCCCGCCCCTTACCTTTTTGTCGGTAGGTCGGGCATCTTGCCCGACAAAACCAAGGCAGGCGGGTTTTCGCCAATGGCGGGCAGGATGCCCGCCCTACCTTTGGTTGTGTCTCTTTCACGGGACTTCTCTACGGTGCCAATGCGTATGCTGCGGATCATTTCACTAAGCCGCGGTGTCTGCTGTTAGCCGGGCTTCAGCCGGCTCTTCTTTGCACCCTGCTTCAGCAGGGGTGAAACAGAAGGGAAAAACAAGTGAAGGGCGCTTTAGCGTCGCTTCCCAAGAAGGCTTTAGCCCGCACCAGGAGAACAGAGACGCCCTACCCATGCCTCCGGCGGGCAGGCGGGACGTCTCTACGGGAGCGAGCCCGCTTGCTGAGCAGGACAGGGTCAGCGCTGGTTCTCGAGAGATGCCCGGATGAATCCGCTGAACAGCGGGTGGGGACGTGTCGGGCGACTCTTGAACTCAGGATGGAACTGCGATCCGACGAACCACGGATGGTCGGCTAGCTCGATGATCTCCACCAGTTCACGCTCGGGCTGGACACCGCTTATCACAAGTCCCGCGTCGGTGAACTGCTTTTTGTAATTGACGTTGAACTCCCATCGGTGCCTGTGCCGTTCGGATATCATCTTTTCGCCGTAGGCTTTTGCCGCAAACGTCCCGGGGACAAGCTCGCACGGGTACGCGCCGCGCCGCAGAGTCCCGCCGACGTGCGAGACACCGGCCTGTTCGGTCAAGAGCGATATGACCGGATGGGGCGTCATTGGCTCGAACTCGGTACTGTTGGCTTTCTCGAGTCCGCACACGTTCCTGGCGAACTCGATCACCGCGCATTGCATTCCCAGACAGATGCCGAGGAAAGGTCTCTTTGTCTCACGCGCGAACTTCGCCGCCTTGATCTTGCCCTCGATACCGCGCTGGCCGAACCCGGGCGCGACGAGTATGCCGCTGGCTTCTTCAAGCGGACCGTACCCGTCGTCGCCTTCCAGGTCTTCCGCGTCGACCCAGAGAACGTTCACGCGCGCGTCGTTCCCTACGCCACCGTGTACAAATCCCTCGTTAATGCTCTTGTAGGCAGACCTGAGTTCAACGTACTTGCCGACAGCGCATACCGTGACGCTTTTCGAGGGGTTCTCGATCCGGTTGAGCATCTTCTCCCACGCCTTCAAGTCCCTTTTCCGCGCTTTGATGTCGAGGAGCTTCAGGACGATATCGTCGAGGCCGCCCTCGCTCAGCATCGTCGGTATCCTGTACTCCGGATCCACGTCGCGCGCCTCGATTACGGCGTCAAGCTCAACGTCGCAGAAAAGCGATATCTTGGATTTCAGTTCCGGGGTCAAACGGTGCTCAGTGCGGCAGAGCAGCACATCAGGTTGAATACCTATATCGCGCAGGGCCCGAACGCTGTGCTGGGTGGGTTTGGTCTTGATCTCGTGTGCGGCCCTTATGTATGGGATGAGTGTAAGGTGCATGTATATAACGTTCTTGCGGCCGACGTCGCGACTGAACTGGCGGATAGCCTCCAGGAAGGGCAGCCCTTCTATGTCGCCCACTGTGCCGCCTATTTCCACTATCACCACGTCGAGATCCGGCTCGCCGGCAACCTCGTGGATCCGCGACTTTATCTCGTCGGTTATATGAGGCACAACCTGCACGGTACCGCCGAGGTACTCGCCCATCCGCTCCTTGCGTATCACCGTATCGTAGACGCCGCCGGTTGTGACGTTATGCTTCTGTGATAGCACCGCCGATGTGAACCGTTCGTAGTGACCGAGGTCGAGGTCGGTCTCGGCGCCGTCGTCGAGCACGTACACCTCGCCGTGCTGATAGGGATTCATCGTGCCGGGGTCAACGTTGATATACGGGTCGAACTTGGCGAGCGTAATCTTCAGCCCTCTGCTTTCGAGCAGGCATCCAAGCGACGCCGAGGCTATACCTTTGCCGACCGACGAGACAACTCCCCCCGTGACGAATATGAACTTTGGCATGTAATACCTCCCCTCCGCATTCCTGGACATTCCCAATCACTGTATGGGCGGTTCGCGAACCGCCCCTACGATCCTTCGAGCAGACGTTTCACTCGCTCAAACGATTCCATCGAGTCAACCCCGATGGAATCGGTCTGCGTCTCGGCAACGACTATCTCGATCCCGTTTTCCAACGCGCGCAACTGTTCGAGTTTCTCCAACTTCTCCAGCGGAGTCGGCTCCATCTTGGCGTAAGCGAGCAGGAACTCGCGCCGGTACACGTACAATCCGATATGTTTATAGTAGCACCACCCGCGCGCTTCCTTATCGGCGGCATCGCGAATCGCCGGTATCGGCGCGCGGGAGAAATACAGGGCGCGGTTGTTCTTGTCGGTGACAACCTTGACCACGTTCGGGTCGTCGATCTCTTCCGGGTCGCTGATCCTGTGTTTCAACGTGGCCATCACGACGGCGGGGTCATCCAAGAGCGGCTGTATCGCCTGGTCTATCGTTGCAGGCTCGATTGTCGCCTCGTCTCCCTGGACGTTCACTATGATCTCTGCGCTCGCCGATGCAGCCACCTCGGCGATCCTATCTGTACCTGACGGATGGTCCGGCCTTGTCATGACGACGTTCGACCCGAACGGTTTCAGCGCTTCAACCACGCGTTCGTCGTCCGTGGCGACGACACAGTCGTCCACAAGCCGGGCCTGACACGTTCTCTCGTACACGTGCTGAACGACAGGCTTGCCGGCGACCTCCATCAGCACCTTGCCGGGAAGACGCGTAGACGCGTACCTCGCCGGTATAACCGCAAGCACATTCGGTCTGCTCTTGCCCATGAACAGTCACAGTTCTAGCTAGTGGAACGCCCCTTTGAGGAAATCCAAACCCCACATTGAACCGGATTCTAGCACAATGCAACGGATATTTCCAGACAAAAAAGTGGCCGTTTTTCCGATTGCCGGATGGAGTGCTGATGAGAGTGCCGCCAAAATGAGGTGGGGCGATATTTCTGGATGAAACAGCGCGACCGTTGCGGCATAAGGGCCTCCGGGTGGACCTTCACAAATTCCGCACAAACAGGCCGGGTACGGGGTCGATCCGTCTTAGGCACGTTAGCGAATATAGGGGATGTACTCCGTGATCGCGGTAGACAAGAATTTCGAGGGCCGCCTGAGCGCGCATAACGGCACGTTGCAGCCGAGCATGATCAGGTTTTCGTCATTCCACCGTGAACGGGGTTGTCGTTGTCATTATATTCCCCCTAGGCCATTGCTCCTCGTGCCAGGAGCCGTTTGGCCGAGACCACCTGACTACTACGAGATAAGAGCCAGGAGGCACGTCGTGGTAACAGCGTGTGGGGCCCCATTCAGCGAGGGGATCCAGCTCAATATAGGTCACCTCGTCCGGCGGCGGCGGTGGCTTTTGCGCCAACGGGTAGATACTCACAGAGGAGCTGTACCCCAAACTGGTATCCCCGCCACAAAGACGGACTTCTTCGTTTGTCTGCATGTTTCGGATCGCGACACTATAGTAATACTGAGGGACCCTCACTTCATGTCGTTCGTAGGTTACGATGGTGGGCGAGTCACCACCTCCGTACCGACCAGTTTCATGCTCACCCCATGAATCAGGCGTCCTCTCGAGGTTGATCGATATCACCTCGCGCTTGCCGTATATAGCTGCGCCCGTAGTGACATTCTCGAAAGGCACTAAGACGCAGCCCTGGAGCAACAGAGCAGCGAAACCAGCTACAACGAGAAGCACGATCGACGGATTGGTCTTGAACGTTCCTGCCTTAGGTGACTGAGACATATCGGTACCCCCCTTGTTATGGATCTCCGCCGCCCCGGCGCCAGAATAATACCATCCGGCAACCATCTTGTAAAGGCTATGCGCAGATTTGGGGCTTGACCCGTTCTTCCGCGGGAAAAACGCAGGACCTTTCCGATTGCTGAATGGAGTGTTGATGAGAGTGCGGCCAACTTAGGGTAGGGCGGACGTCTTGCTGCAAACCCGGGCGGCTTGCGGCCCCGGATTCCGCGACAGACGCGGTGGCACGGGTTTCAACCCGCGTTCTTTTCGCGAAAACTGCAATTTGGAGTGGTTTCGTTCTTAGAGACCTCACTCGTCCTGGATGAGAATGTCGCCCATCCGGTCGGCGAATACGCCGCCCCCGAGAGGCGAGCCGCCGTCATCCTGCATATCGGGACCGACGCTGTAAAGTACGTAACCCCATTCCGTGAGCTCATATTCGAACGGGTCGCCCGAGAACGGATCTTCAGGCATCTCTGACAAGTAGTTGGGTACCAGGTCGCCGAGCGACGCAGGGTAGGCGGTGTTCTCCGCGCTGTAGAGTTCGATGGCGGCGGAGAGCATGGTACCTCGGACTTGTGCGCGCGCCGCGGCCTCCTGCGCGGGTATAGCTGTCATGGCGGGCAGGAGATCCCGGCTCAGGGGGTTCTCGCTCAGGAATGCGGCGGCGTCAAGCGTCTGGGCTTCGTAATAGGACAATGCAAAATAATCGACTAGGTCTTGGTAGTCTCCCCGCAAAGTATCCCTAAGCATCGATTCAAGTTGTTCATCGCTCACGGTGTCCAACTCTTCACGCAGATGCGGGTGGTCTGTCAGAAGCATGCCGCGAACGTCGACACCCGCCTCCAAGTCCCTCTCTACCCATGAGGTAACCAGGCTCACTTCAGTTTCCATGACCTCCCAGGTCGTGAGCATGTGCGTTTCCAGCATCTGCATTTGCTCGATAACGAATCGATAGTCCTCAGATTCGACACCTCCCCACGTCAGCGTCTCTCTGAGCGATTCCGTTGCAACATTGCCCATCGCGAAGCCGACCAGCCCCGAAATGAGCACACCTCCGCGCGAGGACTCGCTGGCGAAATTGCACACGGTGGTGTAATCGTCAAATGCGGCCCCATAATCGCCGTACGCGGCATAATACTGCGCCTCCATGCTCATAACGCGCGCCAACTCTCTGAACTTGGCCAGAGGGAATGTTGTAATGTGAGAGAGGCTTTGGGGAGGCGGCATCTCGGCATTGCCTACGTCCAGTCCGGTGCGGATGGCATCGAACGCGTCCTGGAACTTCTCGAGCATCGCTTCAAACTCCGGGTCATACGGGAAACCGCTCGCCCGAAGCTTCTCCCACTTGGCGCGCAACATTTCCATGTCCATGTCAGGGAGAAGCTCCGCGGCCAAAAGGAAGTAGTGGGCGCCGTTCTCGGGCGGGATGTCCTTCGATGTGTATGGTGGGAACTCGTTGCCTCCAGATGACTCGCCGGCGGTAGCCTGTCTGCTCCGGGCGGCATCGAGGAGTTTCTTGAGGACGGCTACCAACTGCTCGGGAGGAATGGCCGGTCGGTCAAGCGAGCGAACGTCTTCACTTTCGGCATCCCTAGAAGGCGCTGCCTGCTGGCCCTGCCCGGGTTTGTCCACAGGAGAGGACGGTACCTGAGAGAGCGGGGCAGGGGCTTGCTTTCTCGAACGGTGGGCGTAGTACGAGGTCCCAGTTACGAGGGCAACGGCTCCGACTATCAGCGATATCTTCTTCCACATGAGGATAGTCCCTCCAATGACAGCGAGTTTCGATGTACCGACCAGGCCAGCCGTGGCCGTCGCTACGAAGTCCGGTCTCCCGGCAAGTGCCAATTTGCCTAAAGCCGTCGTCAGGGCCGGAGGGAGAACCGTGGACTCAGCCATCTGGGCCCCTAACATGGCGGTTAGCGCGGCGGCACCCACAGGTATGCCTCGGCGCTTCAGGAACCTCCGAGTCTGTTCAATGCCTTTCTTGATGCGGTACCTGACGGTAGATTCGTCCACGCCGAGCGAGCGTGCTATGGCTTCGTGCGTTTGACCCTCGAGGAAATGGCAGATGATCGGATGTCGATGTTTTTCCGGCAGTTCCGCTATCGCCTCGTCGATGTGGTGACCCACGTCCTCCCAATCGATCTCTGCATGGTTTTCGGCTCGCAGTGCGAAAGCGATCTCGCGTTCACGTCGACGCGATTGCGCCCGAACTCTGTTCAGCGAGAGGTGAGTGGCCATTGTATGTAACAGGCCTACCAGCGAACTGCCTTTGAAGTGGCGCGCCCGAGCGAGCTTGATGAAACAGTCCTGGGTGACATCCTCCGCCTCGGCCGCATCGCGGAGGATACGCACGCACGTGCCGTAGACCATGGCGGAATGGCGGGAAACGATCTCGGCAAACGCCTCGCCGTCCGACTCCTCGATCCACCTGTTCATCAGTGCAACGTCCGAGACCGGCATCGCATTGCCTCCACAAGACCTTCTACTCATAATACACCGCCAGTCGTTGAATTCGGGAACAAATCGCGATCACGCCAGCGAGTACGGATAATCCAACACGTTTTCCTATAAGTATTATGTCCCACGAATGGGGAGCTGATCAATCAGGTTCTCGAGAATGAAAAGTGCTGACACAGTGCCGTAGGCGGGTTACCCTGTGAGTCCGGTTCGGGGGGCAGGCCGAGGTGCGCTGAGGGGTGCCACCGTTCACAGGTGTTCGATCTCGCCGCGTTTCTCGAGTATGTCAACGATCTTGCCGACATCCTGGGCGGCGCGTTTGCTGCATATCAGGAGCGCGCTGTCTGTATCTATCACGATGAGGTCGTCCACACCGACCGCCGCGACGAGCTTCTTGGGGCTGTCGACGAGAAGGCCGGTGCTTTTCAGCGTGATCGCCTTACCACGGATGCGGTTGCCGTTCTCGTCCGGTTCCCAGTAGTCATAGAGCGTCGCGAAACTCCCCACATCGTTCCATTCGAAATCGCCCGGGACGGTCAGCACCGTGTCGGAGCGCTCCATCACGCCGGTGTCTATGGCGACCGGTTCCATCTCGTTGAATATCGCCTTTATTGTCTCGGACTCCAGGGGCGTGCCGATCTCCTGCTCAATAATCTCCAAGTCGCGATAGAGCAGCGGCATGTAGCGGTCTATCGCCTGGAGAAGCGAGTCTATCCGCCAGAAAAATATACCCGAATTCCACAGGTAATTACCCTCTTTCACGAACTGTTTCGCGCGTTCGAGGTCGGGTTTCTCGACAAACCGTTCCACCTTGAGCACGGGGATCTCGTCTGAAGGTGCGGGGTCGAACGCGCCCTCCACCTCGATGTATCCGTAGCCGGTATGAGGTGACGACGGTTTGATGCCGATAGTGACCAGGGCGTTGGGTTGTCGCGCAGCTTCTATGGCGGCGGCTACGGTTCGACGGAATCCCTCTCGGTCCCCGATAACGTGGTCCGCGTGAAAGCTTGCCATAACGGCCGACGGCCCGGCCTTCTTCTTTATGAACAGCGCAGCCAGCCCGAGCGCGGGGGCTGTGTTGCGCGAATACGGTTCGGCGATGACCTGGTCCGCCGGTATCTCCGGCAGTGCCGCCATCATCTTTCCGCGAAGACCTCGGCTGGTGAGTATCCATATGTTTTCCGGCGGGATGTTATCGCAGACGCGCTCGAAGGTTTGCCTGATAAGCGCCTTATCGCCGATGATCGGCAACAGTTGTTTCGGCACGTCGGTCCTGCTCTTGGGCCAGAACCGCGTACCCCTGCCACCCGCCAGGATCGCTCCGTGAACGTCGTGTGCTTTGCTCATTTACTCAGCTCCGCCACCTTCGATTCGACCAGGGACTTGATCTCCTCGAGATGCTCTTCGGTATCCGCCTCGAACCTCAACACCAATACGGGCTGCGTGTTGGACGCTCGGACGAGCCCCCACCCGTGCGGGAACTTTACACGCGCACCATCAACATCGTTCACCTCGTACTCGGACTTGAAGAAGTCCGTTGCGCGTTGGACAATGTCGAACTTCTTCTCATCGGTACACTCGGCCCTGATCTCGGGAGTGACGAAACTCTTGGGTACGTCGGCCAGAAGCTCGCACGGGGTCTTACCGGTCTTGGCAAGTATTTCCAGCAGCCTGAGCGAGGCGTAAATTGCGTCGTCGTACCCGAAGTACCTGTCCGCGAAGAAGAGGTGGCCGCTCATCTCGCCGGCGAGAAGCGCGCCCGTCTCTTTCATCTTGCTCTTGATCAGCGAGTGGCCGGTCTTCCACATGATACCGTTACCGCCGTGCTTCTCAATGTCGTTGTACATGTGCTGGGAACATTTCACCTCGCCGATGATAGTAGCGCCCGGATGCTCCTCGAGCAGCGCCCTTGAGAAAATGATCATCAACCTGTCGCCCCAGATTATCTCGCCGTGCTCGTCAATAACGCCGAGGCGGTCGGAATCGCCGTCGTACGCCAGCCCGATAGGTATATCAGAACCCGTCACCGCGTCGATCAGCTCGGTCAGGTTCTCCGGCAAGGTAGGATCAGGGTGGTGGTTCGGAAACCTTCCGTCCACGTCGCAGAAAAACGGCGTCACCTCGCATCCGAGGGCTTTCAGCACGGGCACCACGACGAACCCCGCCGTGCCGTTCCCCGCATCCACCGCTACTTTGAGCCCGCCGGGGATGTGGATGTTATCCTCGAGGTACTGCTTGTAGTCCTTCACGAGGTCGTGGGTCGTGAGCGATCCTTTGCCCTTCGCGAACTCGCCGGAATCCGCAATCCTCCCGAGCTCCTGTATCTCGTCGCCGAAGATGGTGCTTTTGTCCCGGCACACCTTAAACCCGTTGAACTCGGGTGGATTGTGACTTGCCGTCACCATAATGCCGCCGTCCACGTCGAGGTTGAACAGTGAGAAGTACAGTACCGGTACCGGGCAGAGCCCTATGTCGGTGACGTCGATGCCGGTGGAGAGGATGCCTTCAATCATGACGGCCTCGAACGCCTCAGAGGTTAACCGCCCGTCCCTGCCGGCGGTCACGTGTTTCGCACCTTGCCGGACCATATGAGTGCCGAAACTCTTGCCGAGTTCCAGCGCAACATCCTCGGTTATATCCTCGCCGACGATGCCCCTGATATCATACTTTCTCAGGATTTTCTTGTTCATCTTGTACTCTCCGCCAATCTGCTCTACTTGAGGCCTAATGCTGAATAGATGGTCTTGAAATCGACCGTCTGTTCGACCAGCGCCACAGCGCGCGCAACCTTCTTCTCATTGCGGATGCTCATCGCGCCGAGAATCGATTCGAACTTCTCAACTGTTGTCTGCGTGTCCAGAGGAACGACGATGATTGGGACGCCGCATTCCTCGGCTCGAATGATGATCTGCTGGCTCGGATAGAGGTCGCCAGTCAGAACGAGACACCGCGTCGACGTCTCCAAAGCCGCCAGCTGTATGTCGGAACGGTCGCCGCCCGTCACGACAGCCTTTTTGGGCACGCGCCGGAAAACGCGCAGCGCGCTCTCGACATTCATCGCACCGATACAGAATCGCTCGACAAGACTGTCCAGGTTATCCTCACCGCATACGAGGTCGCCGCCAAGCGTTTCGCGCAGGTCGCCCACGGTGACAGCTCCGAGCACCGGGTCCTCCGACATCATGCCGAGCACCGATATGCCACGCTCTTTAAGGAACGGCACGGCCAACTCACGCACCTTATCAATCTTACCCGGGTCAATCCGGTTGACGATTACCCCGATCAGCTTGTCCCCGAGAAGCTCCTTAGCCTGCAGGAAACCGTCAACTGACAGGTTCAGGTACTCGAACCTGTCCGTCAGGATCACTTTCGCGCCGGTAGCGTTTATCAAGTTCAATCCCGCACACCCCATGAACTCGCCATGATGCAGGCTCCCGAGGCCGTTCACGAGCACCATGTCCTTGCCTTCCGCCACCTTGTTGAATGCGTCAAGCATCTTCTCGCACAGGCCGACAGCTTGCCCTGTGAGCACACGGGTCAGCAGTCCGTCGGTGAGCACTATCGGACAGATGTCAATCAGAGCGTCGGTCAGATTCAGCGCGTCCTTGAAGAACACGACATCCTCGTCCGTCAACGTGCCTTCGTGTTGTGCAGGGAAGACTCCAACCGGCTTGAAGTAGCCTATCTTGACTCCATCGTTGATGAACCGCTTGCCCATACCCAGGCAAACGACGTTCTTGCCGGAAAATCCCGATGTGGAACCTACAAAGAGCGGCACCATTTTCTAATCTCCTCCCTCAATAGTCAGTCTGGCGTCAATCGCAATAGCATCGCGTCCCTTTGGGAACACCGCGAGCGGATTAATATCGAGTTCAACTATCTCAGGGAAATCGGTAACGAGCTGCGACAACCTCATCAGCCCGTCCTCGATTGCCCGAATATCAACAGGTTTTTCGCCGCGGACGCCGCTCAACAGCGCGTACGACCGTATCCCGGTCACCATCTCGTGCGCGTCATCTTTGGTGATGGGCGCGATCCGGAACGTGACGTCCTTGAGCACCTCAACGTATATGCCGCCGAGACCGAACATGAGCATCGCGCCGAACTGAGGGTCCTTGGTCATTCCAAGGATAACCTCTTTACCTCCGGAGACCATCTCCTGCACCATCACGCCTTGTATACGAGCTTCGGGCATCAGCCTTCTCGCGCGGCCGGTTATGTCGAGGAACGTGCGTTCGACCTCCTCCGAACTCGCAACACCGACCTTCACGCCGCCTATGTCGGACTTGTGGAGGATCTC
The DNA here is from genome assembly GCA_965603355.1 of uncultured bacterium. GTDB lineage: Bacteria > Hydrogenedentota > CBFDCQ01 > CBFDCQ01 > CBFDCQ01. Next base: position 17,246 of record CBFDCQ010000038.1, read on the forward strand.
TCGCGACGCGACCTTCATCACGACGGGAAATCCGACCGTCTCGGCGGCTTTAACCGCCTCGGCGGCCGTCGGAGCGAGTATGTTGCTCGGGATGTTGAACCCGTACGCGCTGATAATGTCGCGAGTATCCGCTTCGCCGAGGCTGCGGCGTCCCTCCTTGAGCGCTCGCGCGAACGCCTTCTCGACAACTTTCTTATTGACCTTGAACTTCTTCACCTTCTTCTCGGGAGCATTGCACCACTGCTCGTATTTGACAAGGGCCTCGAACGCCGCTACCGCACGCTCCGGGTAATGGTAGTTCGGTATCTTGGCGGCTTTCATAGCCTCGACACCGCCCTTGACACCTTCTCCTCCCATGAAGCTGGCGACTACCGGTTTGCCCGAATCTACGAGCGCCGCTATAGTGCGTCCAGTCTCCTTTGGGTCGCTCATGGCTTGAGGGGTGAGGATTACCAGCACGCCGTCTACGTTCGGGTCTTTGAGCACGACCTCGAGACCTTTGCCGTATCGCTCGGCGTTTGCATCGCCGATGACGTCCACCGGGTTGTAAAACGCAGCGGCCGGCGGCAGGTGCGCGCGCAGCTCGTCGATCGTGCCCTTCGCGAATGATGCCATGCGCACCTCGGACCGTTCAACGGCGTCCGCCGCGATAATGCCCGGCCCGCCCGCGTTGGTGACTATTGCCAGGCGGGGTCCTTTCGGAACGCGTCCCGTAGTGAACACGACTGCGAGATCGAAGAGTTCCTCGATGGTCTTGGCGCGGATGATGCCGGATTGGGAGAACGCGGCGCTTATCGCCTTATCGGATCCCGCGAGCGTACCGGTGTGGGATGAGGCCGCTCGGGCTCCGGCTTCCGTCCCGCCGGATTTCGTGAGTACGACAGGTTTCTTCTTCGAGACCTCTGTCGCAACGCGCATAAACTCGTGCCCGTCCTTGACACCTTCGATATAGCCGAGAATGACGTTCGTAGCCGGATCGTCGCCGAGGTACTGGAGCAGCGCCACCTCGTCTATGTCTGCCTTGTTGCCGAGACTGATGAACTTCGAGAAACCTATTCCCTCGCCCAGCGCCCAGTCGAGTATGGCCGTGCACAACGCGCCGGACTGCGAGAAGAACCCGATGCTGCCCGGTTCGGGCATCCCTCGCGCGAACGATGCGTTAAGTTGCGACGCTGTGTCTATCAGACCGAGACAGTTCGGGCCGAGCATGGTTATTCCCGCATCCGTGACCTTCTGGGTGAGTTCGCGTTCGAGTTTGGCGCCGTCCCTGCCGCTCTCCTTAAACCCGGCCGATATTACAATGATAGCGCCGACGTTCTTCTGCACGCATTGGTCGATCATAGAGGCGATCAGCTTGGCAGGGATAACGAAAACAACCAGGTCGATGTCGCCCGGAACATCGGGTAGCGAAGGATAACACCGAACGTCGAGAATCTCGTCCGCTTTTGGGTTGACGGGGTAAACAGTTCCGGGATACGAGTACTGAACGATGTTCTTGAAAACGGCGTGGCCGGCTTTCTCCTCGTCGCGCGACGCGCCGACGACCGCTACCGACTTCGGCTGAAACAGATGAGAGAGCATCAGGCCCTTTCCAGCTAGTTCAATTCCCCACAGCCACCTCGCGCATTCCCGCTGCCCATCGGTGATATTAGCACTTGACGGGAGATTATGCAAGGATTTGGGCGGCTGTCTTTGGGAGGGCCGACCTGCGTGTCGGCCGCGGGCGGGTCTAAGACCCGCCCCTACGTGGCAGACAGGAATGTCTGCCCCACCACGGGGGGTGATGGTGGAAAGGGTAGGGGCGGTTCGCGAACCGCCCCAGCGTCATCGTAGGATGCGGGAGAGAGCAGGGATTCAGTCGACAGGAACCTCGGATGCCACTTCGATCTCGCCGAGGTCTGTAACCATGTCTGACTCGACAGCAACATCCTCAATAACATTGTATGCAATGTCGCGCCCAAGCTCAGACAGGTACGGAATCGTGATCCGGTACACGTCAGGCTGAAGCTGTAACTCGAACGCAGCGTCGTTCGCCCGTATTGAGTCGTGGTACCCAAGGTCACCCTCGACGTCTATCGCGGACCCAACGACCTGATCTTCGGAAGCGATCACTCGGCCCGTCAGGATCCCAAGGGGCTGAAGAATAACCCTCACGTTGTCTGTGCCTGCCGTGTATCCTGTAATGAAGAGCCATTCGGGGTCACCCTCGCGGCCTCGTCTGCCCGGCTGGCCAACCTGGACGTAGAGGTCGTCACCGTCAATCTTCTCAACACGAAAACGCCCGTTCTCGTCCGTCACGTCTCGAGCTGCCCCTTCGCGCCCTCCGACGTAGACGTACTTTCCTGACACCGGAGTTCCATCAGGATAGAGTACCGTTCCCGCGAGGAAACCGGTCATGGGCATGACCAAAAAGTCTGGGCCACTCACATGATCACCCTCATACAGCGTGACGCGTACCCCCTCGCGCGGCTCGCTCTTGTATCCATCTCCGCTGGTGAAACCCCGGATCATGTGATGTCCGGGCGGCAAAGGCCCACTGCTGTAACTGCCGTTCTCTTCAGGCTGGGTTTCAAATCTAACCTCTTCACCACCTTCCATTTTTGTCTCGAAGCTGATCTTGAAGAGAATGTCCACCGGCCGTCCTTGCTGGTCCAGAACCGTTCCACTTATGCTTGCCGCTTTGTCCTGCACCTCAATATCGACTGCCGCCTCCTCGTCCGCCGCAAGGTTCAAGAACGCTCTGCCGTATGTCATGCTCTTGGGGTCCAGTGCGATGAGCTCGTGCAGACCTGGTTTCATGCGTGCAATACTATACTCGCCTCGTTCATCGGTGACGGCACGCGACAACCCTCCTCTGATCAACACCGTCGCTCCGGCTACTGGTCGCCGAGCGAAATCCGTCACTTTGCCTGCTACCTTGCCTACTTCCTCCACAACCGTTTCAAGATAGAGATCAACGTCACGGGTTAGCTGGCCTGCACGAACCGTCACGGTAGTGCCGTAACGTTCGTCGGCGTCAGGATGATAGAACTCTGCGAGGTGCAACTCATGAGAACCGGGGCGCACTTGCCACTCTCCTTGCTCTAGACCGTCAACGCGATACTTGCCCGTCGCGTCGGTACGTCCTGAGGGGAGTCGGCCCCAGACTCCCTTCTTGGAAGACTGGATTATCTGATCAGGAATCGGACGACCCGATTCTGCGTCGTAAACAATCCCTTCTATTGCGCCGGCGAGTGCCAGTTCGAAATCGATCTCTTCGGAGACCTTGCCAGAACGTATGAATACTTCGCGAGCCTCGCCGGCCGAGCTGCCCCGTTTCGCCCTCGCAATTACCGTAGTAGGTGGAATACTGTCGATTCGATAGAAACCGGAAGGATCTGTGCGCGCGGAGAACACAAACGAGGGAGAGATGTAAGGCTGATGGGGACAATGGAAGTCGCCTTCCAGCGTTACCAGGACATCCTCGATCGGCTGTCCTGTGGCGGCCTCGACGACACGTCCAGTAATGCTCCCAGCCCTTTTCAGCGCAATGTTGATATTGTCACACGGTATCGGGAACTCCAGCCCGAGCCAAGATGTTCCCTTCCCCGCTCTCAAGATACGCTCCGCTTTCTCACAGCTCTCCTTGCTCCACGCATAGTTCAGCCCGTAACCTGTTTTCTGTGCTGTTACCCACGTTATCACGCTGCCTTTCGGCAGGTGAGTAAACGTGAACCGGCCGTCGGCATCCGTGGCAACGCTCGCAAGGCCACCACAGAACCGCGCGAAAATGAATGTCGGCCTGGGAGCCCGCGCGCGAGGATATCTCCGAGGGTCATAGTAAGCTGAGTCGGCTGCTCCGCCCACAGTGACAAGCGCTCCCTCGATCGGGTGACCGTCCTCGTCCACGACGATCCCGGATGCGGTTTCCGTATGATCAAGCTTAAAATCGCCATCGCCTCGCTGTTCATTCTCTGCAAGGGCTTCCGCGCGTCCTCCACCGATCGCCCAATCCGGATGGGTTATCAGTATCACCATATCCTTCTTAACGGGCAACGGCGTGAGCACGTAGCTGCCATCATCAGCACTCTTGGTCGCGCAGGCAATCTTAGGAGCTGCGGAGAAGGCTTCGAACAGATCCAGGTCCAAGCGCGCTTCGATGCGAGCGCCCGCCAACGGATTTCCATTTGTATCCCGGATCGTTCCCGATATCGAGGGTGCCTCAGGTTGTTCGAGCGCACCTGCCGTCAAGCCGCCAAACCGCGCCTCTTCTGATGCGCTCTCTTCATTGCGCCCCGCCATGTTCTGTTGTGGCGCGTCCGTTGAAAGCTGTCGTTCCCGCTGTGGGGAAACTGACTGCTCCACCTTTGCTGGAGGACTGGCGGCATGCTTAGCGGGACGGTTGTCGGTTGTTATGAGCAATGTCCCTCCGACAGCAGCGAGCGCTATGACAACGGCGGCAGTCTTGTTGACCCCCGCAATCATCCCTCCGGTCTTCGCCAAGAGCCCAGTGAGATGGAGGACGGGGGCAGCAGGTAGCACGGCGGTCACGGGTGCGATCCTGGCGTATGATGCGCCAAGCGGAATCGCGGCGAGAACTCTGCTCGACATCTTGCGGCGTTTGGCCGCTTCCGTGAGGCCGGCTTCGACACGTGCGCTGAGCTGGTCGCGCAGGCGTTTTCTTGCTCTTTCGAGCCGCTTCTTCATCGCAGCGGGAGAGATATCGAACGCCCGCGCCGCTTCGGCGATTGATTTCCCCTCAAAGTAGTACAGGAGGAGCGATTCCCGGTCCCGCGCAGGCAGGTCTCCCAACGATTCATCAATTAGGTTATGCATTTCTTTTTGCTCCAGTTTCTCGCCGGCTTCGAGGGAATGGGTATAACCGAGACGTTCCTTCAACGCGACCGAATCCTGGTGCAGTCTCTTGCGATACGCTTCGGATCTGTGCCAATCCCTACAAAGATTCTTGGTGATCGTTCTCAACCATAGACCGAATCTGCGGGGTTGGCGGAGCTTGGAGAGGTTTTCCAGGCCCAGGAGAAATGCGTCCTGTGCGATGTCCTGAGAGACCGCGTAGTTCCCGACGCGGCCATACGCGGCTGCGAGCACGGCACCGGCGTAAAGGTTCGCCAGTTGCCCGTACGAGTCGCGGTCGCCGGCCTGCGCTTTCCTTACGAGATCGATCTCCCGGTTCTTGTCCATAGCTCCCTCCACAGCAATGATACACCCTCGTCCCGCCCTCTTCCAACCCCTTCCATAAGGTATAGACGAATGAATGCGGAAACGGTGACAGCGCAGCCGCGCCAAAAGGGTAGGGGGGTCGGGTACATCCGCTCAATGGGATCAACGACAGGAGGCAGACTCTCCACAGGCGAGTAAACAGGAATGTCTGCCCCACCAGGTGTGTGGCGGCTGCACGTGTGGGAAGGGTAGGGGCGGTCCGGGAACCGTCCAGAGAGGTGTTGTTGCCAACTATAGTGCCGATTTGTTATAATCCGCGAGGGGTGGGGCGATTTTCTTTTGGCAAGTGGCTTAAACGGCGCAATAATGAGCGCTTATGGAGGTACGTTGGAGCGAACGTTGGTAATCATTAAACCGGATGCTGTCGAGAGGGGGCTTATCGGGCAGATCATAGCGAGGTTTGAGAATCGAGACTTCGCGATAAAGGGGTTGAAACTGGCAAGACTGGACCGGCAGACGGCCGAGAGGCTCTATGAGGTTTATAAGGGCGAACCGTTCTACGAACCTCTCATCGAGTTCACTACGTCGGGCCCGGTCGTGCTGATGGTTCTTGAAGGTAACGAGGCAGTTAATGTGGTCCGCAGAATGATGGGGGCCACATTTTGCACTGACGCTGAACCGGGAACGATACGCGGTGATTTCGGTCTCGGGCAGAGGCGTAACATGGTGCACGGGTCGGATTCGCCGGAGACGGCGCAGAGGGAGATCGCGCTGTTCTTCTCGGAGGATGAGCTGGTCGGCGTTGCTCGTACGCAGTAGGGGCAGCTCGACACGCTCAGTTTGTAGTCGTGGGTTTAGCGACATTAGATAGAGGTGTGGCAATATGCCGAGTGGAAAGAAGAGAAAGAAAGCGAAGATCGCGAAACACAAGCGCAAGAAGAAACGAAGAGCGGATCGGCACAAGAAAAAGAAGAGATAGTCCGATGGCACTACTTGTGTGTTGCGGCAGTATGAGTAGAGTAAACGATGTTCAGCGACGGGACGGGTGTCTCTTGTCGCGAGGGACCGTGCGAAAATGGTGATTAAACTTGGATTGCCCAAGGGAAGTCTGGAAGCAGCGACTATGGAGCTGTTTGGCAAGGCCGGGTTCGTTCTCGACAGCGGGGAGCGCTCGTATTTCCCCCGCGTAGACGATCCGGAGATCGAGCCGATGCTCCTGAGGCCTCAGGAGATGGCTCGCTACGTCGCAGACGGCATCCTGGACGCCGGTATAACGGGGTATGACTGGATACAGGAGAGCGGCTGCACGGTGGTCGAAGTCACGGAACTGCGGTACAGCAAGGCGACGCGAAACGCCGTTCGCTGGGTCCTGGCCGCACCGATTGAATCGGACATACAGTCAGTGAAGGATCTCCAGGGGAAACGCGTGGCTACCGAATTGGTCCAAGTCACGAAAAAGTATCTGGCGGACAACAGAGTGGACGCGGAAGTGGAGTTCTCGTGGGGCGCCACTGAGGTCAAACCGCCGTTTCTCGTCGACGCCATTGTTGAGGCGACGGAGACGGGCACGTCGCTTCGCGCGAACGGTCTGAGAATCGTGGAGACGATTCTGGAGAGCACACCGCGCTTGATAGCCAACAAGCAATCGTGGCAGGACGAGGCGAAAAGGACAAAGATCGAGAATGTGGCGCTGCTGTTGAGAGGAGCGCTCGATGCGCGCGATACTGTGGGGCTGAAGATGAACGTCGCGAAAGAGAACCTGGACAAGGTGCTGAGCATTCTTCCGGCGATGAGAAATCCTACCGTGACGCCACTTAGCGACACGGGGTGGGTGGCCCTGGACAGCGTGATCGAGGAACGTGTGGTGCGTGAGATCATCCCGAAGCTGCTTCAAGCAGGTGCGGAGGGTATAGTCGAGTATCCGCTGAACAAGGTGATAAGATAGGTCGTTTCCTCCTAACGCGGGTTTCGTAAGAATATGCTGGGAATCATTTCCAAAGAGGAGTCACAGGACAGTGAACGAGTCAAATAGCGCAAGCCGGGAACCGAGCGGAACTCACAAGAAGGTCGACGAGAACTGGAAGAAGCAGGTCGAGCGTGAGAAGGATAGTAAGGACGAAGCGGAGGCGAAGCCGCAGCCGGAACCGCGTGCTGATGCTGGTGCTGGTGGGCCGCAGCAGACGGGATTTATTGCTTTCGTCAGCGGTCTTGCCATGCAGGCGATGATGTGTATGGGCGAGATGCCGGACCCCAACACCGGCCTGACACGCGAGAACCTTGCGGAAGCAAAGTACCTGATTGACATCATCGCGATGTTGCAGGAGAAAACGAAGGGTAATCTGACCCAGGAAGAGGCTGCCGGCATGGAAGAGGCGGTCTATGGTCTCAGGATGAGATACGTTCGCAAAGTGTCTCCTGATGGTCAACAAGAAGGGTAGGGCGGGCATCTTGCCCGCCATTGTCAAGCGTAAAGAAAACCGGGTAATAGAGGCTCGACAATGCCAGCCTATATTGTAGTCGGAACTCAGTGGGGTGACGAAGGTAAGGGGAAGATTGTCGATTTCCTTACCGAACGAGCGGATGTTATCGCACGTTACCAGGGCGGTAACAACGCCGGCCATACGGTGGTGATAGAAGGTGAGGAGTATGTGGTCCACCTTGTACCGAGCGGCATTCTGCATCCGGACAAGGTCTGCGTAATAGGCAACGGCACCGTGATAGACCCGGAAGTCCTTGCGCAGGAGGTAGCGGAACTCGAGCGGCGAGAAATCGCGGTTGAGGGCCGGCTGTTCATGAGCGAGAACGCCCATCTCATTATGCCGTACCACAAGGTGTTGGATGAAGCGCAGGAGGCGTTCAAGGGAGCGGACAAGGTCGGTACCACGGGACGCGGGATCGGTCCGGCGTACGCGGACAAAATTGACCGGCTGGGTATCCGGGCGGGCGACTTGCTGGACGAGACCGTGTTTCGCGCCAAGCTCGAGTCGGTTCTCGGACTAAAGAACGCGATACTGACGAAAGTTTTCGACAGACCTCCACTGGACGGCGACGAGATCATAGGGAAATACCAAGGGTACGCGAAGCAGCTCAAGAGATACCTGGCCGACGCTTCCACGATGATCAACGAGGCGCTCGATGCCGGCAAGATAGTGCTGTTCGAGGGCGCACAAGGCGCGATGCTGGATATAGACATGGGAACCTACCCTTACGTGACTTCGTCAAATACCGTCGCGGGAGGAGCGTGTGCCGGAGTCGGAATAGGGCCGACGCGCATAGACGGCGTGATTGGCGTCGTGAAGGCTTACACGACGCGCGTTGGGCGAGGACCTTTCCCGACCGAGCAGGGCGGAGATGTAGGCGAGCATCTTCGTGAGAAAGGGTACGAGTATGGGCGCACGACCGGACGGCCAAGACGGTGCGGCTGGTTCGATGCGCCGCTTGTACGCCGCTCGCTCATGGCCAGCGGCGTGACGAGCATCGCGCTCACGAAACCGGATGTGCTCGGCGGTATGGATAGAATCAAAGTGTGCGTTGCATACCGGTTCAACGGTGCTGAATATCGGTACTCGCCGGCGAATGCCGCCCTGATAGGCCAGTACGAGCCGATTTATGAGGAGGTGGAAGGCTGGGCGGAAGACATATCGCCGTGTCGGAGCTTCGACGAGTTGCCGGACGCGGCACAACGGTACATCCAATACCTTGAAGACCTGCTCAGTTGTCCCATCTCCGTCATTTCCACCGGCGCAGGCCGCGACGACACAATTGTGATGAAAGATCCCTTCCCCGAGGCGTGATTCGCCACGAGACAAGACATTCCCCAACAATCCCCGTGATCCTGTACCTCTGATCGGAGTCCTGCGCCCCCGCCACTATACGACCGGATTTTTTCGGTGTCTTTATCCGTCGGTGTCGATTACTATAGTGGAGGCGGTAATGTTGGTTTTGCTTCGTTCAGGTGGGTGAGAAATGGCTAGCTCCGACGCAGCACTCCTCGAGAGATGGATAGTGACGCGTGACGCTGATGCATTTGCCGAGATCGTCTCGCGCTATTCGGCATTGGTCTACAGCACCTGCAAGCGAGTTACCGGAAATCCCAACGACGCGGAGGATGTGGCGCAGGAGTGCTTCATCGAGCTCGTGCGTGTCAGGAAGACAATAAGGCCGTCGCTGGGAGGGTGGCTGCACACCGTGGCCACGCGTCGCTCGCTGGACCGAATAAAGGCCGAAGCCAGACGAAAGCGGCGCGAGGTGCGTTTCGCGGAGAGAGTAGATATGAGCGCTGAGACAACTTGGGATGATATGAAGACGCATATCGATGAGGCAATAGCCGCACTGCCTGACAAGCTTCGCGAGCCTGTAGTCTACCGCTTCCTAAAAGGTCAAACGCAGAATGCCATCGCTCGCAATCTCGGCGTTTCCGATTCAACCGTCCAGTATCGGCTGAGCAAGGCTATCGAGGAAATGCGCAAGTTCCTGAAAAAGCGGGGCGTGGTTGCTCCAAGCGTTCTCCTATTGTCGTTACTGGGTAGGCGCCTTACAGCCGAGGCTGCCCCAGCAACTCTCACAGCCGCCTTAGGGAAACTCACCCTTGCCAGCACCATAGGGGCCATTGGCGGAACTGCAGGAACATCCGCGACAGGCATCGCGACTTTGGGAGGTGTGCTCATCATGAAGAAACTCATTCTCAGTGGGATTGTCCTAACCTGTGCAATTGGGGGATTCGTTCTGACGAGGCAACGTGCTCCGCAGGACCCGGCCGCCCCTGTCGAAATCACGACTATGCAGGACCGTGACGGACCACCACGAGAACAAGCCAGACTCTCTGCTGAACAGACACGTATGGTGAGGGTACATGAAAATGCCAAGGGTGTTCGCGTAACAGGCAAGGTGGTTGATTCCCTGGGCAATCCCATTGAGGGGGCGATAGTGAAGCTTCTTCAGCGTAGGCAGCGAGAACCTGTGCGCGAAGTCCTTACGAAGACGGACGGTACTTTTGAATTCAAAGGCCTAACACGGTGGGGCTCCATCGCCGTTCTGGCCGAGAAGGAGAAGATGCGCGAGATGCCGGGCGCGAGAGGCGTGAACCAGTTGACGGAAAGCGGTCTTGAGGACGTACTCATCACGCTACACTATACCGCGACCGTCGAGGGCGTCGTCGTCGATCCTTGGAGCCGGCCGGTGGTTGGTGAGGAAGTAACGGCCCGGTGGCTCAGTTCTGACGATATCTTCCTTACCGAGTCCGCCGTCACTTCGGGGCAGGGCGCGTTCAGAATCGCGGGGTTGCTGCCGGGATCGCATTCACTTGCGGTCATTCCGGAGAAAGCAGGCCGCATTGACGTCGAGGATGTGCGCGTCGAACTCGAGGAGGGAGAGCACCGCACAGGCATTCGCATTGTGTACGAGGGCGACGACTTTACGATTGCCGGTCGCGTGAGCAATGAAGTCGGCGAACCGGTAATTGACGCTCAGGTCGGGGCCATGATCGACGGGGTCAACGCGTCGGCCCAAACTGACGAGGACGGGCGGTATCGGCTAACACGCCTTCCCGAAGGCGACTGCATGATGATCGTCAGTCACAGTGATTACGAATCTCTGTGGGAGTCCGGCATCGAGACGGGAAGCGAGGATGTGGATTTCGTGCTCGTCGCGCTCCCTTCCGAAGGTGTTGCGGGCCGTGTTATCGATGCGGACACGCGCCAGCCTATCACGGATTTCTGGATCACACAGCGGACAGGTGCCTGGCAAGGTCGGACTTGGTCCAGGGGCAGGTACCGGGTGGATTTCCGCCACGACGAGCAGGGCCGTTTTTGGCTGAAAAACGTGGGGTCGAAAGAAATCACGATCGTGGCGGACGCGGTAGGTTATGCGCCCGGGTACGCCGCGGTTCATATGGCGGAAGGAGAGCGTGTGCCGGAAGTAATCATACCCCTCTCAAGAGGGCACGTACTTGAAGGCACCGTGGTTACCACTGAAAACGTTCCCGTACCCGGTGCATACATCTTTGTGGATAACCTACCACCGTTTGACCAATATAGGGATAAGGACGACTTCGCTAACGCTATGACAGGGATCATACGGTCCGAAGCCGACGGCTCCTTTGTCCTGGATAACCTGGAGGAGGGGATACCCACAACAGTTGTGGCCTATCACTTCGACCACGGACTCGGGACGCTTGAACTGACGCCATCGGGGGCAGAAACGACAGGGGCAGACATTGTCCTTGCACAGGGCGGCCAGATTGCAGGTACCGTTACACTCGGGGGAGAACCGTTACCCGGGGCAAGGGTCGGGGTGTGGCATGACGGTCTGCAAACGAATGCCGGAGAAGCGGAAACCGAGGCGGATGGCTCTTACGTACTTTCAGACGTGCCCGAAGGGAGTGTCGACGTGCACGTCCAACTTCCAGGAAGCTTCCCGCCCTATAGCCGTCGGGCGGCCTACCAATACGACATCCTGGTTCAGAATGGGCGGACTACACACGTTCATTTCGATTACCCGGCCGGTAACAGTCGACTGGAGGGAAGTGTGACCCTATTCGGCGAACCCGTCGAGCGCGGTGAGGTGACGTTGCGGACGTCAGGACCGGCAGGGGCAGAGCACAGCGGAAGAAGTGTCGGCATCAATGGGCGGTATGTCTTCCGGGACGTGCCTGCAGGGCCGGCTACACTTTCGGTAGGCGTCGTAACCGAAACCGGCGATTGGATCAACAGGACCATCAACGTCGAGATCCTCGAGGGAGAGGTCACAACCGTAGACGTCGATCTGTCCGGCAACAGCGTCGTGGGCGGATACGTTTATGGTCTTGGCCCCTTCGAGCGTGGAGGCGTGCGGGTGCTCTCAGGGGAAGTAGACATAAGAGAATTCACCCCGAACACACTTCAAGAATTGGCGCCATTCTTGCAGGGATACAGCGTAGTCGCTTACGATGGTGTATATGAAATTGAGGGTCTAGAGCCGGGCGTCTATACGCTCGTTGCCATTGCGACCCCACGCAC
>CBFDCQ010000039.1:0-29144 GCA_965603355.1 uncultured bacterium
AGGCAAAGCTCTTATTCTTATCTAACGGCCAAGAGCCTTAAGAGAGTTGCGCGGCGAAACCCCGTAATTTGGGGTTTCGCCGCTTTCTTTTTCTGCCTTTTCGCCCGCCGATAACACATCCATCCCAAAACGCCGTGGCTGAACCTTGACTATCGCGCGGACGCTGCGCTACAATGAACCCGGACGTCGTCGAGGTTGGGAGGGATACAGGTGGCCAGACTGCAATCCGAAGGGAGGTGGAGAGGGTGGCTACGTATGTAATGTTAACCACTTTGACTGACGAGGGCAGAAAGACTGTAAGGCAAAACCCCGAGAGGATCGCGGAGGTCAACAAGGAAGTCGAGGCAATGGGGGCGAAACTCGTCGCCCAGTACGTGCTGATGGGGCAGTACGATTTTGTGAACATCCTGGAAGCGCCGGACAATGAGACGGTGGTCAGGGTAGCTATCGAGCTCGGCTCACGAGGGACGCTTCAGACCACGACATTGGCTGCCATGACTCTTGACGAGTTCATCGCTACTGTCAGGAAGTAGCTGATTTCAGAGCCGCCGTGTCCCTCCCCATGAACAACTGCCAAGTACGTCTGTGCCGGCGGACCGCCCGCCGATTATCGAAATACACCAATTATGAAATATAAGCTCATATTGATCGCCTTCTTCCCGCTGCTGGTTTCCGCACTTGGCTGCAGCACGCCCAAACAGAGCAGCGTCCGTTTCGAAAAACATCGCTTTCTTGTCGAACTTGCCACAACTCCCGACCAACGCGCGCGCGGTATGATGTTTCGACAAAACATGGATGAAGATAAAGGCATGTTGTTCATCTTTGACGAGGAGGAGGTGCAGCCTTTCTGGATGAAGAACACCTACATATATCTGGATATAATCTGGATTGACAGGAGTCGGAAAGTGGTGTTTATCAGCAGGAACACGCCACCATGCACCGAAGAACCGTATCGCAGCATAAACCCGGGCAAGAAGGCCATGTACGTTCTGGAACTACGCGGTGGAACCGCCGATAAGATAGGATTGGACGTCGGCGACGAATTGATACTGGACATAAATTGACCTGGAAGCTGATCCGTAGTCCCCTACCCTTCTTGAATCTGTTGTCCACCTGTAGAGACGTGCCGGTGGGACGTCTCAAGCCGGGCATACCGGTTTCCCGTGGCGAGTGGCACTGCTTCATGGTGGGGCGGACATTCTTATCCGCCGCTCCTTCTTATCACGCTAGACACGTCCCCGCAATACGGGATCTTCCACAGCCCGCTTCTAGCGGGCCGTTCTTTGCAGCCCGCCAAGGCGGGCTAAACGGTAAGCGTTCAGCAGCTTGCCCGCAGGAGTGTCTAGGAAGAAGCGGGCGTCGCGGCACACCCTCGGCAAGGAACTGCTCTAGATCTGGGCTGACTCGGCGTGGCAACTGGCACTACCTCACGGTAAACACGTACATGGAGCATCCCAAAGCGGGACCACGCACCCGCCAGCGCACGTTTGTCATTGACACAGTCACAGCAAGTCTGTATTCTCATGTCACATCCACTACATGTGAAGGGTAAATGGGGGCGAGTCATCGCCAATCCATAGGAGGTCAACCGGAATGGATACAGTGAGGATAGTGCCGTGTCTGGATATGAGAGAAGGTAGGGTGGTAAAGGGCGTACACTTTGTCGAGCTGCGCGACGCGGCGGACCCCGTCGAGGCTGCGCGCGCTTACTCCGAAGGCGGCGCGGACGAGATCGCGTTTCTCGACATCACCGCCACTGTCGAGCAACGGCGCACCATGTTCGACGTGCTCGAGAAGGTGGCCGCCGTTGTGGACGTGCCGCTGACAGTCGGCGGCGGTATAAAGTCCTGCGACGACGTCGAACAGGCCCTCAAGTCCGGCGCGAGCTGCGTCTCCATATCGAGTGCAGCGTACCGAACACCCGACATCGTTAGGGAAGTAGTCGAGCGGTTCGGATCGGAGAAGATCATCGTCGCGATCGACGCGGACGCCAACGACTCCTGCCCTTCCAGCCGAGAGGTTTACATTGACGGTGGGCGTACGGCTACCGGCAAGGACGCCATCGAGTTCGCCAAGGAAATGGCCGATATCGGCGTGGGTCAGTTACTCCCCACAAGCAAGGCGACCGACGGCACCAAAGATGGATACGACCTGCAGCTAACGCGCGGGATTGCTGACGCCACGGGACTCCCGGTCGTCGCCAGTGGCGGCGCCGGCACGTTGGAGCACTTTTACGAAGCCGTCGCGGAAGGACATGCTCAGGCTGTTCTCGCCGCGTCCGTGTTCCACTTCGGCGTGTTCACAATACGGCAGGTCAAAGAGTACCTCCAACAACGCGGCATACCCGTCAATCTATAGTATTCCGGCGGGCAGTCCACTCGGAAGGGTTCTCGACAACGGGACCTGTTCGTGGTAGAATTGCAGGAAATCCGCGCGAGAATTCTTCCCTTTCTAAGGGAAATGCGCTTAATCGCGGCGGTTCCGACGACGAAGCAAGGAATGCTGACAAGGAGGCCATATGCTGCTAAACCCGGCCGTCGAATACTTCGGGCTGTACGTCGTGTTGCTCTTCTCGATTTGCGTTCACGAGATGCTCCACGCTTACGCAGCGGACAGATGCGGCGACCAGACGGCACGCTTCCTGGGAAGAGTGACCCTCAACCCGCTGCCGCACATCGATCCGATGGGGACTGTGCTTTTCCCGCTGGCGGCAATGCTGCTCCGTGCTCCGTTCTTAATAGGCTGGGCGAAACCCGTCCCGGTCAACCCGAGGAACTTCCGCAATCCTAAACGCGACGATATTGTGGTTTCGCTTGCAGGCGTAGCCGGAAACTTCTCGCTCGCAATCGCTGCGGCTCTGATCTTCCGCCTATTGGCACTGCTGCCGTTGCCCAGGAGTTCACTGCCGATATTCTTCATTCTCGGCATGTGCATGCATATAAACGTCCTGCTCGGCGTGTTCAACCTTATTCCCCTGCCACCTCTTGACGGTTCGCATGTGCTGCTGCATTTCCTTCCATTCGAAGCGGCAGTGAAATACAGGCGGATAGCGCCGTATAGTTTCTTCATACTTATAATGCTCCTCTGGTCGGGTCTTCTCTGGCATCTGCTGAAGATCCCGATGGCCATAATTGACGCGATAGCGGGCATCTGACAATGGCGGCATCTGCGGGTTTGGTTCAGATATACACCGGTGCCGGAAAGGGCAAGACGACCGCTGCGCTCGGTCTGGGCCTTCGCGCCGCAGGACACGGCATGAAGGTCATCATGGTCCAGTTCATGAAGACCGCCCGGTACTACGGCGAGTTCGAGGCCGTTAAGAAGCTTGCACCGAATTTCGAGATCGTGCAGAAAGGCAAACCGTGTACCCGACCGGATGCCGAGTGCTTGGAGTGCAGGGAATGCTTCTTCTATCCTGAAGAACCGACTTCAGCCGATTTCAATGCCGCACGCGACGCTCTCGAGTTCGCCGCCGACGTCATAGGGAAAGGCGAATACGACGTGGTCATACTCGACGAGATCCTCTATGCCGTTAAGTTCGATCTGATTAAGGCGAGCGATGTGGTGGAGCTGATCAAGGCGAAGCCGCCGAACCTGGAGCTCGTATTGACTGGCGGGGACGCGCCTCCGGAGCTTATAGAACTCGCGGACCTCGTTACAGAGATGCGGGAGGTCAAACATCCGTTACAGCAGGGGCATGAAGCGCGAAAGGGTATCGAATACTGAGGTACGTGCCGTGGGGTGACCTGTGAAGCCGCTCCGGCGAAGTTGGTGTGCGGTATCATAGCCTCCTCCGCCGACGATATGGACCGCGCGGAACGTGCTCTCGAGCAAGCGTTCGGCAAGATAGAGATCCGTTCCGAACGCATCCCCTTTGACGACACTCCATACTATCAGCCCGAGATGGGCGACGGTCTAATCAGGGAATGGACCAGCTTCGAGAAACCTATCTCGCAGGCCGCCATAGTCGACGCCAAACTGACCACGAACGCGCTTGAGAACCGGCTTGCGCGAGAGGACGGGTCGCGTACGGCAAACCTCGATCCCGGCTACATTGTGGCACCACGCCTCGTGCTCGCCACAACGAAAGATCACGCGCACAGGATATACCTCGCCAGAGGAATATTCGCGGAGGTTACTCTGATCTACCGCGACGGCAGTTTCCATCCGCTCGAATGGACGTACCCCGAGTACCGAAAATCCACCGCGCTCGATTTCTTCACCAAAGTGCGCACCGCACACCGCGCCCAACTCCACACCAGCTTATAGAAATTCAGGGACAGACTACGAATTTCGAAGTTGCTGTGGTGCAGTTGTAGGAAGAGCATTCCGCCTTCTCGCCAAGACCCAATCCACGGTGATTGTTCGTTACATCAAATCACTGGAAGAAAACGGGGATGGAAGGAAATTCGTAGTCTGTCCCTGAATTTCCTGGCATCATCCCCGCGCAGGCGGGGATCCATGCCTCAAGATGAACCCTCACCACCATCCCTGGATTCCCGCTTCCGCGGGAATGACGCAAAGAAGGGAGCACACTTGTCATTCTGAGTGCAGCGAAGAATCTCAACCATCAGGCCATGAATGAGACCCTTCGCTTCGCTCAGGGTGACATCAAGACGGGGCAGCGAGTTAAGCGTAAGGCTTGCGTGACGCGGTTTCGAGCAGGATGTCGACGATTTCGCGAGCGGCGTGTGGTCGGGCGAGCGCGCGGCTATTCCCTTTCATGGACTCGAGCAGTAAGGGGTTACCGACAATCTCGTCGATGAGTCGCGCGAGGTTCTGTCCGTCAAGTTCGTTGTCCAGTACCATCTTCGCGGCACCTGCTTCCACCATGGCTTTCGCGTTTGCTTCCTGGTGCCCGCCGGCGGCGTACGGGAACGGGACGAGAATCGACGGTAGACCAAACAGGGTAATCTCGGCAAGAGTCGATGCGCCCGACCGGCATATGATCAGGTCAGTCGCGGCGTAGGCTTTCGCTATGTCATCGAAGAAGGCCGTCACGTACGAACCCATCGGGCTGTTTGCAGCATGCTTTCTCACCGCTTCCAGGTCATTCTTCCCGGTCATGAAGAGTACCTGGTACCTGTCCCGATCGAGCAGGTTCATCGCGTCCATCATCGCCGCGTTGAGCGAATGCGCGCCCTGGCTGCCGCCTAGCAGAAGGAGCGTGCATTTCGAGGGCGCGAGTGAAAAAAGTGCTGCCGATGCGCGCGTTCCCGCATGTTCGAGAATGTCACCGCGCAGAGGCATTCCTGTCAGCTTACATTTCGCGGGAGGGAAGGAACCGGTTTCATCCTCATACGTCGTCGCGATGCGCCGCACGAACCGGCTCAGAATCTTGTTTGCAAGTCCCGGACACCGGTTCTGCTCGTGTATTACCGCTGGAATTTTCAGCAACGCGGCTGCGGCAACCACGGGAAAACTGACGTACCCGCCCGTACCCAACACCGCTCGCGGTCTAATACGCACCAGCGCAACGAACGCCTGCACGAACCCGACAACCAGTTTCAGCGCCGCCAGGAGCTTGCGGAATAACGAGACGCCGGCCCAGCCGGCAGCAGCTATTGGACGAAACTCGATCCCGGCCAAGGCCGCGACCTTTTGCTCGAGCCCGGCCTTCTTGCCGATGTAGACTATATGCGGGGACGGATCGCGTTTGCTCAGTTCATGCGCTACGGCAATCGCCGGAAAAACATGACCGCCTGTCCCGCCACCTGTGATTACTATACGCATTGTCGAACCAGCCTCCGGCGGGCAAGCCCGCGTTTACCAGGCAACACTTGCACTCGTTCTTCTCTGCTGTCTTGCTATATTGATGAGTACGCCGGCGCTGATCATTGAGATGATAAGCGAGTTGCCGCCATAGCTGATGAATGGAAGCGTGAGCCCTTTCGTCGGGGCCAGACCCGTGACCACCGCGATGTTCAGGAGAGCCTGCAACGCTATCATCAGCGTTATACCGGCCGCAAGGAACGAGCCGAACGAGTCTTTCGCCCGCAACGCCACGCGCAGACCCAAACACAGGAACAGCACGTACAGGACGACAATCCAGCACGTGCCGATCAGTCCCAGCTCCTCACCTATCACCGAGTAGATGAAATCGGTGTGTGCCGCCGGCAGGTAAAAGAGCTTCTGTCGACCCTCGCCCAGCCCCTGGCCCAGCACCCCTCCGACACCAAAGCCAATGAAAGATTGTACGAGCTGGAAACCCTCGTCTTGCGCGTGAGCCCACGGGTTGAGGAACGCTATAATCCTCCTGCACCTCTCCTCATTCACCGCGACCATCGCAACGAACGCTGCCGTAAAGAGACCCGCGCAGCCAAGGATATGCTTGGTGCGCGCGCCGGCTATAAACAGCAACGCCAGAAACGTTATTAGCATCACGGCGGGCGTTCCCAGATCGTGTCCAAGCAGAACGAGCACCGCAGTTGCACCGACTACGACGAGCGCGGGCATAAAGACCCACTTCAGGGAATCGATCTTGGCATGTTTGCGTTTCAGAAGGCTGGCCAGGTACACCAGCACCGCGAACTTCGCCATCTCTGACGGCTGGACGGTGAAGAAGCCGAGGTCTATCCATCTGAGCGCCCCGCCAACCGCTTTGCCGATGAGCAGGACTGTAAACAGAAGCGTGAAAGCCGCGATCATCAACGGCCACCTCGCCGCGTACCATACGTTGTAGTCCAGGTTCATCACAAGAAGCATTCCGGCAAGACCTATTAGGGCGTAAACGATGTGTCGCTTCAAGAAGAAATTCTGATCGTTGTAATTCTCCTGCGCCAGGACCCCGCTGGCGCTGAACACCATGATGATACCCACGGCTACGAGAGCGATGGTTACAATGAACAGCATATGACTCTCATTCATCGTGGTTTTGCGTTTAGTTGTCATAAGAACCTCTAAAGATTCAGCACGGCTGCCTTGAACGTCTCCCCTCTTTCCTCGAAGTTGCGGAACATGTCAAAACTGGCGCACGCGGGCGACAGAAGAACGCAGTCCCCGTCGCTCGCGTCGGCGCGGGCACGCTTGACAGCCTCATCGACACTGTCTGCGCGCGACACCGGCACGAGGTCGCCGAACGCTGTCTCGATAAGCGGCGCATCCTCGCCTACGAGCACAAGCGCTTTTACCCGGGCCTTCACCAGATCGCGTAACGAGGCATAATCGCTTCCTTTACCCCGCCCGCCGGCGATAAGGATAACAGGAGCCTCCATGCTCATCAACGCCTTTTCAAGCGCATCGATATTAGTTGCCTTGGAGTCGTTGATGAACGTCACGCCGCCTGTCTTGGCGACGAACTCCATTCTATGTTCGAGCCCGCTGAACGCATTGAGCGCCGTCCTGTACGCCTCCTCGGGCAGATCCAGAGCGAGACAAACACACAACCCCGCCACAACGTTTGCCAGGTTGTGTCTGCCGGTAAGAGCCACCTCTTCCAGCGGAACCAGACATTTCCGCTCACTGCCCAACTTGGCGACGATGTCACCCTCGCTCACAAAAACACCATTGTCAACCTCCCTCTCGAGGCTGAAGAACAGCTTCTTCGCTTCCAGTGCGCCGGCGTCGGCGCACATTTGCGGGTCGTCTCCGTTGATGACGGCGGTGTCCGACGCCATCTGTTGTGCGAACATGCGCATCTTCGTCCTTCGATAGTCGTCCATGTCGGCGTAACGTTCGAGGTGGTCCGGCGTCACGTTGAGGAATACCGCCACTTCCGGCCGGAACGTTTCGACGCGTTCCAGGGCGTAACTGCTGACCTCCAGGACCACGAACTCCGGGCGGGGCCTGACCACAACGGCCTCCGAAAGAGGAAACTCGTTGTTCCCGGCAAGCAGCACTGTGCGCCCCGCCTCCTTGATCATGCGGTGCACGAGCGTCGTGGCCGTAGTCTTGCCATTCGTCCCGGTAACGGCGATAAGCCGGCTTCCTGAGAACCGGCACGCGAACTCCATCTCACCCAGCACCGGTACGCCGGCCTGTTCGGCGGCACGTACCGGCTCGATACCGGGCGGCACACCCGGGCTCAGAACCACAAGATCCACCTCGACGAAACGTTCCACCTCGTGCCTGCCCAGCTCAAACTCCACGTTCAGCCCCGACAGGCTCCCCTGAATCAGAGAGACATTGTCCGGAATCTCCGAATCGGACAGGGTCACGTTCGCCCCGCTCCGTGCAAGCAGTTCCGCAGCGGCCACACCGGTTCGTCCGGCACCGACTACTACCACCTTCTGCCCGCTGACGTCCATTCCACTTTCCTGCACGATAGCTACCAGATCTTCAGCGTTCCGATGCTGATCAAAGCCCACATAGCGGCGATGATCCAGAACCGGACCACCACCTTGTTTTCCGACCACCCCTTCAGTTCAAAATGATGGTGGATTGGCGCCATCAAGAATATGCGTTTGCCGCGAATCTTGAACGATGCCACCTGGAGGATCACCGAAAGAGCTTCCATGACGAAAAGGCCTCCTACAATTACCAGCAACAGCTCCTTTTTCACCAGCACCGCCACTGTGCCGAGTGCACCGCCCAGCGCCAGCGACCCCGTGTCTCCCATGAAAACCTCTGCGGGCGCACAGTTGTACCACAGGAACGCCAGGCTTGCACCCACAAGCGCCGCGCAGAACACAGTGAGTTCTCCGGCCTCCGGTATATGAGGAACATTCAGATACGTGCTGATGCTAAAGTGCGAGACCGCGTAAGCCATCACTCCGTATGCAAGACCCGCCACGATCACGGAGCCGATGGCCAGCCCGTCCAATCCGTCCGTCAGGTTCACGGCGTTTGAAGTGCCGCACAGTACCAGCATAACAAACAAGATGTAGAAGGCCCCGAGTGGCAAATAAAAGTCCTTCAGCACGATGATGTCAATCTTGTTCGCGTGCTCCCAAGTAACAGGGTTGTTGTACAGATGGATTCCGAGCACCAGACCGCAAAGCAATTGCCCGGCGAATTTCGGCAAACTCCGGAGCCCCAGCGACCGTTTCTCGCGAAGCTTAATATAGTCGTCCCAGAATCCGAGGAGCCCCAGCCAGAGAAACGCGCCCATTGCCAACCAGACGAGGCGGTTTGACAGGTCCGCCCACAAAAGTGTCGCGCTTAATGTCCCGGCTATGATTAGCAGACCTCCCATCGTAGGCGTGCCTGCCTTATGGTTATGGAGTTCATGCAGCGCGGGCGCTTCCTCGTTGCGTATGTTCTGCCCTATATTGAGCTTCTTCAGCAGCCTGATCACTGCAGGACCTACCAGCAGGCCGGTCAGTAACGCCGTACCGATAGCCAGACCGAACCTTACGGTTATGTATGTGAAGAGATTGAATCCAGAGAAGTACTGCTTAAGCAATTCGGCTAAATGATAGAGCATGATCAGGCTACCTCAGATTTCCACACTGCGCTCCGTATCTACTAACAAGACGCATCGAACTTCTCCAAAACCTTTTCCATGGCCGCGCCGCGAGAACCTTTCACAAGGATCACGTCGTCTGATGCGGACACTTCAGCGAGTAAACGCGCAACCTCAGCATGGTCTCCGCCCACTTTCACTGCGTCGTCCGCAAGACCGCCACCCACGGCTCCTTCCGCGACGTGTTGAGCAAACTGGCCGAGCACTATCAGGACGTCCACGCCAACGCCGGCCATGAATTCTCCCAGCTCCTTGTGTTCTGAAACCGTAGCCTCGCCCAACTCCAACATGTCGCCGACGACCGCTATTTTCCGTCCGGCACTCTGCCACGATACGAGCGCCTCCGTTGCGGCACGCATGGACTCGGGATTCGCGTTGTAGGCGTCATTTATGAAGGTGCGCCCACCCTTGTTCACCATTCTCATCCTCATCGGCGGCAGTTCCGCTTTACTCAGGCCCTCCTGAATCTGATCGGCGCTCAACCCGAAATCCGTGCCGATCACCGCCGCCGATGCCGCGTTCAGTATACTGTGCCTGCCGAATAGCTGCATCGTGAACAAACCCAGCGGCTCCACCGTGAACGTGCTAGGTGTCCCGTCGAGCCCCATCTTAAACATGACAACGCGCCACTGCGCGTCGGTTGCTTCCCCAAATGCCACGCACTTGCCCGGAAAATCGCGGGCTATCTTTGCGCAGAACGGGTCGTCCGCATTGACGTAGAACGTACCCTGTTCGTCGAGCGACCTGACCAAGGCACCTTTTTCCTCGGCGACAGCTTCGACCGTCCCAAACCCCTCAAGATGCGCACGACCTATGTTCGTGATGAGCGCTCGGTTCGGTTTGGCGATGTCGCACAGCATCGATATCTCGCCCGGCGCGTTCGTGCCCAGCTCGATTACGGCCACCTCGGTCCGGTCGGAAATGCCGAGCACGCTCAGCGGCACTCCTATCTCATTGTTGAAGTTGAGCGGGGTTTTTGCAACCTGGAACTTGACGCCCAGGACTGCGGCTACCAGTTCTTTCACGGTCGTTTTTCCGCAACTTCCAGTTATGCCGATCACCGGCCCCTGGAAACCGAGCCTGTGCCAGCGCGCGAACTTCTGCAGCGCGCTCAACGTATCGGGCACGGCAAGCGCGGCCACCTCCGGCTCGACGACAACCGCCCTCGACTCCGACACTATCACGGCAGCGGCGCCCTTGCCGGCTGCTTCGGCGACGAAATCATGCCCGTCGTGCCGCTCCCCTTCCAAAGCTACAAACAGGTCTCCACCACGTATGCTGCGCGTGTCCGTCGACACACCGCGAATCTCAGTCTCGGGAGAGCCGGAGATAAGCTCCCCTTTCACGGCTTTCGCGATATCAGCAACTATCCAGCGTGCCATCCGCAGTCTTACACCCTTCTCAAGTTGGCGCCGCCGCGCTATCGTTGCCAACCCTTTTGTCCGAGGATCTCCCTTGCAACCACCCTGTCATCAAACTCGATCGTTCTGTCCGCGAATATCTGATACGTCTCGTGTCCTTTGCCTGCAAGCAGGACAAGGTCTCCCGGGGACGCCATCGAGATCGCCCTCTCGATCGCCTCGCCCCGGTCCACCATTATCTCGTAGTCGGCACCTTTTTCCTTCCCTTCGGCGAGAACTCCCTGCTCGACCTCATCCGCTATGCTCTCGGGATCTTCGCTGCGAGGGTTATCCGAAGTGATTATGGCGTAGTCGCCCAACGTCACCGCCACGCGTCCCATCTTGGGCCGTTTGCCTCTGTCTCTATCGCCCCCGCACCCGAACAGAACGATGATTCTTTCCGACGTCATCGCACGCGCCGCGAGCATGAGGTTGCGCAGTCCGTCGTCGGTATGCGCGTAATCCACAACGACGGCAAACGGTTGGCCGCAATCCACCCGCTCGAAACGTCCTGGAACCGACTCGACCGACTCGATACCCTCGACGATAGCTTCCGCCGGCATCTGCAAATGCACGCCGATACACGCCGCTGCAAGCGCATTGAGCACGTTGTGTTCGCCCGCAAGCTTCAGTGCGACCCGTTGCGTTGCGCCGGGGACGGTCAGCGTGAAGGAGGTACGCCCGGCCTCAACCACCACGTCGGCCGCGCGCACATCACAATCCTCGCCCTTGCCATAGAACATTTTCTTGGCGCGTATCGAGCTCGCTATTCGCGCGGAGGCAGGGTCGAGCGCGTTCAACACGGCTACCTTTTCGTGATGCTTCGCTCCCTGGACATCCAGCTTCTGAAACAGTCTCAGTTTAGCGGAGAAGTACTCCTCCATACTGCCGTGATAGTCGAGGTGATCCTGAGTCAGATTCGTGAAAACGGCCGCATCGAACTCTATTCCGTCAACGCGGTGCTGGTCCAGCGCGTGCGAGGAAGATTCGATAACCGCAGCAGCGCCGTTGGCATCGCGCGTCTCCCGCATCAACCGCGCTATGAGCACCGGGTCCGGAGTTGTCTGAGACGCCGCGACAAGGCGGTCGCCGACACGGTACTCCAGCGTCGTGAGCACGGACGCCGTGCGGCCGCCGCGCTCGAGGACGGCTGCGACAAGCAGAACTGTTGACGTTTTGCCGTTGGTGCCGGTCACCCCGGCCACAAGAAGATCCCTTGAAGGGTTCCCGTAGAACTCCTGTGCCAGAATTGCCAGGGCGCGCCTGGAGTTCTCCACCCGGAAGTACGGCTGTGGACACTGACTCTCGCCGGGACTTCTCTCACCGACGACCGCAACAGCTCCTTTGCGTGACGCATCGGCCACAAACTCATGACCGTCAGCCGCGGCGCCCGCGACGGCTACGAACAGGTCTCCGCGTGTGGTGGCGCGCGAATCGAAACTTATTCCGGTGATCGTTACATCAGCGGCGCTTTCAGTCCATTCCGCCCCCACTCGCTTCAGTAAAGCGGTAAGTTTCATCTGAGATTCCATCCTTGGCAAAAAAGATCATGCACCTGTCGCCCGTCGAGACCGTTCGCCCCGGCACGATGCTCTGCCACGCCGTATGTCCTGATCCCTCAAACGACAGTTCGAGCGACAGGGCGGACAGCGCTTGTACGACCTCGAGCTTGCTCATTCCGTTGAGGTCCGGCATCGTGGAAGAAAGCGCAGTCGGCCTGGCCACCTTCTCCTCTGATGGCACAGCTTTCTCCCGATCGATGGCGCCGCGCTTTGCGATCAGAGTGCCCGTTCGATCCGCAGGCACTCTCAAGTAGTTCAGGCTCGACTCGGCGATCTCGCGAAAAACGGGGGCCGCAACCGTGCCGCCCGTGTCGTGCCTGACACGCGGAGCATCCACCAGCACCAAAACTGTCAGGCGGGGCCTGTCCACAGGCACGAAGCCGCAAAATACTGCTACGTGCCGCTCCCGGCTGAACCGGCCTGCCTTCTGATCGAACTTCTGCGCCGTGCCGGTTTTGCCGGCGACCTCATATTCTGGCAGGGACGCTCCAGCACCGCTACCGTCATCGACGACTTTGCGCAAAAGTTGCTTCAATTGCCGAGCGGCCGAGCGCGATATGGCTCGGCGCTGCTGCTGAAAATCGAACCGGTCGACGATGCGCCCCTGAGTATTTTCGATCTGGCGAACCAGTATCGGTTTCATCATTATGCCGTCATTGGCGATTGTGGAGAAAACTCTAACGAGCTGTATCGGTGTAAGCAACACCTCCTGCCCGATCGAGATGGAAGCTATGGAGAGCTTGGACCACCTTGCGCGCGGATGGAGAACGCCGGCGACTTCTCCCGGAAAGCTCAGACAGGTTTTCTGCCCGATCCCAAACAGCGTGCAGTACTCGTAGAGTTGCTCCTCCGTCAGGCGAGAGGCGGCTTTGATCATCCCGGGATTGCTCGACTCACTTATTACCTCCGCGAACGTGAGGTTACCGTGTGGTCTGAAATCGCGTATGACGTGTCCGTGGATTCGTATCGATCCCTCCTCGCAATAGAACACCTCGTTGGCACGTACGAGCTTTTCCTGAAGGAGCGCGGCTGTGGGAACCACCTTAAGCGAGGAACCAGGTTCGAACGCGTCTGTGATCGCTCTGTTCCTCCGGGCGGCAACAGGATAGCTGCCGTACTCGTTCGGGTCAAAATCCGGTCTGCAGGCCATCGCCAGTATCTCGCCCGTTGACGGGTCCTGTACAATGGCGATTGCGCTGTCGGGATTTGTCTCCGCGTAGACTTTGCTGAGCGCATCCTCCACTATCTGCTGGATCACTTCATCTATGGTCGTCACTACAGTGTTGCCCCCCGAGGCGTTCTCTATGCTCTTCGTTAACGGCAACAGCGCTCTCCGATGCGCGTCCCGCTCCACAACGCGCCGACCATCCACACCGCGCAGCACCTTGTCAAATTCCAGCTCCAGCCCCTCAAGCCCTTGACCATCCACGCCGACAAAACCGAGCGCGTGAGACGCCAGATTTCTCTTGGGATAACTTCGTTTTGGCTCCGGCTCGAACCCGAGACCCTCAAGGTTCAACTGCTGTATTCTTCGCGCCACATCTGCCTCAATCTTGCGCTGTATCCACACGAACTGACTGTCGCTGGTCAGCAGCCCCAGCAGGTCACTCCTGTCGCGCTGCAGGATCGGCGCCAGCGCGGCGGCCACCCTGCCAGGATCGCGGACTTTTCCCGGAAACGCATGCAGTGACACCGCATCTATCGTCGTAGCGAGCTTGCGACGATGCCGGTCAAGAACATCCCCGCGCCTCGAAGGTATCGGAACGGTGATCAAGCGCTGCTTCTCAGCCTGAGATACGAGGAACCCGCGGCAGATGTATTGAAGATAGAAAAGCCGAGCAGCCACACCTGCAAAACAGGCCAGCGCAACAAGAAGGAGCAGGCGGAGCCGCCGTTTCTGCTGCCCTGAGATTGGTCCCGGGTCGACGCGGTGCTTATGAGCGTGCCCCTTCGTCCGTGCAGCCGATGAAATGAACGTCATTCTGACAAAACTCTTGCCCCTGTCCGGGAACATGCAGCCCAGCCAAAGTCAAATAGGGGAAAATCTGATCCCATCTCGACCACCACTCCGCTCCGACAACTTGCCTGCGGCAAGCCCCGAGAACGGAAAAAAATGGCTCCGAAGCTCTCCGTATTGGCGAGGTCAGTCGAGAAACACTGCCGCAAAGCTGAATCCTTTTATGGATCCCCTGGTTTCGGGTAGCAGTGGCTCTTCGTCGTCGGGTTTGGGGGGAGGTACCGGATTCTCCATCCGAATTGAGACAAGCTGCCAGCTCTGCGGGCGGACCATACCCAGCTGATTCCGCGCGATAGCCTCGATTCGTACGGGAGCTTCCAGTTTTGCCACCACATCCTTACACCTGGTGTTGCTAGCGACAAGTGTTCTCTCCTGCAAGGAGAGTCTTCGGAGCTCATATCCCATCGTGATCAATTTTACCTTTTGCCAAACACAACCAACACTGGCACCTAAGAGAATACAGATAATTACTGCAAACCAACAAACCGGCCTCCACCGCAGCCCAAACTTTGACATCCTTCTCGGTAAACTCGCTCGGCGACGACGCAATCAGAAAGCCTCCTCTGTCCGTTCCGCGATCCGCATCTTTGCGCTGCGGCACCGCGGGTTAGCCGCAACCTCATCAGCCCCTGGCCGGGCAGGTTTTCTTGTCACTATCGTCAACAGCGGCTTCCTTTCACAAGCGCATACGGGCAGTTCCGGCGGACAAACGCATCCGCGCGCAAACCGCGCAAACGCTCTCTTCACGATCCTGTCCTCGAGCGAGTGAAACGATATCGCGCAAAGTCTCCCGCCCGGCCCCAGTAACCTGACCGCGGACTCGAGGCCGCTCTCGAGATTCGCCAACTCGTCATTCACGGCGATGCGCAACGCCATGAAAGCCCTCGTTGCCGGGTGAATACGCGACCTCGGCGATTTGCCCACGACTCCCGCCACCAGATCCGCCAGCTCTTTCGTACTGCGGATCTCCTTCCGCCGGCGGCGAAGCTCAATCGCTCTGGCAATCTGCTTTGCCTTTTTCTCCTCTCCGTACCGTCTGAGAAGCCTTGCAAGCTCCTCGCGCGGCGTCCTGTTCACCAACATTGCCGCGTTCAGCTTCCGCCGCGAATCCATCCGCATGTCAAGAGGACCGTCGAGCTGAAAGCCGAACCCCCTCTTGGCTCGAGCAAGTTGTAGCGACGAGATTCCTAGATCGAACAGAACGCCGTCCACTTGTTCGACACCAACACCACCAAGGATTGCCTCCAGATTCGCGAAGTTCTCGCGACAAATCTTGACCCGCCCACTGTACCTGGCCAGCCGCGTTCTCGCGAATCCGAGTGCGTCACCGTCCCAGTCTATTCCTATTAGAATGCCCCTGGAGCCTAGTTGTTGGAGGATTGCTTCCGCATGACCCCCTGCCCCGATCGTCGCATCGACGTAGATGCCGTGCGACTTAATATGTAGACCCCCTATCACCTCCTCGAGCATTACCGGCTGATGTACCGTGTCCATGATAGAACATCGCCACACACCTGTTGCTGCTAGCCAACCGCAACCGTTTGCGTTACCACCGTTGACAGCCCCTCAATAGTAAATGGCGGAACGTAGAAGCTATGCAGAGAATCCTGGACCGAATCATACACCTCGAACATGTCCGCGCCGACAAGATGGAATATGCGGCGCATCCAGCCGCTCGGGCTGACAAGTTTGATGTCGCCGTTTCTGGCTCTTACCTGTCTTAAGCGCTCCACCAGAACGCCTATGCCCACATAGCTGATATCGCTGACATCCTCAAGATCCACTACGATATTACTCCGTCCGGACTTCATGCACTCGCCCAGTAGTTCCCGCACCTCTCCCGCGCCATCGGTATTGAGCTCGCCCTTAAGCTCGATAACCGTCACGTGTTCGCATTCCTTGCTCTTCACCGTCATCCAAATGCCCTCCTTTGACTTAACACCAGCTCAAGAGAGTGCGCGTTAAGAAGCGCCAAACTTGCCAATAATCTTACCGGACTACCACAGCTCTTCGGCTATCTGTTCGTAACTCTCCTTCGAATCCTGTGAGAACGATTCCCAGCCCGCCTTATCCCAAACCTCAAGCCTGCTCTGAACGCCTATGATGACGACGTCCTTCTCTATGTGCGCGTGCTCCCGCAGGTTTGCCGGAATGAATATCCTGCCCTGCTTGTCCAGCGAGCACTCCGCCGCGCCGGAGAAGAACATCCTCGTGAAGCGACGCGCGTTCGATTTCTCTAACGGCAACGAGGCTAGCCGCTCCTCATGTGCCCCCCATTGCTGCGTCGAGAAGAGAAACAGACATTCATCGAGGCCCCGCGTTATAATGAAGCTTGTGACGCCCTCTTGTTTCATGACGTCACGTACACGCGAGGGAATGATCAATCTCCCTTTCTCGTCGAGCGAGTGTTCGTATTCACCGTAGAACATTAACAGAGCCCATGAAATCTGATTCCCTCCACTTTCTCCCCTTTCGCACCACATTGTACCCCATACGCACCATTTTTGTCAAGTAAAAAATTCACCTATCTCAAGGAGACACAATTAGATCGTAATCCGACGGTGATTCGATGGATCCACCGGCAACGTTTCTCCCACATCATGCAGTGGTGTCACCGTAGGCAGGACCAACACCTAGTGGTTTTAGTCGTAAGCGAGGTTTTCGTCTTTCTCGTCTCTTTGTCCACACGTTTTCATTACAGGAAAGTTGTTGCCGAATCGCTGCGACCACTCATCATGCCCGAGACTAATGACATTTGGGGATCGATTCCGACTCGCATGTGGCAGGAACGTCTGGTCTCTTAAGAAGCCTTGCTCGCAGGAACGCGTATACTCCGAGCGCTATCAGTATGACTACCGAAGACATCTTGAGGGCGGGAGGAAGCATCCCCGCATGTCTGCCGACGACAGCGTGCGCGGCTATTCCGAACCGCGTGTAGAAAGCGTCCAGCAGAAGGCCCATGCCCACAGCTACCGCAGCAATGCATCCGAGATAGATGGCCAGGGCGCCTCGACCAAGGTATCGGGCCACCATGGTCATGGTGGCCGCGTTGGTCGCGGGACCTGCAAGCAGGAACACTAGCGCGGCGCCCGGCGAGACTCCCTTCAAAACCAGCGCAGCTGCGATCGGCGTTGAGCCTGCGGCGCAGATGTAAATCGGTATACCTACCGCCAGCATTATCAACATTGACGACAGACCCGATGAAAGATGGTTCTGAACGAAGTCGTCCGGCACAAAATGCGTCACAACTCCCGCAATAACGATGCCGGCAAAAAGCCATTTCGCTATGTCACTGTAGAAGTCGATGAAAGCGTATTTCAGCGTTGCGACAACCTTTTCCCCGAACCCGTGCACGTGCGTTTCCTCATCGTTCCCGTGGCAAAGGGCGCAGCTATTCTCCTGACCCTCGTTCCCGCCCGGATCGGCCTTCAGAAGCACGTTCGCGCTTACCCCCGTGAACAGAGCGGTCACGAACGCGGCTAACGGACGAAACACGGTGAACAGCGGATCGAGTAGCGCGTAGGTCAGCGAGATCGAGTCCACCCCCGTCTGCGGCGTGGCGATCATGAACGAAAGAGTTGAGCCGGTGGAGGCTCCCTGGCGTCTTATGGATAGTGCCGTGGGGACCACCCCGCACGAGCAAAGTGGTAAAGGCACCCCGATTAGAGCAGCTTTCAGTACCGACCCAAAACTGCTCTTGCCCAAATGCCGCACTATCCTTTCAGCCGGAAAAGCCACATATATCACACCAGCGAGCAACAGGCCGAACAATAAGTAAGGGCCCGAATCCGACAGTATTTCAAAGGATGCCCGGATAATTCCCACGACATGGTTCGCTACAACGTTCATTGCATTTCTCTCCCAACAATTACGGCAGGAGCACCGTATCTATTTCCCTATCTGTGGCGAACGTGTTCCAGCCCTTCGCCAAACAGCGTTATAATATGTTCGTCATCCAACAAGTACAGCGTGTTCTTTCCCTCTTTCCTGCACTTCACGAGTCGCAGCGCTCGCAAGTAACGCAGCTGATGTGAGACAGCCGACGGCGTCATCTCCAGCATACCTGCCAAGTCGTGCACGCAAAGCTCCTTACGAGACAGCAGATCGAGCATCCTCACCCGCGTCGCGTCGCCCAAGGCCGCGAAGGTCTCCGCCAACTCGGATGCAATATCGTGGTGAATCATAGTCTTGGAGAGCTTCTTCGCTTCGGGAATGCTTAACCTGCAAAAGTCACCTTTCATGAGACGCCTTTCCTTCAAGACCTTACAGAAACATGTGAGCAATTGTTCATCCGTAACTGAGTATAGCATCCTTCCGGCAGGTTGTCAAGTCCGATCACGGGAGCCTATCGACCGCCCAGGGACACCGAATGGGAGATTCACGCAGCTCGGGCGATGCACAAGCCAACACGCGTTTGGATTGGCACCATTGAACAAGCATTCTGCTGCACTACTCGCATAAGCGCAGTATTCTCAATTTGATAGTACTGGGTGTTTTCTGCTACAATTATACTGTAGAGTGTTGTAGGCTAACGGAAGACGGGCCTGGTATTTCGAGTGTGTAGACCTCATGCGGAAGGAGGTTTCGCATGTACCGAATCTTTGTGTTTGCTCTCGTCCTGACTGTCCTATTCTGTCTGGCTCCGACGGAAACGTACGCGCAGGTTGAGTACGGAACGAGCGCCGCTGCCGGTGTGGACATAGCCGGCATCCCGGACGATCCCGGTTTCGAGGAAAACCTTGGCGGAACGCCCGCTTCAGCACACGCGGACCTTGTCGACGCAGTCGCCGACTCAATCGTTGGCATGAACAACGTCTCCTCCCTGACACAGATTACTGATACGGCTTATTCCAACGCGTTGACGAGCGCATTCTTCTGGGATACTTTCACGGCGACATCAGCATCTCTCCCGTCCGGGACGCCCACGACCGTTACCTTCTCGGTAGAACTGGGTGCCGAACTGAGCGCTTCCTCCAACGATCCCGCCATCGTCGAGACCGACGTCGTGTCGATCATGGCCGTCGACATATACTCCGTCAGTCTCAGAGGCGGGCTTCCTGAAGAGGAGCTGGACTTGTTCGTCGGAAGCGCCCTCTTAGATGCAGTAAGCGGGCTAGAATTGATGGACGATCTCGAGGGCAGCGGTTTCCAGGAAGTTCCTGAAACGAACGGATACGCGGCAAGTCTCAGCGGGTTCGCAATACCTATAGCTATAGATACCACGGTAGGATCGTCGTTTTCCCTGAAACTCTCCGTCGAGACTTTGTCCAGCGTCGCGCGGACACTGAGCGATGGAAGCGCCGCCGCCGACTTGCGCGACAGTCTTCGTATAGTCGAAATTCAGACTGAGAATGGAGTCGATCTGGCAAGAGCTAGCGGCGTCACGGAACCGGCGCCGGTCGCAGTTCTTTCTACCGACGTCACAAGTGGGGGCAGACCGTTGGAGGTGGAGTTCACTGATGAATCCATCGGCACGATCACGAGTTGGCTATGGGATTTCGGCGACGGGGACACCAGCACTGAACAAGACGCGTCTCATACGTATTATTACGCGGGCGATTATACTGCCACGCTCACCGTGACCGGTCCGGCCGGTTCGGATATTGAGACCGTCCTGATACACGTCGACCAGACGCCGTCCGGCGTTGACAGGTACAAGACCATCATAGACGACATTAAGGTGGTGTATAACAAAGGAGGGTGCTTTGCGCGGCACAACGAAGTTGACGGCACGCTGACCATAGACATCTGGGAGGACGACGGTATACTGACCGTAACCTGCCTCGAGGAGGCATCCACCTACTGGGGGCCGCGGTGCGACATCTACATTCACGCGCCCGATACTTCCGTCAAGATGATCAAACTGATCGGGAGTCTCGAAACGGATCTATATGTCTGCGGACAGGTCGGGTACGTCAAGAAGTTCATCTTGAAGCACGGTTTTGTGGGCGACACGAGCTTCTACGGCCCGGAAGTCGGCCTGGGCAGCGCCGTACAAGATCCCCCGAAGAAGATCCTTCTCAAGTGGGGCTCTACGACTGCACCCGTGCTCGGAGTCGAGTACCCGGAACTCCGCTCCAACCCCGCCGGCGCAGAACTTTCGCGCGGGCAAGTCGAACCCTCCATAATCCAGTTGAAGTCAAAACCTTTTGACCTGCTGCCCGACGAAGGCGACCCCAATACAGATGAGCAGTATGACGACCCTGAGGAACGTGCTTTTGCGGCCGCTTCGGTGCTGGCCGAGACGAAGGCGGAGTACGAAGTCGATATCGGGGATGTAAAGGTGCGTTACACAGAGCCAGGTTGCCTCGCGTACACCCACCCTTCGAATGGCACGCTGACCATCGAGATCTCAGACAGCGACGGCATACTGAAGGTGAAGTGCGGCGAAGAAGCGTACGTCGACTGGGGCGACTTCTGTGATATATACATAGATGCGCCCGATGCGTCAATCGAGACGATGATTCTTAAGGGCACACCCGAGACACAACTTCACGTTTGCGGCGAGGTGGGTCACGTGGAGAACTTCAAGCTGAAATACGGTTGCGTTGGCGATACGGAACCTTACGGTCCGGAGTTCGGTTTGTACAACACCGGGCTTGGCTTGCCAAACAAGATACTGATCGTGTGGGGCTGGGCAACAGCGCCGGTGCTGGGCGTGTCCGAGTAGTGCAGGCCCGTTGCGTGTCACGTTAGCTCATACAGAGGCGGCGGCAAGCCCGCTGGCCGTTGCCGGTGCAGGACATAAAGACCGCGTTTTAGGGGAATAGCGCCATCGAGATGACACGGTTGCATGAATAGTCGCAGTAGCCGTGCATCTGATTTGTCGCTGAATACCAGGGAGGGAGTGTAGCTATGCCGAAACGAATCGCCCCGTACGTTTTCCTAGCGCTTGTTGTTTGTCTTGGTGCGTCGGCGTCCGCGGACGTGGACCTTAGCGAGGACGCTCTGTCCGTCCTGGACACAACGGTTGACCCCGGTCAGAGCGTGAATGTGACGTGGCATTTCTCACGTTCGGGATCCGATGCGGCCAGCAGCTTCTACCACCGAGTTTACTGGTCAAGTAACCCGGCCGTCAGCACGAGCGACACCCAACTGGACGAGGAAGGTCCCATCAGCCTTTCCGGCGACGAGCGCGGCGGAACCAGCACGGTGACGATCCCGCCCGACGCCGTCCACGGCGAAACGTACTATATCGGCGGGTTCGTCGACGCAACCGACGTCGTGGAGGAAACCAACGAGGACAACAATACTGCATCCGTTGCGGTAATCATCAACTCCATCACGGTCTCTGGATACGTGCGCACGTCCGGCGGTTCGGGCATACCGGACGTATCGGTCTCGGCGGACAGCGGAGGTGGTACCGACACCACCGACGCGGACGGGTACTACGAATTGTCGGTGACTTACGAGTGGTCCGGCCGCGTGACGCCGACCAGGACCGGCTATGTCTTCACTCCCGAGTACAGGGACTACTCGGAGGTTACGTCCGACCACTCGGACCAGAACTACACGGGAGCGCCGCTCACGTACGCGATCGCCGGATACGTGAGGACATCCGCCGGTGCAGGCATACCGGGCGTGTCCGTTTCCGCCAGCAACGGAGGCGGTGCCGACACCACCGACAGCAACGGGCGGTACGACCTGGCCGTACCGTACGGATGGTCCGGCCGCGTGACGCCGACCAGGACAGGGTATACATTCACTCCCCAGTACACGGATTACTCGGACATCGCGTCCAGCCAGTCCGATCAGGACTACACGGGAACCCTGGACACTCGCGCGATCGCCGGACACGTGGGCACAGCCGGCGATTCCGGCATAGCCGGCGTGTCGGTCTGGGCGGACAACGGAGGCGGTGCCGACACCACGGATTCCGAGGGGTACTACAACCTGACGGTACCGTTCGGATGGTCCGGCCGTGTAACACCCAACGGTATGGGATATACCTTCGCTCCCGAGTTCAGGGACTACTCGAACGTCACATCCGATCAGTGGAACCAGGATTACACGGGAACACAGGAAACTCGAACGATTTCCGGTCGCGTCCGGGGGCAAGGCGGTACCGGCATACAGGGAGTCTCGGTTTCGGCGGACAACGGAGGAGAATCAGATATCACTAGCGGAAGCGGTTCATACAGCCTGCCGGTACCGTACGGGTGGTCCGGCCGCGTGACGCCGACCAGCCAGGACTATACGTTTAGCCCGCGTTACAGGGACTACTCGAACGTCACGTCCGACCTGTCGGGTGAGAACTACGACACCGGCAACGAGATTCCGATTGCGGACCCCGGTGGACCCTATACGGGTTATGTGGGCGAGCCGGTACAGTTCGACGCTTCGGCATCGTACGACCCGGACGGCGACCCGCTGACCTACAGTTTCGATTTCGGTGACGGTTTCGGCGGTGCCGGCGAGACGCCGGTGCACCACTACAGGGATCCCGGCACCTACACGGTCACGCTGGTGGTCAATGACGGTGTGACAGACTCGGATCCCGTCTCGACTACGGCAACGATAGAGTATCCGCCCCCTCAGGACGACTACATGACCTCAATACACGGCGTGAAGGTGAAATATAGCAGGGGCGGATGCCGCGCCTGGTACGACGAGCTGGACGGCAACCGTACGCTGACGATAGACATATGGGAGGACGGCGGTACTCTCAACGTTATCGCCGGCCCGGACGCTCCACCCTTCTGGGGATCGCGCTGCGACGTGTTCGTCTACGCGCCGGAAGCTTCCATCAAGAGGATGAACCTGCACGGCCGACAGGGTACGCAACTGTACCTCTGCGGGCAGGTCGGCTACGTCCGGAACTTCTTCCTGAAGCGCGGGTTTGTGGGCGATACGCTCTATTGCGGGCCGGACATCGGCCTGGGCAGCGCGGCAGAGGACCCGCCGAAGAACATCCTTATAAAGCGGGGATACACCACGGCGCCGCTGTTCGGGCTGTCGTACCCCGACATCGGTTCCGAGTCCGCCGGCGCAGAAGGCGCGCTGGAACGCATCCGGCTGTCGGCGGAGCTGAAACCCAAGCCTTTCGACGTGGTGCTCGAAGACGAGCTTGATGACTTCAGCGAATCGGATGAAGGTATCGGCACGCAAGATAACGACCTTGAGACGTCTGCGGCCGCCGGTGCGCCGCCTGATGCAGCGAAGGGCAATGCGTACAGGTTCGAGCTCGACCGCATAAGGGTGCATTACACCAAGCCGGGATGTCTCGCATATTACGACGAGTCCGACGGTACCTTGAAGATTCAGGTCACGGATGATAACGGCCACCTGACGGTCACCTGCGGCAAGAAGGCACATCGCGAGTGGGGCGACTTCTGCGACATTTACATAGATGCGCCCAACACCTCCATCAAGACTATCAAGCTGAAGGGCCGACGCAGGACACAGATCCATGTGTGCGGCGAGGTCTACAGTGTGAAAAAATTCAAGCTGAAATACGGTTCCGTCGGCGACACGCAGTACTACGGTGAGGAGTTCGGCCTCGGCAACACGTCCCTCGAACCCCCGAAGAAGATACAGATCAAGTGGGGATGGACGACAGCACCACTGTTGGGCGTCGCCTACTAGCGTACCGCCACAATAACGTCGGAACGAACAACCCTCGCAATATTCGTTTGACATCCCTCGAGTTCTGTGCTATTTTGACACTAACGGGTGAGACCGGGGGAAGGTTCAGGCGGAAATCCCGGCTTGGTAATTCTGTACATCCTTTCTTCGGGGGAAGAAGTAGTGCCGAGACGCCCTCGGGATCGTCTGCAAGGGGGGTAGAACACGAATTGGCTGCGTTCTAGGAGCACGTCGTACACGTACCGCAATTATGCCCGCCACATCGCGGGTCAATCGACGGGAATCAGTGGACATGCAAACCGTTTTTTTGTTTTGGCAAAGTGTATTGGTCTAAATGGAGGGGGATAGTGTAATGAAGAGGTACACGTTTCTGTTTGTGGTTGTCCTGGCAGTGTGTGGTGCGGCATTTGCTGATACCTTGTACGTTGATGGGGCTAACACGTCAGGCACGGAAGACGGCTTATCCTGGGATACGGCGTTCACCGTCATCCAGGGCGGTATCGCCGCCGCCAGCGCCGATGACGAAGTCTGGGTGGCTGCCGATACGTATCCTGAAGGAATAACCCTCGCCAGCGGTGTATCGGTGTACGGTGGTTTTGACGGCACTGAGGAGAACCTCTCCGAGCGGGATATTGACGCGAATGTCACGATCATTGACGCGACGGCCCACGAGAGAACCATTGGCGAGGAAACAGAAACGTGGTATCAACCCATGAACACCTTTTGGGAGGACTCGCGCACCCAGGTCATCTACCCCTCGAGTGAGCTTGGATCCGCTGGTTGGGTCACATCGTTGGCTCTCGACGTCACCAGCCTTCCTGGAGAGACGATGAACAATTGGACTATCCGTATGAAACACACCTCGCTCAGTGAGTACACAACCGCCGAGTGGGAAGGTTCCGGATGGACCACTGTCTACCAGAACAACGAGGTCGTCTCCTCAACCGGATGGGTGACGTTCAACTTCTCCACACCGTTCCAATACAACGGCTCGGACAACGTGATGATAGACTTCAGTTTCAACAATTCTACCTGGTCCAGCAGCGGCAACTGCCGTTACTCCACGCCCGGCGGCAACCGCACGGTCTATTATACCACCGACAGTGGTTACGGCGATCCGCTGGCATGGTCGGGAACCACGCCCGCTCTGATTTCGACAGACTATGTTCCCAACATCAGGCTCGACGTCGACCAGTACCACGCGGTCCTCATGGACAGCACCACGGACGCGCGGATCGACGGGTTCACCATCACCGGCGGCAACGCGAACAGTTCCGTCTTCATCGACAGTTGGGGCGGTGGCATCCTATCCTACTATGCGGATGGCACCAACACTATTGCCAACTGCACTATCAGCGGCAATGAGGCGGCCTGGATTGGCGGCGGAGTGATGAGTTTCTATGCCGATACCGTGATCACCGACTGCACTATAAGCGGGAATCAGGCAACCTACGGCGGGGGAATCCACTGTGCTTACGGCACTCCCCCCATTTCAAACTGTGTCGTCAGCGGCAACTACGCGACATTGTTCGGCGGCGGTGTGTGTTGCGAGGGTGCCGCCCCTTCGATCACCAACTGCACCATCAGCTCCAACGAGGCGCCCTCCGGCGGCGGCGTGGTCTGCGGATGGGTCTCCTCACCCACGATTGCCAACACCATTTTCGAAGGCAATACGGTGCAGGCGATTTACGAAGAGGATGGCTCCTCAGACCCGACCGTCACGAATTGTCTCTTCTACGGCAATCCGGACGGGGATTACTGGGACAATGATACGGCCACCACTTACACGGGCGGCACGGATATCAACACGAATATCCCTGAGGCGAGCGGCAACGTGAGCGGCTATCCTGCCTTTGTCATGTTCTCGGGCGGTCCTTCAGTGACTATGGGAGACTGGACGGACGTGACACTGGACTCCGGCGTAACAATTCTCACCGACGATAATGCTGCGTTCACCCCGGACGCGCTTGTGGGCAAACTCATCAACCCGAATCTCCTGCAGAGTAGACAAGCCCTGATCGTTGCCAACACCGAAACAACGATCGACGTAGTGGGCGATGTGACCGGTTATGTCAGTGCCTTCGATTGGTACCGCGTGATTGATTATCATATCATGTACGGCTCGGCCGCCATCGATACCGGCACCGCAAGCGGTGCGCCGGCCGAGGACTTTGACGGCGAGCCTCGACCGTTTGACGTACCGGGTTACGGCGCGGACGATACGGGGGAGGAGTACGACATCGGTGCGGACGAGTTCGTAGACACGGATGAAGACTGGCTGTCTGACTACGAGGAGGCGTTGCTGGGTACCGACCCGGACGACTCCGACCCGGACGGCGACGGGCTTACCGACTACGACGAGATCTACGGCTGGTGGCCGACTGACCCGAACGATGACGATTCGGACGATGACGGGCTCAACGACTACGACGAGGTCGTCACGTATGGCACCCACCCATGGAACCCCGACTCGGATGCTGACGGGCTCACCGACTACGACGAGGTTATAACGTATGACACCGACCCGTGGAACCCCGATTCGGATGGTGACGGTCTCACCGACGGCGACGAAGTGAACACTCACGGCACCGACCCGAATGACGTCGACTCCGACGATGACGGCTACACGGACGATATTGAGCTTACTGCAGGAACCAATCCGACCGACCCGGACAGCTACCCGCTATGGTACGTCGATGAGGACGCAACCGGCGTGGCAGATGGGACTTCCTGGGCGGATGCTTTCACGGCCATCCAGGACGGCATCGCCGCGGCGGCGGTGCTCGGCGGTGAGGTCTGGGTCGCGGACGGCACGTACCTTGGCTCGGTCACCCTCGCGAGCGGCGTTGCGGTCATGGGCGGTTTTGATGGAACTGAGGAACTGTTATCCGAGCGGAATGTCGGGGCGAACGTCACGATGATCGATGCGGGCGGAACCGCCAGCGAACAAACCATTGGCGAAGGAACAGAGACATGGTCACTTCCTATGGCTACCTGGTGGGACGACGCGCGTACCCAGGTGATCTACCTGTCGAGCGAGATTGGCTCCGCCGGTTGGATCTCCTCGCTGGCTTTAGATGTCACTACAATCCCGGGACAGACGATGAACAACTGGACGATCCGTGTGAAACACACCTCGCTTAGCGAGTACACAACCGCCGAGTGGGAAGGTGCAGGATGGACCACTGTCTACCAGAACAACGAGACAGTCTCGTCAACCGGATGGGTGACGTTCGACTTCTCCACCCCGTTCCATTACAACGGCACTGACAACCTTATGATAGATTTCAGTTTCAACAACGGCTCGTGGACGACCGACGGTTTCTGCCGTTACAGCCAGCCGGGAGGTAACCGTACCGTTTATGCATGGGTGCTTGGTACTGCTTACGGCGATCCGCTGGCATGGTCGGGAACCACGCCCTCTCCGATTGTGACCACGTATGTACCCAACATCAGGCTCGGCGTCGACCAGTATCACGGGGTCGTCATGGACAGCACAGCCAACGCCCGGATCGACGGGTTCACCATCACCGGCGGCAACGCGGACGGGCCTTACCCGCATGACCAGGGCGGAGGCGTCTATTGCAGCAGCGCGGGCAGCACTAACACGATCGCCAACTGCACCATCACCGGCAATCAGGCGGGCAGGGGCGGTGGGGTATACTGCGATAATGCCTCGCCGTCGATCAACGCCTGCATAATTGGCGGTAATGAGGCCGTCTTCGGCGCAGGTATGGCCTGTTTCAACGGTTCTTCGCCGTCAATCGCCAACTGCGCGATCAGCGGTAACTACGCTGTCGAGGTCGGAGGCGCGATTGAGTTGTATGGGGTTTCCGCACCCGTGATAACGAACTGTACGATCATCAGTAATCGGGCCGACTGGTTCGGCGGCGGGGTATCTTGCGCCTTGGGCGTCACGCCCTTGCTCACCAACACCATCTTCGAAGACAATACGAACCACGCGGTCTACGAATACGATGGTTCATCCGATGCGACTGCGACGAACTGTCTATTCTACAACAACCCGGACGGGGACTACTTTGATGAGGCGGCAACCAGCTACACCGGCGCCGACGATATCAACACGAATATCCCTGAAGCGACCGAATGCCTGGACGTCGAACCGCTGTTCGTCATGAACGGACCCGCCGGGTTCACGGGAACGTGGACGGCGGTGACACCGGACTCCGGCGTGACGATTCTCACTGGCACTAGTGCTTCGTTCACACCAGGGGGTCTTGTGGGTAAACTGATCAACCCCAATACCAGCCAGAGGGGACAGGTTCTTATCGTCGCCAACACCGCCACGACGGTCGAGGTGCTGGGCGACGTGACCGGTTACGTTGTCGTGGACGATACGTACCAGGTGATTGACTACCACCTGCGCAACGGTTCGCCCGCGATTGACATGGGCGGTGTCGTAGAGATCGTCGGCGGTGACGGTATGGTGACCGATACCGAGCCGAATGACACGATCGCGAGTGCTCAGAATATCGACAGCGAAATGTGGAACCTCAACTTCAGTCCCGACATCGGCGACACGACCACCAATACGTCCGAATCCATCCCGCACGTGACGATACTGGGTACGGGAGACGAGTCTGTTGATGTCTACTTATTCACGGTCGCCAACGCGGGCGATAGGGGCATTTTCGACATCGACTACGGCTACAATAGCGGCGGTTCCGTTGACTGCTACATACGCCTCTATGACAGTGACGGGATGATGATCGACTATGACGACGATGAGAGTAATCTCTCATATGGTCAAGGTGGCAGCGTTCATGGTTTCGACTCGTACCTGGAGCACACTTTTGCGGCTCCCGGCGTCTATTACATCGAAGTCGCAGATTATCCTCACGACCCCATCGCCACCGGAGCTGACTACCAACTGCAGATCTCCCTTGAGAATCACGAGTTCCCGACGACGGCTCTGGCGACGGACTTTGACGGTGAGCCTCGCCCGATTGACGTAGCGGGCCTCGGCGCAAACGGTACCGGCGAGGAGTACGACATCGGCGCCGACGAGTACCTCGACACCGACGGTGACGAACTTTCCGATCAGGAAGAGATCGTGCTGGGCACGGACCCGGACGATTCCGATACAGACAACGACGGGCTCAATGACGGCGATGAGGTCAACACGCACGATACCGACCCGAACGATCCCGATTCGG
>CBFDCQ010000040.1:0-28782 GCA_965603355.1 uncultured bacterium
CGCAGCTTCCGCTACGGACGTAAGCGGGCGGCGTGCCCACGGCCGGGTTCCGGGTCAAACGCAAGGCAACTCTAATGGACCAGAGACCAAACATAATTATTGACAAATCTGGCCCCCATGGGGGCCAAACTACACCAAGCCCCCATGACACTATATACACATGGAGGAGGACATTTCTAATGAGCTAACACAGAGGACATTTCTAAAGAGTCTTGACAGAGCCCGATATTCCACGCTCCGTTTTCGTGGTGTGGTACCGTATCCATACTTCGCTTCTTTCCTTATCCGTGTTTGTCCGTGTAAATCCGTTGTTAATTTTCATTATTCCAAAAGAAACAGTTTCCAGAAGCTTGCCTGACCCATGCGACTAATGAACCGTACCAGCCTTCATCTTCGTCCAGCCGGACAAGGAAATCGGATAATCCATTGGTCACAATTACTCTTAATCGCATCAAAAAACACTCGACAATGTGTGGCCGGATGATGCATACTTGTGGAGTAAGAAATCCTTAGAACCCGTCCGATGAGAAAGGCATGGAGGACAAGTGACATGCACAAATTGGGAACCGGTGCCGATCCTGGGGGCCTCTCATCGCAGGACGCAGCCTATTTTGGAAGAATGAACGACCCGACTGGGTCGAGCGTCCTGAAAGGTCCCTGTGGCGAGGAAATGGAGTTCTACCTCTATATTCGGGACGGTATTCTTGAAGACGTGAAATACTACACAGAAGGATGCTACAATACTTGGACATGCGCTCTGGCTGTGGCGAAACGAGCCAAGGGGAAATCGGTCATGGACGCGCTTAGGATAAGTCCTGGAGATGTAATCGATTCGGTGCGAGACCTGGCCGAACAAGAGCGGCATTGCGCCATCCTCGCGGCCAGCACCTTGTATCGCGCGATTGCTGAGTATCTTCTGAAGCCGTGAACATATCGTGAAGGTTAATTGTGCCCTCGCATTTACATCCGCGTTCCGGCCACGAGTTGAACTGTAGCTCCAACGCCCACGTTCGCGTAGTCGCTCCCGAACGATTGGCGCATCATCTGCCTCGCAACGTCGCCAGAACAGTGGCAGGGTGCCGCGACCGTGACTCCCATCGTCTTTACCTTCACAACAATCTCTATGACCTCCTTCTCTGAAAATCCCTTCATGTGAAAGCCGCCCATGATCCCGCAAACGCCTAATGGGCC
Source organism: uncultured bacterium (assembly GCA_965603355.1). Lineage (GTDB taxonomy): Bacteria > Hydrogenedentota > CBFDCQ01 > CBFDCQ01 > CBFDCQ01. Next base: position 1,192 of record CBFDCQ010000040.1, read on the forward strand.
CAACTCGCGTGCTGCCTCAACCACTCGCACAATTCCCGGATGAGCGCATCCCGTGAGCACGAACAGCCCGTTGGATGTGCTGATGCAGAGCGCCTGCTCTCTTATCCTCGTGCCAAGCTGTCCGGTCGTTTGAGCTCCTCTGCAGATCTCGCACGCTTTGCCGACCGAGACGACCCTGGCTCCCTGAGCACGCACTCGCCTCTTGAACCGCTCCGGAAAGAATATGGGGACGAACACCGTCACGTTGTGGTTCTCAGCCAAGAACCCGTCCAAACCTCCAGTGTGGTCACGATGATAATGTGATAGAACAACAATGTCGATATCGGCCGGCTTCACGCCCAGCGTGTTCATATTGGATAGGAGAATCGCGCTATCTCCTCCAGTATCAAAGAGGAGCGTTCTTTCCAAACCCTTTACGAGACAGGCAAATCCCCAGCCCGTCTTGAGTTCTTCGTCGTAAGCATAGTCGTCGTAGAGGACTGTCAAAGTAATACTGCGGTTGGTTTCAGGCTGGACGGCGACCGGGGTGCTCGTGTCAGCCGGAGAAGCCCATCGTGACATAGCGCCTAGCCTTTCAGAAACAGCCAATCTTGCACCGATACCGCTTCACCCTCACCGGATCAGGACTGGGGATAATCCAGGCTTAACCTAGGCTCAGCCGGCGCGCGACGGACCGCCCGCACTCTTGCTCGCAACAGGCTCCAAAGCCCGGCGAGGACCAGCGCCAAACCCAAGAATAGGGCAACTGCCGGGCCGACCGAGAAATCGAGATAGTAGGAGAATAATAACCCTATCACGGATGCCACTGCGCCGGATATCCATGCTATGACAAGCCGTGTTCGCCATCGCAGTGAGAAGAGCGCGGATATGGTTGCCGGAATGATCAGGAAAGCGAACGTCAAAACGACCCCTGCAATCCGCACGGCTAAGGTGATCACCGCCCCGAGTAATGCATAGAAGATCAAGTCCCACAAGACGACTCTCATCCCCTTGTTGCGCGCCCGCGCATAGTCCTCGGATATCCTTGTGAAAGGCTTCCGGAAAAGGTAGAAACAGAGGCCGACTCCCGAGAAGGCAACAGTGCACCGCGCTACATCAGCCCATTTTGTCCAAAGGATGCTGCCGGCCAGCATCTGTTGCACGTGGATATGGCCGCCAGGTGCTACCCCCACGATGAAAAGGGTTGCAGCCGTGGCGATGGCATAGGTGACTCCTATGACGGCTTCCAGCGGAATCTGCTCGACTCTTTTACGCACGACAGAATAGAAAGCTGCAGCTGCCAGCGTACCGCCGAACGCACATGCGTAACTCAGTATGGAATCATCGTGCGCACCAAGAGCGATATGCGCAATTATAGCTCCAACTGCCGCAATCTGCGCCAACGCGATGTCGATAAAGATAACCTCCCGCTTGAGCACATGAATGCCCAAATATCCCAAGATGGCGATCATCGTGAGACACGCAAGCAACGGCAGGCCAAGAACCTCCATGATGTTCAACAATAGTCAGTACCTTTCTCAGTCAACCTGGGCCTTCTGCGGAAGCAGGGCACGCACAACCACGGCGCACACGAACACGAATCCTAAAGAGAGGACAAGGCTCGGGCCATACGGGAGATCAAACCGGTACGAGAAACATAGCCCGCTGATACAGGCCGCGAACCCAACACCCCACCCGATCGCAACAGCCTTGCCCCACGCTTTGGTGAACATAGCTGCCATGGCCGCAGGGATCATTAGAAACGAATATGCAAGCAGGACCCCCGCAACGGGAACGATAAGAACCGTTATAATCCCCTGCGTTGTGAAGAGAAGAAAATCCCATGACTTTTGGTTGCTGACTTCCTCCGTGTTCTCGGTCAAACCGATGAACTTCTTTCTGAATTTGTAGTGAAACAAGAGCAAGGCGATATAGGTTGCCACAGTAACCCAGACCAACGGCCATGTCACCCACAACATTGAGCCGGAAAGCGTTTTTGTAACGTAGGCCTCGCCACCTGACAGTTTGTCTCCCAAGAGGAGCGAGGCAACCAGTGCCAGCGCGTACATAATCCCGATGATCGCTTCCCGGGGTATCAGCCGGTTCCTGGACTTGACCACTGCCAGCATAAGCGCCCCGAACAGCACAGCGACTAGCGAGATCGAATAGGATTGCACCGTGCCGTACTCGATCCCAAGACCGATTGCGACCAGTGCCCCGAAGGCGGCCAATTGGTCCAGAACGAGATCAGAAAAAACCAGCGTTCGCCTGATTATGTGCAGTCCGATGTATGTGTGGAGAACCAACACCACCGCCAGCAACGTAATCTGAAGCGAAAAGAACCTAATAATTCCAGACATCTCAGCCTCCCGCTGGAGGTCCACTCTGATTCAGTAAACCCTTCTTCTCAGCGGCTTTCAGAAGCTGTCTAATCCATTGATCCATTAACTGGAAATAGTCTTCCACACCGGGCGCTCCGCCGACGTAAAGCGGGACGATCACCGGCTCAGCATTGACCCTTCCGGCCACAGTCCGGATCTTCTGTTCATCGAAGTAGTTTGCAGCAAGAATAATACCGATATTCCGCACGCGCATCAGTTCAACGATCTCATTGACATGCCTGGGCGAAGGCGGTATGCCAGGCTTAGGCTCTATGGTGCCAGCCTCTTCTAGACCGTAAAGGGTCACGAAATAGATCCAGTTCTTGTGGTAGGTGACAATCGGGGTCCCGTAAAGGGGCAACATATCTTTCATCCATCCGCCCAGGTAATCGACGAGCAGTTTATCTTGGAACTCCTTCTCTTCAAGAAATGGGATCAGGGTGCCCTTCTCGGCGAGAGCGCACAGTGTGTCTGCGCCGAGCATCTGGACAAGCTCTTCGCCGAACAGGCGTCTGTCAATTTCGCCCAGCAACTTGTCGAGATTCTGCTCGTAATACTGTTTCCCCTCCGGGTCGTTCTTGATGAGTCCGGTGGCCACGTTACGCGCAACGACCTTCATGTGTATCGGACTGCACGTAACATGTGGGTTACCGTAAATGTGAACGCCACCCTCGGATCGCGATATTGCCGCCGGCTTTTCAAGGAGGGTCATACCGCGAGAAACTGCCACGTAACCGGGCTGTCCGCTCCTGACACGGTTGTTTCCTGAGGTATCTAAGACAGTATTGAGCCAGAGTTCCAAGTCGAGTCCGGTCGCAATAAGGACGTCCGCGTTCCTCATTATGTTGACGAACGACGGTTTGGGTCGGATAAAGTGAGCGTCCTGGTCACCGCGAACGATCGACTGAACGGTAACACGGTTGCCGCCTATAGCCGCTGCTAACACGCCGTAGTCCGGTAACGTTGCCACCACTCGCAGACGCGGTTCGGTAGATTGTGCTTCAGACTCCGGCGGGTTGCACAAAGTCACCAGCAATATTGCTATTGCAGAGAAATAGGCTTTTCTCATCGTAATCATCTCCTATAGCACTGCGTCAGTACCGCTCGTGCTTGTGTGGACCGGCGGAGAAGATCATCTGGAAAAAGACAACGTCCTCCGGCTCTTGCATGCCCTCACCGTCTCCATGATTGTATTCAAGGCGGAATTTCACAAATGGGCTTTGGAACCACGTAACGTACGGGCCCACCTGCCACCGATAGGCGTCGTCGTCCTCAACCGCCAGAGGCGACAGCGAGATTTCCGAAAGGCCCGCATAATCCTTTGAGTCCGGCTTGTAGTAATCAAATCGGATGCCGACATCCCATGTCCGGGTCAGCTTTGTCTGAACATAGCTGTAAGTGCCCCAGGCATTCACGGTGTCCCTGTCCAGATCATATGGGCCCAGAATGCCGCGGTCGAGGTAGTACGCCTCGCTGCGCCACTCGAGATTGCGGTATCTCATACGCTCTGTGGGCTCCCAGCGAACGGTGAAATCGCCGCCTAGCACCCACGTTTCAAGCCTGTCGCGCTCGGTGCGCCAGCTCCCGTCTTCTGCAAGCACCTGCCACCCATCGTTCCAGCCAACGAGACTCGTCAATCCAAGTTCCAGATAGGTGTCCTTTGAAAGATCTCTGTAGTTCTTATAATGCATAAGCACGCTCGGCGTGTTCCGGCTGTTTTCGTCAAACAACTGCTCGTTCTGACCGTCGGTGACCTGCAAAGTGAGTTGCTGCGCGGTTTCGCGAAAAGACGGCATTGTCCAGTCAAGAGATACCCCCGTCTGGTTGAGGCCCCCGTCACCGAAGATGCTGCGCAGCGCCAAGGGGAAATCGACCTGGTCGAGCCCGTGTCTATGCCACCGATTCACCACACCGAACTGCTGACGGAACTTGCCGAGGGTCAGGTTAACGTCCGGCAGAAGTCCGAACCGTGTCATATACGCTTCCCCGAGCTTGGAGAAACTCTCAGTGACAGGCACCGCGGATTTGAACCGGGTGTATGGGTCCAGATATGATTCAATGTGAATCCCCAGAGTCCGGAAGTCGAAGTCCGAACGTTCCCGGGTACCTTCCTGGTCTCGATAGAGAGCAAGCATATCGCCCGTGACGCTGATTTCAGGGTTAAGTGCCTGCAGACTTAGCCCACCGGATTTAAACACTGTCTCCAAGGGTTCCTTCTCTTTCTCCTCTACCTTGGCGGCTTCAGTCTCGGCGAGACCCCGTAGGGTCGCTAGTTCATCTTCTTCCAGCACTTCCGTTGTGACCTTGTCGCGCTCCAGTTCCTCGATTCTGCGCTTCAACTCCGCAATTTCAGCAACGTGTTGCTGCTTCAACTTCTCGAACTCCTCCCTCAGCGCGGCATTCTCATCATCGTTCGCTGCGGTGCCTCCTCCTTCCGGCTCTTCGCCGAGAGACTGAGAGGTCACCATCACGACGCACAGGCCAAATATCAGCAGTACCCTTGACATTAGCGTTCCCTCCATCGGCTTGGGAAAGAGTCATGAACAGAATGAGCGCAGCGAGCAAAACTGTCGCAGTTCCATTTTGCCCTATCAGTTGCCGCACGGCGGGGTATCGCAGGGCGTCTCCCTGCCGCAGCAAGGAGAGCTAGTCCCGCACCGCGACGCGCCTGACGAGCCATCGTAGTCCGTCGTATGGGAACGGCTTCCTTTGAGTATGATCCCGGCACCGGCACCGATAAGTCTCTTCAATTCTCCGCCACATTCCGGACATTTCCTGAGCGGTTTATCGGTCATTTGCTGAAACTTCTCCAAATGGTGTCCGCATTTTGCGCATTCATACTCGTATGTCGGCATACCTTAGATCTCCTTGTGTCCACCGATTCTCAGACTCACAACACGCACTACTGTCACTCTTGGAAGAGCGCCTCAAGCTCCGCTGCTCTCTCGAAGTTCTCGATTTTAATCGCTACACTATCGACCCCGACAACGCTTCGCACCGCCTCACTGATATCAGCCGCAAGCTTGAACGCCATAGGACACACTGGCGATGTTGGGCGAAGGACAACCGTTACCCGTCCGCCGTCGACTTCAACTTTTCGGACAAGCCCCATACGCTCTACATCAAGACCTGCCCCCGGATCTATGACTCCTGACAGCTTCTTTCTAATCGACTGTTCCACGTTCATCCTACTACCTCCCCAATAGCCCGCTCTGCGGTTCGCTCACCTGCGTGAAGCAGGTCCGCAGAGTCGCCGCACAATCCATCGAACGCGGCGGCCACCGCTGCTGGACAGCCTTAGACCTGGAACAGAACGTCAGCCAGTTGTTCATCCCCGACCTTCACGTAGGCTGCATCACCACGGTTGGTATCGCCGAGCTCTCCTACGGGGTCTGCTGCGGTCTGAGAGCAACTCATTCCTAGCATCACCTTCTGCGGAGCGATAACCCCCGTCGTATTGATGAGAAGTCTCCCACCGTTCCTCTATCCGATGTCTGGACCCGAGTCCGCCTTCCTCCACGACAGGCGTCACGAGCACGGAAAACGACAGGAGGAATGCGCTGATTAGCACGAACACCACGGCCGCTACTGCTCGTCCTGCTTTACCGCCTATCAATTTGCAGTACATGTTGACGGTCATTCTCCAGTGAAGAACTATGTGAAGCGCGAGCAGTCCGAGAAAGACGAACCCGATCACAAGATGGATCGCGCCCCATCCGTGCCGGTCCATCCCGAGAAACAAGAGAGTCACATTTCTACCATACTTCAATATCTTCTCCGGGCCAGGAGGCATGACATACTTGATGAGGAAACCCAAGCCTGCTATTGCAGCCATGGCGAGGAACATCAGACCGTCAATTATGAGGTTCAACTTTGACCTGTTCATCGCTGTTCTCCCGTCCCCGCGGCACAAAAACCTTCATCCGGTGCGTCTGCTGAGACCTTGGTTCTCATTTGTTCCACATTTGTTCCTCTTATCGCTCTCGGGCCGGCAGTCCCGTCTTCAGCAGCCCGTAAGATGGCTGTCCAACCAGTGCTGGTTACAGCATCAGAGCGGCTCTTAGTGATCGCATATGTTTGCGCCGGTCTCTAGAGTGCCTTCGAGGAACGCCTTCACGACGGTCTCCGGCTCCTGCTCATCAGCACCTATTACAACACGAATACCGTTCTGCGCAAACAGGGTCCGCGCCCGCATACCCATTCCACCAGCTATGACCACGCTGGCGCCATGTTCATTCAACCAGCGCGGTAACACTCCCGGCTCGTGATCCGGTGCGGGTAGCGTCTCAGTGGAACCGATCTCCTTGGTCTGAGGGTCAACATCTATCAGGGCAAACTCCTCGCAATGCCCGAAGTGCAGGCTCAGTTTGCCTCGTGCCAGTGGAATTGCCACTTTCATGTTCCATTCTCCTTTCCGTTCAGCTTTGTCTAATCGTCTTGCCGAGTTGCCTTTTTCATTTGCGCTACAGGACGAATAACATCAGCAAAAGCTTTGGCTGTCTCGCTCGAATAGAAGTAGAGATGTGGTTTCCCGCTGTCGGCCGCCTCGACAATCTGCGGGTCTATCGGTATGCTCCCCAGAAACGGCACATCCATTTCCGACGCGAGCTTCTCTCCACCTCCTTTCTTGAATATGTGCGTTACCTCACCACACCTTGGGCAGGCAAACCCGCTCATGTTCTCCACGATGCCGAGAACGGGCAGATCGAGCTTCCGGCAGAATGTTATCGCTTTCTTGACGTCGACGATCGCCACTTCCTGCGGTGTGGTCACGACGATAGCCCCATCCGCGTCCTTTATGAGCTGACACACTGACAGGGGCTCATCACCAGTGCCGGGCGGCGAGTCTATAATCAGGTAATCGAGCTCACCCCATTCGACATCCTTCAGAAACTGCTTGATGATGCCCATCTTCATGGGGCCTCGCCAGATTACTGCATCCTCATCCTTTTGCAGAAGCAGCCCAATGGACATGACCTTGAGGTTCGCACTGAACTCCATCGGGATGATCGTTTCTCCCTGTAACGACATGGGGCGACCTTCGATATTCAACAGTTTCGGAACGCTCGGTCCGTGGATGTCAACGTCAAGAAGTCCCACACGGTGTCCCTCTTGCGCCAGCGAGACGGCGAAGTTCACGGCTACAGTGCTTTTTCCGACACCTCCCTTGCCGGAGAGAACGAGAATCTTGCGTCCGATCTGGCTCATCCGGCGACCGAGCGCTTCACGTTCAAGGTATTCTTCAAACTCCCTTCCACGGCCCTGTTCGTCGACGGGGACATCCTTGGCGGTTGCCCCTTCTACTCCATTACTCTTCATTCCTTCGCTACCTCCTCTCGTACGTTAATGCGAGGTGGGCGCGCACAGAATCTGTTTGAGTGTTTCCCACATTTTCTCTATCTCTCTCGCAACCTTGCCATCTGAGTATTCCACGACACTCTTGCCTTGAAGTTGTGCCTTAGTGACGTCAACGTCATAAGGAACTCTCCCGATCACCTCAGCACTTAGTTCCGCACTCCTTCGCCCAATGGATTCCGTCATATCCTCATTCAAGTCGAACTTGTTCACGCAAACGAGTGTGCGCGTTCCAAAGTGCTGTGTTAGCTCGATGACACGCTCCATATCGTGGATCCCCGACAGAGTAGGTTCCGTCACAACGAGCACAAGGTCCGCTCCCGTAATGGAAGCTATCACGGGACAACCAATGCCGGGAGCCGCGTCAACGATGATCAGGGGCGCTTCCTGTTCCTCTGCGAGCCGCCTGGCCTGGTTCCGTACGAGCGTGACGAGCTTTCCCGAGTTCTCTTCGGCAATCCCGAGCTTTGCGTGAACCATTGTGCCGTGACGCGTATCGGAGATGAACCAATCGCCATTTTTCTTCTTGGGAAAATCGATCGCGTCCACAGGACATACCCAAACGCACACACCGCATCCTTCGCAGGCGACCGGATCGATCGCGTATCTGTACTCTTCATCATTCACGTTGGTCCTCGAGACAGCCCGAAAACGGCACCGCGCGTAACATGCATCGCAGCCAGCACAGTCCTCCTCCCGAATCACCGCGACGTTACCGCCGTAAAACTCCTCGCTGTGCCTGACATTCGGCTCTAAGACAAGATGCAGGTCCGCTGCGTCTACATCGCAATCAGCCAGCACCTTTTTCCCCTCCATGGCGGCGAACGAGGCCACGATGCTTGTCTTGCCGGTACCGCCCTTACCGCTTATCACAACAAGTTCTTTCATTGAATGAACCCTTCACCTCGCATCGGACCGTTAAGACCCAATTAACCTCCGAGTCCGCCATGACGGTCCTTATCTAATTCAGAACGTGATGATCTTCTCTGCAGCGCGAACCCACTCAGCAAACTCGGCGATTGTTGCTTCTTGAGCACCTTCGAAGTAAGGCTCTCCCTTGTAGAGCCCGCAGCGGACCTTACATGTGCCGCAAACTTTGACCGGTACGTCTTCTTCGATCAGTTTCCGTAAGATCTCTCCAAGATCGAAGTAACCCTCCGGCGGCTTTGCCGCGCCTCGCGCTAAATCTACGGCGTCATTGACGAGGAATACAGCCAAATCAGTACCTAAATTGACCAGTTGTTCAGCAAGCCTCAAGCCATTCCACGTCACATCAGTTCCGTCGTACGGGTTTCCATTGAAAACCATGAGCACCTCCATTGAGGCCCTCCTCTACCGCCATACCGTTCTGGCCAGTACCGTATCTGCGCTTGTTCGCCTCCATAGGTAATCACGCACTAGGTAGAACCGGCAATTACTGATATTGTCCGGCCCTAGGCTTTATTCTCGCCGTTTGCATTCTCAATTATGCGTTGAAGCAAACTGTCAAACAGTTGCCCCCACTCTGGAACTGAGCCCACCGCCATCTCGCCTTTTGAATACGCTTCAGCAACCCTTCTATCGTCCGGTATCTCCTCGAGGACGTCTATACTCTCCTGTTCGCAGTAATCCTTCACCCTGTCGTCACCGACATCCGACCGGTTGATAACGACACCCATTGGTAATCCAAGCTCTCGAACCATGCCGACGGCGAGCTCCAGATCGTTTAGCCCGAACGGTGTCGGTTCCGTCACCAGCACGACGTAATCGGCGCCCTTCACCGCCTCAATGACCGGACACGATGTGCCCGGCGGTGCATCGACAATCGCAACACCGTCTCCTGGAATCCTTCTCTTAACCTCGCGTATGAGTGGTGGCGACATCGCCTCACCTACGCGCAAGCGGCCGTGAACGAATCCCACGCCGTCTGCCATTCCTTCCTCAAGAATGCCCACCTCCCGTGGAACCTCCGAGATGGCTCCTTCAGGGCATACGAACGTGCATCCACCACAACCGTGACACAGCTCTGAAAACGTGAGTACTTTCTTGCCTATGCACACGATAGCGCTGTACTGGCAAATCTCACCGCATTTTCCGCAGCCGGTACATCTGTTCATGTCCACCTCAGGCACGGGAACTCCAACTGAGACACATGACTTGATGTCAGGTTTCAGGAAGATGTGACCGTTCGGCTCTTCGACGTCGCAATCGACGTATGATACGTTCTCGCTTCGTCTCGCCAGCGTGACAGCGAGATTCGTCGCGATCGTCGTCTTCCCCGTGCCGCCTTTACCGCTTGCAACTGCCAGTATCACTGTTCTTCATCTCCCCATTAGTGGGCGCACCGATCACCTCTCACCGTCGTCACCACGCGCCGGCATCTGCCTGCGCCCTCTGAGCTGCGCGACGTCTTCGTCGACGTGTTCCTGCCATCCTGCGTGAGCATTTTCCCGATAGTCAAATCGAGGTATAAACGGTTTAATGTCGAGAATGGGCGTGCCGTCCAGCATATCCTCCTCGTCAACAAACAGGAAGTTCGCCTCGCGTTTCACTAAACGCACGAGGCTAAACCCGATGGGGTTGGGTCGTCGCGGAGACCGCGTCGAGAACACCCCTCTTGGAACGTCGTCGAGAAACGGTGTCACGGTCAAGCTTTGCGGACCGGCCTCATGGAAATAATAGATGATGTAAATGTGCGAGAAACCTTCCAGGTCGCGCAAACCTTCCTCGTATTCCGGCAATATTTCAGCGAGGGCACGACAACCTGCCGCGTACACCGGTTGGATAGGAGTTGTACGCGCCTCTCTATGGTCACAGCGTATGTATCCGATTGGCTGCATCTCGAAACGCTGTTCACCCCGCTTTCCTTTTAGCCGTTCCATAACTGAAGCTCCTGTCACTCGGTGGATACCTTCTCTACTGTCTGAAGCCAAGCAGATGCACACCGCTATCAGACGTGCGTCTCTTGTAGCTTGATGCAAGACTATCAGCGCATGTCAGCTTTGCCGGGTCATCGCTGAGCCACATGCCGGGCACGTAACCTGGGTGCACGGAACGCCTATCTGATGCGCCGCCGTCTTGCCGCAGCTCGGGCAGACGCATCGTCCGCCGGCTCCCAGCCCGAATCCGCCCATTCTGCCTCGACTACGGCCCCCGCCGCGTCCAAGTCCTCTGCCTGTACCGGGACCTTGACCTGAGGGTCCTGTTCCATCTCCAAACGGCATCTTACTTACCTCCTTCTCTTCTACCGTTAGCCGTAACTGTTGAGACTCAGACAACCAAACTGTAATCCCTCGCCGGCATCTTGCCGGCAGCCGCTTCCGCGGCATTCACGAGCTGGTATGCAATAGGTGATGCCGTCAATGCCGGATGCGTGCCCATCTGAAACACCGCGATGTCCTCCGCGGTCATCTTTCGCTGTATGCACGCGCTAATGACGTTTATGAGCTCGCCTGCGCTCTCGCCGCCAATAACCTGTCCTCCAATAATCACGCCGGTCGCCCCCTGGAACACAAGCTTTACCTTCAGCATTTTAGCCCCGGGCATACAGTCTGGATGTCGATTGACAGATTCAGCATGCCCTACCACTACATCGTAACCGTTCTCCACAGCCTCTCTCTGCGTCAGACCGGCAGCGGCAAACGCGCCATCTCCCAGCATCATCGAGTAAACGCCTATAGCGCCACAGTTCCGTCGCCGTATAGTGAACAGATTCGCACCGGCTACTCTGGCCTCCGCAGTTGCCACTGAAGCAAGCTTGATCTTGGTGGGCTTCTCCGTGAAAAAGGAGACCTTCTCGGCACAGTCACCGCACGCGAAAACGTTCTCGTCACTCGTCCTCATCACCCGATCTACCTGAATGCCTCCTGTTGGCCCTAGTTCCAGCCCGGCCTTCTTCGCTAGCTTCGAGTTGGCGGCAGCACCAATCGCCATAATAACCATATCCGCCTTGATCTTTTTGCCGCTCGCTAGCGTCACGCTCTCAACCTTGTTTTTACCCTCTATCGCCTCGACCTTCTCACCTGTCAAGACCTCAATGCCCGAGTCGCGAAGTGCGTCATCCACCACCTTGCAGGTATCCTCGTCATAGCCCAGCATCAGGCAGTGGTTGAGCAATTCGACCACGGTCACGTTTATGTTCCTGTTCTTGTGACATTCTTCAGCAAACTCGATGCCTATAAACCCACCTCCCACGACCACCACATCAGAAGCCCCGTTCAGTGTGCTCAGGAGTCCCTCAAGATATGGAACACTCTTATTCACGGCAAAAACGTTCTTCTTCTCATAGCCCGGAATCGGCGGCACAATCGGCAACGAGCCGGTCGCAAGCACGAGTTTGTCGTAACGGATCTGCTCCCCTCCCGCCGTCGCAAGTAATCGCTCGCCTCGATCTATTTCCGTTACCTCATCTATGAGAAACTTAATCCCGTTCTTCTCGAGCACTCCGTCAGGGATGAGGTTCTTGTCACAGGCTCCCACCGTGCCGAAGATATACGGTATACCGCAGGGAATCAGAACCTGCTCCTCCTTTCGCACGAGCAGGATGCTCTTATCGGGGTAGTGCCTTCTCGCTGTAATGGCGGCCGGTATACCCGCTGCACTCCCGCCAACAACAACTACGTCTGCGTTCCTCATAATCTATTCCTCCGGACTCCCGTGTGCGGTCACATCTCTCCTCACCCCGAAGATACCCTCACTCTCTGCCGTCCGAAAATCCGGCCTCTTCCGCAATTCAGTCCTCGAGCTCCTTGATACGGCCGTTGATCTGGTCAATCTGCCGCTTCAGCATTTCTATCTCTTGTTCCGTGGTCATTTGCGCGGGAGGCGTCACCGGCGGCGCGCCCGCAGCCATGCCAGCTCCCATGCCCATACCACGCCCCATGCCTCGACCCATACCTCGACCCATACCTTGGCCCATACCTTGGCCCATACCTTGACCCATGCCGGGTCCCGTACCCATGCCGAAGTGGCTCTGGACGTTAGGTTGGTTCGCAGCGCTGAAGGCGCCGCTCTTGTACTGTTCCACAACCTGTCTCACAGAGCCGGAAACGCCCACGATTACCTCAACCCCTGCCGCTGCTAAGGTCTGGTACGCGTTCGGACCGCAGTTGCCGGTGAGCACTACCGCAACACCTTTTTCGGCGATAACTTGTGCTGACTGTATTCCGGCTCCGCCGCCGACAGCGATATTGGGATTCTCCACCGCCTCAAAACTCAGGTCGTCCGTCTCAACGAACACAAAGAACTGACACCGGCCGAATCGCGGGTCAATCTGCGCATCGAGTCCGGGTTCTGTTGATGTCACAACAATCTTCACGGTCCGCCTCCTCACTCATACGTGTATCGGAGCTATCATCTTGCGTCCTGTATTCTTGCGTCTCGTGGGGAAGGGCGGGGCCCCCGAACCCTTGCCCCACGCGAGACCAGGAGAATCTTCACTTCTTCTCCTTCTTGGCCTCGACCTCAACCTCGCCTATCTGCTTCCGGATTCCTTCCAGAGCGTCTTCAAGGTACTCGGCTTGCCCCTTCAGGAAGTCCAACTGCTCTTCGCGGGTCGGCTGCGGCGCATAGGGACTACCATACGCGAACGGCGTCGCCGCCGGCCCGTACGGCACCGCTCCCGCTGCAGGAAGCAAACCGGCCCGCGCCCAGCCGGGCAGGCCGGTAGCGTAGTACCGGTTACGCCAACCGCGGCCGCCTCCCCGGCCGCGTCCGAAACCCCCACCCCAGAAACCTCTACCAGGGATAGGGTTCATGGCTCCCGGAACGGGGTAGCCGGCACAATAACCGGCACCTCTCCCGGTCATCGGTCCAAGACCTGCAGGTCCAGTCCTATCTCCAAACGGCATCTTACTCACCTCCTTGAGCCAACGTCATCTGTCTTTCCGTCCAAACTTCCAACTCGGGCCTCTGAGCACGGCTTCCTCTACCAGAGGTACGCGCCGGACCCCCTGCCTCTGCCGCGACCGCGTCCCCAGCCACGACCAAAGCCGCGACCGAAACCCCGGCCGTACCCCCAACCGAATCCGGGGGCTATCACCGGGCCGTACGGATATCCACCGTGGTACTGGTACGGGGCTCCCGTCGGCAGGACAGGCGGGCGCACTGCGGCACCAGCTCCCCCACCCCAGAATCCCCTACCGGCAACAGGGTTCATGTATCCTGGAGTAGGGTATCCAGCGCAGTAGCCAGCGGCTTTTCCGGTCATCGGTCCGAGACCCATCGGTCCAGTTCCATCTCCAAACGGCATCTTACTCACCTCCTTATTGACGTTGTAACAATTGTCCGGTGCATCTTGCTCAGACCCAGTGCCCTTCCACATCCGGCTCATCTGCCGGTTCAAGTTCGCCAGCTTCGAACCTGGCGATTGCTTCCCTTACGGTTCCAGTAACACCCACAATAACCTTGATGTCCGCAGCTTTCAGACTGCGATAGGCTTTCGGCCCGCAATGTCCCGTAATGAGATACTGTGGACCTCGTGCGACGACGTTGCGTGCCGACTGAATCCCGGCACCTTGCGCAAGATCTAGATTCGCCCGATTATCGATTGTTTCAAAGCTGTCGGTGTCTGTATCGAAGATGATGAACACCTCGGCACGACCGAACCTCTGGTCAATGGGGCTGTCGATGTCCTTACCCTTCGCGCTGATAGCGACTTTCATTTCGTCAGCTCCTCCATCACCTTCACATGCCTCGCCAACCGTGCCCGTGTCGGGATCTCCCACCGCGCCGGCCACAACACCCCGGCATCATGAACTCGGGACTGAACAGCGTACCGCCCGCATACGCGCGAAGCACTTCGTCAACGTCTCCTGCAACGTTGTTCGCGACCGCAATGCCGCGAGCGGCAACCAGGTTCATGGCGGGCACGCTTATTGCCCCGCAAATCAGATGCGACACGCCGTGTTCCGACAGCATCTTCGCCCGCTGCCACGCCGAGAGAGCGGCTACATCATGCTCGGCTCGCCCAGCCTCTTCCCCGGCTTCGACATCCACTATCACAATGTGTTGGGCCGTATCGAATACCGGCGAGACCCGCCCGTTATAAATCGGAATCGCTGTCCGCATATCGCGTTACCTCCACAATATGGGTAACGCAAGAGTCGTGCCTGAATACGTGAAAGCCGACCTAAACTCATAACAATTTGTCTACCAAGTAGTTATAGCAGAAAGGGAGAGCTCAGTGGCAGAAGCACTAGCCCTGACACCAATGCAATATGCATTATTAATGAGGGCGGTAACGATGCAGTATGCTAATCTAGCTGGGCTGCGGCAAGTCCGGTCCTAACCACCCTAACTTCCGCTGCGGCGGCCGCCAGGTGTAGGGTGTGCATCCCTTCAGTGCATCACATGTGAGACGGGCTATCTCAAAATGGCAATCGCACTATCCAAGTTGCACACAACCTTGTGATTTGCCTCCATAGTTCATGTCTCAGAAATAATACCTCGCTCTCAATTCGATCCTGTAGTCATTCAGCTTCTCTCCAAACTCGGTATCCGAATCACCCACAGGAAAGATCGTTTTGAGACGCAGCTCCCAGTTTGTAATGCCGGTGTATAACAATTCTGGTGACAGAGAGAAGCTGTTATCCCCTATGTTTAACATCCCTGTCAGTGATGCAGTTGAGTACAGGATGTCAAAAGGTTCTTTCTGACTTATGCGCAGATAAAGATAATCCCTCATCGAGTTTATCTTACCGTAGCTTCCTTTTGTCACTCTTGACCCCTTCTTCAAAAGGGCATCATCGTCTGAAGAAAGATAAGTGTCATAAGCCTTGTCTATGAATGAGAAATAGTCCTCCATTTCGCCCTCGGAGAACCCTGTTCCGTTATGGTAGTATTCAAGAATGTAAGTCGTCTCTGATGCCGTCAGGTATCTCAACCCGGCCAGATAGCTCTCTGCATCATACTCGTCGTCAAACATGTTGCCGTCGCTATTGATAAACCTCTTTTTGTAGTCATCTATAAGCGCGAACTCCCCATGAACCTCAAAATTGGGGATAATATTCCTTGAGAAGTCGAACCCAAATCGTGTTGTCTTGCTTCCGCCTGTAAGAACAATGAAATCTATGTCCGTGTCATAGAGCAGAAAGTACAGTTTTCCCGCAAAATCCACGTTGTTGACCTCGCCGAAATCCTCATTTACGTGCTCAAAAACAGGAATGGCAACCGGAGTGAACGAGATAGTCTTCAACGGACCGTCAAAACTCTTTATGTAATCTACGGACGCTACTACATACCCCTCCCGGGCAAGATCAGGCTCATCGGGATCCTTGGTTCTATCAACAAAAGCTACAGGATTCCGTGCATATCCCTTGCCCCATTTTAGCGTCTTCTTTCCGATCTCAAAAATGAGAGATCGCGATGGTTCCAATGATAAATATCCCTCATATAGCTCGGTTTCCTCTGAACTCTCTACATCAGATTGTCTGAGGTCCGTATTCATTTTTAGATACAGCCCCCCAATACCCTTTTTATAGCTGGCGTCTACCTGGAAGGTGAGATTGTATTCATCCAAGGTATCGCCTTCCCCATGATCATAGAACTTGAGCTTATGTGAGGATGAATCCGTATCCAGGCCGAACAGGACGGGGCGGAGTTCCACATATCCTCCGATATCGTAGGGTTTTATCTCGATTTCTGATAAATCAAATGAATACTCCTCCTCCTGTGCGAGAAGCACTTCAGGGAAAGAGAGCAGGAGAAGTGATGTCAGCAGCCATCTCATCTATCTCAATGATTCCAGATTAGGCATGAATGTCAAAGTGAACGCTTCATCCTCGAGTTGCCTTTTCTTAATCTTCGCAAACACCATGACCGACTTATAACCTTTCTGGAGAGGACTATCGGTTTCAATAACGGACGGCCTTATTATTCCTCCGCCAAAATCTTTGACGTCCTTGAAATGAAGAGTCTTGATCAGCATAGAGGCCTCGGTGAGACACTCAATCTTAGTGGGCAGAAGACTGTCTTTATCGGCCCATACTCTCAGTCTGTCATATGCAACTCCTTTCGTCTTTGCTTTAAGATAGAGATGATACTCGTTGTCGGTCTCTTCAGTTCGTTCCACATTGTACTCCGTAGCATAATCGAGGCGTAATATATCCGAATTGTTGAACACGCCCCCCACAACTGACTGAAGGCTTGTTATTCGAATGGGTTTACCCACGTTGGGGATGTAGAGCCACATGTTCTCTTCGAGTCTCAGAGTGCTTCTGCCTTTTTCGCTTGCAGGCGACAGAAAGACTGCCGCGACTTTATCTTTCCCCTTCTTCACTGTAAAAAGCACGAACTCCTTTTTCCCACCATCAGGTTCGATGTTTATCAGCTTCCTGTATGCCTCGTAGGATTCGGGGTTAAGATTCTCATCCAATTTCTTCAGAAGGCGGTTACCCGGACTTAGGGTCTCTTGAACAGCATCATTCACAACGCCCGGGAGTTCGAGGTAGCTCATAGCATTGCTCTTCATGGCGTTAATCATCTTATCGCCAAAGGCTCCTGCGATGACCGTCGTCACGCCCTTCTCAGCAAGATAGTCTGCCACCGAAGCACCAGCACCGCTCGTTGCATCTTTGTAAGGGTTGTCAATGACTTCGATTAGCTCCCCCGCGCCATCGAATATCAGATAGTGGGCGCTGCGGCCTGCTTTATTGCCTACAGGGGACGTGGCATTCTTGCTGTCAGATGCAACTGCAGTCTTCACCATATTGTCGTTCTGGGACGCGCGGGCCATAGCCGGCACGAGAAGCAGAGTTCCAAGAGCTAGGAGAAACATCCTCTTCATGTCAAACCCTCCCTATACGTGCCTCAGCGCCTTGATTGGCTCCATCCTTGAAGCCTTAAATGCGGGCTGAAGGCTTGCCAGCGCTGAAATTGCAATTACTATTAGTGAAATCACAAGTATATCTGTCAGATCGATCGTGGGCGAGAGCAGGAGCCCTTTCTGCCTCCCAAAATCAAAGGTGAGTTTGGCGATACCAAGCGAGTACACAATCGCTACACCGATGACATTACCTACCAGAGCGCCAAAAACACCTAAAGAGAATCCCTCGACCAGAAACATGGAAAGGATTTTCCCGGGTGCTGTACCTATAGCGGCAATGGTGCCGATTTCCCTTATCCTTTCGTATACCGCCATAATCATCACATTCATGATGCTGATAAGCACGATGGCGATAAGCATAAGCTTCACAAAGAGAGTCATTATGTCTATCATCCTTGCTATATTATAGAATGGAGAGAGTTTTTCCCACGTGTGAATCTCGAATGCCGGCTGACCCTGTTTATTGAGTTGCTCTGAGAGTCTGTCGCCGACCATGCCAAACACCTCTTGGAGCTTGGCAAAATCTTTCAGTCTTATAGCGATTTCGCTTATCTCCATTTCGTCCATCCTGAGGATTTCCCTGGCATCCTCTATATGGACATATCCATCCCTGCCGCCGGGACCTGTAGCGCTCTCAAGTATCCCACTGACGCGGAATTGTTTCCCGTTGACCGAGCCATCCCTGTTGGTTGCAACGACAACAACCGTGTCGCCAACTTTCACCTTCATGCCCTTTGCAAGAAGCTCGGGGAGAAGAACATCTCCTTTCTTTATGGCTTTTTCTCCCTCCCGTATTCTTGCGGGAAAGAGCGGAACAGTTCTGAACTCATTTTCCGGATAAACTCCGTTGAGCCTCACATTAGTGGTTTCAACAAAGTTGCTAAACATGCCGCCAAACTTCAATCTTGCTGAATAAGTCTCTATACCAGGTGTTTCATTCAGAGCTTCTTCCACTTTCTTGACAGCCTTTGAATTCATGTTTAGCGTAAGAGGCAGACTGTCTAAGGACCTTACGTACCCTTTCTTGTGAATCTGGATATGCCCAAGAAACGAGTCCGTTATCTGGCCGACCATCATATTCTTGAAGGAACCTGACACCGAGACAAACACAACCACGAATACGACACCAATGGTAATCAATGATGCTGTGAGCAATGTCCTTCGTTTTTGTCTTACAAGGTTTCTGAGGGCAATCTTACATAGACTGAACATTGTTGTTCTTAACCTCCCTGCCGGACAGGACACCGTCTTCTAATGTATATATAGTCTCTGCTTCTCCAACGATCTTCTGGTCATGGGTTGAAAAGACAAACGTTGTCCCGAGCTCCGTTTTCATCCTCTTCATAACATCGATGACCATATACGCGGTTTCGTGATCCAGATTGGCAGTCGGCTCATCAGCTAGAACAAGCTTTGGGTCTGCAACCAGAGCCCTTGCTATAGCCACCCGCTGTTTCTGCCCTCCAGATATCTGGTCAGGGTATTTGTTCTTCTGCTCAGCCATACCCACCGCATCAAGAAGAGCAAGAACACGTCTTCTCCTTTCACTCGACGGGGTATTCTGTACCACAAGCAGTGGATACTCAACATTCTCATATGCGGTAAGCACGGGAATAAGGTTGAAATCCTGAAATATGAAGCCAATTCTCTCGCCTCTGAAGGAAGCGGCCATACGTCTGTCAAGGTGGGAGACGTCTGTATCTGCCACACTCAGGGTGCCCGATGTCGGCTTATCCAGGCAGCCAATAAGATTCAAGAGAGTGGTCTTTCCACTCCCGGAAGGACCGACGAAGGAGACAAAAGAAGCCGGCTCAATGTTGAAATCAAGGCCCTTTAGTGCCTCGACCCTTATCTCTCCCTGCGCGTATGTTTTGGACAGATTCTGAGCTACGATCAAGCTCATGGACTTTCTCCTTTTTCATCAATCAAGAGCGTTTACCGGTCGCGTACCACTTGTGGGGGGAAACCTGGTGTGTAGCCCCCGGGTACACACTCATTCTACTCCGCTTATGTTGGGGTGTCAAGGGGCCTTATCAGCCCGAATTCAACTCGGCTGACACCAGGTTCGTAAGCCGATTGAGTGAATCTGTATCCGGCATTCCTGAACATGCCGAGAGCCTTACGGTTCTCGTACTTCACCGGAGCATGGAATTTCTCGATACCACGATCCTTTGCTGCCTCGATCAGATTCCGCAGCAAGGTCGTCCCAATTCCTCTGTTCTGCCACGAGTCGGCAACCACAACCGCGAACTCAGCACCTTCCTCGTCTGGGGTAGCAACGTATCTCGCGACTCCCACGAGAACCTCGTCGGCGTTGTCCAGAACATAGGCGACAAGAGCCATGTGATCCTCATAGTCTATCTCACAGAAGTATCTGAGCTTCTCAATGGACATGGATTCAATGGCAGAGAAGAACCGTAGGTAAACCGTCCCGTCAGAGAATTCCTCGAACAATCTCGCCATACGGCCAACGTCATCAGGTCTTATAGGACGGGTGTAGACCTCTGCCCCGTCATCTAGCCAGAACTTCGACTCATATTGAGGAGGATACTCCATGGTCATTGCCTCCATCACGTTGGCAACTTGCCACACCCTTTCTTGATTCCATCCAGATACGCAGCAACGCAGTTCTCTCGACTGCTACACAGCCACTGTAAGGCTGGAGTCCACTCCTCTCATTGCAATGCTGTTCTTACCTTCGCGTCATCGTTGCACCGCAGTTGGGGCAAAGTATCTGGTTGCACGGTCGACCTGTTGCATGAACGACCGAGTGACCACAGTTGGGGCATACGCACTGGCCGCCTGGCCCGGCAGCGTACGGACCGCCCATTCGGCCGCGCCCTGGACCGCGTCCTTGTCCCGTGCCTCGCCCTGTTCCTGGCCCTTGACCCGTTGGACCTGTTCCATCACCTCTAGGCATCTTCAGTCACCTCCTCGTGGTAAATCAGATTGCTCGTCTGCGGACCACCACAGTCTTTGCCACATCCGAATCTCCAATGACAGCGAAGAAGTAACGCGGCTGTGCCGATCGCGACGCTTCCCGCGTGACGAGTTGACGCAACACAAACCCGCATTCACCTTCAGTCGAGCCATATCGAATACCGGCGAGAACCGCGCGTTATAAACCGGAATCGCTATCTGCATGCCGCATTACCTCCACAATATGATTAGGCAAGAGTCGTGCCTGAGTGCGCAATGGCAGTACTCGATTCATAACATTAGGTTTACTAGATAGTTATAGAAGAGGGAAGAAGCTCGGTGGGGAATCACTAGTTCTGCTACCAATGCAATGCGCATTGTTAATGAGGGTAGTAATGCTGCATTATGCTAATCTAACTGCGGCGTATACCCCTACCGTCCTCAGGCGGCAAGTCCAGTCCTGACCGCTTCAGCTTCCTCCACAGCGTGGTCTGGTGAATGCCGAGCTCCGCTGCGGCAGCCGCCCGGTTCCAACTGTGTCGTCTGAGGGCATCGTAGACGAGACGCGCTTCGATTTCTTCAAGCGTCGAACCTTCAAGGGAAGGGGCGCCTTCTTCCGCGCGCGAAGCAAGGTAGTTGGGCAGGTGTTGCACCTCGATCATATTTCCTCCGCACAGGACGAACCCGTGTTCGATTATGTTCTCAAGTTCGCGCGCGTTACCCGGGAAGTCGTGATTCATGAGTACCGCGATAACCTGGGGCGAGACGCCCGTTATATCTTTCCCTCGCAGCGCGTTGAACCGCCCGATGAAATGATCAACAAGCAGGGGAATGTCCTCCTTTCGCTCTGCCAGAGGCGGAAGTGTAATCCGCACCACATTGATCCGGTAATACAGATCCCTGCGGAACGAACCACTGTCGACGAGCTCTTCGAGGTTCTTGTTTGTAGCTGCGAGTATTCGGACGTTTGTCTTCACGGAGTTCGTTCCCCCGAGCGGTTCGTACTCCTTCTCCTGAGTGACGCGAAGCAGCCTCGCCTGAAGCGCGGGAGAAACATCTCCAATCTCATCCAGGAATATCGTGCCCCCTTCCGCCATAGCGAATCGTCCGGGCTTGTCCTTCTTGGCATCGGTGAACGCGCCCGCCCTATACCCGAACAGCTCCGATTCAAGAAGCGTATCGGGGAGCGCGCCGCAATTCACGGTCACAAACGATTGATCTTTCCGCAGGCTCAAGTTATGAATCGCACGCGCGACAAGCTCCTTACCGGTTCCGCTATCACCTTCTATCAGGACAGTGCTATCGCTTTCCGCAATGGTGGGCAAGATATCAAATATCTCCACCATCTTTTTGTTCCGGCTAACAATGTCAGCAAAAGTATGGCGGCTTTCGATCTCTTTGCGCAGCTTTTCCACAACGCTCAAGTCGCGGAAGGTCTCGACACCGCCGATCATTCTGTCCTGTTCATCCTTGAGGATTGCCGTGGATATGCTCATGGGAACCGTTTCGCCGTCAGCGTTGACGACATATACGGTCTTGTTAATAACGGGCTTTCCAGTTTCAAGAGTGGATCTCAGGGCACATTCACCCTCGCAGATGCTCGCTCTGAAAACCTCGCAACATCTCTGGCCTACGGCCTCCTCGCGAGGAACGCCGGTGATTCGCTCGGCCGCCCGGTTAAAGGATGTTATCCGCCACTCGTCGTCCACCGTAAACACACCGTCCGATATGCTGTCAAGGATTATATCCCCAAATCGTGCAGCGTCTTTTCCTGATCTCTGTTTCATATTTCCACACTGACGCACATGGGACCCGTCTGTTCCGGCACAACGCACCTCAAACGGCACATCGTTTCAGCGGTCTTACTGCCCGCCGCTCACTCTTACATTATATGCTTTGCGCCTCATTCGGTCAAATGCGGGGTACAGTCCCGCTTTCGGACGATCTTCCTGCGATCCGAGTAGCACAGCTACATTACGGTTCCGTTTCTTGGAGAAGGGCGACCTCGGAAAGCAAGTTACTTCTGTTCCGCCGAAGGCTCGGCGGGTAGATGTTCTTCCACAAAGATCTCGCGCCGGTCGAACTCTGCCCAGACGTCAAAGCAGCAGTCTTCGATCTCGTGGAAGTATGCAGGAGTGAGGGAACCGTGCTTGTCCGACGCGGTCTTGATGATACTGTCGACCCTTTTCCGGTATTTCGGCTTTAGCGATAACCGTGCCTTAAGGCCCTTGTATTCGAACACAGCGGCGACGCCCGGGGCAGATACCACGGGCACGTCAATGAGCTTCTGTGCGAGCGTGCTCCCTAGTGAAGCTTGAATACCATCAATCGTGCACGATATCGGCGGCTCGATACCGGTCTCCACCGTCACATGGACTGCGCGCGTCGGCGCGTTGAGCACTTCGCGCGCACGTACACCCATTTTCGCTCCCAACACGGTATAGATGCCCACGTGTTGATGTAGCTCATGGGTCAGCACAATCGCGACCCATTCCTCCTGGCCGTACTTCTCCAGGATGCCCTTGTGGAGCAGGTCAGCGGCTTCCGGACGATACGATTCCGGGTCAACCGGAAACTGCTTCAGAACCGCAAGAGGTCGCTCGCCTGGCGTAGCTGATAACCTGTGCGCTCGCGGCTCGTCAGTGAATCCAGATTCAGCAGTCACTCCAGCAATAATTACCACAAGTCCTACCGTGAGAATAAATCGCTTCATGTTGACTCCCTCCGAATGTTTTACCGTAACCCGAAGTGGCTTATCTCGCGAAGTATCCGCGGATTGTTCGTGAGCGGGAACTTCGTCGGGTACGAGACCCACTCAACGTGACCGTCCATGTAGAGGACGTTCGCACCGCCAGGTACGTGGTTGAATACGACCATGCCCGCTGTGTCCTCCGAATGTTGTGCCATACCGAACGTGTCCCACATCACAGGTATGGAACTCTGACTCATGGCGCTTCCCGCCGGGTTGTTTATGTCCGTTATCAGAAAGCGTTCAATCCCCTCTCTCAGCCGGTAGACGGTGTCGCCCCCAGCCGTACCAGTAACCGGCACTTCCGGGTCCGATGGCGGCGGTACCCACGGCGGCCAAGTCGATTCCAACGCCCACAGGTCCAAGTCTCGCGTGGTGTCCTTGAACTGAACGACGTCCGTGATATAGAGAATCGGTACCGGCGTGCTCTCGACCCGGTTTGCCGCCGTAACTGCACCCCACATCCCGAGGTACTCAGGCACCCTCGTTGCCACGTACCCCTTGTATAGATAGGAGCGCCCAAGTTCCGCACACAGGTAGTAGTCCATCGACATGAAATCTTGCGCGGCAAGAGCGTCCTCCTGCCAGGAATCGAAGTTGCCATCCTCGGGCAGCCGGCCCTGGACGAACTGACCGGGACCATCCGCACATGGGTCCGACGGACAGCGCGCGACGCCACGGTCTGTAAGGTACTCCGCGCCAATTGAGGAGGCGGCGGGCGCACTGAACATCGCCGCTCCGTTCACGTTCGCGTACGGAGCTGCCGGCGGGAAATCACCGCCATACTCGTTAGCGTACATCTTGAAAACCAACCCAAACTGCTTCAGGTTATTGGCACACGATGCGCGGCGTGCCGCCTCTCTCGCCCGCGCCAGCGCCGGCAGCAGTATCGCCGCGAGTATCCCGATGATCGCTATCACCACAAGTAGCTCGATTAGCGTGAATCCACCTGATTTCTTCATTGCTCTACCCTCCCTGACCGAGGTTGAAGCATCATACAACCCACATAGAATGGTAGCACGATATCCTATATCGTAGCACATGCCTGCTCTTTTGTCAACTGCTTCAATTCGCGTGGGCTCGGGCCATGATGGTGGGGAAGGCGTGTCCTACACTGACTGCTTTCAGTGCGCTCCGGTTGTCGGAGAGCAAAGCACGTCCGTGGCACACTCAGCCTTGGATGGCACACCTCCCTTGATCTGCACGGGCATACGTGCTACCATATCCGCGACTTATGCTACGGAGGAGGTGTAAAGATGTCTGACTTGTACCGGTTCGGGATATCGATCGATTCGAAGCTCATAGGACAGTTTGACGCCGCGATTGAGAGGCGAGGGTACAACAATCGCTCTGAAGCGATCCGAGATCTGATTCGCGATTTCATCGTTCGCCAGGAATGGGGAGCCGACGAGGAGATTGTTGGCACCATAACCCTCGTCTACGATCATCACGTGCGTGAGGTATCTCCGCGGCTGATAAAGCTGCAGCACAAGGCAAAAGACGCGGTCTTGTCGAACCTGCACATTCATCTTGATCATGACAACTGCCTGGAGGTGATTGCGGTCAGGGGACGGGCAAAGAAGGTCCAGGCGTTGGCCGATGAACTGGTCGGCGCCCGCGGCGTCAAACACGGTAAGCTGACAGCCACGACGACAGGGCGAAGTCTTTCGTAGAAGAGTGTAAGGCTCGTGTCGCGCAGACTAAAGGGAGCAGCGTTTAACAACCGAGACGCGCGAAGCCGCATGTCGCAGAATTCCTGTCTGTTGGTGCCCCACGTTTGCCGTATCGTGTCTGGTCGCGGTCTCGCAGTAGTATACAGGTTGCGAAGGATTACACGGCGCCTCGGTCGAGAAAAAATGTGCCACTAACTGGGCCACATTTCTTGCACAACATGTGCAACATGTGCCATATGTGCAGGTGTTGTTGGATCTAGCTAAATGCATGAGAATCGGTAAGTTCCTGATTCTCATAGGGTCGCGGAAAAGCGCCTCGTTGGGCTCATAACCCAAAGGTCGGCGGTTCGAATCCGTCCCCCGCTACCAAAGCCATATTGGGGGACTTGCCAACGTGCAAGTCCCCCTCTTTTTCCATGCCAGTGAGAGAGACATTTTGTGCCTCTGGCAATTACTGCGAAGGAATCTAAACCCCCTTCCCTGCTCGTTGGGCAGAGACCCCAACGATGCCTCAAGCATAATGCGTTCGTCTGTTCTCGTACGTGTACTTTCAAGCAGGCAGTGAACGGAACTTGCTTTTCGGCAGTTACTTAATGTCCGGCGTGCTTTGCGTCTAGGTCACACTAGCCTGCTTTGCAGGCAACCGGGCAACGGTTCGAGCAGACATCCTAACTACCGCAAAGTGGAGGAGTGTAGGGCACACCGCTTTGCGGGGATCGTTTGGCGAGCGGGCTCGCGCTCGAGGGGCGAATCGCCTTGAACGAATGTTGAGGGTCTTGCGCCGGCTACTCGGGGGATTCATTTCTAGGACTGAATGCGCCTCAGTAGCTCAAAATTGCATACTCTGACTGCGGGCACGCCCTGTGGACCCATAACCAGCCGGCCGGATCTGTCCACAGAAAGCAGCAGATGATTGCCTCTAAGATCCAAATCCTCGATTGCCAATTCACCTAACCGTTCATTAGTCACCTGCATTGTGCGAATGTAGGTGTCCTGAGTGATGAAGCCCTCGCGATACGCGCGCAGAGCATCTATCCCCCGATAGTACTCCTCGTCTTTCTCGGCAAGCAGTTCGTCCGGGCCGTTCCAGTAGCCCCAGACTGTTATGTAGTCGTGATGCTTTTCGAGAATAGGATGCCCCTCTTGAGTTGTCAACGACTCATGACTCTCGTACCTGCTATTATCACGAAGCCCGGCCGGCACCTCGGCCTTGTGACCGCTCCGATAAATGGCCCGGGGATATGTTGTGGCAATCCCGTTTCCGGCCAGTTCGAGATTGAACGCAAACTCCTCAAACGGGCTGTTGTATCCATGAGCAAAGATTCGATTCTCGTTCTCAAGGTAAGGGTCCGCGTCGGGTAGTTCGCCAACCTTTGACACTCGCCACACAAGGTGAATGCTGTCTTTGGTTATGGTTTCGTACACTCGGCTCGAGACCGACAGACTCTTTCTCGGGGTCTTTCTCCACTTCTCAGGCAGAAAGTATTCAAAGAGCACCGGATCCTTTCCCACGACCCACAGCGCGCCGCCGGTGCTCTCGACTTGCCCAAACACGTAATCGACCCCCATAATCGTGACCGGCACAAGCCCAGGGAGGAAGCGCCCCTTGCCCTCGAAGCGATGGGCTTGCCTTGTCAAGTAGCTCTTCCGCTTGGAACCTCTTACAGCCTGTTCGCGCTGGGGCGTTCTCTCAAGAAGCTCAAAATCGATAAGCCCACAGAGGGTATTGCCATGTTCGTCGGTCACGAGCTCCCCGTCGCGCGCTGGCCTGACAATAATGTGATGGGGCTTGTTGTCTCTGACATGGAAGCCCCTATTTGTCAGTTCCTGCTTGGACTGCGACAGGAGATCCCCGAAAGAGTCCTCGCCAATTACTACCTCACTGAGGGCTTGAGCCGCATCCAAGCCTTCTATCCACTCGTATAGAACGGCATAACCCCTGTTGGGGTCAAGCATGACCTCCTTGTGGTTCCTCTGTATCGCTTCAATCTTGTACCGCTTCCTTCCCAACCTGTCTATTTCAACGTATTTCCTGGGCACGTAGATAGCCAGGGGTTTGTGGATGAAAAACCCGCTCGGGATTTCAGGTCGCGTGTTCCGTAATTCGATGACGAGGCTGAACTCCTCAAAGGGGCTGTTGAACGCCGCGCCGCTCAAGTCCGATGCTTCGGTTTCCCCGGGAATGTCCTGTCCCATGCGATTCCACTTCAGAACGATTTCCTTTGAGTGACCTCCTATCTCCTTGGTCGTGATTTTGTACAGAGTGCTTGTGCCGGGAAGTCTGACGCTGTGCGCGGCGAACCAGTCCTGGTCGGCAAAATGGTTGTGAGGCAGAAGGTGGCCAACGAAGGGAAGCCCGTACTCGGTGACATATAGGTCGCTTCCGTCGTCCATCTGCAGGTGCAAATAGTCGACCCCAAACACCGAGACCCTCGGTTGGCGCGCCATGTGGGCGCCGGTAGTGAGCATCTTGTCGAAGCTTGGAACCATGTTGATATTATAACCGCCCTGGGATACTGCGACACCTCATGCCGTGGTCTTCTCATCCGACTGCTGTAAGTCCACGGCTTTTGCCATGACGTTCGCCCTGAGATTTGCTAAAAATCCCAAAAGACAACCCGTTCAGGGCTGAGAACAGTTTGCAGCGAAAAAGGAGCCAAAGTCAAGCGCTGCTTCATCGCGGTGTCATAACTCTTTGATAATGTCCTCAGGTGGACTCGGTAGAAATGTCCT
>CBFDCQ010000041.1:0-26492 GCA_965603355.1 uncultured bacterium
TTATGGCGATAGCGCCACGCGAAACCCCACGCCGTTGCTCACGTAACCGGGATTGAACCCCTGGCGAGATGCGGAGCGCAGGTACGGAAGAGTGTTGAACCAGGACCCGCCCCGCAGGACGCGCTCTGTGCCCTCAGACGGTCCTTGTGGGTTATTCCCAGGGCCATACACGTAGTAGCCCGCCTCGTACCAGTCGGCACACCACTCCCACACGTTTCCGTGCATGTCATACAGCCCCCATACGTTAGGTTTGTACGTGCCAACGGGCGCAGTCTCCGCGTACCCATCGTCTCCCGGGATGGCCGACCAATCCGGATGTTCGCGCTTGGCGCTCTGGTCGACTGTATTCGCATACTCGTGTGCGTCCTCTACGCTCTCACCCCAATAGAACGGCGTAGTTGTCCCCGCCCGGCACGCATACTCCCACTCGGCCTCGGTCGGCAGGCGATAGTCGAGTTTGGTCATCTCACTGAGCCAGTTGCAGAACTCCGCCGCGGCGTTCCAGGTTACCCGTATGGCCGGTCTATCCCCGCGTCCCCAGCCTTCGTCGTCCGGTTTCTTCCTGCCCGTGGCTTCGCAGAACGCATCGTACTGAGCGAACGTCACCTCATACTTGCCCAGGTAGAAATCTCCAACCTCCACCTCGCTTGCGGGACCCTCGTCAGGCTCACGACCCACCTCGGCCTGCTTGCTCCCCATCGTGAACGCGCCGCCCTTGATGAGTACCATCTCGAGCTTAAACGGCAGCGTACGACGCTCCAGCCTTGCGGCCGCCTCCGGCGCGCGGCGTGATTCCGGGAAATCCTCCAGATACTCCCTGTAAGTCTGTGCCGTATCCGCCGCTTCCGCTTTCGCCCAAGCCTCTTCGGCCCGCTCGAAATAGTCAAGCTCCGTCCGCGTCAGCACCACTTTAATCGCAAGGTCGCTGATGATTGTCCCCAGATCAGCCTCACTTTCCGTCGAGCTCGTGATAACTCTCTCAACAGAAAGGTCAAGGTTGATGACCTTGACACTGGCGTAGTATCTATTGCCGACTTTTGCAAGAGAGCCGGCGCACATTCTTTCAATCCCCAACCTGCTAATAGCCTTGCTCCTGGCCTCCTCCTCAGAGGTAGCTTGCCGGGACTCCTTGATATCCTTGGCTTCCCGCCCAATCTCCTCCCGGTCCACCACTATAGCCCTTCCCGTGTCGCCCACCTTTGTCAGGAGCGTGTCATACAGAGAGTCCTCAAGGCTCGGGTCCAGGTCACCCGCTACTCGAAACCCTGTGATCCCGATCTTCGGTTTCTCCGCAGCACCGACTTTCGCACAACGACAGGTTGTAGCAAGGAGCAATAGGACCAGGACCAACAAGCCCCTCGAACGTCCATCAACTCTCACGGCATCTCATCCTCCGCAACGCGTGACGTTGTCAAAGCGCAAATCACATTCAACGCAACACAACATAATGGCCCCCGCTCTCCATGCCTCATATTGCTAGCCTATCACCTCTCCGTTTGACCCGTCAAGACAGCTCGCCAGGGCCCTCAAAACTGATGGCTCTGACTCAGAACGTCTTAGTCATCCCGCTTCCGGCGCCGCTGCCTTATCAGGACAAGCACGACCGGCAACGCCAACAGAATGACCAAGATCCAGCTGATAAGCGCCGCACGCGGCTGAAGCTCGACGCGACTGGCAACGGCGTGCTGGAGCAGTAGTATCGTCGCCACAAGCCAAACCGCCAATCCGATCAGCCTCAAGTATTTTGACCATCCGGTTTTCATGTTGTTGTGCCCATACCGTGCGTGCGCACGGTCATACCTCCGTCTTTCCCTGCATAGTGTCGATACCGTACTCGGGCAATTCAAGCTCCCACCATTTCTCCTGTTCCTTCGGACTGTTCTTGGGGCCGTAACCGAACGCATCATTCATACGCCGGAGTAACCCACCGATCGCCGGCGTCGTCGCCGCGGTCATCTTGACCAACGAGTGGGCCCACGATCTATCCTTCTTTGACCACGGGCACGACGCAAAACATATGCTGCACGATGAGTTCAGCTCTCGCCAGTAGGCAAGACATTTCGGCGCGTCGAGAAACCAGGCCTTGTGGCCCGGATTGTTCCACGGACCCTTCACTTCCCACGAGGGATCCCTGTCAAAGCTTATGGCCCCGGCGGGACACGCTTGTGCGCATTTCCCACAACGGCGACAGAACTCCGCGATGCCCGCATCCATCGGCTTATCGGTGGCCATCGGCAGGTCCGTGAGCACCGTGCTCAGGCGCACCATGGGGCCATACTCATAAGTGACCAATCGGTTTGTCCGGCTGAGCTCGCCCAATCCCGACTGCACCGCGTATGCTACGGTCATAAGGAATCCGTTTTTCAAAGGTATGGCTTCGTAGCCAAGGCTGCGTATGAACTCCGCTACGCTTCCTGCCGTCCAGCTCATTGCCGAGTACCCAAAGTAACTCGCGGCGCCGCCGATACGGGACGGGACACGGTACATCGTTTCGGGCGACATGCGGTTGGCAAGAACAACCACCCGGTTGAAGCTATCGGGAATCACATACTTCTCGTCCGTCACGTATGGGCGCTCAACATCCTCAAACACGATCGGTTTGCCGCTGGGAGGCTTGCCGTTAACCTTCGCGCGCTCGAACTCGTCCAAGTCAGGGTGCCTGGGCGTCGGACCATGACTGAAAATGAGACGCCGGTCGAGCGGAGCTATACCGACTAATGCCGCGCCGTACAGGCGCGCGGCTGCTTTCACATCGCGCGCGGCAATGCCGGGCGGCTCATCATACTTGTCGTGCTGCGCGCGAAACTGCTCAGTCCATTCCGTTGGATTCCACTTGAGGATGCCGACAGAATCGCCGTCCATCCCACCCGAGGAGAAATTAACCAGACTGCCGCCGTTGGAAAGCGCCGCATCCCGGACCGACCAGCCCGGGCGCTTTTCCGCAACTCCCTTGCCGGCATTCTCCGCGCCCAGCGCCGTCACTTTCAGATACCTGTCCTTCCCGATGTAGTCAGGAAGGCGTGCAAAGCAGTTGTTGACAGGGTCCCATCGTTTGTAGTCCTCGGTTAACTCTCCCAGGCCGAGCGTCACTTCATCCGCCTGACGCACCCAAAAAGGACGCCCTTTGATCCGCGGGGTACCTGCCTCGCGACTCGCAGCGCGAGAGACTCCATCGCGCACTGAATATACGCCGCCTCCCGCCAACCCGGCTGCCCCTACCGTCTTAAGAAACCTTCTACGCGTGGACGCTTCATTGAGACTCATGTCATGTACCCCCCGCTGCTATCGAGGATCCGGAAAAGAGGATGCGAGCTTCGAACCTCCGACGGAGCATCCTCAACATCATAACCACGAACCAACGCGGTATCAGACAGTGTATACTGCGAAGCCTCCTCGTGTCTACCCGGTCCGTTCGAGTCCCATTCCTGTTCTCATCCCCGTGCAGGGTGGATCGGCGCTTCTGAAACGCAGACCGACCGGCTGCGATAAACCGGCTTTACTAGCGGCCCTTGGGCGTGCTATGCTATTAGCAGCATATTCATAGGCGTAAGGTGTGAGGCGAGACAGTTGAAGAGGATGTGGTGGAAGTTCGTTTTCAACCTTTTTGTCCCGGTTCTGCGCGGAATATACCGGCTGATCGGGAGACCGGTCGAGAATGTCGAAGGCTACTTCGTGCGGCTGAACAATAATTCCGTGCGGAGGTGCAGCACGCGGTTGAAACCCTCTGAGCTGTTGATTCTGTTGCCCCACTGCATCCAGTGGTGGGAATGTCCGAACAAGATAACGTCTACCGTGGGCAACTGCAAACGGTGTGGAAAATGCGGGATGGACACCCTTATGGAGATAGCAGAGAAGTACGGCGTGGCCATTGAAGTGGCTACCGGCGGCGGGGGAGCGCTTCGCGTCCTGCAGGAGCACGCGCCAAAGGGCGTTGTGGCCGTGGCCTGCGAGCACGAAATGGTTGATGGCATACGCGACGCCCTACCGCGTCCCGTATTGGCTGTCTTGAACGAGCGACCCGAAGGACCGTGCAAGAACACGGTGGTCGATCCCGTCAAGGTGGAGTCAGCTATAAGGTGGTTTCTGAACGGGAAACCGTGACCGTTGACCCGATACGCGATGCTGCGTTTCGCTCGTTGCGTCGAGTCACCGAGAACGGCGCTTACGCCAACCTCGTTGTAGACGCTGCGTTGGAGCGGCACGACTGGGCCGAGCGCGACAGAAAGTTTTACACAACGCTTGTTTACGGGACGTTGCGTCATCGGGGTTTGCTGGACTGGGTTCTCGAGAAAAGGATTGGCAAGAGATTCCCTCGCCGGATTCAGCCGGCGATTCTGGCGATACTGCGGATGGGCGCCTATCAGATCCTGTTCCTGAGCAGGGTGCCCAAACATGCCGCGGTTGACGAGTCGGTCAAGCTTGCCAGGAGGCACGGGCACGAGCGGGCCGCCGCGTTCGTCAACGCGGTGTTGCGCGCGACGAAGCGAGACGCCGGGTCCGTCGAGCTTCCGGACAGGGACGAGAACGGCGCGCTCTACATTGCGACAAAGTACTCGCATCCGCTTTGGATAGTGGATAGATGGTTGAGCGTGTGGGGATTGGAGCGGACGGAGAGCGTATGCGCGGCAAATAACGAGACGGCACCTCTTACGATACGAGCGAACACGTTGAGAGTAGAACCCGACGAGCTTGGCAAGCGGCTGCGCGACGAGCATGTGTCGGTGCGGAAAAACACTGACGTGCCGGAAGAACTGGAGATATTGAACAGCCCGCGACCCGTACGACAGCTCCGCTCGTTTCGCGACGGGCTTTTCCAGGTACAGGATGCCAGTTCGATCTGCGCCGGTCATCTGTTGGCCCCGGAGCCGGGCGAAACTGTTGTTGACATGTGCGCGGGGCCGGGCGGGAAAACGACGCATATCGCGCAATTGATGCAGAATCGCGGTAAGATTTACGCCGTTGACGTAAAAGCGCATAAGCTGTCTCTCGTAAGCGATAGCTGCCGCAAGCTGGGAGTGGAGATAGTGCACTGCGTTGAGGGTGACGCCGGTCGAGTCTCGGAGCTCGATCTGCCGCCCGCTGACAGGGTGCTCGTGGACGCCCCGTGCAGCGGTACCGGAACGTTCCGGCGCAGGCTGGATCTACGATGGCGGCTCAACGGCGACGAAACCGAGCGGCTTACCGGGATTCAGAGGGAGCTCGTACGAGCGGCGGCGTCGATTTTGAAGCCCGGCGGTGTCCTCGTTTACAGCGTTTGCAGCGTTGATCCGATGGAAACGCATGAACTGGTCAGTGCGGAGGCATCCGGCTCGTGGGGACTCGATCGCGACAGCAGTTGTCCGGCATGGATGTCCGGGTTCAAGACCCCGCGAGGGGATTTCAGGATCATGCCGGGTCAAGAAGGGATGGACGGTTTCTTCATGGAGAAGTTCGTTAAGACGAGCTGAGTTCGTATGCCGATAAAGAGAATTTTCAAATCAATACTCACATTGGGCCTGATCGTCGCCGCGTTCGGCGTCATTGTGCTCCTAAGCTCCTATGCCGTGATACAACTGGTGCTGCGAGGAGGTGAAGTTGTGGAAGTGCCGAACGTGGTCGGCAGGAGTTTCGTCACAGCGTGGGAGACGCTGGAGGAAATCGGACTGCAAGTAGCAAAACCGTCAAAAGAGCAGAGGCAGTATAGCCCGGTCGTGCCACAAGACCACATCATAGACCAGAAGCCTATTGCCGGTTCAAGAGTCAAGTCCGGCAGGGTTGTTCGGCTGACTATCAGTAAGGGACTCGAGATGCAGGCCGTTCCCGGCGTGACCGGGGACGAGTTGAGACGGGCGGAGAGCACACTGAGAAATGAAGGTCTGGCGGTGGGGCACGTTTCAGTAATCCACTTTCCTTCAATAAAGGGGTTCGTGCTTGGCCAGGACCCTCCACCCGGGACCTCAATTGAGACCGGGGGGAAGGTTCACTTGCTGGTGAGTGCAGGATCAAGACTGAAGAAATACCTCGTTCCCGACCTTGTTGGGTTGAAGATCAATGACGCGGTCCAGCTGCTATCTCAACTGAGTCTGGAGATGCAGCAGGTGTTTGAGGTCCGGCCGAACGCAACGCCCGGCATTGTCCTCGCTCAAGCTCCTGCGCGCAACGAGATCATCGACGAGGGCGGTGCAGTAAGCCTTACCGTGAGCAACCCCAGCGCGGAGAAGCGATGGGAAAACCTGCGCTACACGGTATTAGCCTTCGAGGTGCCGTACGGGTTCGCGAAGAAACTGGTGCGCGTCGAGATGACCGACGCGCTGGGTACTGAAACGCTGATAGGGGAAGAGATGGTGCTCGGTGTGCGGGGGCGCTTCTTCTCTCCATGCGAGCTGATCACTGTACCCATATCGTATAAGCTGTCCGACGAGGTAAAGCATGCCACGGTGAAGGTGTTCGTCGACGGTGTTCTCCGGCAAGAGACGCAAGTAGGCGCATCGGATGAAATCTCGATCATGTTTACACATCCTTGGAGAGATATGTATGAAATTAAAGATATCTCCATCACTCCTTTCAGCGGACTTCGGTAGCCTCGGTGAGGAGATACGTCGCGTGGTCGCGGCTGGCGCCGATATGGTGCATGTGGACGTCATGGACGGCCACTTCGTGCCCAACATAACCGTTGGTGTGCCGGTTGTGGCCGGCTTGAGACGGTACGCTGAAGTCCCTCTAGAAGTGCATCTGATGATAGAAAAACCTGAAGAGTACGTGGCGGCGTTCGCGGATGCCGGCAGCGATACTCTGACCATTCACGCTGAAGCCACCAGTGACCCACACCGCACGCTCGAGCAGATTCGCGCTCACGGTGTAACGCCGGGAATAGCGCTCAACCCGGGCACGTCGCTCGAGGTGCTCAAACCGGTCTTGAAGTACACGGAGTTCATACTGGTGATGACGGTGGATCCGGGATTCGGCGGGCAGGAGTTTATACCGGAAATGGTCGAGAAGGTGCGTCAGGTGCGCGATATGGCGGGGCCGGACATGAACATCGCGGTTGACGGCGGCATCGATCCGGAAACCGCTCCCAGAGTAGTGGAAGCCGGCGCGAACATCTTGGTCGCAGGGTCGTACATTTTCGGCTCAAATGACTACTCCTGTGCCATTAACGCGCTGAGACAGTCGTGCGAGCAGGGGGGGCAGCCGCAGGACCCTCTGCAATGCAGCAGGAAGAAATGAGTGCGGGCAGCGCCGGCCAGGCCGGTTCGCCGGCGCTTGACTCGAGAAGACCTTGACCCGGCGGCAAGTCGGATTCGTACGCGCGGACGAAAGCTCACATGACCTCCTCCAGTAATACCGTCTTCCTGGTCAACACCAACCGGATGCGACCGGTTGTTGCGCCGATCGCCCTCGATTACCTCAGCAGTTACCTCAGGGAACATGGATACGAGACGGAGGTGCTCGATCTCGCGCTGGCGGACGACCCGTTCGGCGCCATCGAGGACCGCCTGAAAGACGCTGAACCTCTCGCTGTGGGGGTCACCGTCAGGAATAGCGACGACTGCTATTTTGCGAGCGGCGATTTCTTTCTGCCGGAGATAAGAGAAGTAACGGAACATATCAAGGAGCAGACCACCGCCCCGGTGGTCCTCGGCGGGTGCGCCTTCTCGCTCATGCCGGCCGCCATACTTGATTATTGTGGATGCGATCTGGGCATTCGCGGGGACGGCGAGTTCGCCTTCGTCCAGCTCCTCGACGCACTGCGAGACGGGACCAGCTATACGGACGTTCCCGGCCTCGCGTATCGGGCGGGGGAACGATGGCGCGTGAATCCGGCCGGAAACGCGCCCTTGGAACGGCTGCCCATGCAGAAACGCGACGCTGTGGACAACCCGCGCTATCTCGCCGAGGGCGGCATGGGCGGTATCGAGACCAAGCGGGGCTGCGATAAGGGTTGCATCTACTGCGCTGACCCGGTGGCTAAAGGCCGGACTGTGAGGGTCCGTGACCCGCGGGCGGTAGTGGATGAGATCGACGCCCTGTTGGACCAGGGAGTCGACGTCCTGCACACTTGTGACAGCGAGTTCAACCTGCCCATCGAGCACGCAACGGCGGTCTGCGACGAGATCGTGAGACGCAGGTTGGGGAACAGGCTCCGGTGGTACGCCTACATGTCACCGGCCCCTTTCACACAAGCCTTCGCGTCGTCGCTGAAGCGCGCCGGATGTGCCGGGATCAACTTCGGCGTTGACAGCGGGAACGACGCCATGTTGAAACGGTTGAGGAGGACGTTCTGCGCGCAGGATATACTCGATACGGCGGAAATATGCCGTGCAACAGGTATAACGTCGATGTTCGACCTGCTTATAGGCGGCCCCGGAGAGACGAAAAAGACCGTTGTGGAGACCATCGAGCTTATGCGTCGCGCCCAACCTGACAGGGTAGGTACCTCGGTTGGGCTCAGAGTCTATGCGGGGACCGCACTTGCCCGGATGGTGGATAGCGAGGGTCCGCGCGGGCGGAATCCGAGTTTGCGCGGGGCGGTTTCGGATAACCCTCATTTCCTGAGACCCCTCTTCTACCTTTCCAAGGAACTCGGCGACGATGTGTCACAGTTCGTGAGCGGCCTAATTGGAGACGACGAGAGGTTCTTCCTGTCCGCACCGGACACAACCCGTAAGAACTACAACTATAATGAAAACCAGGTTCTCGTTGACGCAATCGGCAAAGGGTATCGCGGAGCTTTCTGGGACATTCTTCGTCGTCTTTCTCCGGACTGAACGAGCGGTATGACACGGAACACTTCAGGGGTGGTGAACAGCTCAGACGGGATCAGGGGCTAATCGTGGTCTGCGGGATGTCGCTCGCGCAGCAACGCTCTCATGTCATCGTTCGCCAGACAGTATCGCCTGTCGCGCTCTTCCAGACCGAGGCCAGACCGGAGTTCTCTGAACTTGTATGACACTACCGAGACTGAAACGCCGTACTTAGAGGCAACGGCCTTCTGAGTTACCCTGGCGTCTCTGTGAAGCCTGGATATCGTGTACTCGATTGCGGCTGCCCACGGTTCCGGCCTGGAGAATCTGAACTCCCTGCCGCAAGCGTAGTCACGCCACAACCGTATCGCACCAGCTATCTGTTCCGAATGGAACCCCTCTTCGGGCATACGCGCGCGCAAAAGATCCTCCACCACGCCATACCACCCCGGCAAGTCAGGAACGAACACCGGAGTCCGGCCTCGCTCCTTGTTTCTGAACTTCTTGGCAACAGCCAGCATCTCGACCAACCTTTGATCGGACGGGTGCTCTTTCACCGCCGTGGCAAGGTAGGTGGCAGCGTCGTTGAACCGGCGCTGCTCGATCAACGCGGCGCTGAGGTCGCCGACTGCGCCAGGGTTTGTCGGATCGAGACTGACCGCCTGTTTCAACATCTTCTCTCCGGCGGAAAGATCGCCGGAACGCAGCACAGCCCAACCCAGCGCTCTCAAGTACTCGGAATTGGGCGGTACAAGAATATGCGCCTTACGGGCAAACTCGCACGCCTTCTCCCAATTGGCCTGGCTGGCGTAAAGACAGCTCATTAGAAACAGGTAATGAGGTTGTGTGGGTCTGATCTTAAGAGCTTCGAGCAGGTGAACCTTTGCCTGATGAATCTCACCGATAGCCAGCAGTGCCTCCCCTATTCTGGCGTGCGCGTCGGCAACGGCCCCATCGTCGTGCTGCCCAAGCTGCAGCACCTTGTCATAGTACGACAGCCCTTCGCCTATCTCGCCGGCGGAGAATCTTCTTTCGGCCATCTCTTTTAGCCAGGATAGGATGTCTACAATCATCGGCCACGCTCGCTACGAGGAAACCTCCCACCAACTACCGCTTCCCGTCCGTCTTGCACCTTGAATTATACCAGCCCGGCACGAGGCGAGTCAAGCGAGGGCAGAGACATCCCGCCTGCCTGCCGCAGGCATGGGTGGGGTGTCTGCCTTTGGGAGGGCCGGCGTCCCTATCGTTGGTTGTCGGTTGACACCGCGACGCCGTTGCACGTATAATCAGTCAACAATTAAGCGGGTAAGCGAAACCAGTGGGGCTGGATTATGGCGCCGGAGAGAATCGTAAGGGCCGACGAATCTGCAATAGGAAGCACGGTCACACGTGACGTTAAGGATGATAAGGGCGCTGTCGTATGCTTTGCAGGCGACATCCTCAATGCGTCCCTGCTCCTGGATCTCAAGCGTGCCGGCATCAGCAGCGTGTATGTGGAGCGCCAGGTGGGAGCGGACGGAGAGCGCAGCGTTGACGATCTCCTGGTCGAACTCGACAGAAGATTCGCCCGCGTCGAAGCGAACCCGGTAATGCGCGTTCTGAAAGAGGTCATCGCCGAGAGGACGAGGGAGGAAGCGCGTGGCGGACCGTGAGGAGCAAGTCGGTGGTTCACAAAGAGAGGACATACGAGGCAGGATCGAGGAAATCGAGGATCTGCCGACGCTTCCCGGAGTGACCGCTGCTCTGAGTGAAATAGTCGCCGAACGCGGAAGCACCTCGCGGGACATTGCGGAGCTTGTATCGAAAGATCCCGCTCTATCGGCGAAGTTCCTTAAGCTCGTAAACGCGCCGTTCTACGGTTTCCCGGAGCGCATCGCGTCCGTACAGAATGCGGTCCTGCTCGTTGGGTCGCACGTGGTGAAAGCGGTTGCATCGAGCACGGAAGTCTATGGTGCGCCCGGCGAGGCGGCGCTCGGGCTATGGGATCATTCGCTGGGAGTGGCTTTGGCCAGCAGGCTGCTCGCCGTTCGGTTGGACGTTATGGACGCTGACGAGGTTATGGTAGCGGGACTCCTTCACGATCTCGGCAAGGTAGTGCTGTACGCGCTTTCCGGTGAACAGGCCGAGGAAACGTACAGGCTTGCCGCAGAGGGCAACATGTTGACCAGCGAAGCTGAACGGCAGGTGTTGGGAGTTGACCACGCTGAGATAGGGGGATGGAGCGCACAGTGTTGGAACTTCCCGGCAGCCCTTAGGGAGCCCATATCGTATCATCACGAGCCCGCTTTATCGAAAAGGTCAGGGCTGAAAACCGCCATCGTCCATTTGGCCGACGTGCTTGTGCACGCGGTCGGTTTCGGCGACGGTGGGAACGGTCTGGTCCCTCCTGTGGACGAGGCTGCCTGGAACAGCCTCGGACTGACCGAGGATGATCTTAGGGAAATAGCCGAACGAGTTGACGACGAGCTGTCCGCGACGGCGACGTCATTATATCGGTCCGCGTAGATGGAAGAGACTGTACGTACAATACTCATCATTAACGACGAGCCCGAAGAGGTTGCGGGACTGCGTGCGCCGCTCGAGAAGGCGGGATATGCAGTCCATGAGGCGCACAGCGGCGATAGAGCCCTCGAGCGCGTGTATGCCGAACCCCCGAGCCTTGTAGTCCTCGACTTGATGATGAAGGGCAAGACCGGCGCGGACATATGTGCGGAACTCAAAGGCGATAACGTTTACGGTCATCTCCCCGTGATCCTTAGCGTGCCGGAAAAGGCTCTTGGACAACGGATCAATTGGGAGACGCTGAAGGTAGACGATTACCTCGTGCTGCCGTGTTCGGAGAAGGAGCTTCTGCTGCGTACGACCCTGTGCTTTTCGAGGGCCAGCAGAGATCTGGACGCCAATCCGCTGACCGGTCTTCCCGGCAACGTGACGATCATCCGTGAAATAGAGCGAAGGATAAGCGGTGGGAGCCATTTTGCCCTGGCTTATCTCGACATCGACCATTTCAAATCTTTCAACGACAGGTACGGCTTTGCGCGAGGCGACGAGGTGTTGCGGATGACCGCGCGTATACTGGTAAACGTGCTCCGCGGGCTAGAGGAAGAGGGCGCCTACGTCGGCCACGTGGGAGGGGACGATTTCATATTCATCATGTCGCCGGACAACTGCACGGAGATCTGCGAGCAGATCATAGGGAATTTCGATCAGATTGTTCCGACGTTTTATGACGAGGAGGACAGAGCACGCGGCTCGATTCTCTCCACGGACCGCCGTGGCAACAGGGTGGTGTTTCCGCTCATGACCATATCAATTGGGTTAGTGGACAGCCGCAACGCGGAAATTGCACATTACGGTGAAGCCAGCTACCGTGCATCCCAGCTGAAATCTTACGCGAAGACGATCGCCGGCAGCGTCTACGTGAAGGACCGCAGAAAGTAGCGTCAACCTCATCGATCCCCGTTTTTCCCACAACACGCCATCTGTTGTCCACGACGTTCTTCACATCTACCGCATCCTTCTTGTCGTCATCCCCGCGCAGGCGGGGATCCATGCTTCATCATGAGCACTCTGCATCCGTCCTGGATTCCCGCTTCCGCGGGAATGACGCGTCCAGGGAGCCATACTCGCGCAAGTAGTTCGCAGGAGGCGTTGTCGCGAAATCTCTTGCTATTTACGTGGTTTTTCTGGATAATTGCGGTAGGAGCCTGGCATGTTAGGTTGCACGGGCGTATTGCGGTAATTTTGAAGGGACGGCTGCGGTGTAACGCGTCGTCTACTGGAAAGGAGATCGATGGGGATGTCGAAAAAAACAAGGAACGTTTGGGTTTTGACAGCGGCGCTTTTCCTTGTGGTGGCGGCACTGTTTATTCCGCCCGCTCAGGCGGCGGGTAAGGGTAACAAGTGGATAGCTTTGCGGCACAGGTTCAAACCGGGTGAGACGCTCGAGTACGCCGTCACCATGAACATGTCGGGACAGGAAGGGGACATGCCCATTAACATAGATGTTGAGACGGGCCTCAAGATGAAAGTGCTTGCGGTTGATACTAAAGGAACGGCGACCGTGACGTTGACCCTCGACGAGATGAACATGGACATGCAAGTGATGGGGCAGAGCATGAATATGCGGATGGGTCCCAGCGGTTTGAAAGTCACCTCCGGCGGCCAGATCGTGTACGACTCGAGCGCGGCGGGGGGGACCGGCCAAATGCAGATGGACCAAATGGGCATGTTCGGTGGCATGATGGACGAGAAACTGTTTCGTCAAGGTTTGACCGCGACGATTACGAAGTTGGGCGAGACTACAATACCGGACCTGGCGAGCGGGTCTGGCGATGATGCCATGGGGTTTGACGTGTTCGAGCAAAGAGCGCTTCCCGAGAAGCTCGTCAGACCGGGAGACACGTGGACAACGCAAGTCCCAATTCCGGGATTCGGGGGGCCGGGGAGCGGGGCGGGCGGCTCGACAGCAGAGGCCGTTCTGGAATCGATCGAGACCGTTAACGGTCGATTGTTAGCGAAGATCTCGGCGCAAATGGATACTGATATTTCACAGCTCATAGCTGGCCAGCCCGGGGTACCCGCAACGGGTGTGCCGGAAATGCGCATGACGGGTCAGATGACAACGTACTTTAACATTGAAGAGGGATACGTGCTCAGGGAGAGCGGAGAATTCTCCATGAACATGGCCGGGTCGCCGGGCGCGCCGGGTCTTGGCGGCGGAGAGAGCATGAACATAGTATTGAAGAGGGAGTTGAGGGAATAGAGGTGAGTGTCCTCTGAACAGGTTCGTGCCTTCCTTGATCAAGATCCCCGCTGTAAAAGCATCTCGACGCAGGTGAATCCGGCGAGCTCGTTCGCCGCCGCTACTATCCGATACTCAGAACGCCAGGAAGTTGCTTATGATCTGTTTGCCGGGCGCGGTCAGGATGCTTTCCGGATGGAACTGTACGCCCCAGACGGGCAGGTCACGGTGTTTCAGCCCCATGATCTCCTTCTGATCGGTTTCGGCGGTAATAGTGAGACATTCGGGCAGGGAATCGCGCTCGACTATCAGCGAGTGATACCGGGTGGCCTCGAAGGGGCTCTCGACCCCATCGAAAAGCGGGTCGCCGAAGTGGTGTATCTGCGACGTTTTGCCGTGCATGAGTCTCGGAGCCCGTATGACGCGCCCGCCGAAAACGTGACCGATACACTGGTGGCCCAGACACACCCCGAGAACCGGTATTTTCCGTCCCATTTCGAGTATTATCTCGTTGGATACGCCCGCCTCAAGAGGCGTACACGGGCCGGGCGACACAACTATCCTGTCCGGAGCCAGCCTCCTGGTTTCCTCGGCGTCGATCTTGTCGTTGCGGAATACCTGTACATCCTCGGTTACCTCGCCGATGTACTGGACGAGGTTATAAGTGAAGGAATCGTAGTTGTCTATAACGAGTATCATATTGTTATGAGCCCTCGTTCGGCGATCTCTACGGCTTTGACGAGCGCTTTCGCCTTGTTGATTGTCTCCTCATACTCGCGGTGCGGGTCGCTGTCCGCGACTATGCCCGCTCCCGCCTGCACGTATGCCGTGCCGTCTACGATCACCAGCGTGCGTATCAGGATACACGAGTCGAAGTTGCCGGAAAAACCGACGTACCCCAGCGCGCCGCCGTACGGGCCTCGCTTAACGGGTTCCAACTCTTCGATGATCTCCATAGCGCGTATCTTCGGTGCGCCGCTGACGGTGCCCATCGGAAAAACGGCTCGCAGCGCCGTGTAACAGTCCTCGTCCGCTCTCAGCTTGCCGCGGACGTTGGAGACGATGTGCATGACGTGAGAGTACCGTTCGATGACCTCGAGTTCGGTCACCTCGACGGTGCCGGAGTCCGAAACGCGTCCGACGTCGTTGCGGCCAAGGTCAACCAGCATGATGTGCTCCGCAAGCTCCTTCTCGTCGGAAAGCAGGTCCTTCTCAAGCGCGACATCTTCCTCGGTATCCTTTCCTCTCGGTCTTGTTCCGGCGATCGGTCTCACCTGGACCGTTCCGTCCTCCACCCTGACCATCAGCTCCGGCGACGAACCTACGAGCTGGAGGTCGCCCAGTTCCATATAGAACATGTAAGGCGACGGGTTGAGCGACCGCAACGCGCGGTACACGTCGAGAGGCGAACTGTGAATCTCCGCCTTGAACCTCTGGGAGAGCACGACCTGGAATATATCGCCCGCGACGATATACTCTTTTGCCTTCTTGACGGCTTCGGTGTATTGCTTTTCCGTCTGGTTAGAGCTGAGCGTGGGGGAGTAGACGGTGTCCCTGCCGGGACCCTCCCCGGCCGAGACTACCAGAGGTCGCCCGAGCCGGTCTATGATGGCGTCAATTTTCTGTGTTGCGCTCTCGTACGCGGCCTCGACGTCCTGCTCGACATGGGCGTTGCTCACCACCCTTATGGTGTGGTTCACGTGGTCAAATATCAGTATAGTGTCGGTGAGCATGAAATAGCAGTCAGGCAGATCAAGGTCGTCCGCGTTCGCGTCCGGCAGGTTCTCGAAGAACCTTACCGTATCATACCCAACGTAGCCGACCGCCCCTCCATGAAACCGCGGCAGATCAGGTTCAGGCACGAGGCTGTAACCGGCCATCAGGTCCTTAAGGGCAGCAAGAGGGTCGTCGCACTCGAACTTCTCAACGCTTTCGCCGCGGACGATCTCCACCTGACGTGATTTGCTGCGAAAAATGATCGACGGGTTCGCCCCCAGAAAGGAGTACTGCGCGATCTTCTCCCCACCTTCGACGCTTTCCAGAAGGTAGCAGTAGTTTCCTTCACGGATCTTGAGAAAGGCGCTTACCGGCGTGTCGAGATCGGCCAGAATCTCGGTGTAGACCGGTATCAGGTTGCCCTTTGCGGCTCTTTTCTTGAACTCTTCAAGCGATGGTTTATGTCGCATGTCACGCCCATATCGGCGGGTTATCCCGCCCGCCGGTCTTACTATAAACACTGGCGGTTCGCGAACCGCCCCTAATCCTCCGCGTCCCGTATCGAACCGGTGTTCCTGTCAATCTGTTGATAAAAGCAGGACCAGCGACCCGTGTGACACGCCTTGCCCCGCTGGGCAACTTTGATGAGCAGCGTGTCGGAGTCGCAGTCCAGACGAATGTCGCGCACCTCCTGAATGTGCCCGGAAGTCTCGCCCTTGTGCCACAGGCATTGTCTCGACCTGCTCCAGAAGTGCGTCTCACCCGTTTCCAGAGTGAGGCGGAGCGATTCCTCGTTCATGTACGCGAGCATAAGTACGTCAAGGCTGTCCGCGTCCTGAACAATTGCGGGAATGAGTCCCTTTTCGTCGAACTTAACCTGGTCGAGATCCAACATTGTCCCCGAACCCAACGTTATCCGAGTGCAGACTCGGACAATCTCCTAACAGGAATACCCTTCTTCGACAGGTATTCTTTCGTTTCGGCGATAGTATACTGCGAGTAATGAAATATCGAGGCTGCCAGCACGGCGTCCGCTTTGCCGTCCACCAGCGCTTCGTAGAGATGTTCCAATGTACCGGCGCCCCCGGAGGCTATCACGGGAATGCTGACCGCCTCCGCGACGGCGCGCGTCAACTCGATATTGTACCCGTCGCATGTGCCGTCGCGGTCCATGCTCGTGAGCAGTATCTCACCGGCACCTTTTTGTTCGACCTCCCGCGCCCAGGAGATCGCCTCGAGCTCTGTTGGAATCCGCCCGCCGTGCGTGAACACGATATACTTTTCACCGCACAGTTTCGGGTCTATGGCCACGACGATGCACTGAGTGCCGAACTTCGCCGCTGCCTCGCTGATGAAATCGGGATCGGCGACCACTGCGGTGTTGATTGAAACCTTGTCCGCGCCTGCTTTGAGCAGTGTGCGTACATCCTCGAGGGCGGTGACCCCGCCGCCGACCGTCAACGGCATAAACACCTGTTCGGCGGTTCGCTCGACGACATCGACTAGGGTGGCGCGCTGCTCGTGGCTCGCGGTGATATCAAGGAACACGAGCTCGTCGGCGCCCTCCTGTTCGTAGCGCTGCGCGATCTCCACGGGGTCGCCGGCATCCCTTAGGCCGACGAAGTTGACCCCTTTGACAACGCGTCCGGCCATAACGTCAAGGCACGGAATGATACGTTTAGCAAGCATCTTTCAAACGTTCGCAATTCTAATAGAGAGGTGAAGCCGAACTTCAGTGCTCCGCCGGCTCAACTTCCCGTATGGTGACGTTAACGTCACCCATCTCTTCAAGGCCGAGGAGCTCTTGAGCCGACTCGATG
The DNA here is from genome assembly GCA_965603355.1 of uncultured bacterium. Taxonomy (GTDB): domain Bacteria; phylum Hydrogenedentota; order CBFDCQ01; family CBFDCQ01; genus CBFDCQ01. The sequence continues at coordinate 17,004 of CBFDCQ010000041.1, forward strand.
AGGTGCTGCCGGATCCTCTCGCCAAGCTGAGGCACGTTTTGTCCGTGGTAGACCGACGCAGTCACGTCGACCGTGATCGTCTTTCTGTCTTCCACAGGAGTCACCAGAGTGGTGAGCCTCTTGACCTCCGGCAAGGTCGAACAGCCGCGTGCGAGGAACGCTTCGATAGTGTCCACTGAAACGCTTGTCGTGCCGCGAGGGCTTGAAAAAGAAACGTAGCGTCCGCGGCTTTCCTGCTTTGACACAATGAGCGCTACACGTGACACGACTATCAGGACAAGAGCGACGCCGGCGATAGCGGCGGCCGCACGGCATGAACGCTGCATCCCATAGTCCTGTAGGAACCGTGGGAGAGTCTCATAGCATAGGCTCGGGTAAATCGCTCCCGCTATCAGTGCCGCTCCCACCACAAACGCCAGCACCCAGATCACAAACGCGAAGATCGGACTTAGAACTCTCATGCTAATCCACCTTCCCTTTCACTTTCGGTACCCGCAGCCGACCGATCGGGCATCTCCACCCCTTGAACGTGGACGTTCACAGCGACCACAGCGCACTCGGTCATCCTGCGCAGCGCGTTTAGCACAGCCTCCTGCACGTTGTGGCCCACCTCTTGTATGACCGTCCCGTATCGGACGATGATCGAAATGTCCACCGTGACGCGGCCACTATCGTCAAACGAGACCTTAACTCCGCGACCCGCCGTATCGCGCGAAAGCTTCTTGGCTATGCCGTCCGCAACGCCTTCGCTCATCCCTGCAACACCGTCAATGTTTGCGGTTTCATATCCGGCGATCGCGCTCATAACGTTTTTGTGGACCTCAATTGCGCCCAGCTCTGAAGTTCGTCCATCCACCATAAGAATCTTCCTCCTTGTCCCAAAATGGGGCCGAAGCTCACATGCGCCCTGAACTTCTCTTTGTCAGTAGCAGACTTTCGACGAAGCTCGTGTTAATGTTGCCTACCTGGAATCTTCGATCCCGCAATATCCTCAGAGTCAGAGACACGGTAGTGGGCACACCCTCAATAACCGTTTCCTCCATAGCCCTCACAGCCCGTTTGAGAGCCTCATCCCTGTTACGCCCCCAGGCAATGACCTTGGCCAGCAGCGGATCGTAATAGGAGGGCACGGTATATCCCTCGCACACGTGGGTATCGATGCGGATGCCCGGACCGCCCGGAACGTTGAACTGCGTAATTTGACCCGGACACGGGCAGAAACCGTTGTCCGGATCTTCGGCGAAAATGCGGCACTCGATCGACCATCCGTTGATGTTGATGTCACGTTGGGTGAAGCCCAGTCTCTCGCCGGCGGCCAACCTGATCTGTTCCTTAACGATGTCTATTCCGGTAACTTCCTCCGTTACCGGATGCTCGACCTGTATGCGGCTGTTGAACTCCAGGAAATAGAACTTCCCGCGCTCATCCAGCAGGAATTCGATCGTGCCGGCGTTATCGTAGTTGACGGCGCGCGCCGCCTCGATGGCTGCTTTTCCCATAGCCTTTCGCAGCTTTGGATCGAGAGCCGTGGAGGGCGCCTCCTCCATCAGTTTCTGATACCTGCGCTGGATGGTGCACTCGCGTTCACCGAGATGCACGACATTGCCGTGCTTGTCGCCGAGGATCTGGAACTCCACGTGGCGTCCATTGTCGATAAGCTTTTCCACGTACACCGACCTGTCCCCGAACGCCGCTTCCGCCTCGGTCTGTGCGGTTGTAAAGGCGTTGACGAGGCTCGCATCGTTGTGCGCGGCCCTCATTCCGCGTCCGCCGCCGCCCGCCGCCGCCTTGATGATGACCGGAAAACCGATCTTGTGTGCGACGTCGAGCGCTTCTTCAGAGCTTGACACGATACCGTCGCTGCCGGGCACGACCGGTATGCCATGCTCGCGCATTACTCTGCGCGCCTCGATCTTGTTGCCGGCCAGCTGTATCACCTCAACCGCCGGACCGATGAAAACGATATTGCAGGACCGGCATATTTCGGCGAACCGGGCGTTCTCGGCGAGAAATCCGTATCCGGGATGTATCGCCGCAACGTCGGCAATCTCCGCTGCGCTGATTATGCTCGGGATGTGGAGATAGCTCTCTGAGCTGTGCGCGGAACCGATACATATATCGGCGTCCGCATATTGAACATGGAGCGACTCGAAATCCGCCTCGGAGTGCACGGCAACACTGCGTATACCCATCTCCTTGCAGGCCCTGACTATACGCAACGCGATTTCGCCTCTATTTGCTATCAGTATGCTGTTGAACATTGTGAGACCGTCCGCGGAACTTACTAGACCTGAACGGGTTCGAGGACGAACAGCGGTTGACCGAACTCGACAGGTTCGCCATTACCCACAAGAGTCTGGACAAGCTTGCCGGACATAGGCGCCGGGATCTCGTTCATGATCTTCATCGCCTCGATGATACAGATTGTCTGTCCTTCCGCCACGTAGTCGCTCGGCTCCACGAAAGGAGGAACATCCGGCGCCGAGCTTCGATAAAAGACGCCCACCATGGGCGACTCTATTACCGGCAGTTCGGGGGACTCCGCCGACCTCTCTTGTTCTTCCACAGACGCCTTCTCGCTGGCAGGCTGCGACGCCGCCTTCGGATTGGCATCGGCAGCGGGAGTTTGACTCATATCTTTCTTGAGGCGAATCTTAACCCCTTCGACGTCGTACTCGAGTTCGGTAATCGCCGCCTGCTCGAACATCTTTATCAAGTCTCTAAGTTCAGAAGTATCCATTGCCATCTCCTGAGACACAACTCCTTGGTTTGACAGCGCTTACACTTCCATGCCAAGGCCGATAACGCTAATCGTCACCAGTGCGTCGCCTCTCCGATACCGTCGGGTACGACAGGTTCAAGTTCTGAAGAGTCCATGCCCCCTTTGACGGCGCCCGATGCCGTTTCCTGCGCGCTTGCTGGTATTTTACGGTAAAGCGCTACCCTTGTCAAGTGGCCGCCGTGGCCGTGCGTGAAAGTGTCGAAGCTCGCTGACGTCCGGCGAGATGTGCGGTCACTTGAGTTTGAGCAGAAATGCGACGGCCTCCAGAGCGAGAAGATAGCTATCGGCGCCGAAACCCGCAATCTGACCCGTCACAACGGGCGCGATCAGCGACGTGTGGCGGAACTCCTCCCGCGCCTGTGTATTTGACAGATGCACCTCCACGGTCGGCAGTGCGACAGCCAATATCGAATCCCTGATCGCGACGCTGGTGTGCGTATACGCGGCGGGGTTGATGATTATGGCGTCGGCGATACTGCCCGCTTCGGCTATCTTGTCGACGATTTCCCCTTCGTGGTTCGAGTGAAAAGTCTCAATCTGAATGCCGAGCTCTTGGGCGCGTTCCTGAAGTCGCTCATCTATCTCGGCGAGAGTGACGCTGCCGTAGACTTCCGGCTCGCGCGTACCCAACAAGTTGAGATTCGGACCGTGGATCACAAGCACTTTCATATTTCATGACCCTCCAGATTCGTTCTTGGACATCGTACCGCGTATGCCGGCACGCCCTCCCTTTGCCTTCCGAAGTTGCTTTCCTATCAGGTTGTCGCTACTGTCTAGCGCTCTTGCGCAACTCAGCGGCCCTCTTGAAGCAGTCATCCGCCCGGCCCCTTTGACCGGCCCAAGTCAACACGGCACCTAACTGGATCCACGACTCGGGATCGTTGGGGTAGTTTTCCACGGCGAGTTCAAACTCTCTGAGCGCTTTTGTCGCGTATAACCGTCCATTGCCAAGCGCGGAGCGCCTCATGTATGCGTCACCGAGGAGCATGCGCCAGTAATAGGTCCACGGATTGAGCTCCACGGCTTTCTCAAGATTCGCTATGGCGCTGTCCAAATGCCGCGCGGCGTTAGGCTCGAACGGCGCCAACCACACATCCATCTCTCCGATAAACACGTAGTACAAGGCGCGGTGAGGGTATATGTGGGCGGCGATCGACAGCTCTCCCTTGACGTGGTCGAGCTTCGGGCGCGTCATCGCCACTAGATCTGCACCCTCTTCCTGCCGGTTGCGCGCCTGTTCCAGCGCGGGCCCCGGGGGAAACAGTGTCACTAGCAGGGGGTCGGGCACCGGTTCACCGCGAAATATCTTCTGTGCAGCCTCGAGCTGATTGGCACGATAGTTCTTGCCAAATCCGTGGGCATCGATGGCCCACGAGACAGATCCCAGCATGTCCAGAAGTCCCAACGGGGCGATAAGAAGCGCCACGACCGTCGCTGACCATGCAACAGTGCGGCTGACCCGTCTGATCGTGACGGTCTTGCGGCGGCCACCGCTAGACAACCTCGCACTTGCGCCGAACACGACTGCGGCGATCAGTGCGCAACACAGCAGCCGTACCGACGGGTACACCTTCCACCATATCCGGATCATGACGGGCGCTGCGAAACCCGTCCCGTTGAACAGCGCCTCCGCGACATGAGGACGAAGCGCCAACGTCGTGGCGACGGCTAGCCCAGCCAGAACCATTATACCCTTGCCCCAGCCGAAACGCACGGTTTTCGCTTGTTCCTCAGACGCAGCTACAAGCAGTCCGCACAGTGCAAACACGTTGAGCGCAATTCCGGGAATTTCAAAGTCGAAATCGATGAGACTGTGCAGGAGAAAAGCGACCAGACCGAAAAAGATCCCGACTCTCAGCCATCGTGCAGAGCTGGAACCTTGGAGCGAACAAGCTCTCAGGCCAAAACCGAGAAAGAGTATCCAAAACGCCGCGAACGGCAGGAAACCCGGAATGCCGGTCTCCGCCAGAACCTGAAGCGGATCGTTGTGCGCCTCTTGTACCGGGTACCCGCCCAGCACCATGAATCGGGGATACGCCGTGCCAAAGGAGGCCAGGCCGACCCCGAGCAGGGGTCGCGCCTTTATCATTCCCAGTGCGCCTTGCCAATAGGTGACACGCATCTGCAATGTCGCACCCGAGACAAGTCTGCGGACCGTCGGAATCTGCCCACGGATGAGGTCGCTCTCGAGGCTTGGTGGCGATCCCTGGTCAGGCTGGACGGTGGCTTGCGGCGCAACATCCTGTTCCTGTCCGCCCACGCCTTGAGACGCCGCCAGGACCGCCCCGCACAGACAGGCGGCAACGGCGGCGCCGCGCCACAGTCGTCCACCTCGTAACAGCACGAATACGGCAAGGCAGAACATCGAAACCAGGAGGCTCAACCAGGCGCCGCGGCTGAACGTCCACACTAGCGCCCCTACCTGCACAAGCGCCACGACAAGCCAGGCCACCACAGAGAATGGCGGCAGTTCTTCATCGCGCTCCACAGGGAAGGCTGTTCCCTGCTTCTTATCGACCCTTGGCGGCCGGCGCCTCGAGGCCGACAGCGTGGCAACGAAGGAGCAAATCGAAATGGGGATCAGAACGATCAGGTAACCGGCGAAAGAATTGGGATGGAGAAAGTACGAGAATATCCTGTTCGAACCCAGCCGATCCATGAAATCGGGCGTGAATTGCCCCGTAATCCTGTGTATGATCAAGTCCGGGTCCTGCTCTACCATCCTCCTCGCCTGGGCTAATCCGAAGCACCCCTGATAGAAACCTTGTCCGCAAAGCAGGACGCTCGCCACGGCGACCACGACGATTATTCTGGTAACTGCCTTCGTGTCTCGCACGGCGCTCGCCGCCATCACGAACATGAGGAAGTAGCTCAGCAACTCGAAGAATCTGCGGTACGTTTCGTCGCTGTTTACCGAACTGAAGAACGTCAGGCCCGCGATAAGGACGAAAATGCCCAGACACGCGGTGAGCAGGGGCGCTTTGAGCAGAAGCTTCTTATGTCGACACGCTCGAGCGATCCACATCGCGAAAAGCGTGTATATCGCAATCTGGCAAACGCCGTTCGATCGCTCGTACGTCTTACCGGATACGAACGGCCGGAGAAAAAGGATGATTGCTATACTGATGGCTATCGCGTTTTCGCGCGCGGGCGGGATCAGCCTGACAATGAACTCTCTAAAGCGCGACCACCACTTAAACAAGGTGGGAAAGGTTCGCTCGAGCGGATTTTCTCGTCGCTTTTCCTGGCGCCGGGATTTGGCACGTTTTTTCTTGGACACCGTGTGTTCTCTCCACAACTCGCGGTGGCGAAATCAGCGCGGACTCGTCTCAGTCGCGGTACCGTTTGTTGTTCGCCATGAGCAAAGAGACGATGGCGAAGACGCCAAGAGCTTGCGCAATAACCGCGATCACGCCCGTGGTTCCAAGGCCCGCTAGAAGCGTCGCTCCCAACCCTACAACCGCCGCAACAAGATATATGAAGACCACGGCCTCTTTTTGAGTCATTCCTGCGTCGACCAACCTGTGCGAGAAATGACGCTTGTCACCACGGACGATAGACTCGCCGTTCCTCACCCTTATATATATAACGGCCAGGGTATCGAAAATGGGGACTCCGAGCGCGAGCACCGGAGTTACCACTGCGACGCGCGTCGGGCTCGACGCGGTGTAAAACGTGCCTAATACGGCGAGGGACGCCAGCATATACCCGCATAGCATGCTCCCGGAGTCACCCATGAAGATGGTTGCCGGCTTGAAATTGTAGAAGAGAAAACCGACCATCGTTCCGGTTAGCATGAGGAACATCACGCTCGTGAACGTCTGCCCAAGAGGCGCCACCGCCAGGAAGAAAATGGCCGCAGCTATCGCCGCGACACCCGCCGCAAGGCCGTCCATATTGTCAAGCAGATTCACGGCGTTTGTCATCAACACGATCCAGCATATCGTCAGTATGCCGGCGAGGACAGGGTTTGACATGAATAGTTCAAGTCTAATCCCCGAAAGCACAAGAACGAGCCCGGCAACAATCTGACCGAACAGTTTGACGCCGGGGCTCAGGTGGCGTACGTCGTCCACCAGTCCTACAAGAAATATGACCAGCGCTCCGACGAACAGTCCGATGAGTTTCCGGTAAACAGCGCCGCCCAGAAACCCCAGAATCTGCTCCCGAGCCCATTCCGGCGCGACGGCAGTGCCCTTGACTGCGTGCAGCAGGACTAGATTCAGCCCGGCAACGAGGATGAAAGTGGCAAACATCGCAGAGCCGCCAAGCACCGGCATGGGCCTGTCCTGAAGCTTACGTTCACCCGGGTGATCATAGATCTTCAGTCGGTGTGAGACGGCGCGGGCAACGGCAGTCAGAATCGCCGACAGTATCAGCGAAAGCGCAAACACGTAAACATAAACCAACGACCACATAGTCCGTTATCCTTTCTTTCGTGGGGGACTAACCCTGTATGCTACCACAGGATGGAGCCGACTGCAAGTGAACGGTGGCGCGGGAGGTCGAGATGGTTGCGTGACTGCGGCGGGCTCTCCACGGCGAGTGTTCCACAAGATGCCCGCCCTACCTCGTATTGGCAGGTGCGGACAGCAACTGCTGGTACAGCGCCCACATATCGCTGACCATCTTCTCTTTGGAGAAGAACGTTCTCGCCCGCACCCCGGCCTGATCGCCGAACCGGCGGCGCAACGCCGCGTCGTTCAGCAGCCTGTTTAGGGCGCCGGCTAAGGCAGCGGGGTCGCGGGGCTCGACGACAAGACCGGTTTCACCGTCGAGATTGACGAAGCTTGTGCCGGTGCCAAGCCGAGTGCTAACGGCCGGTTTGCCGCAGGCGAGCGCTTGTACAAGGGATAGACCGTACGCCTCGCTGCGATGGCTGCCCGGGAACACGAAAACCTCACACGCGCGGTAGTGTTGGACGAGCTCTCTCTGCGGTGTCTCCCCGGCAAAATGGATCCGGCCGCTCAGACCGGAGACCTCGGCCATGCGCTCGAGTCTGGGGCGTTCAGGTCCGTCCCCGATGACCACCAAATGGCAGTCAACCTGCTGCATGGCCTGAACCAGGTATTCAACGCCTTTGTAGTATCGGAGCACACCGACGAAAAGCACAAACGGCCCGCCGTATTTCTCCCGCAGTGCATGAACGCCGGCCTCCTCCGCTCCTCTCAGCTCGAGCTCGCCAAGGTCAATGCCCAGCGGGATCACCCGGCATTTCTCTCTGAACGGGCGGAGATGCTCTGAAGTATCAAGATAATTTGGTGAGGTTACGATAATAGCCTGGGCCAGTCTCAGTAGTTTCCGCAAGAAAGGCGCGTACAGTCTGAGCGCAAACGCTTGCCTAACGATATCGCTGTGGTAGTGGACCACGACGCGTCCGGGAGGGCGGCCCAGCAGATAGGACATGACCGCGGTAGGATTCGGCAGGTGAAAATGGAGGATGTCGTAACGCGCGCGCTTCAGGAACAACGGGAAGAGCGGAGCTACAGGCGCGGAGAGTATTCTGCCAAGTTCGCCAACCTCCGTCACACGGACGTTATCCGCCGTGCGCACCCTCGAACGAATCGACCTGGAACAGACGAGAGCCTCGACCTCTGCGCGCGTACGCATCTCGCGACAGAGCAGCGCCATTGACATTTCCATTCCGCCGACTATTGGCGGGTAATAGTCCTTGTATATGTGAAGAATACGCATCCTGGACCCACTCACTGTTCGGCCCTGCCATATACTGTCTCAAAGACATCATCCCATTGACTGTTGTACCGGTTGTCCGGAACGCGTTCCGAGTTCTCCCTGTCATACTCCCAATGGACAGGATTACAGAGGATGTATTCCCGGATGCGATTGAGTTTAGCTTCGTTGCGGATTATGTGTTCGTAATAGTTGCGCTGCCAGCTGAAATCGGAGACCTTGCCGTCCCTCCTAATTTGCCGGGTTGCCCGCGCTTTGAAGGACCTGATTATCTTGCCCAGAGTGGTTCGCGGCGCAAGCATCGGATTTTGTGGAATGTAGGGGTTTGATTCATCAAACCCGGATTCATCACACGCAGAGCGCTTGCGCACCGGGGTCTCTTCGGGCACGATGAATCGTGCCCCTACGTTAAACATCAGTATTCCGTGGAGGTGGTTTGGCATTATCACAAACGCGTCGAGGTCCACCGAGGGAAAATGATTTGGAATGTCCAGCCAGCGCTTGCTGACCATGTCGCCGATGTGGGACAGCTGGGCATTAGCGTTTTGAACAGTTGCAAGGACGCAATTACGTCCCTTAACGCATATGGTAACGAAATATGCCCCTGGCTTTGAATAGTCGTACTCCTTTAGCCGGATAGAGCGACGGAGAGATTTCGCTGAGTCATGTCGTGTATCGGTGATACTCTGCATGAAACACCCAATCACCCGTAGTAGCTTCACGTGTCAAACGCGAATGCCGGTGACCCAAGCGGCCTGCTCGGACACGATGGATCGTGCCAGCTACCTTCCCGCCGCGCAGAGCTGCTCGTAAACCAGCAGCGTTGAAGCGGCGGTTCGTTTCCATGTGAGCTCGCTGGCGCGCACGAACCCTTTGGCTATAAGTTGTCCTCTCAACGGGGCGTTGTCGATAAGCCGCATAATCGCCTCCGCGATCTCGTCCGTGGCCAATGGGTCAACCGTGAGCGCGGCGCTTCCGGCAACCTCCGGCAATGAGGAACAGTTAGACGTCACGAC
>CBFDCQ010000042.1:0-26488 GCA_965603355.1 uncultured bacterium
GACCTCCTTGTAAGGCCGGATACCAGCTACGGATCATTCACCAAGCTGATACTTTCTCACGGCGCTGTTATGTTCGGCGAGAGTCTCGGAGAAGTGGTGAGAACCGTTGTTTTTTGAGACGAAATACAGGTACTCGGTTTGCGCCGGGTGGAGCGCGGCCCGAAGCGATGCCCGTCCGGGATTGCAGATGGGTCCCGGCGGCAGGCCCCGGTGCACGTATGTGTTATAAGGGGAGTCCACCGCAAGGTCCGCGTACGTCAGCCTGCGTCCGTACTTATTCAGCGCATATTGAATCGTGACATCGCAATCGAGCCGCATCTTCTTGCGCAGCCGGTTGTATATCACGCCTGCAATGACAGGCTTTTCGCTGTCCAGGAACGCCTCCTTCTCGACCAGTGATGCTATCGTAACAACATCAAACGCGTCGTATTCGCCGCTGAGGTCCGACTCAGCGGACTCGTTCCTGTACACCTCCTCGAATCGGTTGACCATCATCCGGACGAGGTTGTCGGGAGTTTCCTCGCCGGTGACGTAGTAAGTGTCCGGAAAGAGAAACCCCTCCAGGGTATCATTTCGTACAGCCAACATTTCGCGCAGCTCTTGACTTCGAGCCCGCTCGAGAAAGTCATTCTTGCTGGTCAAACCGCTGCTCTCCAGCCGTTTGCCGATCTGCTCCATTGTCAGACCTTCGGGGATAGTCAGACGTTGCGTCAGCGTGCGACCGGCGGTCAGTTTTCTGACCGCGGCAACCGGTGCCATTCCGGCGTTCAGCTCGTATTCACCGAACTTCAGCTCCTTCTCCGCGCGCATCATCCTGGCGGCGATGAGGAAGTGGAGACGGTTGCGCAGCACTCCGTGAACCACCAACTTGTCGGCAATATCTTCCGCGGAGGCCCCTCTCGGCACGTGTATGTACCTCGGGATACCTGACGGCTCGCTCGGCAGGAAGAACAGGCCGTAAAGCCGCAACAGGACATAAAGGATCACGAGTACGGCGAGCAGCCCTACGGCAAATATCCTGTCACCAGTCTTGCCCTTCTTCATTCAGCCCTTTCCTCACCGAGTTCACGGTGCGCGTCCATATAGCTTTGCAGGATGATCTGCGCCGCTATCTTGTCGATTACCTTACGGCGCTGCTTGCGTCTGACGTCGCTCCTTATGAGGTGACGTTCGGCCTGCTTGGTGGAGAGCCTTTCGTCGCTCATCTCCACCGGTATGTTGCTGCGCTGCGCCAGCTTGCGTGCGAACTCCGTGACACGTTGCGCTTGCTCGCCGTGAGAACCGTCCAACCTGATTGGCAGTCCGACAACGAAACCCCTAGCGTGCTTCTCGCGGGCTAGATCGCACAGGGCGCGCAAGTCATCTTCCAGGTTGCGTCGTTCTACCACACAGTGCGGCAAGGCGACCACGTTCATCTCGTCGCTTACGGCGACTCCAATACGCCGCTCGCCGATATCAAGCCCGATCAGCCTGCCCTCGGCTCTGCGAGAATCGTTTCGCTCCTTCATATGCCGTGCCCAGCGTGCCCTATCATCACGACGTAGGGGCGGTTCGCGTAACCGCCCCCTGTCGAATCGATCCGTCCCTGTGGCCTTTATTTGCCCGCCGTTATCATCTTCTCCACGATCTTCTCGACCTGGTCGAGCGCCTGGCTCAGTTCGCCAACGTTCTTGCCGCCGGCCTGCGCCATATCGGGCCTGCCGCCACCGCCGCCGTCAACCAGCTTCGCAACCTCCTGCACGAGGGCGTCCGCTCGTATCTTCTTAACCAGATCTTTTGTGACGGCCGCAATCAAGGCCACCTTGCCCTCGATGGCGGATCCCAGTACGACCACTCCGGAACCCATGCGCGCTTTGAACGAGTCAGCCATCGTGCGGAGCTGTTTCTGGTCCGACCCGTCGAACCTTGCTGCAAGCAAGTTAGCTCCGGCGACTTGCTTCACCTGTGACATAACGTCCACCGCTTGACCGGTCGCCAGCTTTTCCTTGAGCCGCTCGATCTCCTTGGCGAGCCGTTTGTTCTCTTCAAGTACTGCCTCGACGCGATCTGCCGACTCGTGGGGTGGTGCCGCGACAAGCCCCGATATTCTCGCGATCTCTCGGTCCTCCGCAGCAAGCCTATCGAGAGCCGCATGTCCGCAGACTGCCTCAATTCTACGCACTCCCGAGGCGACAGATCCTTCTGATATAATCTTGAAATAGCCGATATCGCCGGAACGTGCGACGTGGGTGCCGCCACACAGCTCCAGGCTGTGAGGACCGATGCCGACGGCCCGCACGGTGTCGCCGTATTTCTCCCCGAACAGCGCTATTGCGCCGTTTTCTTGCGCCTCTTTCATCGGGACGATTCGAGACTTCACCGGCACGTTCAGCCGGATAATCCCATTTACTTCGAACTCGATCTCGCGCAGTACTTCGGGGTCTATCGCCTCAAAATGCGTGAAATCAAACCGCAGCCTGTCCGGCGCGACGAGCGAACCGGATTGGTGTACGTGGTCGCCGAGTTTTTGCCTCAACGCGCTCTGGAGAATGTGGGTCGCGGTGTGGTGGCATTCGGTTTCGCGTCTACGTTGTTCGTCCACCCGTGCGGTGACCGACATATTTTCGGTCAACTCGCCCTTGTTAACCTTTATTCGGTGGACGAAAAGCCCTTCGACGGGCGTCTGGACGTCGAGCACGTCCGCCAGGATGCCTCGTGCGGTCAATGTTCCTCGGTCGGCAACCTGTCCGCCGCTCTCGGCATAGAAAGGCGTAGTGTCGAGCACAATCTCAGCCTCCTGGTCCTCGCCGACCCTGTCTTGATCCGCGACTATCGCCGCAACCGTCGCCTTCACCTTCGTTTTTTCGTAGCCCACGAAAGCCGTCGGACCCAGATCATCTTTGAGCTGCATGTACACGGGAACAAGGCTGTCATCGGTCGCCACAGTCCAGTGACTGCGCGCCCGCTCTCGCTGTTTCTCCATATGAGCCTCGAAACCGTTCAGGTCCAGCGTGTATCCCTTGTCGGCGGCGATGTCTCCGGCCAGTTCCACAGGAAACCCGAACGTATCGTAGAGCCGGAACAGCTCCGTTCCGGGAACCTCCTTGGCGTCGGACTTCTCCATCTCGCCGAATATCTCGTCGAGCACGGTCATTCCCTGGAGCAGCGTGTCGTGGAACCGCTCCTCCTCGCCGTGTATCAATTTTGAGATCTGCGCTCGTGCCTGTTCGAGCTGCGGGTAGGCTCCCTTCATCGTATCGACCACAGCTTCAGCAGTCTTGAAGAAGAACGGTTCCTCAATGCCGAGCTCACGACCGTATCTCGCGGCTCGACGCAGGATCCGTCTGGCCACGTACCCTCGGCCCTCGTTTGAGGGGAGCACGCCTTCCGAGATGAGAAACGCGAGCGCCCGCGCATGGTCCGACACGACGCGGTACGCCATGAGTCGTTCGTCAATAGGCACGCCCGCTATATCCTTGACGGCTTCCATAATCGGCATCAACAGGTCGGATTCAAATACGCTCGATTTGCCTTGAATGACCGCAGCCAACCTTTCGAGCCCCATTCCGGTGTCTATACCGCGGTTCTTTAGAGGACGATGGGTTCCGTCTTTATCCTGGTCGTACTGCGGAAACACGAGGTTCCACACCTCGACGAACCTGCCGCAATCGCATCCCGGCATGCAGTCGGCCTTACCGCACCCCTCGCCGGCGCCCATATCAAAATATATCTCCGAGCACGGGCCACATGCACCGGCCTCTCCCGCGGGTCCCCAGAAGTTATCCTTTTTCCCGAGCCGTACTATCTTGCCTTCCGATATCCCAATCTCCGTCTTCCACGTATCGTAGGCCTCGTCATCCTCCTCGTACACGGTTACCCAGAGAGGTTCTTCGGGCATGCCCAAGGCGTCCACGACGTATTCCCACGCCCATTTTACGGCGTCCTTCTTGAAGTAATCGCCGAACGAGAAGTTGCCGAGCATCTCGAAGAAGGTCATGTGGCGCTTGGTTTTGCCGACCTCTTCGAGGTCGTTGTGTTTGCCACCGGCGCGCAGGCAGGGTTGACATGTGGCGGCGCGCCTGTATGGAACCGGCACAAGACCGGTGTAGTACGGTTTGAATTGAACCATACCGGCACTTGTAAACAGCAATGTCGGGTCGTTGGCGGGCACGAGCGTATCGGGCTTCTCAATTACGTGCCCACGTTGCTCGAAAAAATCCAGGAATCCTTCTCTCAACTCCGCACTTGTCATATACTTCATAGCTCAAGGTACCGGTTTTCGGACAACTATCTTGCGAGCGTCGTTATTATCGCCTGACATATAGCCAAATTCAGACCTGAACGGTCTGAATTCGACGGCCGGCATATATGTGGTTTCCGTGGGATTATACCACAGATGAGCACGATATTCCAGGCTGGCGAGGGTCGCATATACGAAGGCGGGACCGGGAATCAACTATTGAGTGGCATGGTTCAGTTACAGGCGCCCGTCAGCTTCGCGTCGAGCGCGACAGTCGTCGGTCGCGGCTGGTCTCGCGAACTCATTCCTATGTGGAGCCCGCAAGCGCGCCGGAAGCCTGTTCCGCGTCTGGAAAGTCGGGATCGATCTCGAGCGCCTTCCTGAGAGTTGCGTACCCCTCGTCCTTCTTGCCTGCTTTCACCTGCGCCATGCCGAGGTGGAACTGAAGGGTGGCGTTATTCGGTACGGCGGCCACAGCTTTCTCAAGAAGTGGAAGCGCGAGATCGTACGACCCTCTCCTGTAGTATATCCAGCCAAGCGTGTCCGTCACAGAGTGGTCTTGCTGAGCCAGTGCGTAGGCCCTCTTAGCAACGCTCAACGCGTCGTCGAGGCGGCCTTTCTCCTCGGCGTACAGATAGGCGAGATTGTTCAGAGCGACCACTGAGTTAGGCGAGAGCACCACGGCTCGCTCATATTCAGCAATGGCCCCGTCCGTATCGCCCTTCAGCTGGTACAGCGTGGCCGTCTTGAGCCGGACTGTCGCGTTACGAGGGGCCATCCTGATTGCGCTCTCCATAATCGTGAGGGCACTGTCAAGATCGTTTTCAGACTCGTGAATTGAGGCGAGCATTGTATAAGCGCCAATGGTCTGGGGCTTCCTGTCTATGAGGCTCGCGCACTCCTGGATAGCCTCCTCCACGTGCTTCAGGCGGATCAGTACCCCTGCCAGAGCGGCTCGTGCCCCAATATTGTCCGGCTGCGTGTCGAGCAGCTCGCGACAGATCTTCTCGGCGGCCGCCGCATCCGAGCTTCCGAATATGGATACGGCCTGCTGCACTGCAGGTATGAAGCCCGGATTGATTTCCAATACTCTGCCACACTCTTGCAGAGCTGCCCGATATTGCCCTTGCTCGCCGTGAGCCGCGGCCAGGGCCGCATGAGCTCTTGGCGAGCCGGGATTCACCTGGGCCGCTGCCTCGAACTCCTTCTGCGCCTCATCAAACTTGCCCTGCTTCATATATGAGTCGCCGAGGATGAAATGTCCTATGAAGCTTGCCGGATCGTGCTCGAGGATGGATCTAGCCAGAGTCTCCGCCTCATCGACCTCTCCGAGCTTGCCGTAAAGCTGCCAGAGACCGAGCTGTACCGTCGAAAGATCCGGGTGTTCCGCAACAAGCTTTTCCATCTGTTCGACCGCTTCTTCCGTCTTGCCACTCGCCTCGTAGAGGACTGCGAGATCCATCCGCGTTTGTGGATGTTCAGGTACAATCTCGAGGAGCGCTTTGAACTGTTCTTCAGCTTCATCGAACTGCTTGCGTACCATGAAGAGCCTGCCGAGAGAGAAGCGTGCCTGGGCGTAGTCCGGATTCAGTTCGATAGCGCGCTTGTAGTCGGCTACGCCCTTATCGAGCTGCTTGGCTCCGACAAAGGCAGATCCCCGAACGTAGTAAGCCGCTGGATTCTGCGGCGCCATCTCGAGCACCTTGTCGGCAGCCGCGACAGCCTCTTCATATCTGCCGGCCTGCAGGTATGACGAGGCCAGCGTCAGCGCCGGGCCAAGATCGTCCGGTTTCAGTTCCATGGTTTTCTGCAGTTCTGCAGCGGCGGATTCGAAGTCCTTGTTGCCGAGGTGTGCCCGGGCGGCGATCTCGTGACCGCGTGGGTCGTCGGGAGCAAGTTGAATAACGCCCTGACACTGAACGAGCGCCCGGTCGAACGAGCTGGAGACGATGAGAGCCTCCGCCAACGCAAGGCGCGCGCCGACATGGTTCGGGTCCCGCTGTACCGCCTCTTCCAACTCGCGTATGGCCTGCTCAATCTGCCCCAGCTGGACAAGTGAGGCTCCCAGCAGAAAATGGCTCTGAGCGAGGCCCGGCGCCAGGTTGACCATCTGATGGAACGATTCGCTCGCTTTATCAACGTTGCCGTTATCGATATGGGCGAGGCCCATGAAGCGGTGTATCTGATACCTGTTCACGTCTGCGCCAAGCAGTCTCTGCCCGACAGCGAGAGCGTCGTCGGGCTTGCCCGCCAACCGATAGGTATTGCCGAGCGCGATCTGCGCCGGAACATGAGTTGAGTCTATCTCCAGCGCCTTCTTGAGTTCGACGATTGCCTGTTCCAGCTGGCCCTCAAACGCTAGAATTTCGCCAATGCCTGCTGTTGCCTGGACGTTTTCCGGATGTCCGTCCAGCACGAGCTGGTACTGCTGTTTCGCAGACTCAGGTTCTCCGCTCTCCAGGAAGAACCTGGCGTACGTGAATCGGACCTCTATATACTCGGGATCCGCTTCCAGGGCTTTGTCGATGGCCTTTTTGGCGTCATCCCACTGTTTCATATCGATGTAGATGAGGGCTGTGACGTTGTGTGCTTCCGAGGCCGAATGTGGGTCCTCCGTAATGCTCAGGAGCTTGTCACATGCGGCAATCGCCTCCTCATGACGTCCTGCGGTTCGGTAAAGAGGGGCCAGCTGGAGGTAAGCTTCGGGAAAGTTCGGGTCGATCTTCACTGCCCGCTCGAACTCATCGAGCGCTGCACCGTATTCCTCCTTTTTGAGATAACATAATCCGAGGTTGTAGCGGGCATGAGAATGTTCCGGGTCGATCTGTAGTACATTCTTGAACTCGATGACAGCCTCCTCGAACTTATCGTTGCGAAAATAGCCTATCCCCCTGTTCAGGTGTTTCTCTTTGCGCGCTTCGGGGTCGCGGGTGCATCCGCTAATGCTCATCAACAGACAACAACACACAAAGGCCCCGATCGATAAGGATGCCAACCCCGGCAGAAACTTGGCTCGCGTCAGATTCTGTTTCACGATAATCTCCCGTGGACTACACCGTAATACCCATAACAAGACATCAAAGAGCACTTTCAGCTTCTATTCTAAGCGAACGCACGCGCGAAGTCAAAGGTGGGACTAAAGCAGCGCATGCGCCATGAGCGCCCCGGGTGAAACCCGCCGGGGCAGTCTCCGGAGATATAGGGATTATTAGGGCGACGTCAGCAAGAGCGGGCACCTCGCGCCTCGAGCAGTCTCGAGGCCGCTTCGAGAACCTTCTCCGGAGTAACAAGCTTCATGCACCTGTGATCGGTGGGACACACTTTCTCGTGGCAGGGGCTGCAGTCAACGTCTTCTCGCATGACAACGCCTGTCTCGGTCCTGCCCGCGGAGTAGCGCGGGTCCGTAGGCCCCATAACGACCACGGTCGGCACGCCCAGCGCAACCGCAACGTGCCTTGCGCCGGAGTCCGTGCACAGCAGAAGGTCCAGCTGTGAAACGACGCCTTTCAAGAGTGCCAGCGGCAGCGGAATATCGCTAAGCGGCACCGGCCGCGCGCTCATACTCGATACTATCTGCTCATGGAGTTCGTGCTCGCTCGGCGCGGTGAGTATGGCTATGGACGCGCCGAACCTATCTGCAATTGCATCAGCCACGGCTGCCCATCTGTCCGGATACCACAACTTGGACGGCCCGAACGAGGCTCCGGGCGCTATTGCGACAAAAGGACGATTGCCCTCCTCCGCGGGCGGGGCCAACAGTTCCTTCGCGCTCGCCGCCGCCTCGGGATCAACCGCCAGCTTCACCGACCGATCGTTCACTTTGCATCCGAGTTGCCCGGCGATGTCGAGATACTCCTCGACCATGTGCCGTGGGCGTTTCCTTCGCCCTTCCCTGGGGAACTGCAGCCCGTCCGTGAGCAGGAGGGCGCGACATTGGCCGCGGTAACCGACCCTCCGCTTTATCCCTGCAAGACGCGCCAGAAGCGCCGACCTGAACGAGTGCGTAAGTATTAGACCGAGGTCAGATTCCGTTGTTCTGAGTGATCGGGCAAGCCTGACGAGACCGCGAAGGCTCTTCTCACCGCGCATCTCGATCACCTCGTCGAAGAAGGGCAAACCGTCGAGCAGTTCTGATATGCGCGGTTTCGACAGAAGTGCGATGTGGGCGTTGGGAAATCCTTCCCTGACAGCCTGCAACGCGGGAGTGGACATCACGGCGTCGCCGATCCAATTTGGACAGATTACGAGTATTCGGTCCGGCGCGTAGCTTGTCTTCATGGCGCTTTCACCGCCATAAACTCGTTATACTTAACCTCGTAGTGCGGGACGCCTGCCGCCGAAAGCACGCGCGATAAGGCCCCGTCAAAGCTGATTATCTGGTCCGCGACAAGCGCGAAGTCCTGCTCCGCAAGTTTATCGACAGCATCAACAAGGCTGCCGTATACGTGTCCGCAATCTCCCCCGAGCCGCGCGTTAACCTGCCAGGGAAAAGTCTTCTGAAGTTTCTTGATAAACAGGTTCTGTTCCGCGCCGAAATCGAGGCATGACTCGTACATAAAACTGCTGAGTTTGCGCATCTTGTCGAAGTCTATGAAGCCGCCATCTGCACTGATCTGGTATGCTTCCGTGTTCACGTAGGGGAAAAAGATAGCCCACCTCATTCGCGTCGGGGACACTGTCGCGAGCAGGTCGAGTGTCATGTTGATATCTTCGATAGTCTCGTGCGGGAACCCGAACATGACGAAAGCGGAGGTATCGAGCCCGCACCGATGCGCGGTCTCAAACGCGCGTGCTATGTCCTCGTTGCTCATATGCCTGCGCAGTATGTTGCGCCGAACGCTTTCGCTGCCGCTTTCGAGCCCAAACTTCAGTAAAGCGCAACCGGCGTCCTTGAGCGCCTGAGCCATTTCATCATCAAAAACTCTTGGGTGAGCGTTGCAGACGAATGGCACATCCATCTCATTGCGATATCGGCGGGCGAACTCCAGCAGGTAGGTACGGTCGTACGTGAAGAGATCGTCGTCGAAGATGAACATCTTGACTCGCGCGTACTTTCCCACCAGCATTTTCAGTTCGGCTATGACGTCCTCGACGGGATGGTGGCGAACATAGTTGAGCTTGCGCCCCTTCAACCCTGTGTCCCGCTGGTAAAGCTCCACTATCTTGTGATTGAAACAGTACGTGCACCGGAACGGGCAACCGCGGCTCGCCATCACACCGACCCAGCCATCCTTGGCGTCGGTCATATGCTGAAAGTCGAATACATCATAGTTTTTAGGTGGCAGCTCGGTGACGCTAACGAACGGTCTCACGGGATTCCTGACCAGTTCGCCGTTTTTCCTGGCCCATATATTGGGAATGTCGTCCGTGGGCTGGCCGTCTGCAATTCTCTCCACGAGCTCCGCCAGGGCGTGCTCCCCTTCGCCCACGCAGGCGTAGTCGAATGCCCCGTCCGACAGAACTTCTTCAGGAGCCATCGTCACGTGCACGCCGCCGGCTACCATGGGGACGTTGGTCCGCTCGCGCAGGGACCGGGCTATATCGGCGGCGTACTGATACTGGTTGGTCACGATGGAGAATCCGACAATATCAGGATCGAACTTACGGACATCCCGCCATATCCGTTCGAGGTCCAGCGGATAGCCCAGCTTGTCGTTCACGTTCAGCAGCGCCGTTTCGTGTCCCTGCTGCTTAAGGACAGCCGACAGGAAAGCCACCCCATAGTTGAAACCGATCTGCGCGTACAGATTGGGATAAATGAACAGAATTCTCATGAATGTCACCCGCACCACTGCCTTTGACTCAAGGATTATAGCAGAACCGTTGGGCGCCGTACAATCGCCGCCGCTGGTTCACGAGCCGCATCGCAAAGTCCGCATACGTGGAGGATCGGATGGTGGGTCTAGAGCTGTTTTTGCATCGAGTCGAGAAATTCCTTGTTGCTCTTAGTCTTGCCAAGCTTGCCCAGCAGCAGTTCCAAGGCTTCCACGGGGTTCATTGAGCCCATCACCTTCGCCAAGATCCAGATCCTGTTCTGCTCTTCTTTCTCCATGAGCAGCTCTTCCCGTCTGGTACGCGATTTCTGCACGTCTATTGCGGGGAATATGCGCTTCTCCATCAGTCGCCTGTCAAGATGCAGCTCCATGTTGCCGGTGCCCTTGAACTCCTCGAAGATCACGTCGTCCATGCGGCTACCGGTGTCTATGAGAGCCGTGGCGAGGATCGTCAGGCTTCCTCCCTCTTCAATGTTACGAGCAGCGCCGAAAAACCTCTTGGGGCGCTGGAGAGCGTTGGCGTCGATCCCGCCGGACAGCACTCTACCGCTCGCCGGCATCACGGCATTGTAACCACGCGCCAGACGCGTCATACTGTCCAGAAGTATGACCACGTCTTTCTGGTGCTCGACAAGCCGTTTCGCCTTTTCCAGGACCATTTCGGAGACCTGAATATGTCTTTCAGGCGGTTCGTCGAAGGTGGAGCTGACAACTTCGGCATTGACGGACCTCTGCATGTCGGTCACCTCTTCCGGGCGCTCGTCAATGAGCAGAACGATGAGGATTATCTCCGGGCAGTTGGTGGTTATGCTGTTGGCTATTTTCTGCAACAGCATGGTCTTTCCCGTATACGGAGCCGCTACGATGAGGCCCCTCTGACCCTTACCGATCGGGCTGACGATGTCCATTACGCGCATCGACAGCTCTTTCTTGGTGGTTTCGAGCTTGATCCGCTCGTCCGGGTGAAGCGGCGTGAGGTTATCGAACAGGATCTTCTCACGGGCCAGCTCAGGATCATCGAAGTTGATCGCCTCGACCTTTAACATGGCGAAATACCGTTCGCCGTTCTTCGGCGGGCGAATCTGTCCCGAAATGGTATCCCCGGTCCTCAGGCCGAACTTACGGATCTGTGACGGGGATATGTAGATGTCGTCAGGACCCGGCAGGTAGTTGTAGGTCGGCGACCTGAGAAAACCGAACCCGTCCGGCAGTATCTCCAGGATACCTTCTCCAAAGATCGAACCTTCCGATTCGATTTTGGCCTGCAGGATCCTGAAAATGAGCTCCTGTTTCTTGAGCCCGCTGTACCCGTTTAGCTGGAGCTCTTTGGCCTGTTTGTTCAGTTCCGATATCGTCTTTTTCTTCAGTTCACCTATATCCATACCTTCACCACTCCCCCTTTCTGTCAGTAACCTCTGTACCTGGCTTCTCTTTCATGTCTCTGACTCCCATGTATGATCCACGATACTACATCCATCTATGAATGGCTCTCGAGCCAGTTGCGACCTACTCCAATGTCAACCTTGAGAGGGACGTTGAGTGGGTACGCGCTCTCCATAATGCGCTTCGTATGTTCTTTGACAGTCTCGACCTCATCCGCCGGCGCTTCGAGAAGCAGCTCGTCATGCACCTGCAGAATCAGTCTCGTTCTCATATTGTTCTCGGTGATAAACCTGTCGAGACGGTTCATGGCGACCTTTGTCAAATCGGCCGCAGAGCCCTGTATCGGGGCGTTGAACGCCGCACGTTCCGCCCATTGTCTGTCCGCACCTTTCGCGTTCCGAAGTTCCGGCATGTATCGGCGTCTCTTCAGGATAGTCTCTACGTACCCTTTGTCCTGAGCCTCAGCGACGGTCGTATCGATGTATTCCCTGACGCCGGCGTATATGCCGAAATAGTCCTCTATGAACGCCTTGGCTTCGTCCATCGGGATACCGAATTCGCGCGCCAGTCGGAACGCGCCCATGCCGTAAATCACGCCGAAATTCACGACTTTCGCGCGCCTGCGCATTTCCGGCGTCACCTCGTCCGCAGACGAAACACCGAAGATCCTGGCCGCGGTCGCTCGGTGAATGTCCTCGCCCTTCTTGAACGCCTTTGTGAGATTTCTATCGCCGGACAGATGTGCCAGAACGCGGAGCTCTATCTGAGAGTAGTCCGCGGACACAAAGCTCATGTCGTCCGAGCAGGGTACGAAACCTCTGCGCAACTCTTTGCCGAGTTCCATCCTGATCGGTATGTTCTGTAGGTTCGGTTCGCTGCTGCTCAACCTACCGGTGGCGGTCACCGCCTGGTTAAATGACGTATGGATTCGGCCGGTGGTTGTGTTTATGAGCTTGGGCAGTGACTCGACATAGGTGCTTCGCAACTTCTCGAGCGTGCGATACTCAAGCAATTTGCCGGGCAGAGAGTGTTCGCTGGAGAGTTGTTCCAGCACCGCCACGTCGGTCGAATACCCGGTCTTGGTCTTGCGTACCTTAGTCAGGCCGAGCTTGTCGAACAGTATCCTCTGCAACTGTTTCGAAGAGTTGATATTGAACCTTTCGCCGGCCAGCTCGTACACCTCTTCAGCAACCCTCTCGATCTCACCGTTGAGTCTGTTGGACAGTCGGCCGAAAAGTGCCAGGTCGATCTTGACGCCGGCGATCTCCATCCGCGCCAGCACAGGTATGAGCGGCAGTTCAACCTCGGAAAACAGTCTTGTCAGGCCGCGCTCCTCCAACATCGGCTCGAACAGCTCTCTGAGACGCCAGGTCAAGTCGGCGTCCTCGCAGGAATACTGAGCCACTAGGTCAACCGGTACGCAGTCCATCGTTACAGCTTTTGACCCTTTTCCAATCAGGTCCGTTATCGGTATCATCTTGCGGTCGAGGTACCTCAGAGCCATGTCGCCCAGATTGTGTCTTCCGCCGGTAGGATCTATCAGGTAGGACGCGATCATCGTGTCGAAGTCAACGCCCTGCAGAGTCATACCGTGTCGCGCGAGCACAATCATGTCGTACTTGATATTCTGTCCTGTCTTCTTGACGGATGCGTCCTCCAGGAGCGGTTTTACTATTGAGATGAACTGCTCCGGCGGCACTTGGCCGTACTTCTTTCCGTCTTCGCCCAGCAACGCTTCCTCGCGATGTCCCACCGGCACGTAGAAGCCTGCACGCGCTCGAAACGAGACTGACATGCCGACGATATCCGCCTGCATCGGCGACTCGCTGGTGGTTTCGAGGTCGAGTGCGAAAGAGCCGGCGGAGACAAGCTCCTCCACGAGACGCGCCAGCGCCGCGGGATCCTGTACTACGCGGTAGTCGACTTCCTCTTGATCAGTCTCCACGAACTCCTTTAGCAACGATTGAAAGTTCAACCGCTTGAAGATGGGTATCATTTTCGCAGCATCAGGGTCGTCGAGTTTACAGTCTTCCGGATCGAGGCCGAGTGGAACGTTGGTATCTATGGATACCAGTTTTTTACTCAGAAACGCCATTTCCCGGTTTTCCCGAAGGTTCTGCCCCTTTTTCCCCTTGATCTCGTCTACCTTCTCGTACACTCCCGTCAAAGAACCGTATTGGGAGATGAGTTGCTTGGCATTCTTCTCTCCTATGCCGGGCACGCCCGGGACATTGTCGGACGAATCGCCCCACAGCGCCATCACGTCAACGATCTTGTCCGGACTCAGTCCGAACCGCTCGGGCACGTTCTCCACGGTAAAAGGGCCGTTCGTGCTCTGTGGGTCGTGCACGGTTATGTGTGGGGAGACCAGTTGAAGAAGGTCTTTATCCCCAGTCAGGATCACCACATCCATACCGGCACCCTCAGCGCGCCTGGCAAGCGTGCCGATAACATCGTCCGCTTCATACCCTTCCTTCTCGACGACGCGCGTCCCAAGAGCGTCTGCAACCTCAAGAATAATAGGCATTTGCACAATAAGCTCTTCGGGCGTCTTCTTGCGTGTCGCCTTGTACTCCTCGTACATCTCGTGTCTGAATGTCGGTGCATGAGTGTCGAAAGCTACTGCCATGTAGTCCGGCCGATTCTCCTCTAAGACTCTCAGCAGGGTCTTGGTGAACCCGAAAACGGCGTTGGTCGGCTTGCCTTCCCGGTCTGTCAGGTGTCTTATCGCGTGAAACGAGCGATGGGCGAATGCCGTACCGTCCATCAAGTATAGTATCGGTCTCTTAGCTTCTGACATGTTGCTCGGACTATCCCGCCGGCACCGCCCGACAGAGGTCGGCCTCCGGTCCGGCCGTCGGGCGTTCCAGAATGTCAACTACAGCACGGGCCGCACGCTCGGACGCGCCCGGCCTGCCCAGCCTCTCCTTAACTTCCCGAAGATCCCGCTCAATGTCCGCTCTGCGCTGATCGTTGCGCAGCAAGTCGAGCACCTCGGCGGCTATTCTCTCCGGGCGCGCACCAAATTGAATAAACTCAGGTACCACCCGTTTGCCCGCAAATATGTTCACCATGGCTATGTGCTCAACCTCGATGATTGACCTTGCAAGCAGCCAGGATCCGAATGACGTCATGTAAATCACAACCATAGGTTTGAGAAAGTACGCCGTCTCGAGCGTTGCCGTCCCGGAAGCAACCAGGCACGCAGAGCTCAGCTCTATTACCTCGTAAGTCTTGCCGCAGGCGATCTCCACGTGGGGGAGGCTCTGCTGTTTGCGCCGCGTTTGTCGGTCACGCCATTTGTCGAGGACCCGACGGGCCAAAAGGTCTATCTGCTCGTTCGGGCACGCGACCAGAAACCGCGATTCGGGAAGCTCTTGATGCAACAGCTCGACGCTCCGCAGCATGACGGGCAGATGCCGTCTTACCTCCTGGGGGCGACTGCCCGGCAGCAACCCGAGCACAACGCCTCCAGCCGTCTCGTGTTCAGCAGTGTAGTCCTGATCCAACGGTGTCCGCTGGATATGGTCAATCAATGGGTGTCCGACGAACTCGACGCTAAGTCCCACTCCCTCGTAAATGCTCTTCTCAAAATCCAGAATGACGATCACTTTTTCCACCAGCCGCGCGATGTGTCCGACGCGACGTTTGCCCCAAGCCCACACTTGCGGACATATGTAGTACACGGTTCTTATACCGAGTCTCTTCGCCTGCTCCGCCAACCGGAGGTTGAATCCCGGATAGTCAATCAATATGAGCAGATCGGGCCGATTTTCCTCCAGGAACTTCACCGTATCGCGGAATATGGCTCGGATCCGGCCAAATTTCTTCAGCACCTCCGTGAACCCCATGATCGCCTCTTTAGCGAGGTCGTGTCTCAGTTCTATGCCCGTGGCGGACATTTTCTCTCCGCCTACGCCCTGAATCACAACACCCGGCTGGATGCGGCGAATCTCGCGGGCCAAGTTGGCTCCATGGAGGTCTCCGGATGGTTCTCCTGCAACAATGAATATGGTGTGTTTCTTCATTCTTTCGGCAGTTGCTCTATTTGTTCAGTGAGAGCCGCAGCCAGCCTGAGGGCGTCGCGGCCGTCCTCACCAGACACGACCGGTCGTTCCCCGGTCTCGACACAGCGAACGAACGAGGCCAGCTCCGCCCGCAACGGCTCTTGCTTGTCGACGGGCATCACTTCAATATCTATGCAGCTCATCGGGTCCATGCCTTCCTCGATCAAGTCATCGCGCTTCCTGTAGAGTTTCACCTCCGGGTCATCGTAGCGCACGGAAATGTAGGCGTCGGACTCGAATATCCTGATCTTTCGCATCTTGTCGACGGATACCCTGCTTGCAGTCAGGTTGGCGACGCAGCCGTTCGCGAACCTAATCCTTGCGTTAGCTATGTCCTCGTGGGGCGAAAACACCGGCACCCCGACGGCATGAAACTCCTCGACCGAGGACCTGACCAGACTCAGGACTATGTCTATGTCGTGTATCATCAGGTCAAGGACCACGCCAACGTCGTCGCCGCGGCTCTGATATGGGCTCAGCCGATGACATTCGATAAACCTTGGTTTCTTAATCACTTCAGCAAGCTTCCGGACGGCTCCGTTGAACCGCTCGACGTGTCCGACCTGCAGCGTGAGTTGTTTCTCTTGCGCAAGCTCGACCAGCTCGTCGGCGTCCGCCAATTCCGCGCATATTGGCTTCTCTATCAGTACGCTGACACCCGCCTCAAGGCACCTCTTCCCGACGGCATAGTGTAAGCTGGTCGGCACTCCAACGCTGACCGCGTCTACGCGCTCGAGCAGCTCTTCATAGTCCAGAAGCCCCTCGGTCGCGAAATCGCCGGTCACCTTTTCCAACTGTTCTTCGTTGGTGTCACTGACTCCAACCAATTCGACTGCGGGCAGCTGCGAGTACACTCGTGCGTGATGGTACCCGAGATGCCCAACTCCTATCACCCCAACTCTTATCATTGGCATCGTCGCTCATCGAGTTTCATATAACAGGACCCCGCGTTGTCTCCAAGGGCCGCCAGCGAAACCCTCACTAGGCTTCACAGTATCAGAACCTGCTCTGATGCGGTTCAGGTCGGTGGCGTCTCCAGCTCAACGACTATCGCTGTTGGCAGCCGTGCTCGTGTCATTAACCGGACATCGACGATGAATGGTCACTTGCAGATGCCGCGTTTTGACCTGCGGACAAAATCGATCAGATGAGCAACTTCAGCGCAGTTCTCAACTTCCTGCTCGATTTCCGCCAGTGCCTGGCTGGTGTTGAGCGATGACCTGCACAATGTCCGATACGCTGTTTTCAATCCGCGCTTTGCCGTCTCGCTCGCACCGTTTCTCGACAATCCCACGGCATTGATTCCCCGACACCGAGCGGGGTTTCCATCAGCAATTGTGTACGGCAGCACATCCTTGACGACCTTTGCCAGTCCGGCAACCAGCGCCAACTTGCCCACCGTGACGAACTGGTGCACGGCCGACATTCCCCCGAGCACCGCCCCATCCTCAACGACCACATGGCCGCCGAGGCCCGACAGGTTGGCCATCACAACGCGATCACCTACCTGGCAGTCGTGGGCGACGTGCGTGAGGGCCATGAGCAAGTTGTTGTTACCTACGACGGTGGTTCTTCCGGTTTCCTCACTGAACCCGGTGTTCATGGTGACATACTCCCGAAACGTGTTACCGTCGCCTATACGCAAGAAGCTCCTGCCGCCGGGGTCGTTCAGCGCCTGGGAGCGGCCGCCGAGGACCGCGCCGGCGTATGCCTTGTTGTTCTTGCCTAGCTGGGTGTGTCCTTCGAGCACAACGTAGGGGCCGATAGTCGTTCCGTCGCCTATGGTCACATTAGGCCCTATTACTGCGTACGGCCCGACGACCGTGTCATTACCCAGCTCTGCTTTCGGGTCAACCACAGCAGTTTGATGTATCTGTGTGCCCACGATAACTCCTGTATTCGCAGGTGCTTACCGCCCTCCCGAGTCCGGCGCGTCTGGGTACCTTGTCCCTGAAGGGGGCTGCGCAACCACGCCGATCAACCGCGCTTTTCGTTGCAGCTGCGCCAACCTTATATAATCAAAGGGGAAAGGGATAACAGGAAATCCCTCTAAAACCCTGACTCACTACTGAGCAAGAAAGCTAGGTCCCGCTTTTTCGGTTCCCGCATGCGTCCTGCGTCCACCGCGTCACGCCTTCATAGCTGGCTAACCTGCTCTGAGCGCTTAGCAGGAGGCGACTATCATGGGCGATCCGGACTGTCCGGACCGTTCTGCGACGGTGTGAAAGCCGTGAAAAGTAGCTCCGCCTCAGCAGCTAATGCTCCATCAACGGTTACTCTACCTCTCATCTTGCTCGTCTTGGACTTGAGTTTAATAGCTTCCACCTCGACGAGTAGCTGGTCGCCGGGGCAAACAGGCCTTCTGAACTTGGCTTTGTCAATTCCAGTGAAATAAGCTAACTGTCCCCGTTCTGCTCTGCTGAGCACCAGCAGGCCGGCTACTTGAGCCATTACCTCTATCACCAGTACGCCGGGCATCACGGGATGATCCGGCCAGTGGCCGGCGAAGTAGGGCTCGTTTGCCGTAACGTTCTTCAGCCCGAC
Source organism: uncultured bacterium (assembly GCA_965603355.1). GTDB lineage: Bacteria > Hydrogenedentota > CBFDCQ01 > CBFDCQ01 > CBFDCQ01. The sequence goes on from CBFDCQ010000042.1 coordinate 17,988, forward strand.
GACTCGTTCACCGTCAACCAGTGACACGACCTTGTCCACCAGAAGGAACGGATACCGATGGGGCAATATCTTCTTTATCTCTTTAATGTCAAGGGAACGGCCCTTCTTAACCGCTCGAACGGTCTGCGACTCCGGCGCTGCGTAATAGCCGTTACCCATCGTCAGCCTGCGAATCTTCTGCGCGAGCCTGGCGTTTGGCGTATGCCCCGGCTTAATCGCTATGACGTGTCCCTTCAACGGTTTACCCAGGAGCGTAAGGTCGCCGAGAAGGTCGAGTATCAGGTGTCTTACGAACTCGTCAGCGAATCTCAAATCCTCGTTCAGAATGTTTTCTGTGCCGATGACCACAGCGTTCTCGAGGCTGCCGCCTCTGATGAGCCCTTGCGCTTTGAGGGCCTCGACCTCGTGCAGAAAGCAGAATGTGCGCGCCCCGGCTATCTCTTTTGCGAATTCGTTCTGAGACACGCTGATGGAGCGGTACTGCGTTCCTATTGCGCGGTGGTCATAGTCGGCGGTCACGCTCAATCTCAGTTCGTTCCACGGCAGTACGGTGATTATCCTGTCCTTATCTCTGAACGTGATTGCCTCGTCTATTTCGATGTACTCACGCGGGGCCTCCTGCTCAGTGACACCGGCCTCGAGCAGCGTCTCGACAAAATGTAGGCAACTGCCGTCGCCGACAGGCGGTTCGTTGGCATCCAGCTCCACAAATATGTTGTCGATCTGCAGCCCGGAAATTCCTGCAAGCACATGCTCTACGGTCAACACGCGGGCACCGTTGGCGCCGAGTGTGGTGCCGCGCCGCACGTCAACAACGTGGTCGATATCCGCCTTGATGGTCGGCTTGTTGGGCAGGTCCGTACGCGCAAAGACTATTCCCGTGCCCGGCGGCGCCGGTCTGAACACTACTGTTGTGAGATTCCCTGTATGAAGCCCGTGACCGGAAAAGGACACGGGCTTATTAATCGTCTTCTGTTTTTCCATTGAGACGAGCTTCCATTGAGGCCAGCCGTTTCTCCAATGCACGCAACCGCTTAAACAGATCCGGCAGCCTGCGAACGCTGGCTTTTACTTTCTGTTCCTTGTCGTGAGGGACGGCGGGCCAGCCGGACACGCGAGTGTTCGGCGGAACGCTTTTCGTGACTCCGGCTCTTGCGGCAACGACGCAATTGTCGCCTATTTTCAAATGACCGGCAACCCCTGCTTGACCGGCAATGGTAACGCCGTTGCCAACCTGGGCGCTCCCTGCGATGCCCACTAAGGAGACAATGATACAGTGTTCCCCGATGGTCACGTTGTGTCCTATTTGCACGAGGTTGTCTATTTTCGTCCCTCTTCCTATACGAGTCAGCCCGAAGGTTGCCCGGTCGATCGTGACGTTTGCGCCCACCTCCACGTCATCTTCTATTACTACGCTTCCCATCTGCAACTCCTTGTGATGGACGCCCTCGTGGGAGGTGAACCCGAACCCGTCACTCCCGATCCGCACTCCGCTATGTATGATAACGCGTTCGCCTATGGCGATTCTCTCTCGAATGGTCACATTGTGGTATATGAGCGTATCCTTGCCGATGCGGGAATCCCGCCCGATGTACGTATGGGGATATATGACTACGTTATCACCTATGACGGCTCCGTCCTCGATCACGACGTATGCATTGATCGCGACGTTTTTGCCGAGCTTGACGTTCTCGCCGATGACGGCCGTGGGATGAATTCCGGTCGGGTGAGGGATCTGGTCCGTCGCCCACATATTGACGAGGTTGATGAACGCGAGGCGGGGATTGGCGCACTTGAGCAACGTTTTCTCGCCGTTGCGGCTGACTTCGGAGGAGACTATGACGGCGCTGGCCTGGGTCTCGTCGAGCAGATCAGTGTACCTCGAGTCCGCAATGAACGTTATTTCGCCGGGTTTCGCCTCTCTTATACCGCTTACACCGGTAATAAGGACGTCGCTGTCGCCGACAACCTCTCCGCCGACAACCTCGGCAATCTCGTGCAGTGGTTTTTCCATGTCCAACCTTTCACCGAAGTGGAGCCCTTGACCTGCGGGCGTGCCAAACCGTCCTCAACCCTGCATCCAACGCCCCTGTGCCAAAGGAATCGTCGAGGCTAACCGGTTTTGGTGATCTATGTTCCAGTGTTGCCCCGATACTCCCACCTTCAGTTACTGTTGTCTATTGACAGTATCTATAATATCTTGAGTTAAATCGCAAGCCTGTGAACCATAAAGGATCATGCTCTTGTTTACAATAACAGAGTAACCTTCGCGGGTACCGTACTCCTGCACCGCTTGCTGCAGCTCTTTGTATAACTCCCTTTCCATTTCTTCCTGATCTCGCCGTAGCGCCCGGTTCCTTCGGTCCCGGTAGTCCAGCAGGACGCGCAGCTCCTCATTTTTCCTATCTGTGAGCTCCCTTAGTTCCTGTTCGGACAGCGTATCGGCTCCCTCCTTGAGCAGCTTATCGAGCTCCTCGGCGGGTTTTTTCTTAATCTCAATATCTTCTTGCTCTTTCTTGAGCTTGGCTTCGAACTCCCTCTGTTTGATCTGGGTTTGGTAATACTCGTTGAGCAATTTCGGCATGTCCACGAACCCTATGCTGACTACGGGTTCCTGGGTCTCTCTCCAGGGAGCTATCAGGAGCACGAGCGCGCAGACCACGCCCGCCAAAACCGCGAACTTTCCGCCCCTGATGCACCGGCTCCAGAATTGCCTATGACACATTACGGACATCCCTCAAACTGTTGTGATTCGGAACTTGAACTTGCTTTGTGGACGTCGATATTGAGTTGTTGCCTGGTTATTACCCCGAGTAGAAGTGCTGGTTACCAGTTATCGCCAGACCTTCTTGCACCAGCCAAGAAAAAACCCCTCGAGCTTTCGAAGGGACCGCTTTCACTCGCCAACTTCTCTATTCTGCTGTGTTACTTGTGATAGTATAGCAAAAAACAGGGGAATATGCAAGCACTTTTTTCCTGTTTTTTGCGGCACCGGACAGGCTCATGGTGGCCGGGGCCGTGCCCTTTGGAGCGTGCTCGCTAAGTATATGCCACTTCGTTGCTTACGAGATGCGTCAGGTTGCCAGAGTTGGCGTGTACAGCTTTACCGGACAGGCCTCGCGCGCGTTGCAGCGGGCGCAGTCTCGCGGATGCGTGGTACAACCTCCGGAAAGGGCGTAGGTGGCGGCCAGAGCGGCCTCGTCATCGCGATAGGCTTCACGAAGAGGTTCGGCCGCGTCTTCGGGGCGTCCCCACAAGCCGGCTCACCCCGCACCGGTACTCGCAGAGGTTGCACTCGCTGAGTTCGTCGAGGTAGCCTGGAATCTGGATTACCTCCACACCTCCCTCCTAGAACCGCTGTCAACGTAGGGGCGGGGCTTGCCCCGCCCTGAACTGGAGCACAGCAAGCCGTGCCCCTACAGATCGGAACCGGCTGTCACCGTTGGGCGGTTCGCGAACCGCCCCTACCATAGCTCTAGAAATAGCTGAGTTTCCAGACAATATCGTAGTCGCCCTTCCAACCGGTTACCTCCCGAGGTGTACCGCCGTCATCTTTCAGGTTGGGCCCAACACTGTAGATCAGGATATTCATGCCCCTGGGATTGTACGCAAAGTCCTCGCCGGTGTATGGGTCTTTGGGCAGTTCAGGCAGGATTTCCGGGACAAGTTGCGCAAGACTGGATGGATAGAACCTGTGTTTGACCTTGTATATCTTCACCGCAAGAGCCAGTTCCGCGGTGCCCAGTTGGGCGTCCAAGCGCGCCTCTGAATCAAAGAGTCTGAGCAAAGATTGCAGCATCAGCCGTGTCCAGAAACCCCTGCTTCCGGGCATGTTCTCAAGCTCATTGCGGAGTTGTTTCAGCTCTTCTGCGGTCTTCCAGTGAGGTTTCCCGGCGAGAGAGTACAGCTTGGACATGGTTTGGAAATGGATTAGCTCCTCTCTGTACCAGAACTGCTCCGGACCCTCCTTCCGAAGAGCGTTAAGAAGCTCGGTCAACTCTGCACTGTGAGGGAAATGCTCCTTGTCAAGCCCGAACATTTGCCTGACCCGGTCCTCCATCTCGAACCGTCCTCTGATATTCTCCTCGGACAATGTCTCCCCTGCCTGCCTGAGGTCGGAGAAGTAGGGCAAGAGAAGTGGAATCTCTCCTCCGAGACCGTGTTGCATCAGATTTCTCTTCCTTTCGTCTCGTATTGAGTCCATAAGGGACTGGTACAGTTCAGTGCTTCCTCGGCCTTGGTTCAAAACCTCCTCCAAGTTATCGGCAACTGTGCCCTCCACCGCAAGCCTGAGAACCTGCGGCAGGAGGAAAGGCTCGCTTGACAGGCGTTTTGATGTTCTGAAATTGACCAGGACGGTGGACAGTGCGCTGTCAATTTCGCCTTTCTCTGCCTCGAACTTAGCTTTCGTTGCCAAGATGCGCACACAACCTCTGGACTTGCCTAAGCGGCGGTACCACTCGGACTTCTCGCCCTCTAAGACAGCCTTATACTCCTCCCTTGTCAGGAAGCTGCACTGCATGCCGCATGCCTTTTCGAGAAGCTGATACAACCTGGCGAAATCAGGGTCGTGCAGGACGAGGTCTACAACTCTCTTCTTCTTGTCGACAGGCACCTCGTCCCACGCCACCGTTCCTTCGTGGGGCATGTACTGCCACTCGTCCTGGTATTTCTCGGCCAGTAAGTCTTTGAGCTCAAATGCTTTCCTGTAGAGAAAGGCACCGTTCTCTTCGTCCGGGATTTCCGGTATGTTCAACTCCTCAAAGGTTGTGGGAATGCCCGCCTGCCTCAACCTTTCCAGCTCTTGTTCCACGGTTGAGCCCGGTTCTGTTGCACCGGTGTCTTCACCCGGAGCTGCGGGGCAGGAACCGGCGGTCAGGATTGCAAGAACGATACCGATCAATACTCGCTTCATGGCAAGTGTCACTCCCCACATGAACAGGGGCGCTGACCAATCGTGTCCGAGCATCTCCGTCGTACGAGGTCGTGCTCCCCATTACGCCAGCGAACCCATCTTATTATACAACGGATCCCTGACAGTTATTCGATTATTCTCCGGTTGACTCCTGGGCGGGGTGGGTTGTATACTGGTGGGCAAAGCGGGGCGTTATCGGGTGTAAGACCGATTGAACCAGGAGGAGAACCGTCATGATAGAGGGCGTTAAGGTCAATAAGCTTAGAGTCATTCCGGATGAGCGCGGCCGGTTGATGGAGATACTGCGCAGCGATGACGATCTTTTCGAGAAGTTCGGCCAGGTGTACATGACGTCGGCGTATCCGGGTGTGGTCAAAGGATGGCACTATCACAAGGTGCAGGCGGACAATATGGCGGTCGTCAAGGGTATGATGAAGCTCGTGCTGTATGACGCGAGGGACGGGTCGCCGACCAAGGGCGAGGTTAACGAGTTCTTTATCGGCGAACAGAATCCTCTGCTGGTACACATCCCGAAAGGTGTCTGTCACGGGTTCAAGTGTATAAGCAAGAAGGAATCGATCGCCATCAACTGCCCGACGCAACTGTACAACTACGACGAACCGGACGAGTATCGCATAGATCCCCACGATAACGATATCCCCTACGATTGGGCGAGGAAGGACGGGTAGTTCCTTTTGGCCTCTGGTCGGTAATGTTGCACTCATTGTTCAACGCCCTCTGGCGAGTCGCGAACCCTTTCCTGTCGTCATCCCCGCGAAGGCGGGGACCCACCCGTCAGCATGAACTTGTACACGCTACCTGGATTCCCGCTTCCGCGGGAATGACGCGTCTAGGGACGCATTTGGATCGAATGGCTCGCAATGGCGGCGGGAATGCGGATGTGCCTTTGGGAGAGTCGACCTCCGTGCGGTACGCTCGCCGTGGAGAGTCGGCCGCGGGCGGGTCTGAGACCCGCCCCTACATGGCAGACAGGAATGTCTGCCCCACACCATGTTGGGTGAGCCAGGCATGGTAGAGACGCCCCACGGGGGCGTTTCTACGGCCGTTTGGTGACCGCGATCCTCTTGATAACGGCTCCGTAATGGCGGATGTACCCGCTTCTCCTGTGTTGGATTGTCGGTTGTGCCTGCAGGGAAAGCGCCCGAGGTTCCGTGCCGGGAAGGTTCACGGCGAACTCTTGCCACTCAGACCGTAAATCCAGTGTGGCTAATAAGCTATCCTCGTCAAACACCAGGAGTCGGGACGATTCTGCGCCCTGCGGTGACCGTGCGACCAGACGGAACGTTCTGTTTGGACCCTCAGCGAGCGCGCGTAAGGATGACCGCGCGCCGACCGGTCGCCCACCCTCGTCGGCGTCATACGGGTACCAATCCCAACCGAGCGCGACGGAACTCGTGTCCTCGGCAGTGTGTAGAAGACGCTCCTTCCGGCGCGAGGCACGCAGCGCGAGGGATTCGCCGGCTCGACGCAACGCGCCGCCTAACCCTCTGCGTCGCAACTCTTTCCGGAATCTTGTCGGGATCGAATCGCGTTTGCGCCTGAGTTCGTACTCGCGATCGGCGAAATAGAACAGCTCCTCGATCTCGACCTTGCTGAGCTGCGGGTAGGTGACCACCGAACCGAAATTCCCGTCGTAATCCTCCCATTTTTCCGTCACCAGCCAGCCGTTGTCGGCGCATTGCCGGTAGAATTCCGTGCCGGGGAACGGTGTTGCGATGCTGAACTGGATGCTGTCCATAGGTATGCTGCACGCCAGCTCCACGGTTTCCCGGACAGTGTCGCGCGTCTCGCCGGGCAGCCCGATCATGAAGGTGCCGTGGACCTCCATTCCGACGGCGCGCGCCACACGGAACGCTTCGGTCACCTTGTCCAGGTCCAACCCTTTCTTGATGTCGGCCATAAGACGCGGCGAGCCTGTCTCGACGCCGAACTTTATCTTGCGGCACCCTGCTCGACGCATCTCGGTGAGCATCTCCTCGTCAACGGTATCGGTCCTGCCCATGCAGGACCATATGACGCGGAGCCTCCGGTCCAGTATCCGCCGGCAGATATCCATGACCCGCTTCTTGCCGATGGTGAACGTATCGTCGTCGAAGAAAATCTCCCCGGGCCGATACTTCTTGGCGCATAACTCCATCTCGTCCACGACGTTACGCGCGCTCCTGGCCCGGTACTTGTGCCCGTACATAGTCTGCGGCCACGAGCAGAAGGTGCACCGGAACGGGCATCCGCGACTCGATATCATGGTGATCCACGGCAGCGCGTAGTAGCCCGGCTCGTGGTATTTTGACCAGTCGAAGTAGTCACGCGCCGGGAATGGCAGGCTGTCGAGATCGTCGATGTGCGGTCTATCGGGGTTGAGCAGCACGGTGCCGTTCCGCCTGAACGTGAGCCCCTGGAGCTGGGCGAGGTCGCGCTTGTCCCGCAGCGCTTTCGCAAGCTCGAGCACGGTGTGCTCGTACTCGCCGCGCACGACGATGTCGATGCACGTGTGCTCCGTCATGATCTCGCGGTGGAATATTGTGGCGTGCGTGCCAATGATGGCTATCGGCGCAGATAGCCTCTCCTTGAGGGCCGCCGCAGTTTTCACGTCCATGTGGAATGACGGGGTGGCCATTTCGAGGACTATTAGATCGGGCGCGTGAGCTTCGACCGCGCGGACGAACTCGTCCAGGTCCATACCGTTCGCTGAGCAATCTATGGCGGCAAGATCGAACCTGTCGCGTTCGAGGAGGGCCAGCGTGTACGCCTGGTAGAGAGGGAAATGGTAGACAGCGCCGCCGCCCCGCTCGAACTCGTCCTTCGATATCGTGAAGGGCCATCTAACGTTCGAGCGGAACCCCACTCTGTCCGCGTTGACCCACGGCGGGTTGGCTAGAAGCACTTTCATTTGTTACCTAACTTGGCGTTGTAGGGGAGGGTCTTGTACCCTCCCGTTCACATTTGCGCCTTGTGCCGCGCCCCTGGAAGGAGACCACGAGGGTCTCCCCTACACCTCAGAAAAAGGGCTCCCTTTTTCTGCGAGATGCCCGCGCTACCTTTCGCTCAGCCCGTTGTCAGAGGTGAAGTCGGGCAGTTCGAACCCCTCGAAAAAGCCCCGTTTCGTATCTATCATATGCCAGAACCGGCACCGCCACCTGCCGGATACCAGTTGTCTGAACCGTTCGATCAGCGCGTCCGGAATGTAGATGATGGTGGCGAAAATTGCCGCGATCTCCGCCAACGCTCTCTTGTACTCGCGCCGTTTCAGCGGACTTCCGACCGCTTTCGCCTCCCATTTCAGCAGGTTCAGGGCGATTCGAGGGAACTGCACGAGCGGGAACTGACGCAGTATGAGCCTGAACCGGTTTCGCGCGTTCAGGTATTCCTTGCGCAGGATGTTCTCCTTCTCACCCATTGTGGCCGAGAAATGGTGGTGGAGCACCGCCGTCGGCACGTATGCAATCTCGTATCCGGCGTTCCAGAGGCGCAGGCACATGTCCATGTCCTCGAGGTAGATGCCAAAATGCGGCAGCATACCGACCTTGCGGACGGCCTCGGTGCGGAGGAACAGCGCACAGCCCGA
>CBFDCQ010000043.1:0-25977 GCA_965603355.1 uncultured bacterium
GCAATTGTAGAAAATGCAATGGTCGACCACAAACCCGTCACCATCGGCCAGGACCGGACAGTAAATGTTTAAAGCGTCCCTGTCTCCCACGAACAGACATTGCGTTACAACGAGATCCTCCAGGTCATTGCCCGCGCGGGAAACGCAGCAGTGCCAGTTGTTCTGCAGAGGGTTACCGAGGAACTTCAACCCGCGTATTGTAACATGGCTGATCTTTATCTCCATGCTATAGGTTGCTGTGAGCCCGCTCAGATTGCCCGGCTGGCGTGGATCCCGCGTGGACAGTATCACCGGCATGAGCGCCGGATCCCATCGCGGATCATCGGGGAGAATATCCGCCTCTATCACCAACCTGTCCTTCTCAGTGTACGGGCGCTCATTTTCGAAGACTACCGATTCAGTCAGGTTGTATATTCCAGGAGCGACCTTAATGCAGGTCGGGCCGCTATCCGTACTGCTATTGACAATCTCTGCTGCTCGGCCCAGCGTTCTCAGCGGCTGTTCTTTCGTGCCGGGATTGTCGTCGTTTCCATTCATGCCGACATAGAACGTAGCGTTATTGGCCGTTGACGGGTCGATGGCGAGTGCCGGCGGCGTTGCGACCAGGAGAACGGCCGCCAGAAACGCTAGAACCTTGCCCAGACAGTGCGACCACACCTTTATTCTCATCTTCGTCTCCCTGCAAATCGTCGTTAAATTCGCCTGAACTGTACGGGCCAATGTTCACCGCCTCTTCTCCATCTTAATGAGCGCTTTCATTGAATTCGCTCCGGACGTCAGTTCAAGGAGCACATCAGGCAATTCTGCCAGCGGGCGTACTGACGTGATCAGCCGGTCGATTGGCAGCGAACCCTCCTGCGCAAGATTTATGGCCTTTTCAAAATCCTCGCGCTCATAGACACGCGCGCCGCACAATCTGAGTTCCCGCAAGAAGACGCGAAACAGGTCGACCCTGGGCACCTCGCTGAAGATGCCGACGATGACGATTCTTCCTCGAGTCCTTGCCAGCTCGGTCACAACAGACGCCCCTTCAGCAGAGGCCGACACTTCGAATACCACATCGGCACCGGCGCCGTCGGTCTGCTCCTGGACAAGCGCACGCAGATCAGCCTTCGTCGGGTCAACGACCTCCAATCCGAGGTCCCGCGCGAACTCTATTCGGAACGGGTTAATCTCGGATAACAGTACGCGAGCGCCTACGCTACGCGCGACCAGCGCTATCAGGGTTCCTATGGGCCCGCCGCCGATGATGACCGCGTAATCTCCGGTGTTAACCTCTCCGAGCCGTACGTCGTGACAGGCCACCGAGAGCGGTTCGATAAGCGCGCCGCGGTCCAGGTCGACCCCATCGGGAAGCTTGTGGAGAGTGTGCGCTGGAACCGTACACGAATTCTGGAAAGCCCCTGGGGAATCAACGCCGATAACCTTCAAGGTATGGCATATATGAAAGTGGCCGGCGCGGCACGCGGGACAGTTATTGCACGGATCAAGAGGACGGACAACCACCCTGTCGCCGACGCGCCACTCTTTGACGTCCGGGCCGACCTCCGCGACCACGCCCGACATCTCGTGTCCCATGACGTGCGGCACGGATACGCGCTCATCCATGTGACCTCCAAGGATGTGCAGGTCTGTGCCGCATACTCCCGCGTAAGCGACGTCGAGACGAACCTCGCCCGGACCCGGCGCTATTGCCTCTCCGTCACGAACCTTAATCCTTCTGTTTCCCTCGTAATATGCTGCCTTCATATTCCCTCACGTCACACGCCTAGCGCATCGGCAGACCACCGTATGCCTGGAGTTTGTGGTCTGAGGGTTTCACACCCTGCTTGGCCTTATCGAAACCGAAGAAGGTCGGCTTGTACTCCCCGACAATGTTAACGTTCGCGCGGCGTTCGATCTTATCCTCCATCCCCAGGCACCAGTAACAGGCGTTTACGAAAAGACGGCGCAGGTCCTCACTTTCAAAATCCGGCGCGGCCCCCATTGTTGTTGCAAACACGCGTGCAGTCTTGCTGGTGTCGCCGGTGTAGCTCTTGGTCCAGGCGACCGGCATCATTTTCTTCTCCTCGTTTGGCGGGCTGTCCGGGGTCATCCCGTTTAGCACCTGTCCCATCACCAAGGGTTTACTGTCACCGTGCAGCTTCGAGACCTCGTATACGTCCGTCGGTCCCCATATGTTCTCGCATCCACGGACAATAGGATGATCCTTCATCCCGTCAGCGATGACACCTCGGGTACTCTCCTCTCCATGATCGCCCCAGTGGTCGACCCACTTCTCGCCAATAACCTGACGGCCGAATCCGCCTTCGAATCCCTCCGTACCGCGGCCGTATTTCTTATAGGGGCTGGTGCTGTCTCCGGGGTACCTGAACGCGTGCGTCGCGGTTCTCAACCCAATGATCGGTTTTCCGGAGTTGATGTAATCGACAACGTACTTCATCTGCTCGTCCGGCAGATTCCGCGAGCGCGTGAAGATCACCATCAAATCCGCCGTCTCGAGGGCCTGCAGTCCGGGAATGTTGTCGGTGGTGTCCGGATGAATCTCGCCGGTCTCCTTATTGATCGCGAACAGAACGGTGCACTTGAACCCGTGCCGTTTCGTCAGGATCTTTGCCATTTGAGGCATTGCTTCCTCCGACCGGTACTCCTCATCGCCCGTGACGAACACGATGTGCCTTCCTGTGCCGGGCCCGTAGAACCCGTCGTACACAACCCACGGGTCTTCGGGCGGCGCCTGCCCGCTCAACGGGCACGTCACGCACAATACGAGCAATGTTCCGATCAGCATCGCGCATCTCATTCTGGCCATTTCGTTTCCTCCTTCTCCTTGTTGTGGACAACTTCTCACTGCTTCATTCAGCTCTTCGCGATCTTGAAAACGTACGCATACTCGCACGGCTTTGCCTTGGGGGCGTTGATCGTCAGACCATCGTCAGTCAATGACCATTCGAGGGTCTCATCGACGCCAAGCATCGTGACAGACTTGATCTCAGACTCGGGCGTTCCCGCAAAGCTCTTGATGGTCACGGATTTGTCCGGCCAGGCAAGACAGATCGCGTACACCGCGTCGGCTTTGGCCGTAAACGCCATGTCCCGCGCGGTAAACTCCGGTTCCACGAATTCGTCGAAACCGCCGTCCTCGTACGAATTGATGAATTCGATTCGCGTATCGCCCTCTTTGGTGACCTTCCAGCTTGTCGTGCCGTAGATAGCTTCGCCGTTCACTTTGAGCCATTTGCCCATCTCGGCCAACCGTTTGACACTCTCCTCGGGGATCTTGCCTTTCTCGGTCGGGCCGACGTTGAGCAGGAAGTTGCCGCCCTTACTGGCGATATCGATAAGGTTCGCAAGCAGCACGCTCGTCGGTTTCCAGTTCGGGTTGCTCGGCTTATATCCCCAGGAATCGTTCATCGTCATGCATGATTCCCAGTCTCTGGCACCTGGCTGCCCCGGGATGGACTGCTCCGGCGTACCATAGTCGCCCATGACAAGTTCCATCTCAGGGGTGCCGGCAGCACGATTGTTAATGATGATATCGGGGCTAAGCTTCCGGAGTAAGTCCATGACATCCCGGCCATCCTCGGGCGTCCACCAGTCGGTCCATCCGCCGTCGAACCAGATGAGACCCGGATCGTACTGTGTGACGACCTCGCGCAACTGGGCTTTCATGTACGCGACGTATTCCTTTTTCCGTTCCGTTTTCATACCGTTCATCGCGTAGACGTCCCAACCGGCCTCAGGGAGATCGTCCTCTTCGCCTGCCGCCTTCAGCCGGGCAAGCTCATCGTAGTACCTGCCATAGTTGGGAAACTGCGAGGGATGGTGCCAATCGAGAATCGAGTGGTATGCGCAGAATCGGATACCGGCCTTCTTGCACTCCTCGCTGAGCGGTTTGAAAACGTCCTTCCCGTACGGTGTCGCATCAACGATATCGTATTCCGTCTGCTTCGTGTCGAACATAGAGAAACCGTCATGATGCTTTGACGTAACTACCATGTATTTCATACCAGCTTCCTCGGCAATACGCACCCACTCGGCGGGATCGAACTCGACCGGGTTGAACTGCGACGGCAGCTTCTCGTATTCGCCCGCGGGAATGTCCGCATGGGCCATGATCCACTCGCTGATCCCACCATAAACCTTCCCGTTCCATTCCCCTCCCGGGATGGAATAGACGCCCCAGTGAACGAACATGCCGAACCTGGCCTCGCGCCACCATCTCATGCGTGCATCACGCTGCTCCTTCGTTTCTCGGGCGGATTCGGCGGCGATTGAAACGCTTGCACACGCTATCAGGACCGCAGTCAGTGTCCCTAACACTCTCATTCTTGCGCTCATTTTCCTGCCTCCTCTGCCTTGCAGAACCGCCACGTGCCACCGCAGAAGCAGGTCGTGAGGGGGCGGAGCTGGTCACAGCTTTCACCCGACTCCTCATCGCTAATCGACCTCGACTTGCGGATTATCGACACCCTTATCGCCCTGCTGCAGACCCTTTGCTGACACCCTTGTTCGCGGGCTCCGCTAGGTTCCGAATCGTAACTAATAGTCCTGCAGTGTCTCCCGCAACTCCTCGATCTTAGCTGGTGAGACAAGACCCTCTTCGTTCATGGATTCAACCTTATCTATTGCCTTTTCGGCGTCCTCTTTCCTCTCCGCTCCCAGCTTGCCAAGCAATGCGGCGTATGCAGCCCAGCATCGGGCACATTCGTGGTTTGCCAACAACTTCTTATACCAGCTCTCGGCCTCCTTCATACGTCCCGCGTTACGAAGTGCATCTGCAAGACGCCGCTGATACCGATAGTGTCTGTCTTCATCGAGCTCCATCGCCGTCTGTGCCGCCTTAACTTGGTCGTCGTATTCCGTCAACGTCCCCAGTACGCCGGCCAGAAGATACCAGGAGTTCGGGTCATCGGGAGCTTCCTTCACAAGACGCCGCGCGTAGACTTTGGCTTCGTCGACGTCCACTTCCGACATAATGGCTACAAGGCCTGTAAGCGCGAACACGTTATCAGGCTCTATTTCGATCGCCTTCTTCAACTGGACGGCCGCCTCCTCATTCCGGCCCTTATTGCGCAAGAACCTGCCGTAGCCGGCCCGTGCCACTATGCTGTCCGGCGCGAGTTCCACTGCTTTCCGGAAGCTCGGTTCCACTACCGCGCCTGCCTGCTCTTCCATATCGTCGACGACTGCCAACCACGCGAGCAACAACCGCGCCTGCGCAGAGTCCGGTCGGAGGCGAATAAGCTCCTGAGCCTCACCCAGGGCCTTCTGAAGGTCATCATTGACGAAGGCCTCCAGGCAGCCGATTATCGCCCCTACCGCCTGTTCTGCACCTTCAGGACCGGTGTGTGGCGCCTTGTCGGTTACTTTGTCCGGGTTGATTCCGTTTTTTTCCAGCAACGACCGAATCGAATTCACCGCCGATCCCATCAGGTTGTGAAGAAAGGTCGTCTCACCCAACTCCGCGAAATCCCATCGTGCAAAGACTCCGGTTACCTTGCCGTTGTCGGGCAGTATCATTGGGGAGCCGCTCCAGCCGGGTCCAACGAATCTGCCGCCGCCCAGCACCAGGACATCGACCCCTTCATCCATGTTCAGACGCAGAACGGGCACGTGTTCCATGAACACCGCTTCGCTCATCCGGCTATGTCCGCCCTTCTCCTCCGGAGGCGGATAAGCAGCGATGACGATCTCTTCTGCTTCAGCTACTTCCTCATCGGTTGCCAACTCAAGAGCGGGGTGTTTGTTCCATCCCGCCCGGATAACGGCAACGTCCGCGTCTTCGTCAACAGCTACTATTTCGCCCTCGAATACGCCACCGTAATAGGGACTGATCAACAGGGGTTTGACAAGCGTCCCCTCTTGGGCGTCCTCGATGAAGTCGTTTACGCAATGTGCCGCCGTGACGATAAGCGAGCCATCTCCAACGGCAAAAGCCACACGCGTACCGTTGAACACATTGACGCTCTCTGTCGCACCCAGATATGTCACCAGCACAATTGCCCTGGGGTCAAGCAGGTCCGGTCTGTCCGACGCAGCAATCAGTTTTCGCTTCTTTCGCTGGTTCATAAGGGCGGCGGCTTCCGCCGGCGTCTGGCCCCACTCGTCCTCAATCGAGTCGTCAGCCCCGTACGTCTGAAGCAGGGCAGCCACCCTCTTGTGACCCGCAACGGTCGCAAGGTAGAGGGGCGTTATCCCATGATTTGAATCCTTAGCGTTGATTTCCGCTCCGTTGTCGAGGAGAATCTCCGCAATTCCGGCGTGGCCTCTTGCCGCGGCCATATGCAGCGCTGTCTCGAACAGATGAATGTCGCTCCTGAGATTGACATTAGCACCGTGTTCCAGCAGCAGAGGCACAACCTTGCGGCGGCCGTGAGAGGCAGCTTCGAGAAGCGGCGTCACGCCCCTTTCGTCCTTGGCATTTACGTCCGCACCCCGCTCCAGCAGCCGTTTGACCGTTCTTACACGGCCTCGCCGTGCAGCCTCGTGCAACGACGCTTCATCGCCGCGAGCAAGACCAAATGCTCTGGATATGCGCTCAACCAGAGATGGCGCACGTGGCACTTCTTCCTGACCGACGCACGGATCGGTGTAGGACCCGATAGCCAGCGCAAGCACCAGGATAATCCACGACAGAAGTTTAGGCCATTTCCGTCTCACTGTGCGTCAAACCTCGCATTCTCTGGTTCGGGTCTTGGGCGGGCAGTCTCAGAACCCTTGAGCATCCCGACGAATCAGAACTGTGCCCCTTGACCTCAATAAGATACCAACCCTGCTCGATAAGGGGTCCTAGCTATTCGGACCCCTCGCGCATATTTACAGTATATCGCAAACTTCTGCGTCTCTACCCTACGGGACTTAGCGAAACCTTCGTCGGCTGTTTCGCCTCCTTCTTGATCCAGACGATGAGGTGCGCGTTGCCTTCCACATCGTATTCGATACCGTACCGGAAACCCTTCCCCCTGGGGACTTCCTCGCCGTCGATCTTCAGAGCGGCATCGCTGTCGCCCCAGTTGTTGACGACCAGCGCCAGGTTGACCAGGGGCGACTTATCGCTCGCGGCGAAATCCAGGTCGAGGCGTCTGCCCGGTCTCTTCGCGTTCAGTGTATACGCGCGCTGGGTGTAATCGTACCCGCCGTTCTCGTATGCGGAACCCGCCACGGTCATCTCCGGCGGGTTGTTCCAGGAGCGCGCCAGATCGACCAACGATTCAGCCGGTCTGTCCGTCATGCCGTAGAGCGCCGCTTCGCCGTTCGGGTTGCCCCAGCTCAACGAGGAGTGCGCGGTTCGATCCGGCGCGTTGGCGCTGCGCCCGTCGGAAATCGTCTGCGCGACCGGCCAATGGTTCCACCACGGGAAATGGGAGTAGTCGGGCCGTACCTCGAGGTTGAACACCTCGAACCCGCCGCCTTTCCTGAAGATCATGTACGGTTTGAACTTCGATTTGAAGTTGGTCATCTGAATAACCGCGCCGTCGAGATCGAACTCCGGGTAACCATGTTCCCACGAGTACGTCTCGCTCTCGCCGTCCATGTTCACGAGGGTGCACGCCTCGAGCTCGATGTTATCTTCCGGCCGCGTGCCGGGCTCGTTCAAGAGAATCGTCTCCTGCCATCCACCGTATCCCGGTAGAACTTTTCTTATAGACACGGCGTCCGGGTAGACATAGTAATACTCGTTACCCCACTGGCCAAACCCCGTGTTGTTGGGCACGTCCTGTTGCCGGAACGTGACGTCCATCTGCAGATACCGCCAGTTGACGACGCACCGTGCATCGTTGCTCTCGATGATCGCGACACGCGAGCTTCTGCACTGCGTGTCGGACATATGTTCGATACATCCTGTCGGCATGGCCTCGCGCGGTCCTTGGCCCAGGAACCAGTTGTTACCCGTCTCACGACTCTGGTCGGCCATCCATTTGCCGTTCTCCGATACCAGGCAGGCGGAATAGCGCGTTCCCCGCCAGAACATGACTTTCGTCGGATACTCGTCGAACTGGACCACGACGTCCAAATGGTCGCCGACAGGCCAGATCGCATCCCATTCGGGGTAGAATTTCAGCCGGGTGTAATTGGCGCCGAATCTGCCGGAGGGTTTCACCGTCGGGAACCTCCGTGACGCGAACTCAGGGTCGTTCTCAGGTTTCACGGATTTGTATATTCCGGCAACTTCTTGCGCGCTCAACGCTTTGTCATGCACCTTGATCTCGTCAATGATACCGTCGAACGTGTACCGCGACGGATAGGTCGCCCAGTCCCGGATCGGCTCCGTAGGTGCCAGATCGTCCCTGTTCTTCCCGATGAGGAACCCTTTGTCCATATCGCTGTACACAACTCCTCTTTCGAACGTGAAATCGTTGTACGAGCCGGCAAGCTCGCCGTTGACGTACACTTTCAGCCCTTCTGCCGGACTGTACGTACCGACCACGTGGTGCCATTTCTGGATGTCCAGGCCGAGTTTGGTCCTGGCGTCGACTCCGGAATTGGCCTCGTGCCAGACGGATGTGGCGTCGGACATGTGGAACCCGACCCGTCCGCTTGAGTCGATGCCGAAATAGAACCCGGTGATCTTGTACTTGCCGACGGTCAAGATCGGCGCCCAGTTCCAGGGATACGCGCCCAGGGCGACCCACGACTCGATACTGATCTCTCGCGGCAGGGCACCTTCCTCTTCCTCGTCATCGGACCTTAACGGCGGCATTGCCTCGATGTAGGACGAGAACCCGTCGAACCTCATGGCAGTGCCCTTGACGCCCGGCGCGTATTTCGCCAGACCATATATGCGGCACTTCGTGTCAGTTACAACCTCCTGCGTCGTGTGCCGACGCATCCTCCGTCCGTACTGGAACTCCATATCCTTGCTGTCATCGAAGTTCCAGTGCAGAACAACGCTGTCCTGGCAATACGCGAGCGACGATACCGCTACCATCGCGCAAACAGAAAGTGCTAACAGTATTCCACGCATGCTGCATATCCTCCTTTGTTGGTTGCGGCCAGTGCCTGGCCAGATGCTCCCGACGCACCATTTAGTCGCGGACTACTATAGCAACGTGGCCAGGGTTGGATCAAGAGCTTCATTTGGACACCTCACCGTGGGGCGGACATTCCTGTCCGCCGCCTTCTTGGCCGACAGCGCCAACCGCATCCGTCCTACGCCCGACGCTTAGTCGGGCGGAACAGGTAACCCCGCGGGTGTTGGAACAGTCGCCGCACACGACGGGACGTTATTCTGAGCGAAGAGAAGAATCTCAATTCTCCAGTCTTTCTTGGATACCAGGTCCTTCGCCCCGAAGCATCAGGTAGGTCGGGCATCTTGCCCGACAGAACTGACACCTGGCGATGTATGCAAATGGCGGGCGAGACGCCCGCCCTACCTCCTTTTGTATCTACTGCACGCTATCGCAGGACGAACTGAGAGCCCTGCCACACCGATGGTAGAGACGTCCCGGTGGGACGTCTCCACGCCGCCGACCCAGATGCCTTTGTCTCGTCAAGGTCTCTTAGAAGTCCCTGTTGATCACCTGCCTCAAGGCTATCGCGCTCGGCATCTCATTTTTCCCTTGACATTTCGGCGGAAATGGACTATACTTATAGTCGCAATGGGTGGCTGTAGTCACTGGGAGGAGAGCATGACCAAGAAAACGAGAGCAAAGGACCTGCCGGAACTGTCCCGGCTCGAGCAGGAGATCATGAGCGTGGTCTGGGACCTGGGCGAGTGTTCGTCCGCGGATGTTATTGAATCCTACACGGAAAAACGCAACCTGGCGAAGACCACTATCCGCACCGTCATCGCGAACCTGCTGAAAAAGGGCTATATCGAACAGGTCCCGAGTATGGAACGGGGATATCGCTATCGCGCGTGCGTGAGTCGTGATGCTGTGGCGAAACGTTCATTGAAACAACTCGTGTCGGGCCTGTTTTCCGGTTCACCTCAACAGGCCATCGCATACTTGCTCAAGGAGGAGCGCATCGACGGCGGCGATCTCGATGAGATTCGTAAGATGCTCGACAAACGGAAACGAGGAGGCAAGAGAAGATGACTCAGGCGAGTCTTCTGCACGCCTTTTTGTCGGTGCTGGCGGACCACGCGCTGCTCGGCCGCCTGTTTTTCGCCAGCGTGGAGATGGGAGTCCTGGCGGGTATTGTCTGGCTGATTATCCGCATTAGACGCCGGGCGTCACCGCGCTTGTGTTCCATTCTGTGGCTGTTGGTGATGGCGAAAGCGCTTGTAGCGCTGGCAATCGGCGCGCCCCTGGCCATAATACAAATCCGACCGCCTGAACCCGAGCCCGTTCCAGTCGCCTATGAACCCAGATTTGACTACGAGGATACGGTTACCTCGTTTGAACCGGAGGCGGTTCTCCCACTGGTCGCCGTCGAGCCCGGTCCAATGGAGGCCGCACCGCCCGCTGGCTGGTCGTTCTCCTGGAAGCGGAGCGCAGCCGAGACGGTCTCCGGCACGTGGATTATCGGCGCGATACTGGTCGGGTTGTACGCCATGCTGAACAGGGTACGCCTGCACAGGTTGGTTTCCCGGGCTATGCCGCCGCCTACGGGGATTGCCGAACGGTACAGCGCCGCCGTGAAGCATCTCCGGGTCAAGAGACCGCCAAGGCTTCGGGTAACTCATGACCTCGAATCGCCCGCGCTGGTGGGAACGCTCACTCCCGCTATCCTTTTGCCTGCATGGATGAGCGAGAAGCCAAACCACGCGCAGCTCGACTGGTCCTTACGGCACGAGCTCACCCATTGGAAACTCGGCGACCCGTTGGCTGACTTCGTTCGGCAAATCGCCAGGATACTGTTCTTTTTCCATCCAGTAACATGGTGGGCGGCGAGGAAATGGGAGGAATCCGCGGAACTTGCCTGCGACCGCGTCGTGGTCCGAACAGAATCAGAAGCAGAGAACTATGCAGGCGAGCTGTACCAGATACTGGCGCAAATCCATGGACGACGCACCCGCCTGGCCATGGGCGGCTTATTCGCCACACGCACACAGATTGGCCGCCGCATCGCCGCGCTCCTCAGCAACCCGCTCAAATGGCCTGCGCGCCTCGGCATCGCCGCTACGCTCTGTCTTGTGGGTCTGGCGGCAATCACCTGTGCAATGGGAGGTGCGTTTGTAGAGGGAACCGATACAGGAGACACACCTGCTCAAGAAGCGACTCCCCAACAACTCAAGGCGATGATAAAGGAGGCGTATTGGGACAAGTACCAACATTTAGAGAGCTATGCGCTGAGCTACTCCGGCGAATCGGTGCGTCTGGACGAAGAGACGGGTGCTGTGATCTCCCGAGTGACCGAGGATGTAAAGGTGCTCACCCGAGGTGATGATAAGGCCGTGACAGAGTCCAGAATGGTCCCGTCAACGGACGAACGTGCTGAACTCGTGAGAGTGGCTACCGGGGGCGTCTACCGAAGGCTGATGGTCCGTCCGGACAGCGACAGCTTCGACGGCTGGATCAGGACAGACCACGCGGGTATGAAATTCGGCACGCTGGGTACAACTCCATTTGGATACTCCAGGCTCGACAGCATGAGATGGCCAGAGGATCAGGTATTGCACCCGAACGGGGCTAATAGTGATATGACGGTGTTGATGAACCTCCCAAATAGCCGGGTCCTTCCAGAAGCGGTACGCGTGGATGGACGAGAATGCTATGTACTCGAACGCGGTCCCCAGGGGAGCCCGGGGGCGAAGTTCTACCTGGCAAAGGATCTGGGCTTCGCTGTGTGCAAGCTTGAAGCGTACCACAGGGAGGAAACCTCCCGGTTCCTCAAGTTTTCCATTACGTTCAATGATTTTGCTGAAGTGGCTCCCGGACTCCACATGCCGAGGGAAGGCGAGCTGATCGGCTACCGGGATGACGGGAGCGTAGACAGGCGCATACGGTGGCACAACATGTCCCTGGACCTGGCTCCAGACATACCGGATGACGCGTTCGTGTTGGAGTTCCCCGATGGGACGGAGGTCATGGACGAAAACACTATGAAATCGTATATCTCCTATCAAGGCCAACTCGTTTCCCGTGAGGAGTTCTTCGCGTCTCGGTCCATGGTCGGCAAAGAGGCACCCGAACTCGCTGTGGCGGAGTGGGTAAGCGGGGAGCCAGCGAGTCTTGCATCGCTGCGAGGGAAGACGGTTGTGCTGGCCTTTTGGGACAGTAGGGACGAGGCTTGCGCGGAGTTGGTGCCGCTGCTCAACGGTTTGCTGGCGGAATACTCAGAACAGGGCTTGGAAATCCTCTCAATACACAGCGCAGAGGCTGATACTAATGCCCTGAAGAAGTTCATCTCAGAGCAGTCAATCAGTTTCCGCGTCGCTGTCGATAAAGCAGTCAAGTTATACAAAGGGGCCACATTCGAGGAATACAACGTTTGGAAAGTACCCGCTGTCTTCATCATCGATGCCGAAGGCAAGGTCAGGTACCAGGACATCCCGCTTGCAGCGGTGGAACAGGCTGTGCAGGAGATGTTGCGTGAGCCGAAGCAGTCCTCATCGCCGGGCGATGTGCCTCCTCCCACACGGGTAAGCACGCGCAAGACCATCGCGGACGTCAAGGGACCGTTCACGTTCAGGATCAGGACGGTCACACCGGAGGGCGAGCCGCAGCCCGGTGTAAACATCAGGTGTCTTCATCCGAGGGAGGAGCGGGGCGAGGCGTTGGTGGACGTTGTTGTCGCTTCGGACGAGAACGGCGTAGCTGAATTCCGCGTTACGGAATCCGACCTCGTCACGGACCGCTATGTCTGGTTCCGCCTTGCCGATGACATGTTCGTGCCGCCATCCGGCGTTGGCATTTCACCCATCGACAACGAGTACGAATACACTTTTGAATTGATGTCCACTGAAGAGTTCCGACTACGCGTGGTGAACGAGGAAGGAGACCCGATTCCCGACGCGGAGCTATTTCTCACCGGCGTGGACACCTGGGCGCGGGGACGTTCTGACGAGCGAGGTATAGCCCTTGTGCGGTTCCCTGACATGCTGGCGACCGTTGTGGCGAGAGCGGATGGGTACGCTGCAAAGGAGACGTGGGCAGGCCATTTGCCAAAAGACGAGCCGTACACGATGACGCTCGGTCGCGGATTCACGATCAGCGGCAAGCTCACTGACCCTGACGGTAAGCCTCTTGCTCAAGTGCGGGTCACTGGAGAGCACGAGGACTTTCGCTGGAGCACCCTGAGCGGTGTCACGGACGCAGATGGAGCATTTGAGCTCAAAAACGCCAGCGAGGCTACCTATAATGTCCTGGTACACGTGGAGGACATGAACAGGCCGCTTTTCGTGTGGCCGGGCACCATACGCGTCGGACAGAACGCCCCTAACCCGCGCATTGACCTGCAGGCGAAACCCGGTGCCGTTCTGAAAGGGAAATACGTCACAAAGCATAAGCTCAGGATATCGGACCGGCGGATAACCGTCAGCACCTCCGAACCCGCCAGAGCCTACTTGGATGTGCCCACGAAAGATGACGGGACATTCGCTGTCCACATACCGGTTAAGACGCACGGTGAGGTGCGTTTTGGCGGCGTGTCCGGCTTTCACCCGGAGATTGTCTTCCCTGACAAACCGCGATTCTTCGATATCGAGCGTGGCGAAGCGACTGTCACGTTCCGCGATGTGCCCGCGGGCGTTTATGACGGTGTCCAGGTTCACTTCGTGCTGTCGGGACAAGCCCATGGGGTAGTGCGCGACGCCTCAGGGAAACCTGTCGCCGGCGTTCAGGTTATCGCTTCGCCTCCTGGCTGGATCAGAACACCAGGGAGGAACGGCGCATACACTGCGCAACTCCCTATAAGACAGCCGATCACGCTTGAAGTCAGGGATGAAACATCTGGGAGATCACTCTTCAAAAGCGAGCCGTTCACCGTAGGTGAGGGTGAAGTTGTCGAGATGAACATCACACTACCGCGCCGCGGTAGATGAGCCCGCGGATCGCTGGAATCAGAGGGACATCACACCCATTTCCTTCAGAAGATAACGGAAAAGCGCCTCTCTGTTGGTCGGCGTCTGGATCTTCTTCGTGCGCTGCGTGTCTTCGTGGTTCAACAGATAAGGAGAGCAGTCCGCTGGTGGTCACGGGGCCTCCGTAATCCTGGTTACGTGCTCGGTCCGATGACGCGCAGGTACTCCTCGATGGTGGTGATGCCGCGTTTCACCTTCGCACGACACTGGTCCGGGATGGATTTGACGCGGCCGGCACGAGCGATACGTTCCGAGGGTGCGTTGGCGAGAATGAGGTCGCGCACTCCCGGCGTGACAAGCAGTACCTCGAAGATACCGGTTCTTCCAAGATATCCCGTGTGGAAACACTCGTCGCAGCCTGTACCGCGCGCGAGCGATTTCACGCTTTCTTTGATCCCAACGCTCTTGAGGGCGGCGACCGTAGGTTTGTAGCGTTTCTTGCAGTGGGGACAGATAACGCGGATCAGCCTTTGCGCTACGACCCCAATGAGGGAGGCTGCGGTCAAGTACGTCCGCACTCCCATGTTGTGCAGAGTGGCCACTGCTTCAGACGCCGTGTTGGTGTGTAATGTGCTCAACACCAGGTGTCCGGTCATCGCGGCGCGAATGGCTATATGCGCGGTCTCGACGTCGCGGATCTCGCCGATCATGATGGTGTCGGGATCCTGACGGAGCACGGCCCGCAGCGTTGTCGGGAAGGTCAGTCCGATATTGGTGTCTATCCCGATCTGGTTTACCCCGGAAAGCTCGTACTCGACGGGCTCTTCCAGCGTGACGATACTTTCGCTGATAACGTTGCGCTGGTTGAGGCCGGCGTAAAGCGTGGTAGTCTTACCGCAGCCGGTCGGACCGGTGACGAGAATCATTCCGAACGGGTTCTTGATTAGCCGCGTAAGCGCGGTCACACCTTTCTTGTCAAGCCCGAGTTCGTTAAGGCCGAGCCCCATCATGGTCCTGCTGAGCAGACGCAGCACCACACGCTCGCCCAGGTGAGTCGGCAGCGTCGCCACGCGCAGGTCGATGCTATCCTCTTCCGAATCCACGTTGAAATGTCCATCCTGTGGCCGGCGCGTCTCCGTGATGTCCATGTCAGCAAGGATCTTTATTCGCGAGACCACCGCCGTCTCGATCCGCGACGGAATGGTCATCACGTCGTGGAGTATGCCGTCAATACGGTACCGAACGCGCATTTCAGGCCGTTGCGGGTCGAGATGTATGTCCGTAGCGCGCGCGTTAATCGCGCCCTCTATGATCCGCGCAACAAGCGATACCACGGGCATGTTGTCTGCGGCCTTTCTCAACTCTTCAAACCGCCCACCCGCGTCGGCTGCGGGCGCTTTCTTACTGCGTTTACCCATAGTTTCAGGCTCCTTCTTGACGGCTGTGGCCTTCCTGGAAACCTTTTTGACTCCGGCAGCCGGTTTGTCAGAAGTAACTCGCTGTTGCTTTGCAGCCCGGCGGCTGAACGCCCGGTAGTGCGTCACAATAGTCCGCAGCAACGCGTCCGGCTCCGCAAGAACGCACTCGACTTTCATCCCGGAGAGGACGCGCACGGTATCAAGGGTCCCGACATGACGGGGATCGCTGATAGCCACAATGAGGACACCGTTCTCAATCCGGATCGGCAAAAGGTGATTGTGCCACGCCACCGACTCGGGCACGTTCGCCAGCGCGTCCAGATCCACCTCCACTTCGTCGATCTCGACCACGGGCAGTCCGTACAGTTTGCCGAGCGCTGCTGCAATCACGGGCGGCGTGACTACGCCCCGGTCAAGGAGTATCTTGCCCAGCAGCCGGCCGGTGCGTTTCTGTTCGCTAAGCGCGCTCCTGATCTGCGTTTTCGTGACAGCACCCAACTCCAGCAGTGTCTCTCCGAGACTCAAATCCTCCTTGCGTCGTTTGGGCGAGTGGAATTCCCTGTGGAAAATCTCGTCCACCACGGCTATCGGTACGTGATGGGTGTTGATGATGTAGCGCAATCTGGAAATGCCGCTGTTCTTCTCGCGCTCGATCGCCGCCTCGAGCTGCTCGCGCGTGATGAGCTCGTCCTTGACAAGCACTTCGCCGATGCGCATTTCTTCCCGCGGGCTGAGTTCCTCACTACCCATTCGTAATGCTCCTCACAAGTAAAGAGATGAGGCGTACAGCCGACACCAGCCGCCACATTCCGAGGTCGCCCTGGGTGCTGCCCGGACCTGCTCCCGCCGCGTACGGTTCAGATGCCGCCGCCGGCGATCTGGTCGATCATGCTGACGTACGGCAGGAACAGCGTGAGCACCAGGATAAGCACAATTATGCCCAAACCGATCGCGAGCACCGGTTCGATGAGAGAGGATATTGTGTTGAGCGCCGTATCCACATCCTCCTCGTAGTTGTCAGCGATACGGTCCGAGATGGCGTCCAGGGTACCGGCCTCCTCGCCGGTTACAATCATATCGGTGACAATCGGCGGAACATAATCGTTCTCGCGAAGAGGCGCTTCAAGTCCCTCGCCGCGCTCGAGCGAATCGCGGACCGCCTGGAGGCTTTCGCCGAAAGCTCGGTTATTCATAGCCTTCTTGATAAGGTCGAGCGTCACAAGGATGCTGACGCCGCTGCGTAGCAACAGCGCAAACGTCCGCGTGAACTCCGCTACAGCTGCGCCCGTAGCGATCCGTGAACTGCCCGGCAACTTGAGTTTGAGTCGGTCCACAACCAGCCTGCCACCGGGGCTGGCACTGTATATCTTGTAGAACACCGCCAGCGCTATTGCCAGAAATAGCCACAGTAACCAGTAATTCCCGATAAGATTCGCGACGCCGATCACGATACGCGTGAGCCGCGGGGCCTCCATGTTTACCTCGTCGAACATCTCGGTGAACGCCGGGATGACGAGTTTGCTGACGACGAACAGGAACGCCACGGCCGCTACCACGACTATCGCCGGGTAAATGAGCGCTCTGGTCAGGCGGCGGCGCAACGACTCGCGCTGTTCCCGGTACTCGATGAGACGACGCAACACCGTGGGCACGGTACCGCTGGCCTCTCCGGCTTTGACCAGATTAACGGAGACCGCCGAAAAGTACTTCGGGTGCCGTTCGAAACCCTGCCACAACGGGTTACCGGCCTCGACGTGATCGCGCACGTCTGCGATGAGCTTGCGCAGTTCGGGATTTGTCGTGCGTTCGCTCAGCGTGCGCAATCCCGACGTGACTGAGGTACCGCTCTCAATGAGCATTGACATCTGGCGCAGGAACGCCGTCACCTCTCTTGACCGGATACGTCCCATCGCCGCTGGAACGCGTGGCCCTTCAGGAGGATGCTCTGCAGCCAGCTGTTCTATGCGGTCACTAATACTCCTCTCGACAGACGACCGAATGGCTTTGTCCTGCTCCCCTGGTTTGCCTTTCTTCTTGGCCATCGGTATTGTGCCTCCCTATTTAGCGGGCCGCGCCACCTGACGGGCGGGCCTCGTGCCCGGAGCCTTCATTCCTGCCACGTTTCGACGCCCAGTCCCGATTCAGTACGTCTGAATCGCGCCAAGATGCGGGCTGTCACCACAGAACCGTTGCGCCGAGTGAACATCCCGGCCGCGTTGGCTTCGTACGTCCCATCCACTTCCTTAATCACTACGGTATAAGTGCCCCCTTGAAGTTCACCCTCCAGTTCTCCGACCGGATCCTCCATTCTTTGAATGCGCATACGCGCCGCCTCGATAGCGCCGTGCGCCAGGTATCTTGCGTGGAGCACGTCGAGATCGTGCTCGGCGCTGCTGTGTTCGATGCGCATGAAAACAACGAACGCCCCGCCAAGCATAGACAGGATCGCCAGAACACTTAGCGCTGTCAACAACGCGACGCCTGCCTCGGAACGTTGCCTTACCGTCTCGTGCATTGTATCCATCCTTATCCGTTCACGTTCATGTACCGATCGGCCAAACCAGCATGGGAACACTGACCGCAGTCGCGTACGCGCGCGGCCCGCGACCCCTCTGCGTACCTTCAACCCAAACCGTGAGGCCGACAGCTTCGGGGTACGGCGCTCCCATGACCTCACGTCGGCCGCTGGTCGTGTATTTCACCCTGAAGCCGACAGCGTCGGAGATAAGAACCTCCTTCGAGATCGGTTCAGCGGAAAGGCGCGCATCTGACCTTATCTCTTTGACGAGCCCCAAGCGCTCCTCCCCCGCTGCGTCGAGCCGCACGGTGCACCAACGTCCCTCACCGAGGTCGTACATCAGGATGTTACTGGGCAAATCGCCCGTGCTCAGGGAGATGTCCGGGGGAGCTAACAAGGCTCCGGTCGACCGCAGCTCTCTGGACAGATCGAGCATAACCTGGCGTGTCTTCTGATCGATCAAGGCGGCCGTTCTTGCTTGGCGTCCCAGGCCTAACATCTTGACAACGGCAACTGAAGCGGTCGTTGTGATCACGGCGAGGAGCGCGATCACCGTCACTGTCTCTATGAGTGTGAACCCCTGGATTCGGCAACGTCTGCCGCGCATCATAGATCTCCTCCCGTCACTGCGGCAAAGCGCACAACGATACAAGCTCGAACTGTCGGTCGCGAGCGTGCTCTGTCCATATCAGATGCAGCGCTATCTCGCACAGCCGCGGATCATCACCGTGCGGCCGGAAGGTGGCTTGCCACCGATATCCCTCGACGGCTGATTCATCGACCCCGAGCACGGCGGCGTTCACCGGCTGCGGCTCCTCGGGGAACTTTACTGTATCGGGCACCGCCACGCCGTGGGCGGACGCGTACCTGAGCACGGCATCCATTTGCGCCTGGGCTACCAGAGCTGCGCGTGACTCGCTGGCCATACGCTGCTGTAAGTGGGTGCCACGCACGAAAGTCTGCACCATGATGAGAAGAGCCACCTCGATTATGAACAACGCGAGAATAAGTTCAACAAGGGTCAGTCCGTGTCGGTGAGCCACGGTGTGCCGCATAAATGCATCCTCTCTCGTGTGCACAGTCCGATTAGACCGAAAGCGCCAACGCCCTCCGCACATATCTTACTGTTGAAAAGCGTACAGCTCCACCACGATCCAGCAGAAAGGGTCTTCGGGTATGTTCCGGGGAAACTGTCTCGCTGTCGAGCGACCGGTAGCGCTCGTTTGCACAGAAGTAGCCGCAAAAAGGGGCTATCGACTTCGATAGCAGCAAACGGCTTCCCGCTGAAACCATATCTTCCGCGTGCCTCCCAGAGGCGCCAGGCCCGGTTCTGCATACTCCAAATACAATTATAGCACTATTCTCCCTTTTTTTGCAACCGAAATGGGGTCGCCTTTGGTGAGATACTTGCTTCCTGATAGGTGCCCGAGTTTGATATTACGCCGGCCAGTTTGATAGAATCTCGCTGACGACAACGACGCAGCGGAGAGCCTCGGCATCCTGAGGCCGGGCGGATATGGGTTTTCGAAGTGGATATTTCTGAAAAACGGGTCAAGTTGGAGCAGATTCTGCGCGAGATCGGCAGCGTGGTTGTCGCGTTTTCGGGAGGGGTGGACAGCACTTTCCTGCTGAGGATCGCGCTGGATACGCTGGGCGCGGACAAAGTGCTGGCGGTGACGGCTACCTCCGCCACATACCCGCAGACCGAGTTCGAGCAGGCCTGCGAGACAGCCAAGACGTTCGGGGCGCGCCACACGGTCATAGACACGGACGAGCTGGGCGTGGACGGATTTGCCGATAACCCGCCCGACAGGTGCTATTACTGCAAGAAGGAACTTTTCAGCAAGCTGGCGGATATCGCGCGCAGCGAGGGGTATGATGCCGTGGCGGATGCCACGAACGCCGACGACCAGTCGGATTGGCGGCCGGGGCGCAGGGCCGCCCAGGAGCTTGGTATCAGAAGCCCGCTGCTTGACGCGGAAATCACCAAGGACGAGATACGCGCGATGTCCAAAGAGCTGGGGTTGAGCACGTGGAACAAAGGGGCTTTCGCGTGTCTGGCGTCGCGGTTCCCTTACGGCGACAGGATCACGGAGGAGAAGCTGAAGAAGGTGGGGTTGGCCGAGCATGTTCTTCGTGAAAGGGGTTTCCGGCAGTTTCGCGTGAGGCATCACGACACGGTTGCCCGAATAGAGGTAGCGCCGGAGGAGATTCCGAGGTTCCACGACGCGGCGTTCACAGCGGAGATCGTCAGCGAGATCAAGAAGGCGGGATACAATTACGTCGCGCTCGACCTGGATGGGTATCGTACCGGCAGCATGAACGAGATGATCGACCGGTAGGTCTTGCAGCGGGGCAAAGTAGATGTGGTGAGAAAGGTGGTAAGAATCGCGGGGCTTCTGTTTACGGGGGATTAGGCACTGTGAAGAACAAATGCACATTTCTGCTGTTCCTTATCGCGATTGCGCTCATATGTAGGCCGGCCTTGGGGGACATTGTCAGGTTGAAGGACGGGCGAAGTTACGAGGGCGAGATCGTCGAGGAAACTGACGAGACTATCAAGATCAAGCTCGATATGGTACGTGGGTCCGGCTACATCACCGTCCCCAAAGACGAGATCCGCAGACATATCGCGGAAAGCCCGCAGGAAAGAGAAGTACGGCTTACGGACATGATGACCGAGAGGGGGTTTGTCAAGGACGGCGACGATTGGGTCACTCCGGAGGAGAAAGCCGCCCGCGATGCTCAGAGGCAAGCCGAAGATGCTCAGAGGCAGGCCGAACAAAAACAAGTAGAGGAAAAGAGAGCACCGTACCGCGCGCAGATGGAAAAGCTCAAGGAAGAACAACGAGAGCGCCAGCAGAAGGAACAGGATTTCAAAGACAGACTGAACCGCAGCGGTGAGGAAAGCAGCGCTACCCTGCGCGATATAAGTCTCAAACTCATCTTCTTCGTCATTCTGGGCATAATAGCCTTCACCTTGTTGAAACGCTACTTCTGGGATTAGCCCGCGCGACTGTGATGCAGGGGCGAGGCATGCCTCGCCCCTACGCAGGTAGGTCGGGCATCTTGCCCGACAGAACTAACGCCCGCGGATGCAGGCAAATGGCGGGCAAGATGCCCGCCCTACCTTCTATTGTGGCCCTTGCGGGTTTAAATGGGGGGACAGCACACCTAACTCCCTTGATAGGTGCCTGGTTTTTGGCCTGCATTTGTTCCTTTCTTCGTGCCCTTCGTGATCTTCGTGGTTAGAGAACCTATACGGGCACGTCTCCGCTTGTGTGAGTCTACCTGCTCGAGTCCGGGGCCGTAAAAAAGAACAGCCAGGTGAAGGCGGAGATGTGCGTCCTCACCTAGCTGGACTTGTCTGCTACTTTACTGTTTCTGTGTTCGTTACATCGATCAGAGCACGCCGTCCTTCGCTGCCTTAGCGATACGGAATTTCAGCGCGCGCTTAGCCGGAATCTTGATCGCTTCGCCGGTCTGCGGGTTGCGACCCATACGCGCCTTGCGGTTAACGACGACGAGCTTGCCGAGCCCCGGGATGGTGAACCCTTTTTTCGCCTCTTTGTAGGCGAGCGCGACCAGGCTATCGACGATTTCGCCAGCCTGTTTCTTGCTTATGTCGTTCTTGTCCGCAAGGTGGCCTAGGATCGCTGATTTGGTCATTGCCTTTGCTTTTGCCATGTGCTTACTCCTTCCGTTTAACTCCACCCCTCAACACCACGCTACCCAAAACACGAAAAAACTATCATACAAACACTCAAAAGTCAAACGCAATACTGCGCAGCACCAATCTGTGCGCGGACAGACGCCGGTCAAACAGGACCGGTTTCGATCGCGTTCACGATCTCGTCGCGAGTCACAGTTGCCGTGCCGAGCTTCGCCACGACGCCTCCAGCCGCGTAGTTCGCCAGCGCGCACGCCGCTTCGGGCCGTCCTCCCGCACCGATGCCCGCCGCGACGGTTGCCACTACGGTATCGCCGGCACCCGAGACGTCGAACACCTCCCTTGCCGCGGCCGGCATCGTACAGAACTCCCCGTCAGCTTTTAGCAGCGACATACCGCCCTCACCGCGCGTTACGAGCACCATATCGCAGTCGATCATCTCCTTGAGACGACGGGCGATCATCTCAGCGCACTCATCGTCGTTGTGCGGTTCCACGCCGACGGCATCGGCCGCCTCACGGAGATTGGGCGTGACGAGGTTGGTCGCCCGGTACATATGGAACCGCCGTATCTGCGGGTCCACGAGCACCGGCTTGCCCAGCTCGCGCGCCTTCGCTATGAGACCGGCACAGACCTTCTCCGTGACGATGCCTTTACCGTAGTCCTCGATCACCACGACGTCGGTCTCCGGAAGCGCTCGATACGCTGCGTCAAGAAGTCGCGACGTCAGCGCCTCGTCGATCGGTTCACGTTTCTCGCGGTCTACGCGAACAACCTGCTGATGTTGAGCTACGACGCGCGTCTTGCGGATGGTCGTCCGGCTGGAATCGGACAGTAATCCATCGACCCCGACGCCCCTGCCGGCAAGCTCTTCGCGCAAAGCGCGACCGGGTTCATCGTCGCCCAGCAAACCGAGCAGGTCCGTCGAGACTCCGAGCGCGCAAAGATTTGTAACCACATTACCCGCACCGCCCGGGACCCAGCTTTCGCGCTGTACGTGAACCACGGGAACCGGCGCTTCGGGCGAGATGCGGTCAACCCGGCCCCAGACGTACTCGTCCATCATCACGTCGCCGACGACCAGGACGCGCACGGAGTCAAACCGCGACATCAACTCCTTCAGTTCGTCCGGCTGAACGCTTCTCATGTTCCAGCACCATCCTGTTCGGGCGTATCGGGACACTCGAGTACGCGCTGCACCAGCGCCGTCGATGACCGGTCCGGCAGCAGCGGTACCGTCACCACCTGTCCGCCATCGGCCCGCACGCGTTCGGCGCCGACTATCACCTTATCGCGGTAATCCTCGCCCTTGACCAGCACGTCCGGCCGTACCGCATCAACAAGTTCCTTCGGTGTCGGTTCGGAAAAGAGCACCACGTAATCGACGGCTTCGAGCGCGTCGAGTATGAAAGCCCTGTCCTCCTCGTCCATAAACGGTCGTCCCGGCCCCTTGAGCTCACGCACGGATGAGTCGCTGTTAAGTCCCACCACGAGCACGTCGCCGAGATCTTTTGCGCGTTTGAGCAGATCGACATGCCCGGCATGCAGCAGGTCGAAACAGCCGTTTGTGAAGACCACGCGCCGCCCGGCCTCACGTTCGGCCGCGAGAGCGCGCCGTAAGGTTAAATCCCAATCACGAAAGACCGCCATCACTCGTCTCTTTGCTTTGCAGCCGCGTCAACGATCTCGCACAGAAGATGTGCAATGAATATGTGCGCTTCCTGAATACGCTGCGTATCGGTTCCGGGTACGATCAGCGCCACGTCGGCCTCCGGCGCGAGCTCGCCGCCGTCGCGGCCCACCAGGGCTATTACCAAGGCGCCCTGCTCGCGTGCCGCACGAGCTGCCTCGGTGACGTTTCGCGACCGACCGCTCGTGCTGATGGCGATCACCGCGTCGCCGGAGTTGACCAGCGCGTTGACCTGGCGGACAAATACCCCTTCGAAACCGTAGTCGTTGCCTAAAGATGTGATGACGCTCGTGTCGTTAGTGAGCGCCAGCGCCGGAAGAGCTTTCCGCTCGCCGCGCAACCGGCCAACAAACTCGCTGGCGATATGTTGGGCGTCGGCGGCGCTGCCGCCGTTGCCGAAAAGGACAAGTTTGCCACCGGCATCGAAGACCTGCATAAGGCGGTCGGCAAGCTCGACGATCTTGTCAATGTACTGAGTCACGGTGGCGCGGGTGAGGCTGAGGTGTGCGTCGAGCGCGGTATCGATCATCTCGCGACACGTGCTCGGGTCTATGGGGTGTTGCGATTCACTCATTCGTCGAACGTTTCCTTCTCCATCGTCTCGATGACAGCCGCTGCAAGCAGCGGGAGCATTATCTCATGGTGACCGACCAGCCGATACGCCTCGCCGCCGCCCTGTGTAGGCCGTTCCAGCACGTTAACCCGCGGCCGGTAATGCGCGATCATGTCCATATCCACAGCCGTGAACTTGCACACCTTGTTTCCCAGGTTGCGTGCGACAGAGAGCGCCTTGAGAAAGACTTCCGGCAGCACCACCGCCGAACCGACGTTCATGACCACGCCGCCCTCGAGATCGCCTACCACCGAAGCCAGTAACCGAAAGTCCGTCTGCGATGTCGCGCCGATGGCCGCACCGTCCGCGGATGGATGTTGATGAATAATGTCCGTGCCGATGCCGACGTGAACGGTTGCAGGAATCCCGCTCCGGTACGCCTGCGCCAGAATGCTACAGTTGCCGTGAGGGAACTCACCCTCGGCGAGGACTTGACCCAGCGCCCGGCCCATCCCTACCCCTTCGGCGGCGCCCTTCTTGATCGCCTCGTTCATGAGCCGGCCGGTTTCCTCCGCCATCCCGAACTTTCCGTCGTCGATGGTACCGGCCACGTCCTCCGACGTACCGCCGATCAGCGCCATCTCAAAATCGTGTATGCTGCCGGCGCCGTTTGTGGCAACCGCAGTTACGACGCCGCGCTCGATGAGGTCGACCACAACGGGGCCGAGACCGCACTTGACCACGTGCCCGCCCATCATAAGCAGCACCGGCCGGCCGTCACGTCTCGACGCAACGACGTGGTCCGCCACTTTCAGCAGCGCATCAGCGCCGAGCACCCGCGGCAGACGCGAGAGAAGATCGCGTACCGAACCGCCGCTCTCGTGCGGTGCGCCGCACTGATCCACGGTTACCTTGTTCTCACGTTCTGAGAGGGAATATGTGCGCACCCTGCTCAGGTCCGCAGGCTCGTATCGTTTGTTCATTAGGTTGCCCCGACGTGCACCACATGGCTTGTTTCGTATACTTAAATCACTTTGCGGGCGGATTGTCAAGCAGTTTCTTGCGATTGGGCCTGAAAAAAGTGCTTGACAAAACCCCCGCCATCTGTTACACTGTACTATGACGATAGCACAGTTGGGCGGTCAAGCGAGGCGAACTCATGTACCTACACATTGACACTTCGAGCAGCATAGCGATATTCACGCAGATCACAAACCAGGTGAAATACTCTGTCGCAATGGGTGCGTACAGTGCGGATGACAAGCTGCCTTCCGTCCGGGAGCTTGCCGTGCAACTGCGCGTCAACCCGAACACTGTGGTGAAAGCCTACCGCGACCTCGAACGCGAGGGCGTCGTGTACACGCAGCGCGGACTGGGCGTTTTCGTGAGCAAGCAGGCGCCTTCGATATCGCGCAAGGAGCGGAAACGCATAATTGACGAGCGGCTGGGCGCGGCGGTGGATGAGGCGCTGCGTTCCGACCTGAACCCGGCTGAAATACGCAAGATAGTCGAATCCAAACTTGATGAGAAGAAGAAGAAACGGGAACCGCGATGATCCCGTCTGGAGGATGCGTTATGGCGGAGACGGTAATTGAGACGAAAGGGCTTGGACGGCGGTTCGGCAAGGCGCATGCGGTTGACGGCCTTGACTTGAGCGTTCCGAGAGGCAGCGTGTTCGGTTTCATCGGCAGGAACGGCGCCGGCAAGACGACCACGGTCAAGATGCTGCTGGGTCTGCTGCCGATGACGGCAGGGTCGGCGACTGTGCTCGGTCTTGACTCGCGCAAAGAGAGTTTTGACATCAAGAAGCGTGTCGGTTACGTGCCGGAGAGTCACCATTTCTATAAATGGATGACTGTGGGCGAACTGACGCGGTTCACCTCATCGTTCTATCCCACGTGGCAGGACGGGAAGTGTGCGGAGCTGCTCACCAGGTTCGAGCTCGATCCCAGGAAGAAGGTCAAGGAGCTGTCGAAAGGTATGGTGGCGAAGCTTGCGCTGACGCTCGCGCTGGCACATGCCCCGGAACTGCTCGTGCTGGACGAGCCGACCGGCGGGCTCGACGTGATGGTGCGTCGCGATTTCCTCGAGAGTATCGTCCGCACGATACAGGAGGAAGGTAAGACGGTTTTCCTCTCGTCGCACGTGCTGGTGGATATGGAACGCGTCGCGGACGAGATAGCGATCATCGAGGAGGGACGGCTGGTCAAACGGGC
>CBFDCQ010000044.1:0-25831 GCA_965603355.1 uncultured bacterium
GGGGGGTGGTTTGGGGTGACACACACCCCCCCCCCCCCCCCGCCACAACTGCCCCGTTTCGTCTTATCGCCACCTCTTACCGCTACCTCACGAGATTAACCGCCTCGCTGAGTAGCACGTCTGCGGTTGTTATCGAACGAGCGCCGGCCTGGAAGGCTCTCTGAGCGATGATCAGGTTGCTGAACTCGGTCGCAATGTCAACGTTCGAGCCCTCGAGCACGCCGCCGTTCACCATGCCTCGTCCGCCAGTGCCGGCCAGCCCCGCGCGCGCTATGCCGGAGTTGGGCGAGACGCTGAATACGTTAGATCCCTCGCGGATCAACCCGCCCGGGTTGTTGAATATCGCCACCGCCACCTGACCGAGCACCTCGGTCAACCCGTTCGAGAACACGCCGTTGATCACGCCGCCGTCAGCTATGCTGAACGATTCGAGCACACCGGGCGGCAGCCCGTCCTGGTTGGTCAGCGCTATGGTGTCCTCGTCCGCGTGCTGCGTCGCACCGGTAAAGTCCAGGGTGAAGTCAAGCGGGGTGACGGCCCCGTTGGTCAGCGGGATGCTGACAACATCGTTGGTGGTGCTGGAGAACTGTCCGTTAGCGTCAAAGGTGACTGTGCCGGTGCCGACGTTACCGGGTGCCGGTACGGACGGGTGAGTGGCCGTCCAGTCGTACGTGTTCACACCCATACGCTCGAACGTCAGCGTTACCTCCTGCACCGTACCGAGGGTATCAAAAACGCGGATCACCCTCTGGATCGTGTCGCCCACGAGCGCCTCGGAATCCAGGTTGCCCATCAACGTTGCTATAGTCGTGACTCTTGTGCGCCCGGCGCCCCCTACAGGGATGACTATGGTGCCGATCGGCTGGGACGTGTCAATTACCCCGTCCACGGCAGTGTACCCCTGCACCATCATGCCGGTTGCGGGATCAACCAGGGTGCCGTTCGAGTCCAACCCGAACGACCCGTCGCGGGTGTAGAATTGCCCCGAGCCGGCGGCGAGGATGAAAAACCCGTCGCCCTGAATCGCGAAATCCGCTATGCCGTTCGAGTTGAAGATCGACCCCTGATTGAAGTCCGTGTCAATGCTCGCCACGGTAACACCGAGACCGATCTGGCGCGGGTTGATGCCTCCGCGACCAGACTGCGCCGGCGAGGCGCTGGTTATGGTCTGGTTCAGGAGATCCTGAAAGATCACCCTGGCGCTCCTGAACCCTGTGGTGTTGACGTTAGCGATGTTGTTACCTATCACGTTGAGCCGTTGCTGCTGGCTCTGTAACGCGCTAACCCCTGCAAATATCGCAGTACCCATATACTCTCAACCTCCTTGTCATGGCTGCCTCAGTCATTCGGCAGCCTCGAGACCTCCTCTCAAGCGAGGTCCAGCCTCAACCTTGTTCCGTCAAACCGGCTCGACGTCGGGTCGCTGTGACGACATATGACGGCGCTGTCGATATTGGTGAAGACGCCGTCGTTGAGCTCGTCGTTGTGCGCGACCGTGATGACGGTACGGTTCCTTACGCTCACTACGAGGGCGAACCTGTCGGTGAGCAGAAGCGACTCTTGCGCTCCCTTCTCGGCGGCCTTCTGCACCCCCTGCTCTATGATGCTTTTCTCTGCAGGGGTGATCTGGATCTTGCGGCTGTCAAGCCGCCTCAGGGCGTGCGCCGAGAACCTTACCTCAGTGCCCTCCCCGATCTTCTCACGCAGAACGGCGTCGAAGCCAGGACCGCTGGTGGTGGTACGCGAGGGCGCCGCCCGTTGCTTGGGCGTTGCCGCTCTCGGTTCTGTAATCGGCTGAACTTTATCCACCATCACTTACTGCCTCCGGTTCCGTAGCCAGCACCCTGAGCAGGTTGTCGAGCGAGATGAGTGAGTCCCCGACGACCAGCAGGGGCTCATCCTCCGCGAACGCCACCTCCGTGACTTCGCCGATCACTCGGGTCCCGTCAAAGCGCAGTGCGTCGACGGTCCTGCCGACGAGGCCGGTCGCCTGAATCAGGCGAAGAACCTCGAGCTCAGCGTTCATGCTGGTCATCTGTTCGAGCGTGCTCAACTGAGCCAGCTGCGTAATCATCTGGCGGTCGTCCATCGGGTTGAGCGGGTCCTGGTTGGCCAGTTGCGTCACCAACAGCTGCATGAACGCGTCTGTGCCCAGCGATTGCTGTGGCTGGGTAGATGCCGCGGCCGCTGCCGTGGCATATCCTGCAATTGCACCTACTTCCAAAATGTTCACCTCCTTATGTTACGCGATCAGGTCAAGTTGGCCGACCGCGTAACGCATCCTTGCGATTGTATATACCGCGTCCGGGGTCAGTTCCTCGTCCGCGTGACGTCCGTGATACGTTTCGCTCCAATCGTTCTCAGACGGCTGGAACGCGTGGGCCTGTCGGCCGGAATGTTCGCCGGAGGACAGGTCAGGATCGACGGTAACGGACAACCTGCCGGTATCGAGACCGCTGTTGTCGAGCGACTGACGCAGCTGGCCGAGATTGCTCTCTATAACGCTCTTGACCACCGTGCTCTGCGTACTCACGTCCAGGTGCAGAACATTATCCCTGAAGGCCACTCTCAGGTGCAGCTCGCCCAGATGTTGTGGTTTCAGCCGGACGCGCAGTTCCGAAGAGCCGCCTCGCACGGACAGAAGCACGCTTTTCACCGTCTGGTTGACGACCGACTGTGCGAGCTGAGATTCTGTAACGTCCGAGGCTCGCAACAGACTGCTATCGAACCCGTTCGAGATACGCGGTGCGCTAGTCTGATGCGAGCGGACAAGGTTTCCGGGAAACATCCTTTCGCCTTGACCGCGCGCGGAGTCGTTGCCGTCCTGTTGCGTTTCCTGCTGCGCTCCAAACAGTGCGGGCTCTGCCCGAGCCGGCTTGTGTGCGAAGCCCGACGGAGCCGATCCCGTTTCGTTCGCGTTGGTGGACTCCACCGGGAGTATCTCGCCCTGTGGTTCGCCGGCTTCTTCGACGAACGCCAAGGTTCTGGGATCAGCTGTCGACGCCGCGGCGCTCGCAACGGGCGCCGGACTTCCCTGGGGCAGCGGGCCAGACTGCTCTGCTTCGAGCGGAGCGGCGACCGGTGTCTCCAACTGCTGCGGTTGCGGGCTCGCAACCAGCCTCGCGGAGAACGCGGACTCGTCCGCCGCTACCTCGTTCGCCGCGTTCGCAACGGACGCGGCCCCTGAAGCATTGGGAAACGCCTCGACGGGCATCTGTTCTCCTGCCTCATTCACGACACTCGCCTGTTGCACAGTCGCCGGAGCCTCCGGAAGCGCTGCCTCGGCCGGCGGTAGTCCAGCGGCCTCGGAAGTCCCCGGGACCGCCCCTTCGAGCACGGGCAAATGGCCCTGAGCCCCAGTGGGTTCTGCCGAAACGGCCGTCACCTGTCCAGGCAGCGCCGACGTGTTGCCGCCGGCCTCGACTCCTCCGGCAACGATGTCACCTTCGGGTGACTGCGTTGTCGGGCCGCCCTCGAGCTGCCCATCCGGAGCGACGAGACCACAACTGAACGCGACCAACAATGCGGCAAAGAGACTCTCAACATCAGCTTCGCCTTTTCCAGTGGCGCCTTGGGAACCGTCGACGACGGTCGTGCCCTGGGCGCCGATAGAACATGCTTCGACAATACCTGTCATATCACGTATTCACCTCCTTTCTCTCTTAGAGTAGCGTACCGCTGAAAAAAAGTTGCCGATCACCTCCTTCCAGATCTCAATATGTCTCCCTCAACTATCCAACTGACTTCGCCCCACACTACCGACCATTAGTTCTGCGTTGCCGACATGAGCGCCCTCGATACGGCCACGGAGCTCTTCATCAGCTCGACAATCGCCGCGCGGTCCTTCGCCTTGATTTGCCGAAGGATCTTCACTGCGTCATCTTTCATTGAGTCGTCCGCCGCGCCATCCTCGAACATTTGGTCGAGTATCTGCGCAGCCGATTGAGGTTCCATCTCCGCGTATGTTTTCGCCAGATCGGAAAGTCGTTGCGTTTCGTCCGCGTCGAGCGCCACAAGCTGGGTTTCCATTTTCTTGAGCAAGTTTTCCAGTTGTTTTCTTTCCGATTCGAGATCCGCTCGCTCCTGCTTAATCCTGGCTTCCTCTTTCGCGACCTCTTCTTCGCGCTGAGCGAGCTGCTTCTCCTTTTCGTTCAGCGCGGTCGCGATCGGCATCAACGGCTGGCCGGAAGGCGGGGTAATTTCCTCTTGGTCTTGGGGCTCTTTGCCCATTAAGGTCGCGATAGTATCCTTGTTCAGCGCACCTTTGAAGTAGAGAGTTGCGGCTACCACCGCGCAGAAACCGAGCAGTGCCACAACGATGTAGATGACTATTTTCATCGCATTCTCACCTAGTCTGCCGGGCAGCTATCCCTGAAGCCCCTCCTCTTATTGCCGAAGCCCTGTTTGCGCCCACCTCGTCCAGTATTTTGCGGTCCATGTCCTCCAGGAGCTTGTTGAACGTGACCATATCGCGCTCGCGTATCCTCTCGACGATCTTCCTCGTTTTCGATGCGGCGACAACCTCCTTGGTCTTGTCGAGGACCTGGCCGTTCAGGCGCGTAATCTCGTGCTGCACAAGCTCGATCCTGCCGCCGAGAAGGAGCAGGTAGTTGTGGTACATGATAATCAGCTCCGGATCCACTTTGCCCGCGATACGCTCTGCAAGGTCATCGGTACACGCTGAGTGACGCCTCTCGAGATCGAACATTTCAGCTTCGCGTTCGAGCAGATGCCGCTGCAAGTCGGCGAGTTCAAGCGACAATCTGTCGAGAACCCTCTTCCTGTACCTGAGCAGGGCGGCAAATCTGAACTTAAACGCCCGCGGCGGCATGGTTCGTACCTCCCTTTTAGACCTCTGCAGCTACCAGCTCGCTCGGCAGCATCACATCCCCGCCGAATATCCTCTCCAGTTCAGGTATATTGTCCTGAAGGCCAAAATGGTCCTCCACGTTCTGCGTCAGGAACATGTTCAACGCGGCTATTTTCTGCCTGGCATAGTCTATGTCCGGGTTACTTCCCTCAATGTAGGCGCCGATGTTGATCAGGTCTTCCGCCTCCTTGTATGTTGCGAGAACCTTTCTGGCCTGATTAGCTACTGCGGTGTGGCGTTTCGCCACAACGTCCACCATCACCCTGCTGACGCTCTGCAATATGTCTATCGCGGGATAATGGTTGCGGCTCGCGAGCTCCCGCGACAGGACGACATGCCCGTCAAGTATGCTTCTTACGGAATCAGATATGGGCTCGTTCATGTCGTCGGCCTCCACGAGCACGGTGTAGATGCCGGTGATGCTTCCGGCCGAGGATGTGCCTGCGCGTTCGAGCAGTTGCGGCAGGAGCGCGAAGACCGACGGGGGGTACCCCCGGGTGGTAGGCGGCTCACCAATAGCGAGACCGATCTGGCGTTGCGCCATAGCGAACCGCGTGACGGAATCCATCATGAGCAGCACGTCCATTTTCTGGTTGCGGAAGTACTCGGCCACGGCCGTCGCCACCAAAGCGCCCTGCAACCTCAGAAGTGCCGGTTGGTCGGACGTGACGGCGACGACGACGGATCGTGCCAGACCTTGTTCGCCGAGATCCTCCTCGATGAACCGCTTAACCTCTCTGCCTCGTTCGCCGACGAGCGCGATCACGTTCACATCCGCCTCCGTATGGCGGGCGATCATGCCCAGAACCGTGCTCTTGCCTATACCGCTGCCCGAGAATATGCCGATGCGCTGACCCTTACCGCATGTCAGACAGGTGTCAATCGCCTTGACACCGGTAGCAAGAGGTTCACGTATTCGCTCCCTATCGAGGGGGTTCATTGGCTTGTTGACGAGCGGGTACTCCTCGCTGCACTTGACGGGTCCCTTACCGTCGATGGGTAAACCGACGCTGTCTATAACGCGACCGAGCAGGTCGACGCTGAGCTTCACGGTTGGCGGTTTGAAACTGGGCACCACAACGCTTTGCGGACCGATGCCTCTCATGTCGCCGAGCGGCATCAGCAGAGCGCTTTTGCCTCTGAAACCCACCACTTCCGCCGGGATCGGTTCCTCTCCGTCTCGAGGATGGACGTAGCACAGGTCGCCTACGGAGACGGCGGGACCTGTAGCTTCAATTACCAGCCCCACCACCTGCGTCACCTTGCCATGCAGCAGGATCGGGTCTATCTCGTCGAGTTTGCCGATCGCTTGTGACAGATCGGGCGCGCGAGCGTCCTCCGCCACGTTTTGTACCTCGCTATCTCCCATTTCTGCCCCGTTATTCCAGGAGACCCTGCAAGATCTCCTCGAGCTGGTTTTCTATTTTGCCGTTTGCTTTCAGGAGGTCCGTTTCTACTGTGCATCCTCCGGGGGATATACCGTTTTCGCTGCCCACGACCTCGATCTCTCTAATCCCGTCGAACATCCCAATCAACTCGTCCTTGTACTGCATGACGACAGGCAGATCGACGGGATTGACGTAGATAACCAGCCGTTCACGCTCCAGAATCTTCTCTATAGCACGAGCAACACACCGTTTGACGATCTCGCGGTCAACCGCGGCCTCTTTTCCGATGATCTTTCCGGCCACCGCCACGGCAAGCCTGATCACATCCTGCCCAATCTGGTCTATGAGTTTCTGTTCCTGCTCCTTGAGACTGCTGGTGAGGTTCCGGAGAACCGAAAGAGCGCCCTGCACCTCCTCGGCGCCCTTGTCCAAGCCTTCCTCGCGTCCCTCGTCGAACGCCTCGCGTCGCGTCCGCTCGGCGTCGGCACGAGCCTGTGCGATCAGTTGAGCGGGATCAGCGGCCTCGCCGGAGTGCGCGATGTCGAAGATGGCATCGTCGCCTCGTTCCGCAAGCTTCTCGCGGCTGTACTTCACCCACCGCGCCTCGTTCTCACTATGCTCCTCAATTTTGATTACCTTAGACAACGAGCTCGTCCTCTCCTCCGCCGCGTCCGGCTATTATGATTTCTCCAGCCTCTTCAAGCCGTCGGACCACTGCGACAATCTTCTGCTGTGCTTCCTCGACGTTCCTGAGCCGTACAGGCCCCATGAACTCGAGTTCCTCCTCGATTAGCTGCCTGGCGCGATCCGACATGTTCTTGTAGATCTTCTGTTTGACCTCTTCGTTCGATGCTTTCAGAGCGAGGGCAAGATCCTTGTTGTCAATCTCGCGCAAAGTTTTCTGGATTCCTGTATCATCCACGAGGACTATGTCGTCGAACACGAACATGAGCGTCTTGATCTCGTCAGCTAGCTCCGGGTGCTTCTCTTCAAGGGCGGACAGAATATTCTTTTCGGTACCGCGGTCGACTCGATTAAGCACCTCGGCAGCGTCCTTGATGCCGCCGGCGAAGGTGAACCCCTGGCTGAACACCGTTGCGGCTTTCCTCTCCAGGATTGCCTCGACCTCCTTGACGATCTCCGGGGGTGTTCTGTCCATCGTGGCTATGCGCATGATGACTTCGGCTTGCACGATCGGATCCAGCGCGCCAAGGATGGTCGCGGAAACCTCCGGGTCGAGGTGCGCCAGTATCAGTGCAATCGTCTGTGGATGCTCGTCCTGTATGAAGTTGATGATCTGGTTCGGGTCCGCTTTCTTGATGAACTCAAACGGGATATCCTGAAGCGTACCCTGGAGTTTCGTCAGAATCTCCACAGCTTTTTCGGCGCCCAGCGCGTTTTCGAGGATGCTCCTGGCGTAATCCATTCCGCCGGTAGTGATGTACTCCTTCGCGCGCAGCATCTGATAGAACTCTTCGAGTACCGCGCCCCTGGTCTCCGGCTCGACCTTGCCCAGGGTGGCGATCTCGAGCGTGAGCATCTCGATATCCTCGTCTGAAAGAGTCTGCAAGATGCGTGACGATATTTCCGGTCCCAAGCTCGCTATCAGGACCGCGGCTTTCTTTCTGCTTGTCAAGTTAGCTGGCATTTGTGTCAACACCTATCGTCCAAATCAAAATGGCGGTTGCCTCGCTAGTCTTCAGCAAGCCACGTCCTCAGTACACCAGAGACCACATCCGGTTGTTCTCTCGAAAGGGTCGCGATCTGCTCTTTAACTTTCTCTTTGAATGCGGCTTGCTCCGGGACTTCGAACTGTTCCTCTGGCATAACCTCCACCGCAGATGCTTTGGGCGCGGCAGCCATCTTCCCCAGTGTGGAGCGCAGCAACACAAAGGCGACGAGCGCCGCGATGCTCAATACTATTTGTGCGACGGGCAGCCCGGAATACCAGGGCGGACCCGGCAGCGTCGCAGCTATTGCAGCTTCCTCGAATGGCATGTCGCTCACCGTGACCACGTCCCCTCGGGTCTCATCCGCGCCGACGGCCGCAACAACAAGCCCTCTGTAAAACTCGAGCTGCGTGCTGTCCAGCGGCTGATAGGTTTTCTCTCCGGTCTCCTCGTCAGTCAGGTATGTGCCTTCGACTCCCGCGAAAACGACCAGTTTAGTGACGGTTCCCGTAGCCTTTTTCGCCTGCGTCCAGGTTTCCGGCGCCACGTACGTTGTGATTGTCGAGTCGGTTCGTTTATTCGTCGTTGTGGTCGGTGTACCAATCCCGGGCCTCGGCACGCCTGCGGTCACACCGACCGGCCCTCCCGGGAGAGCCGTTGTTGTGGTAATCGTGTCTTTGTCTGTCTTCTCGCTAATTGGTATTCCTTCGCCATACTCGCGTTTTGTCGTTGCCAACTCGTCGAAATCGAGTGTGGCGCTGACCGTTACCACGCAATTGCGCGTCCCGAGAGTTTCCTTCAGCTTCTGTCTGGCCTTGGCCTCGCAGGTTTCGTTGTAGTCGTTGACAGCCGCGAGCTGTCTGTTCCCAAGGTCTACCGCCGAATCGGCATCATCAGTCGGCGACGCGAGGACCTTACCCTGGCTGTCCACAATGGCGATGTTGCTCTGTCTGAGCCCCTTGACGCCCGTCGCCACGAGGTGCAATATCGCGTCGACCTGCGCTGGCCGCAGGGCGCCGGGCCGCGCCAGCGACAGCAATACGGATGCGCTTGGCTCCTCTTGCTCCTCCGCGAAGAGCGCGTCCTCCGGGATCGTCACGCGCACGCGCGCGTTGCGCACATCGTCAAGCGCGGCTATTGTGCGCGCCAGCGCCCCATTGAGCGCCCTCTCGTAGTTAACTCGCTCCCTAAACTCGGTGGCACCGAGAGGCGACTGGTCGAATATTTCGAATCCTACACCGCCTCCTCTCGGCAGACCCTGTCCTGCAAGCTGGTTGCGCAGCTCGTACACCCTGGATGACGGGACTCGTATGGCGGTACCACCAGCGGCGATCTGATACTGGACATCTTTTCC
This sequence comes from uncultured bacterium, assembly GCA_965603355.1. Classification (GTDB taxonomy): domain Bacteria; phylum Hydrogenedentota; order CBFDCQ01; family CBFDCQ01; genus CBFDCQ01. The sequence continues at coordinate 9,283 of CBFDCQ010000044.1, forward strand.
GTCCAGGTCTGATACGATGGTGTTGACATCTTCATCAGCAAGGTTGCTGTACAGAACTACGTAATTCGGTCTGCCTCCCCATGTCACCAGTAGAACTACCGCCACCACCACCGCGGCCGCCGCGAGACCTATATTCACCCTGGCGCTCGCGTTGAGTTTGCCCCAGGCCGCGACTATACCTTCGATTAACTGCCTGAAGAATTCCATCGCACCACCCTGACTCCAGGCGCCTACCTTGGCTTCAGTCTTACACTCCGTTGTCCTCTCTTCATTGTCCTTACGTCACCATCAAACTTCGCGCTCGCATCCGTGCGGCGCCGCACTATACTGACATCCTCATGACTTGCGTGTACGCCTCGATAATCTTGTTCCGGATCTGCATCATTGTGGTGAAAGCTATATCGGCCTTCTCGACCGCAATGAGCGCCTGGCTCACATCGGCTATCTCCCCCGCGGCAAGGTCTTTGATTGCCTGGTCAGCCTGTGTCTGTAATCGTTGCACCTCGGTGATCGAGTTCAGAAGAAGGTCTTTGAAGGCAAGCTTCTCTTCCCCTCGAACCGAGGGCGGCGGAGGCGGCTGCGGCAAGATATGCTTCGGGCCAACTCCCGGGACACTGAGGTCACCGCCGGCCATAGTAAATACCTCCTATATTGCACCACCCTATATATTATAACACTATAGGCAAAATCGCCCCGCCACAGCAGTTACCGCGTTCAACGGCAACCGTTCTCCATGAGCTATCATATTATGGCTCAATTATTTCGAGCGCTTTTCTGAGTATCTGTTTCGTCGCGTTGATCGACGCTATGTTTGCCTCGTACGACCTCGTGGCCGATATCAGATCCACCATCTCGACCGCAACGTCTACGTTCGGCATCAGAACGTACCCGTTCGCATCCGCGTCCGGGTGTCCCGGATCGTAGACTGTCTTGAACGGGCTCATGTCGGGCACGATCTGCGACACTTCAACACCGCGCCCGTCAGATATCGGTGCCGGCTCAAGAGGGTTGGCGGAAAATAGCGCCATCTGCCTCCGGAACGGACCGCCCTGCGGCGTGCGGGTCGTGTTTATGTTGGCGATGTTGTTGGCGATGACGTCCAGCCGTATTCGTTGCGCGCGCAACCCCGAATGGCTTATCTCAAAAGCTCCAAATGCCGCATCCACGTCCTGATGTCCTTTCTAAAGCAGTTCAGAAGTCCCCTGATTCCTATCGGAGACCCGCGAGCATCTTCTTCATCATGTCAAATTTCTTATTCAGCAACCCTGAATAGATGTTGTACTTATTGGTGTTCTCCGCCAGTTTCATCATTTCGGTCTCGATGTCAATGGTGTTGCCGTCGTTCCTGGATTCGATACCGTCTTCCTCCATGACGACCCGCAGGCCCCCGTGTCTGCCGCCGCCTCCCGTCTGCCCCAGGGCACCCCGGAGCGATTCTTGAAAATCGATGTGGCTCGGCTTGAAGTTAGGGGTATCAATGTTCGCTATGTTGTTGGCCAGCAAATGATTATTGCGTTCGAGCAACCTGAGGCTTACCTCCAGAACGTCTATCGCGCTTACGCCACGAAAACTTGCCACAATCAGCTCCTCTCCTTCTTTCCGCTACATCCCGCGCAGGGGACTTCCCATCGACTCATATAAGGGCAAATCATATGCCAAACCAAGTTGCCCATGCCGGATAGTCGGAACGTATTCTCGCACAATGAGTTAAACGTTCGCACCGCCATCGCGGCCAACGCAAGTGGAGAGCAAAGTTTTCCCCACATGAAGCAACTATTGCCCAGTTGTCCCTCTATACTCACCTCCAGCGCCTCTCGTCAATTGTCCATCCTCGCGGCGTATTCGTGAAGCTTGTTTCTGAGCGTTCTCACGCTTATACCGAGCGATTGCGCCGCGCGAGTCCGGTTATCGTTGCATCTGTCGAGCGTGTCCTCGATCAGTATTCTGACGGTCTCGTCCACCGTGCTGCCGTGAGGCACGGAGACGCCGTTGCCGCGACCGCTCCTGACGGTCCCCGGCCCGAATGAGAAATGCTCCGGCCGCAGTACCTTATCGCCGCTGAGCACAACCGCTCGCTCGATAGAGTTCTCGAGCTCGCGCACGTTTCCCGGCCAGGAGTGTTCTATCAGCATTCTGATCGCTTCCGGTGAGACTTTCTCGACGCGTCTACCGTTCTCGCGGCTGAATTTTTTCACGAAATGTTCTGCGAGCAGAGGTATATCCTCTTTTCTTTCCCTCAATGAGGGCAGGTGAATAGGCACGACGTTGAGCCTGAAATACAGGTCTTCGCGGAACTTTCCGGATTCGACAGCCTCGCTCAGCACCTTATTGGTCGTGCTCACTATCCGCGTGTCGACACCGATAGGCGTTGTGCCGCCCACGCGCTCGAACTCTCTTTCCTGCAGCACGCGAAGGAGTTTCGCCTGGAGATCGACGTTCATCTCGCTGATCTCGTCCAGAAGCAGCGTCCCCTCGTTGGCGAGCTCGAATCTTCCAATCTTTTTTCTGTCCGCGCCTGTGAACGAACCTTTCTCGTGACCGAAAAGCTCGCTCTCCAGCAGGCCCGCCGAAAGAGCGGCACAATTGATCTTGATAAACGGTTTGTTGCGTCGCGGGCTCGTGTAATGTATAGCGCGTGCGACAAGCTCCTTTCCGGTGCCGGTCTCGCCGCATATGAGAACTGTGGCGCGACTTGGAGCGACCTTTCGTATTTGGTCGTGAACCGCGAGCATCGCGTTGCTCTTGCCGACCATCTGGTTGTAGTTGTACAGTTCTTTGAGTTCCGAACGGAGGTACAGGTTCTCCTCCTCAAGCCGCCTGTGTTCCAGCGCTTTTTCCACGACGACCTCGATCTCGTCCGGGGTAAACGGTTTCATGATGTAGTCAACCGCGCCGTCTTTGAGGGCGCTGACAGCCGTTTCCACCGTGGCGTAAGCGGTCATGACCACGACACCCACTCCGGGAAACCCGGTGCTAACCCGGTGAAGCACCTCCAACCCGTCCATTCGTGACATTTTGAGGTCCGTCACGACGAGATCAATAGGCTCTTTCTCGAGGATATCCATCCCACTCTTGCCGTCCGAGGCGATCGCCACTTCATACCCCGAGCGACTAAGCGTCTCCTTGACGAAGTCACGCATCAACTGCTCGTCATCTATGACAAGAACGCTAGCCGCCATTGCCGTCTCCCTGGATACCGGTACGTTGGTGCGCTGAACATGGCAGCCACACCTGGAAGGTCGAACCGACCTCCTCTTCGCTGCTAACGGTGATCCGGCCGCCGTGGCCTTTGATGACGCGCGACGCAAAGGCCAGACCGAGACCCGTCCCCTTCTCCTTCGTCGTGAAAAACGGCTCGAATATCCGAGGCAACCGCTCGTTCGGTATGCCGCAACCGGTGTCAGTGAACGTGAGCCTCACCGAGGCGGGTCCCTCCTCGGATCTCGGCTCGGCGCTGATTCCGATCTCGAGCTCACCGCCGCTCGGCATGCTCTGGAAGGCGTTGAGCGCGAGATTCAACAGGGCTTGTGCGAGCATTTCAGAGTCGCCGTGCAGTATATCGCGTTTCTCCCGAAGCCCGGACTTTATGCGCACATCAATGCCGTCACGTTCGTCGCCGGCAAGCACCAGGACGGACCTGAGAAGGTCCTCAGCGTCGATATCCTCGAACTTGAGTTCCATCGGTCGAGTGAAGGCAAGCAGTTCGCCCACAACCCGGTTGAGGCTTCTCGTGCCGGCACGGATCTTCTCGACAAGGCGTCTGCGCGGGTCATCTTGATCTATATCGCGGGCGAGCAGCGCCGCGAACCCCTCAATTCCGCCGAGCGGATTTCTTATTTCGTGCGCGACGGTGGCGGCCATCTGTCCGACCGCCGCCAGCCTGTCCTTCTGGCGTACCTGTTCTCGCAGTTTCGTCACTTCACTCAGGTCTTGAAACACCTTGACGGCGCCTACCACATTTCCTTCTCGGTCGGTCAGCACGGCCACGCTCTGGCTCACCGGTACCGCGGTGCCAGCCTTCGACCGCAGTTCGGTCGCAACGTGAGGCGGCTGTGGCGATAAGCAGACTCCGAGCCGAGGCGGATCGCCGAACCCGTCGCCGAAAACCTCGCTGCAGCGCCTCCCCTTAACCTCGCTCGCCACGAAACCTGTAATCCTCTGCGCCGCCGAGTTGAACGTCGTAATATTGCCGTCAATGTCAACCGCGATGACCCCGTCAGTCATGGCTTCAAGGACATCGTTGAGGTAGTTCTTGGTGCGGTTGAGTTCGTCCACTTTCAGGACCAACTGGCGGTTCTTTTCTTCCAGTTCGCGGTCCAGTTGGGCGAGTTCTTCCTGGAGTTTATCGTATGCCGCTTTGAGACGCTGTGTAGTCTCGTTAAACGTCTCAAAGGCGGCGGCCAGGTTTTCAGTTAGTGACACGCTCATCGTCGTTTGTCCATAAAGCGAGGTTCCGTCACGCGCGCTGGACGGTATCCCTCGATCAGTCGTCGTCCACGCGCGGCTTCCCACAGTTGCGCTTGTGTCGAGCCCATCATCGACCTGAGAGGTTGCTCGATTCCTCGTTCAATGACCAACAACTCCTCCAGCACACCTGCCGTACGCCCGAGCGCCTCCGACACCCTGCTCTGTATATCGGCCGGTACATCGGGGTGCCGGGCGAGATCCTGTCTCAGACTGTCCGTCGCTGCGGACACACGTCGCAGCTCGGTGATAACATCGTTCTTGCGCGTCATCAACTCGGCGACCGCCTCGTTGTCTGCGCGTCGTGCCGCCAGCTCGGTCTCACGCGCGAGTTCGCGAAGCTGCTCGTACAGAGCCATCTCGGCGTTGAGGTTAGCCTCGAGTTCCTTCGCACACGCTGCAAGCGCCTGTTCTGACACGATCAGAGCTCCCTGTCACTGAGTTTAACTTCCAGTTTTGCCAAATTGAGCTTTGTTTGGGCGGTGTTTTTCCACAACGATGAAGGGTAGCTGGTCAAGAACTCCTCGTATGCGGCGGCGGACTCGCCGTAACGAGATAAATGAAAGTAGCTGTTGCTCTTCTGGTAGGTCGCCCATTCCTTTATTGAGTCGGGGAGGTCCTCCTCGCTCGCAATCTTGGTGAACTGTTCCAGTGCGGTTGCGTGGCTGCCGCGTGAGGACAGGCTGTCGCCCCAGATAAGCCTGACCTGCGCCATGAGAGCGCCTCGCGTTACGTCACGGGAGGCCCAGCCTTCCAACGTTTCAACGAGATTTGCCGCGTCGGTCACCTTGTTGGCGGCTAGATATGTACGCAGCAGTACCTTGACACCGCGCTCATCTCTCTGAGCAGGATACTGCATCACGGCGGTCTCGAGGTTCTCCATTGCGCCCGGCAAGTTTCCGAAGCTGCGCAACGCGACGCCCATTTCGACAAACATGTCGTATGCGAGCTCGTCTGTTACGCGGGACCGGTCGACTTCTCCAATCGCGCTCAGCCCCAAATCCCAGCGTTCCGCCTGCAAGCGGGCTATGCCCATCCGGGCGAAAACCTCGTTGTCGTCGACGCCGTCGAGCATCTTGGCATGCGTGTCGGCGGCCTGTCCCGGCAAGCCGAGATCAAGGTATATCGAGGCGATTTTCGACAGGATTGGGCGACGACGAGCCGAGACCACATGGTCATCCAGCCGCGAACTGAGCAGGTCTATCGCCCTTTCCGGATCGCCTCGCTGGTGGTAAATGTCCGCAAGTTTGAGATACGCGTCGTAAGCCAGTTCGTCCGACGGGAACCGCTTTGTGAGCTCGCGTAAATTCCTGTGGCTCGATTCGAGGTCGCCCGCTTCAAAATGCGCCGCTCCTCCTCTGAACCACGCCTGCGGGTCATCCGAGGCCAGCTGCACGGCTTCATCATAAAGGTGCGCGGCCTCTTCGTAATCTCCTTTATCGTAGTACAATCCAGCCAGGTTCTTGACAAGAAGGGCGTTTTCGGGGAACTTCGCATGTCCCTCGTACGCATACTGTATTGCGGCTTCGATGCGACCCTGTTCTTGTTCCGCGCGACATAGTTGTACCACCATTTCCGGTTCAAGCTCGCTCTCTTCGACCACGCTGAGCATGGTTCGGCATGTCCCGGCGCAGCCTCTCCAGTCGCCGGTCGCCGCCTGAGAACGCGCAAGTTTGAGCAAGACGCGATCGTTGTCCTCTACCGCCACGGGCATTTCGACACGCTTCTTGTATAGCGCAACGGCTTTCACGTAGTCGCTGCGCTCGAACGCCACGTCCCCAAGCCGTTCCTGTGCCTCGGCGCCGAAGTGGTCCTGTGGAAACGCACTCAGGACGTCTTCATAGAGCTTGGACGCCCTGTCGAACTCGCGCTCAAGCTGGAACGTTCTTGCGAGAAGCAGCTTTGCTTGCGTTACCGCCGGCGAGTCGGGGTAATCGGCAATGACCGCACGCAGCTTTCGTATCGCGGCGGGACTGTCTTTTTGCATGAAGTAGGTGTCGGCGATCTTGAACTCGACATCCGCGATATCCGTCAGGTCCGGATGTTTTCTGACAAGCTCCTCGAGCGACTTGCGCGCCTCCTCGTGCATCTCTTCGGCGAGATATGTCTCGGCGATGCTCCTGATCGCCCGGGGCACGCGCGGACTTGCCGGGTCGGCGTCCATCGCCTTCCTGTACGTCTCACGCGCCTCCGTGTACCCGATCTCGGTGGGATGTGCCTTCTGAAGGGCCCGGATGCTTTCCGCCAGCAGAAACAGTCCCTCGGAGCGTTCCGCGCTTTGCGGCGTTGCGTCGACAAACCGCTGGAGCAGATCCCGCGCGGAGGCGTATTTGTTTTCCTCCATCAGGTTTTTTGCCATGTCCAGAGGTGTAAGCAGGCCGCCGCCTGATTCGACTATCTCCGCAAGGTCTCTCGACTGACGTGTGCTGTGGGCTGTCAACCATCCGGCGACAAGTATACCGGCTAGGAGACCGGCAGCTATCGAGGTCGTCGTCTTACGGCTGGGTAGCGGGATCCCGAACCGCCGTTTGGGAACACCACCAACGGCAGGTTCTTCGACGTCCTCCGCCTCGGCTCCGTCCTTTCCTTCTTCCTCTCCTACGTCCTCCTCAGCGGTGTCTCTGGGCGCTTCGGCAAACTTTGGCACTTCGGCCTGCTGCAAATCTTCGTCCAGACTCGCAGGAAGTTCCTGTTCTTCTGTTGAGGGTGCAGGTTGCGTTTCGGTCGGTTCGTCAGGTGTCTTCTCAGTGTCGGAAGGAGCCTGTGGCAGCGTTTCCTCCTCGCCAGCGGTCGGGGGGGAGGGTTGGATCTCAACGGTTTTCGCGGGAACCTCGGGCGCTTCAGCCTGTTTCGGGACTTCGTCCGGGCTTGCAGGAAGCGCCTGTTCCTCTTCGTCCTCGTCGGCGCGGGAGGGTTCCGCCTCGATCGATTCACCGGCCGTCTCTTCACCGGCAGATTCCTGGTCGACAGCGGTCAGGGAGGGTTCGACCTCAGCGATTTCGTCAGGCGTCTCAGCCTGCTCGTCGTCTCCGCTCGCTAATGCGAGAAGATCCTGTTCCTCTTCAGAAAGCGCTGGCTCGGTTTCGGTCTGCTCCCCTGGAGTCCCCTCACTGGCTGAAAGCGCATCTCCTGACAGAGCTGCCTTTTCCTCGGGCAATACTGCTTTCTCGTCCGGCACAGCTTCTTGTGCGGACGGCGGCTCCTCGGGAGATTCCTGCCGCTCTACGTCCTTCTGTTCGCCCTCTTCCAAGACCATAATCTCTGTCCTAACCCACCAGGCAGCATACTGGACACCACCCCAAGAATTCGCAGAAGAACCACCCTATATCTTGGGGCGAAGACAGTATTCACCACTCCACATTGTAGTATACTAGCACAAATCTGTCTCTCTGTCAAGTAACATTGTGGACGGAACGTCATGTCATTCCGCCACTTAACGGTGAGATCGCGTGGGGATTTATGGAAAGGCAACTATCATACATGTTCGAAAGGAACAAAGCGGAGCAAAAGGGAATAAGTGGGAGTAACGATGAGAGGGGAGTCCGAGCAGAACCTACTGGCCGGAAGAAACGGTAGTGAATACGGTTCAACCGTGCTAGACTTATACGGCTCGGGAACCATTTTCCATCAAGGCTTCGGTAGCGGCCGTGGCGAGCAGATGCGTCTTGAGGGCGTCTTCATAGGGTGATCGAATTCCTACGGGGCTACCGTTGGCCACCGCCGTCACGAAGACCTCGTCCTCCACCTGGTACGGATCAATGCTCCTTGCATACTCGTGGGCGCATTGGGTGTCGGTAACGCGCAGCGTGTCGCCAGTGCATTCGAAACAGAGATCCCTATACATGCACAGCAGCCCCACTCTTGAGAACCCGGAATGAATGCACGTCGAGCTTATGTTCCCGATAGCTCCGTTGTCGAACAGTAGTGTGACGGTCGCACTATCCTCGACCGTGAAATCTTTTGGTGCCTTCATCAATCCCGCCGCGGCCGAAGAGTAGACGCGGTTTACCTCCCCGCCGAAGTATCGGGCAAGATCAAAGATATGCGTAGTCCGTTCCAGCAGCTGTCCGCCGGAGACCAGTTTCCGCCCCCACCAGTCGGCGTTGGGGAGGCCTCCCAACCACCAACCGAGTATCAACGACGGTTTCCGTCCGCCGGGCACGCGCCTGGCTCGTTGCACGACATCGCAGTACCGCAAATGGTATCCGACGCTCACAATGCACTGCGAGGAAGTCACCGCGTCGGCGATTCTCAGAGCTGTATCTCTGTCGAGCGCCAGCGGTGCCTCGATGAACAGATGCACACCGCGCTTCAAGGCTTCTGTCTCCGTTTCGCCATGGGCGTCGGGCGGTACGGCAATGTAGGCGGCGTCGAGCCGTTCCTGTTTGTACATTTCGGAGGAATCCGAGTATGCTTTGCCACCGTACTGTCGAGCGGCAGCGTTCGCAAGACTCTTCCTCTTATCGCAGAACGCCACCATCTTAACGTCCTTCATCGCGGACAGATTCTTCAGGTGGACGTCCATCATCCGGCCGAGCCCGACGAACCCTACTCGAAGTGCCATCGTTGCCTCCCCTGCGAACACGAAGACCTCGGTATTCCCCTCTCCCGGATTGACATGTTACAACGAACCACCGAAAAATTCAACCCCGGTTGGCCAACGACCGAGTCGTCCCAAGTTCTGCCCCGTGTTCTTCAAGTACTGCAAAGATGTGGCACCCGTTGAGATTGCCGCGTCCGCACGGCTCTTTTGCCAAACCTGCTGAGCAGGTAAAAGGCGAGATGCAGAGGGCGATACGTTTGAGGATACCGCACTTAATGAACAGGGACTTCGAAGAGTCCTTGACAAGCGTGTGCGCGGCGAATATAATTCGGTGGCGCGGTGCGTTGAGCCTCACTCCGACCGGCGTTGTCTTTTCCGTTTCTAAGGGTGCATGGGCGCGAGCTTGTCCATGCGGTATATGGTGAGGGGTGCGTGCGTTGCGCGTCGAGCGGGCTCAGAGAGTTGTCGGAACGTAATATAGCGCTGGTGGTGCGGCCAGTCTCCTTACGCGTTCTTTTTGCGAATGAGCACTGGTAACAGCTGAGGTTTTTGTCATGCCGAGAGTGCTGATAACGGGCGGTGCGGGATTCCTTGGGTCTCATCTCTGCGACAAGCTTGTCGCAGAGGGATACGAGGTCATCGCGCTGGATAATCTGGTCACAGGCACCACTGATAACATAGTCCATCTGATGGGGCACGAACGGTTTCTTTTCGTGAAACACGACGTGACCAACCACATCTATGTGGACGGCGAGGTTAACTGCGTTCTGCATTTCGCTTCGCCGGCGAGCCCGGTGGACTACATCGAGAAACCGATTCAGACGCTGAAGGTTGGCTCTCTCGGAGCGCACAAGACTCTTGGCCTCGCCATGGAGAAGGGGGCGCGGTACCTGTTCGCCTCTACGTCGGAGGTGTACGGTGATCCACAGGTCAACCCGCAGGACGAGAAATACTGGGGTCACGTCAATCCGACGGGACAACGCTCCTGTTACGACGAGGCGAAACGGTTCGGGGAAGCCATGACGATGGGGTATCAGCGGGTCCACGGTGTGGACACGCGTATCGCCAGGATTTTCAACACGTATGGGCCGCGCATGCGTGCGAAGGACGGTCGCGTGGTATCGAACTTTATCGTGCAGGCGTTGACGGGCAAGCCCATCACCGTATACGGGGACGGAACGCAGACTCGGAGTTTCTGCTACGTGTCGGACCAGGTTGACGGTCTCTATAGTCTGCTGTTGTCGGAAGAGACGGAGCCGGTCAATATAGGTAATCCGAAGGAGATGAGCGTCGGCGAACTGGCGGCGCTTGTCAAAGAGATGACGGGGAGCGATAGCGTTGTCGATTACAGACCGTTCCTGACCGCCGATGATCCGAAAGTGAGGTGCCCGAACATATCCAAAGCGAGAGAGGTTTTGGGCTGGGAACCGAAGGTAACCCTCCGTGAGGGGCTTGCCGCAACTATTGAGTACTTCAAGAAGCTTGTTCAGACTTGAGTCTGGCTGATTGAGTTTCGGAACGGACCGGCGCACTTTGCGCCGCTGACAAGGAAGGTGAGTATGAGACTTGAAGTTGGAGCAGAAAGTGATAGAGGACAACGCAAAGAAGCCAACGAGGACCACTACGCGGTGTATCTGCCGGGCGACTCGGGTGTGCCGGATCTTAAGGACGGCGGTCTTCTGGTGGTGGCGGATGGTCTGGGCGGCCATTTTGCCGGGGATGTCGCCAGCAAACTCGCCGTCACAATCATGAAGGATTTCTTGACGACGGACCGCAATAGATCGGAGAGTCCGCTCAAGCTCCTAACAAGTACCGCTCATAAGGCTAACACGCAGATAAACAATGCCAATCGCGGTTTGAAAGGGTACTTCAGGCCGATGGGCACGACCTTGACCACGGTGTTTGTCGAGGGAGATACGGCATACTACTGTCACGTAGGAGACTCACGCTCATATCTTATTAGAGGGGAGCAAATACAGTTGGTCACAGAGGACCACTCGTGGGTGGAAGAGCAGGTGAAGATGGGCCTGATGACGCGTGAAGAGGCGAAGCGCGACCCGCGAAGACACGTGGTCACGCGCACGCTCGGAACCCGCCCCGAAGCGCAGGTCGACACGTACGAGAAGAAGCTGTCTAAGGGTGATATCCTGGTCTCCTGTACCGACGGGCTGTCGAACACGGTCAAATCCAAAGAGATACTTGCCATCTGCAATGAGGCTGAGGACGCGCAAGAGGCCGCGGAAAGACTCGTGCGCAAGGCTAACGAGCGGGGTGCCCCGGATAATGTCACGGTTATCGTGGCAGTCGTGGAACCTGAACGGAGCAAGCTCGCCTCCAAGAAGTTTCGTCAATCAGCGAAACGCGCGCTGAAGACTACAGCGAAGATCGTCCTGCTGGTGGCTGTACTGACGGGAGTCTTCTTGCTTGGCCACTATGTTGGCCGGCGGAACGCTTTGGAATCCGTCGATGCTGATCTGGATGGAGCAGTCCCATACGATCAGACCCAGCCGGGCGCGCAAGATATGCAGGCGGACTCGAGTTTCGAGTCACCTGTGGTCGAATAGACTGAGTTGTGGAATTGCCCGGCTAATGAGGCGGACGTTCTAGGTGCTTACGGGCAGGTTTTGGAACCGCCGCCGACAAGTCCCCACCACGCAGCAGTTATTGCGATACGCATACCCTTCTGGTACAATAAGTCGTCGTGCGACGATGGTGCGCGGTTCAGGGAACGCGAGAGATTATATCCCGATGGGCTCTCTTTATCCACTCAGGTTCGAGGAAATCCTGCAGGAGAAAATATGGGGCGGGAAAAACCTCGCTGAACTGTTTAACAAGGTGGCGGCCCCCGATGCGTTGGTTGGCGAGTCGTGGGAGATATCTGATCGGGACGGCGATCAGAGCGTCGTGGCGGAAGGCGCGCTGAAAGGATTCACTCTCGCGGAACTCGTTGAACGTTATGGCGAGAGGCTCGTCGGGAAGTGTCCTCTGGCAAAGGGTAGGTTTCCGCTTCTTTTCAAGGTAATTGACGCGCAGGATAGGCTATCCGTTCAGGTACATCCCACGGACGAGCTGGCGCAGGAGCTGGCGGAGCCGGACCCGGGCAAGACGGAGATGTGGTACGTGCTGGCCGCGAGCGAGGGCGCCCAAATCATGCTCGATCTGCGGCCGGGTATCACGAAAGCGGATTTCGTGGAGGCAATACGGACCGGCCGGTTCGAGCAGTGTCTGGACTACGTAGACGTGAAAGCCGGGGATTCGTTTCTCATACCGGCGGGTTCGGTTCACGCGCTCGGCGCGGGTATTGTGCTGGTTGAAATACAGGAGAACTCCGACCTCACTTACCGGGTATATGACTGGGGTCGAGTGGGAGCTGACGGCAACCCGCGCGAAACCCACCTGGAGAAGGCGCTGCAAGCGATTGATTTCGAGCGACCTTGCTCGGAGGGCCTTCCGCGGATTACTCTGGAAGAGGGGCGGAACAGAAGGACTGTACTCGCCGCGTGCAGGTATTTCGCGACGGAGCTGCTCGAGATAGCTGATGCTCACTGCCAGGAAAGTGCCGGACGTTCCTTTTCAATTCTGTTCTTTGTGGACGGAGATCCACGGTTGGTCTGGGACGGAGATGAGATGCAGATGCGCAGGGGGCAGTCGCTGCTCGTGCCGGCTGAGATCCGCAAGTGGACGGTGGAGGGTACGTGCACCCTCGTGAGATCCTACGTCCCTGACATCGAGAGGGACATAATAGAACCTTTGGCGAAAAGCGGCGTGGCTGAGCGGGACATGAGACTTCTCGGCGGCGATCCGGACACCGGTGATGTGGCGGTGGCACTCAATCGGTGGAGGGCTGGATCGGGCCCGTGACAAAGTGTTGCAGGGCGTTGGGCGGACAGACTGATCGCCGATAGAGCGCGGATCCGGACGCAGCAATCGGCGTCCCTACGTTAGGGAGAAACGATACCGCGTGCAGGAAGAGGGCACTGTTGTTGAGTCTCACGGCGACCGCGCGAAAATCCGGGTGGAGCGTGGTTCGGTGTGTAAGCACTGTTCTGCGAAAGCGCTATGCCGGCCGTTCGGTGAGACGTTCAGTCTGCTTGAGGTGGCTAACCCGGTCGGTGCCGGCCAAGGGCAGCGTGTTGTTGTGGCAATAGAGCCGGCTCGGCTTGTCAAGAACTCTCTGTTACTGTACGGGATGCCTGCGGCGGCGCTTGTCGTCGGAGCCATATCGGGAAGTTATCTCGCGGGCATCTTGTTCGGGAAAGACAGAGCCGATGTATTCGCGATAATTGGAGCCGTCATCCTTCTCGGGCTGGCGCTGGTCGTTACGCGCGTGTTGGATCGAGCGGCTGCGAGAAAGGTGGAAAGTCTGCCGAGAATAGTCGCGATTCTCGACAAGTAGGAGCCGGAAGTTGCGCCGGGACGCGAAAGGGAGTGTTCACAGTGACGCTTGAACAAGTCGTCGAAAAACTCCGCAACGACCCCAAGTTCATGCGCAACGTCACCGAATGGAGAGAGATCGAGGAACGACCTGCCCGGTATGCCGGGTTCCCTCCCGGATTGGATAAGAAGCTCATCAGGGCTCTGGCGAAAGAGGGTGTGCACGACCTTTTCACGCATCAACGGCAGGCTTTTGACGCTGTTGCCGAGGGGAAAAACGTCGTTGTAGTGACGCCGACGGCTTCGGGCAAGACGTTGTGCTACAACGTACCGGTGCTGCACACGGTGATGACCAAGAAGAAGGCGCGTGCGCTGTACCTGTTTCCCACTAAGGCGCTCGCGCAGGACCAGTTGAACGAGTTGCACGGTCTTATCACCGCGCTGGGGGTGAAGATAGGCACGTACACGTTTGACGGAGACACGCCGACATCCGCTCGAAAAGCTATCCGACAGGCGGGTCATATTGTTCTTACGAATCCCGACATGCTTCACACGGGCATACTGCCGCACCATACGTTGTGGCTCAAACTGTTTGAGAATCTGCGGTTCGTTGTAATAGACGAGATTCACCATTATCGCGGGGTGTTTGGGAGCCACCTCGCCAACGTCGTGCGAAGGCTGAAGCGCGTGTGCAAGTTCTACGGTTCGAGCCCGCAGTTCATCATGTGCTCGGCCACGATAGCCAATCCCCGAGAACTTGCCGAGAAGGCTGTCGGTGACGAGGTTTTTCTGATCGACGACAACGGTGCACCTTCGGGAAGGAAGCATTTTGTCCTGTTCAACCCGCCGGTTGTGAACAAGGAACTTGGGATTCGCCGGTGGGTTGTTCAGCAGGCGAGCGACCTCGCCAGACGGTTCCTGTTCGACGATATTCAGACGATAGTATTCGCCAGGAGCCGGTTGCGCGTTGAGATACTTCTGACGTCGTTGCGAGAGGCCGTCAGGAAGCTCCGTAAGGCCGAGAAGCTTGTCCGCGGGTATCGAGGCGGGTACCTGCCTTTGGAACGGCGCGAGATCGAGAAAGGTTTGCGCGACGGCGAGATCATGACCGTCGTGAGCACAAACGCGCTGGAGCTCGGCATCGATATCGGTTCGCTGGATGCGTGCGTTATCGCGGGATACCCGGGCACGATAGCCAGCACGTGGCAGCAGGCAGGCAGGGCCGGCCGGCGTACCGACGTTTCCATGGCGATTCTCGTCGCGTCGAGCGCGCCGATCGACCAGTACATGATAGGTCATCCGGACTATTTTTTCGGCCAATCGCCCGAGCACGGGATAATTGACCCGAACAACCAGTTCATACTGATGAACCATATCAAGTGTGCGGCTTTCGAGCTGCCGTTCGAGGACGGAGAGGTGTTCGGTCTGGACGAGACAAGCACCCAACAGATACTGTCGTATCTGGAAGGGCACGGCGTGCTCAGACACGTGCGTAAAAGATGGCACTGGATGACCGAGAGCTATCCCGCAGAGAACGTCAGTCTGCGTACCGCATGTCCGGAAAACGTGGTGGTGGTCAACACTACGGATAAGGCCGATGTTATAGGCGAGGTGGACTATTTCAGCGCGCCGGCGCTGGTGCACGAGGGAGCCATCTACCTTCACGGGGGCCGTCAGTTCACCATTGAGCGGCTCGATCTTGATGACAAGAAAGCGTACGCCAAAGAGGTTGACGTTGACTATTACACGGACGCCGAGATCAAGGTCACGGTTCGAGTTCTCAACGTCGAGAGGGAAACGTTGCTCGCCGACGGGCAAAAGGCGGAGGGCGGCGTGAGCGTCACGTGGCAGCCCACGATGTACAAGAAGATCAAGTTCGGTACGTACGAGAACATCGGCGACGGTAGAATACACCTTCCCGAGACGACGATGCACACGAGGGGATACTGGGTGGAATTCGCGGAAGCTGCGATAGCCGAGTTGAAACAGCTCAACATAGATGTCGCCAAGAGCCTGCAAGCGCTTGCGAACGTGCTCGGCAGCGTTGCGCCGGTATTGATCATGTGCGACCCGAGCGACATTCGCGCGCAGCCGCGCGTCGCCGACCCGTTCACCGAGAAACCGGCGATCTACCTGTACGACTGTTATCCCGGCGGCGTCGGGTACAGCGAGAAGATGTTCACGAACCACAGCCAGCTCTGTGAGTCAGCGCGTGAGCTGATACAGCACTGCTCTTGCGAATGGGGATGTCCTTCCTGCGTGGGTCCCGTGCTCGAGGTGGGCGAATACGGCAAGACCGGCGCGCTGAAACTGCTTGACGCGTTGCGCGACGGTGGGTGACAGTTCAATGAGTCTTTTTGTCGGTCGGCGCGGTATGGCTACGGTGGGCTGAAACGGCGCATAGACGCAACCTCCTCGGGGCTGTAGACTCGTCCCTTGCCGACACCGGGGCAGAGCTTTCCGGCTCGGTTCCAGCCCTCTTCCGAGACGGTCACGTAGTCCCAGAAAGGCCAGCTCAGACAGGTGGCCGGTTTGACCGCGTGAATTGTGCAGCCGTCGCGGTAGAACGGGCAGTATCCATTAGGCAGAAGCTTGACTATGGTCCTTCCGCGCGAATCCTGTGTCACATGCCGCTTCTTGAACGCTTCCTCGTCCATCCCCAACTTCTCGCTTATTCGGGGTATGTCTTCGTCGTGGAGAAACACGTCTCCGTACCACGTTGTACAACACTTACCGCATTCCTGGCACTCGAACCTCAGTTCTGCTTGCTCATAGAACTTCCGAGCCATTACTCCTCCTTACTTGTATGCGTCTATGCAGATGAGACATACTCAGCCCATGTCGTCCGACGATGAGCAAATGATACGCTTGAAACTGGTTCAGGTCAAGTGTGCAGCACGTCGAGCGTGACGGCACCGCAATAGGGCGATTCGACAGAGAAGACCCCTCTTTTCAGCAGGTCACTGAGCCGCCTGCGTTTCAGGAGAGAGTCATGATGAGGAGGTTTTAAGCGGTACGCACCGTCGGATCGTTGGCGGGTGCGCGGTTGTGTCAACAGCTTGACAAAGGGGTCAATTTGTAGTAGCATGAGTCGTCGGACTCCGAAAAAAGGGCGGCATAGCCAAGTGGTAAGGCAGAGGTCTGCAAAACCTTTATTCCCCGGTTCGA
>CBFDCQ010000045.1:0-25478 GCA_965603355.1 uncultured bacterium
CGATCCACGCCCGTGGGTTGAAAACGGCCACGGGATCTGATAGATTGCAGTGGGTAAGGGTCAGGGATTCCACTTCTTTCTTCCGCTGAATAATGTCTTCAAGCCTGGAGGGGGAACGCAATGAGCGTTCGGGTAATATCGGGCAGTGCCAAGGGATGCAGGCTGCAGGTTCCGCGGGGATTCACGGTGCGCCCAACCCCTGACAGGGCGAAGGAGGGGCTGTTCAACATCATTGGAGACCGCCTCACGGACTGCCGCTTCCTGGACCTTTACGCGGGCAGCGGGGCGATAGGTATCGAAGCCCTGAGTCGCGGCGCGGCCGAAGCGGTGTTTGTGGAAAAACGACCGCGGGTGGCAGAGATCATCAGGAGAAACCTCATCAGGGCGAAACTTCCTGACCACGCCAGCGTGGTTGTAGCGGATGTTGGAAAGGTGCTGGAAAAGCTGAAAAAGAGGGGCGAATTCTTCGATATTATTTTCGCGGATCCCCCTTATATGCTGAAAAACGGCCTTGAAATTCTACAAGTTATTGCAAATAACGATGTTCTGGGCGTAAATGGGCTCGTCATATGGGAACATGCCTCCGCTGCGAACGTCCCGGCAAAAGTCGGTAACATGCTGTGTATCAAGGCGGTACGCTACGGCGATACAGCTTTCGCATTTTTGTCTTGACTACCTACATGTTGTGTGCTATAATACGCGCATCCCAAGATAGGGTGGTCCTTGGGAACGGGGTAATTATAGACCTACCGACATGGATTCTGGGCCTGTAGGATGAGAACTTCCTCCATAGTAGAAGGTTTGCTTTCTCTCCGATCAGTCCTGTAGGTGCGTTCTTGATGAAATGCCCATTCTGTAATACAGACGAGGACAAAGTCGTTGACTCTCGCACCACGAAGGACGGCAGCGCTATAAGACGCCGGCGCGAATGTCTGAAGTGCGAGAAGCGATTCACGACGTATGAAAGAGTAGAACATGTTGCTCTGATGGTCGCGAAAAAGGACGGGCGTCGCGAACCTTTCGACCCGCAGAAGGTGAAGCTCGGGGTGTTGAAAGCATGCGAGAAACGTCCTATCGCCGTGGAGCAAGTAGACAGGTTTGTTGACGAGATAGAGCAAACGTTGATGGGTTCAGTGGATAAGGAGGTTTCGAGTGAAAAGATCGGCGCGCTGGTGATGAAAAAGTTGCGCAACCTCGACGAAGTTGCCTACGTCAGGTTCGCATCCGTGTATAGACAGTTCCGGGACATAAACGAGTTCATGGAGGAGCTCAGGAAATTGCTATCTTGAGCCTGAGGGAGGCTAAATAATGGCTGTGAGGCAAGACACCAAAACCACTGATAATAAAGGGGAAGTAACCGATCTGGGTTTCGCATCCGGCGAACCGGATGAGCACGCGGATGTCGCTATTGAACTTATAAAGAAACGCGACGGCAAGACTGTCCCGTTTGATAGGACGAAGATAGCGGATGCAATATTCAAAGCCGCTCAGGCGGTCGGCGGGGAGGACCGGCAACTGGCGGACAACATAGCTGTTGCGGTCACCATATACTTGAACAGAAACTTCCCGGACCCGACACCGAGTGTCGAGGACGTACAGGATGCCGTCGAGAAAGTTCTCGTCGAGATGGGGCACGCCAAGACCGCTTTGGCGTACGCGCGGTATAGGGACAGGCGAACTCGAATAAGACGTCTCAGAGGCGGGCACGTCGCTGAGGTAGTCGACGAGATCATGGCCGCGCGCCTGGAAGCGCGCGAGACGACCGACCTATCGCTATTCGTCAGAACGTCCGCGGAAGAGGTATCGGGTTGGGACAGACAGCGGATAGTGGACGCGCTCGTCCTTGAGACGGGTCTCAAGCGCAACATAGCGAACGCGATAAGCCTGGAAGTCGAGCAACAGATTGTCACCTCCAAGATCAAAGTGGTCACCGCACCGCTCGTCCGCGAGCTGGTTGATGCTAAACTGATAGAGTACGGGCTCGAGGAGTTTCGTAAGAAACATACCCGGTTGGGCGTGCCACTTTTCGATGTAGATAGGATCATCGCTGTCCCGAACAAGGAGAATGCTAATATACCGCATAATCCTGAAGCCACGAACCTGATGCTCGCCGAACGGATCAAGAAGGAGTACGCGCTCCTCAGCGTTTTCTCGCAGGACGTTGCCGACGCACACATTCGCGGCGACATACATCTGCACGATCTGGGTTTCGTGGACCGACCTTACTGTTCGGGCCAGTCTCTGGAGTACGTGAAGAAGTTCGGTCTCGATCTTCCAAACGCTCTCTCGATAGCGAAACCTGCAAGACATCCGGAGACGCTTTTGGCGCACATGGTGAAGTTCTCTGCGGCGTTGCAGGGGCAGTTTGCCGGGGCTATAGGTTGGGACGCCGTGAACATCTTTTTCGCTCCGTTCCTGGAGGGCATGAACGACCGCGATATGCACCAGCTGGCCCAGATGCTCATCTTCGAGTACTCGCAGCAGGCGGTAGCGCGCGGCGGACAGGCTATCTTCAGCGACATAAACCTCTACTGGGAAATCCCGAAACATTTCGAGGGCGTGGAGGCTATAGGGCCTGGCGGGCAGCCTACGGGCAGGATCTACTCGGACTATCTTGACACTTCGCAACAGTTCCTGTGGGCGCTGTTCGACGTCTATCGCGAGGGCGACGGCAGCGGCAGGCCGTTCTTCTTCCCGAAGCCGCTTGTGCACATCACGGAGAAGTTTTTCGAGACGCCGAGGCATGAGGAGTTCCTCAACCATATATGCGACATAGCCGCGGAGAAAGGTAACACTTATTTCGTGTTCGATCGCGGACAGACGGCAAAGATATCAGAGTGCTGTCGCCTGTCCTTCAAGCTGGAAAAGTCGGATTTGGAAGACGCGAAACATCCGTGGCGGATGAGGTATTCGGCTTTGCAGAACGTGAGCCTGAACCTGCCGCGCGCGGCATATCTGGCCGATGGGAATGACGAGAAACTTTTCGCCAGGCTGGACGACCAGATGGAGATCGCCGTCAAGGCCCACCGGCAAAAGCGAGAGTTCATCGAAAAGCTTCTCCGCCTGGGCGCTAAAGGGCCGCTGTCGCTTCTCAGTATGAAACGCGACGGTCAACCCTATCTCAGGATGAGCCGAGTTACTTACCTGATCGGGTTGCTCGGGTTGAACGAGCTCGTTGAGGCTCATACCGGCAAGCAGCTCCACGAATCGGAGGAGGCGTTCGAGCTGGGTCTGAAGGTGACGGCGTACCTTAACCTCGTGTGCAAGAAGCTGTCGAAGCGCGAAGGGATGCATTTCGTGCTCGAACAGACACCGGCGGAATCCACCTGTTACAGGCTGGCTAAACTCGACCTGAAGTATATTCCGGAGAGAGCCGGCGAAGTCGTCAAGGGCCGACAGGACAACGGTGAGGTTTATTACACGAACTCGACGCAGTTGAATGTCAGCGATATAGTGAATCCTATTGTGCGTGTCCACAGAGAGGGTCAGTTCCACGATATGATCGAGGCGGGTGCGCTGACACATGTGTGGCTTGCCGATGCACGTCCGGCAGCGAAATCAATAGCGGACTTCGTGAAGAAAACGTTCTACCGGACGAGGAACGCCCAGATAGCGTTCTCGCCGGAGTTCACGTCGTGCAACTCGTGCAGCAAAGTCGATAGGGGACTTAGCGAGACGTGCAGCTATTGCGGCTCAACTGATGTTGACGGAATAACGCGTGTAACCGGCTATTTCTCGTTAACGTCGGGATGGAACGCCGGTAAGAGAGCGGAGCTGCGCGACAGGGCTTCCTGGGACAGGAGTGTAACCGAACCGGTACGGCTTCACGCCGTGAGCGGTAACGGGGACGGGATCCACATTTTCGGTGTCAGCAAGAACGTCCTTCACCCGCAAGGGTGCGCCAGATGTGATCAGGCTAAACGCATTATCGGTCAGGAACTCGACAGGAGTTACACGTTCTGGGACATTGACACTCCGGAAGGGCTGACCGCTCTGACGAAATACGAGCTCAACGACCTTGTGGAACGCGGCCTGCCGATTATCCGCGTCGGCGATGAGACCTTCGAAGTGCTCGGAAAAGCTGTGAAGTATCTGAAGAGCAACGGGCACGGACTTAAGCGCGAGGAGGTTGCCGCCGAAGCGGTGGTGCCCAGCGGTTCATAAAGTCTGCAAGGAGGTGTTTGACAAGTGGGCGTTCAGGTTGTCGGAGAGCATCAGGAAGCAGTTGCCCCGGAAATGATCGAGATCAAGGGGTTTATCGAGACGTCGCTTATAGATTGGGACGGTTACATCTCGGCAGTCGTCTTTCTGGGGCGGTGCAATTTCGACTGCCCGTTCTGCCATGACCACGAGCTTCTTGTGAGAGGAGGCCCGACGGTTCCGCTCGAAGTCGTGCAGGAGAGCCTTCTCGCAATGACAGGCTGGGTGGACGGCGTCGTCGTGAGCGGAGGGGAACCGACGAACAACGCCGGTCTCGCGGACCTGTTGGAAAGCCTGAAAGCACTTGGACTCAAGGTGAAGCTCGATACGAACGGAAGCAAGCCGGACCTCCTGAGCGATTTGGTCGCCGAGGGTCTCGTTGACTACGTCGCGATGGACATCAAAACCAGCCTGTCCACGGAGCCGGTCGACAGCATCGGGGCGAGAAAGTACGATCTTGCCGCCGGCCGGTTGGTCGATATTGACGCTATAGATCAGAGCGTCGAGTTTCTGCTCGGTGACGCGGTTGACTGCGAGTTCAGAACGACGGTTGTGCCGACCATCGTCGGCAGAAGCGACGTGACGAACATCGCCCGCCGGATTGCCGGGGCGCGGCGGTACTTTCTCCAACCGTTCGAGCCGTCCAACGCGCGCAGTCCGCTGCTTCGAAAGGTGCATGCCTACGCGCCCACCGAAATGAACGAGATGCTCGCCGGCGCCAGGCGGTTCGTGCCGGAAGCCTCGATTCGTGGTAAGATGAAAAGCGCGGGCTAGCACGGTCCCCAGTAGTGGGTGGCTAGACTGCGCACTTCATCCGCACCGATCCGGACGGCAACTATGTCACCGAGCCACCGGAATGACGGTGAGAGCAGGCGAGTCAAGTCCCTTTTTGAGCCAGTTCGCGGGCTTGTTTTGCCAGTTTGCCAGCCACTACGCCCGCGACCACGACAAGGTCCTCGGTAGCGAGGATCGAGCCGGCGGTGCTGTCGAAAAGGATGTTTGCTGATGGCGAGAGTTCCGCATCGCCCTGCCATACCACGACGGCGACCGGCAGTTTCGGGAAGACGTCGAACACCACACCGGCATCTCCCATATCCACGGTCTCACCGCCCAACGCCTCGGCCGCTTTCACCAACAGTTCGGGTTGCGAGCCGAAAGCTTTGATTACGCGGGCGATGGACCGCCCTTCAAAAGCGCTGTAGTAGAACTTGCCGGCGTCGAACTCGCGGAACGTAGCCCATGTGCCGGTCGGATCAAACGGTGTCGCGCCAATCAGGTAATGCAGTACAAGGATTGCCAGATATGAGGGTAGTTCCTCACGCGACTCGTTGAGGACTTTTTTCGGACCGACCTCAAGGCGCACGTGCTCATCCATAAACCGCACCTGCAGCACCTGACCATCCCGATCGTATTCCGCAGCGGCGCTCGATGCTATCTGAGCGAGGTCCGAACCCGCAAGGTTCTCCCACGCTTTCTCGAGCGCTTCACGGTATTCTGTACCTTGAGGCAGCTTAACCTCTTTACGCTCGGGCATAACACAACATTCCTTTCAACGAAACTCGGCGACTAGGGGCGGTCGTCAGCGATACCGTGCGGCCATCACGCCAGCCCGCTCTTTTCGGTTTCCTTGTTCTTGAGCCGACCCTCACGGTACGCTTTTCGGACGCGGTCAGCCTTCTTTCTGCAATCACTGTACCTCGGGTCGTTGTCATTGAGCATTCTGCGCAACAAGAACCTGACGTCCGCCTCCTTGTAAAGATTGTATTCGTCCAGCAGCTCCTCCAGTTCCAGGGCTAAGTCCGTTTCGTGCTTCTTCATGGCGGTCACCTCGCTTCGCCAGACAGCTAGAACCTCGCACGCGCTCCCGGGAACGCCTTCAACCCGATCAAGATATGCACGCCTTCGCTTCGCTCTCTCACGCGATAGGATATTGCTCCCTCAAAACAATGCAGGTCACGCCATATTCTATATTCCTGGTACTCGAGATCATTATCGTGGAAATCGTATCGATGTTCAAGAGAAATCCGCCATTTCTCTCCGAGATCCGTGCCGAAATAGTATGTCAGATCCTCGTTAAACACGCCCTGCTCCGTCTCGGAGTAGCCAAACCCGAGACGCACCTCGCGACCGCCGTTCTCTTTCTCTTTATAACGCATCCTGCCGTGGAACCGCTTGAAATCCTCTTCCGCGTTGTGGACGTCCGCGTCGAAGCCAAACCCTAATCTGTCCGTGGGGTTGATCTGAAACGTGGTTGCCCAGTCGATGTTCTCGCGTTGCTCATTGGTGAGATCCGTGCCGGAGTAGAGCGTCAGACGCGCGATTTGTCTCTGCTTGTCCTCGTGCGTCTTGCTCAACAGGACGTTATCGAGCTGGAACCCGATCCTGCTTCTCCCCAGCACGTCGTCGATGACATCATACTGGTGGACCTCCTTGTTGCTTTCATCCGGGTCCGGGCGGTACGCGTATGTTAACGTCGGCACGACGATGTGCTTGAACGCAGAGAAGTTCCCCACGGGGGAATTGTAAACGCGGTGGAGCCTCGAGCCCAGCGTTACGCCCGTCACGGAGGACGTCCTGTACATGTCTTCATCGTCTCTGTTCTCACCCTTGGAATAGTACGTGCCTCCCAGTTCGGCAAACGGCACTATGCTGAGCCAGTTTGTCGGCCGGCCCGCATAAGAGATCCTGCCGCCCGTGTAGTTGCGCGCTGACGTTTCCCCGCCCGGCTTGTCCACAAGATATCCGGTTGAGTTCTCAAGAGAGTAGTAGAACGGCGTGGGGCCGATCTGTCGCTCCAGCAAAGAGATATTTATTTCCGGCAGCCTTTCGGTCTCATCGACGAAATCGTTGGTGCGTTTGCGCGCCGTTGCCGAGATGATATTGTGAGGTCTTGTGCGCGTGAGGTTCAGGAAGGTCTCCGGTTCGGTCCTTCGCTTGAACTCATCGTAGTAGAACTCCTCGAGAAACTCTTCGTCGCTCCACTGTTCGAGCTGGAGCAATCCGCGCCAGTCACGTGGCATCTCCTGTGAGTAGTAGACTTCCGCGCGCCCCTCCTCCTCCGTTGTGATGTATGTCTGGAACGTGGCCTCTCCACCTTCGAGCGGAGTGAGGGTCCCGTCAAGACCCGTTCCGAACCCTTCGTCGGAGTAGACGTCGGCGTGGGCCTTTCCGGAAAACCGCTCGGTGACGTCGAAATCGTACTCCGTGCGCAGATAATAGCCGATCCGTCTGTCGTTACCGGCGCTGAAGCTGAAAGGCATCGTGTCGTCGCCGACGCTGTGAGTGTAGCGTGGGAGCCGCAGGATAGGCACAGAGCCCAGGTACGCCGTCACGTCGCGCGCCACGATCTTCTCGCCGTCGGTTATCTCCATTCGTTTGGCGGAGATGCGGTAGTGAGGCCGGTCGAGGTCGCATGTCGTCAGGTACCCATCCTCTATCTCTCCGGTAGTCGCCCCGGTACGTTTGAGAAGCGGCGCGAAGAAGAGCCACGGGACGAACGCGCCGCGGCAGTTCGTCAGTTCGCCTGTTTCGGATTCTATGTCGAACGTGGCTTGATCCGTCCTGAACACGCCGTCTGCGCGCGTCACGGTCACGTTGCCCAGCGCTTGAACGGTGTTATTCTCGAGGTCCAGAACCGCCTCATCACACGCGATCTCAGCGGTGTCCGTTGTTATTCTGACGTTGCCCGTAAGACGCACCTTCTCCCCGCGCCACTCGAGGTCGTCGTCGCTGCGGAAGGTGCCGATCCTTGGACCGTCGGACTCGGAGGACAGACTCGCTTCCAGCAGCTTCTCAATGCTGTTAGGGGTACTTGACGTGTCCGCACCAGAGTTGGGCGGCGAAGCGGTGTTCATCCTGACGCAGGAGCTTGTCAGAATGGACGCTGTGATAATAAACGCGCAGCAATTTAGACCGAGACGGTGAGATCTGCACATGTGGATAGTGAAAAGTTGGTATGAGTTCGCTTGAACTGCCTACTATACGCCGGCACGACATTTGTTCCGGCGGTGAGCGAGTCTCTCGACACGGTACATGGCATCCACTCTATCCTCCGCCGGCTTGCTTTTCTTCAAGCTGTACGTCGCTGATCCAGAAAGGAGTTATCGTCCGTTTCGTATCGGCGCTCTTATCGTTATCGGGTTGTTCCGGCACGATGGAACGCAGTTCCGAACGCAACTGTGCTATTTCCTCTTTTAACATCTCAAAATCTTGCTGCAACTGTCGCACGACTTGCCATAGCTCGCTGTCTGACGCCGGGGTCCTTGAAACGGGCTCATCCGGCTGTTCGATCTTCGTGGGCTGCTCATCCGGCGTTGGTGAGGGAAGATCTATGTCTATCAGAAAACGCCCCTCAGTCCCGGGCTCCTCCTGTGCGATTTCGTCCTTGGAAAGGTCGAAGATCGGTTCTCGTGACTCCCGTGTTTGGCGGTCCTCCTGAGCGGCGACTGCGCGATAGCCGGCAAGCAGCGAGAAGAGGAGTAGCACTCCGATCATAATCCACTGTAACATAGCTGCCCGTGCCGCTTGCGGTCGGCCCGTGGAAGCTGAGCGACCTCTGATTCGCCCGATCACGTTGTCCCCCTTTTCGTCATTAACACCACCATGGCGTGCCGAATCAGCTGGATTATACCATGGTATGGAGAGCAACGCAAGACGTTCCGCGAGACGCCGGCCCGGAGCTTGCCGCACGGGGTGTTTGACTCGGTTCGTCGGAAGTAGGTGTGGGCGGTTGGAGTTATGAGCGTGTATGTGGTATGATACGTGCAACCGCTCCAGGATTAAACTGGGACTTCAAGAATACGATAAGCTGCCGGCATTTGACGTCTCTGCACTATTACACTTGGCGTACACCCTTAGGAGCAGCAACGACCAGGCTATGTTGAATGGTGTTCTTGTCATCGACAAACCGTCCGGTCCGACCTCACACGATGTGGTCAACCGCATACGGAAAGTGGCCGGGCAAAGGCGGGTCGGCCATGTGGGTACTTTGGACCCTCTAGCCACGGGTGTGCTCCCGTTGTGTTTGGGTCCGGCGACGCGGATAGCCCAACTTCTCCAGCAGGGGCGCAAACAATACCGCGCCACGCTGGAGTTCGGGTTGATAACGGATTCCCAGGATATATCCGGCAACATCCTGGAGAGAAGGGCCGTCCCTGAGTTTACGGGCCCGGAAATCGAGCGTGTTCTGGAGCAGTTCACCGGCGAAATTGAGCAGGTACCGCCGCTTTACTCGGCGATCAAACGCGGCGGCGTTCGGCTTTATCGCCTTGCTCGTGCAGGACGTGACGTGTACCGTCCTCCGCGACGAATACAGGTCTATCGCATGGAGATTGGCGAGCTGTCAGGCGCTCGAGTGACGTTCGAGGTAGAGTGCTCAAAAGGCACGTACGTGAGAACATTGTGCCACGATATCGGTCTGAAGCTCGGTTGTGGTGCGGTAATGGCGGCGTTGCGCAGGCTTGTATCTGAACCGTTTGACGAGTCGGATGCCGTTGCGCTCGAAGCAGTGGAGACGGTCGAGGACATCACTGCGGTTATCATACAGTTGGACCGAGCCATAGACTTCGTTCCGGCGCTTTGCGTCGGCCCGGAAGCAGCCTCGGGCGTTCTCCACGGCCAGTCTGTGCCGCGGGAGATGCTGACCGGCGATGTACCGGACGTGGGCGCTTGGGTTCGGCTGTACGACGACGACGGCAACTTTTTAGCGTTGGGGAAAATGGTGGAACGCGACTCCATAATAAAGGCCCACCCGAAAAGGGTATTGATGGAGGAGACAGTAGAATAGAGTGCGCCGCCATGTGGGGCGCAGAAAGCAGTCCTGATGAGAGTGGTTTACGATCTCCTGAATGAGGTTATCGAGACGCCGGGACGTCTTATCGTGACCGTCGGCTCTTTCGACGGTGTCCACCTGGGTCACCGGCAAGTGATAAGTGAGGTGGTTCGTTGGGCGCGCGAGTCGGAGCAGAAATCTGGCCCAGAGTCGGTGATTCCCGGACTGCTGACGTTCAACCCACTTCCCCGGGAGGCGCTTTATCCGAGCACCTTTCCGGGATTACTGGCAACGACCGAGCGAAAACTGGGGCTCATAGAGCAGCTTGATATAGAGATCGTCTTTGTCCTCGAGTTTGACGAAGCGCTTGCGCGGATGCCGGCCGAGCGGTTTGTCCAGGGTATTCTGGTTGAGAAGTTGAACATTGAAGGGATAGTCGTCGGTCACGATTGCCGGTTTGGCGCAGGTGGAGCGGGCGACTATGAGAAGATGGCTGAGCTGGGAAAACAGTACGGTTTTGACGTTCGCCAGGTTGAACCTTTCATCGTCGACGACAGTCCGGTCAGCAGCACGCTGATCAGGTCGAGAATACTGGCCGGCGACCTCGACGGTGCCGCCAGGCTTCTGGGTGGCAGGTATTCGCTTTCGGGTCGGGTCACGAGAGGATCGGGGATTGGGCGGATGCTGGGATTCCGCACGGCCAACATCGAGGCCGGTGTCGGACTTGTGCCACCGGACGGCATATATGCTGCGCTCGTACGTTTTGACGCCAAAGAGGTGCCCGCTGCGCTAAACATAGGCACGAGCCCGACGGTCAAGGATGCCGCCCGACGAACCGTCGAAGTGCACATACTTGATTTCAATGGGGAGCTTTACGGCCGCGAGCTCGAGGTGGTTTTCGTCAAGAAGATCCGCGATGAGAAGAAGTTTCCCGACAGGGAGAGCCTGAAAAGGCAGATTGTCGATGATATCGATCAAACAAGGCAGATTCTTGCTGACATTAAGAGGGCTTCATAAAGCAGCATGGGGAGCGTCGGGCAGGATCACTGTTCGACCGAATAACGTTGAGGGCGTGCCGTGGGGGCCGAGCTTGTTTTCGGCTTGCTGCAGGGCGTATGGCTGATGCAACTAGGTTAAGGAGGTTGAGATGAGAAGAGCTTTGATTGCAGGAAACTGGAAAATGAACTGCACGCTGGCGGAAGCTGCCGCGCTGGCTGAAGGCGTAGTGAGTGGCGTCGCCGGCGTGGAGGACGTGGATATCGTCGTATGTCCGACGTTCACCGCGCTGGAAACAGTCGGCAAGATCGTGGCCGGCACCAATGTGGCGATGGGTTCTCAGGACATCTATTGGGAGAAGTCGGGCGCGTACACGGGCGAGATCTCGCCGGATATGCTGCTGGATGTTGGGTGTTCGTACGCGATCGCCGGGCACTCTGAACGCCGTCAGTACATGGCCGAGACGGACGAGGTCGTAAACAGGAAAGCGCGTGCGGCGCTGGCTGCGGGGCTCAAGGTCATGCTGTGCGTGGGCGAGACCCTCGAGGAACGCGAAGCCGGCAAGATGGAGCAGATCGTCGAGAGAGCGGTTGTCGGCGGCCTGGCGGACATAAGCGCCGAGGAGATCAAGAGCCTCTCGGTCGCGTACGAACCTATCTGGGCTATCGGTACGGGCAAGACCGCTACGCCTCAACAGGCGAATGAGGCGCACGAGTTCATACGGAAGGTTGTCGGCCGACTGTACAGCAACGAAGTCGCCGAGGCGCTTGTTATTCAGTACGGCGGCAGCGTGAAGCCGAGCAACATCTCTGAGCTGATGGCGGAACCTCACCTTGACGGCGCGCTCGTCGGTGGAGCCAGCTTGAAGGCCGACTCGTTCGTCGAGCTAGTTAAGGGAGCGCAGGGGTAAGCAAGATACAGGTAAAAGGGGAGCGAAAAGCCTATCGAGCGGGGCGCGATCGCTCCCCTATGTGCAAGTGTGTTCCCCTTTGCACCGAACGGCATTCATCCCTCGATGGCGGCATTTCGGTCCGGGAATGTCCGGCAGAGTGATCGGTTTTGCGCCCGCGTGCCATATATCTATAGGCTCTCATTTTATAAGAGTGAGTTTGGTCACTGGTACGGGGGCGGGCAAGGCCCGCTCCGAGTTTTGGGTTCTGGTTGAACCTTTTCGGGCTGGCGCGCGTCTAATTGATGGGAATAAGCACGCAGTACGGGGTGTATATACATAAGTGAGAGAGGTTTATCCGGAACAAAACGTGCTGGAAAGTGTTGTATAATAATAGAGGCACGCCTCAGAGTATCCTCTGCGGGTTCTCCTCGATTATTCAAGGGCACGAGACGAAGGCAGCTGGATTTCTCCCTTGTACACAATAAACCTCAGATTAGCGTTGTTAGTAATAGGGGATAGGGGCACAAGTGTAGATTCTGCATCAACTTGGACTGTACGGGGTAATCCTGAATTGACGGAGGAGCGGATATGGGCTGTAGATGTGCACGTGCTAAGGTAACATGGTTTGTCGCGGCAGTACTTGTCCTGGCGGTTGGCCTGCATGAGAATCCAGCAATAGCTGCCGAGACTTATGAGAATCTGACTCTCGACGAGTGCATAGAGATCGCGCTGGCACAGTACCTGCCGCTTAAGAACCAACGTGAGAGCGTTCTTGCTGCAGAATCAGCGCATCGCGCGGCGCGAGGCGACTTTCTACCTGTCCTGACGGTGAACGCCGGACACGATTTCAGAGACAACATTCCGAACGCCCAGACGCAGCACAGTGCGTTCGGTTCCGCTTCCGTTCAGAAGAACTTCGAGTACGGCGGGTCGCTTTCCGTAGTCGGCCGCAGCGACAGGGACGACAGGTTCGGTCACGAAGAGGAATATGGGTCGACCGTCAGCGCGAATTTTCAGCAACCCTTGCTTGAAGGGGCGGGCCCCGCCGTGGCGGCGGCTAATGTAAAGATCTCTGAAATCAATGAAGACATCTCAGAGATGGTGCTCAGAGACGCGATACGATCGCACATCTTGACCGTAATTCAGCAGTACAACAGCGTCATTGAGTCGGAACGACTTCTGCAGGTCCGGGAGGAGGCGTTAGGGCGCTCCCAGGCATCCCTGAAGCGGACCAGGGCGCTTGTCGCCGAAGGCGAGCAGGCTAGAATCGATATCGCTACTCAGGAGTTGCAGGTAGCAAGCGGCGAGGAGCAAGTCACGCAGGTAAAGAACAATTACAGGTCCGCGCTTATTCAACTGCGACTGTTCTTGGGCGTGCCGCCGGAACAGGACATCACCCTTGCTCGCAATCCGGAGGTGGAAATCAACTTCGAACCGGACAACCCCGCGTTCACGCCCCGGCCGCTGGACATGGACGAGGCAAAGCGCCTGGCGTTGGAGCGCAGGCTGGACTACCTGCAGCAGAAACGCGCCCTTGAAATCAGCGAGATTGGGGTCGTTACAGCGAAGAACGTTCTGCTGCCGGATCTCAGTCTATTCGGCACTCTGGGTCTGGCCGACAGCGGCTCCGATTTTAGGGGCGCCTTCCACGTCAATGAGGGTGACTGGGTAACCGGTTTGCAGTTCGAGATGCCTTTCGGTCTTGTTCGAGAAAGAGAACAACATACGCAAGCTGCGATATCATTGCGTCGGGCTAAGAACAACCTTGAGCAGAGCCGCCGGCTGCTGCTCAACAACGTTGACAACACCGTGAGGGACGTGCAAACATCCGAGTTGAGACTTATATCAGCTTACAAAGGCGTGAAGAACGCACAGCTGTCAGAGAGAGGAACACAGATCCGCTACGAGCAGGGCGAAAGGAATGCGTTTGACCTTGCCAACGCTCAAGCGGCACTCACGGATGCTGAGGCGGGCTACGTCAGCCTCTTTCTGAGCTATAAGAACATACTGGCCAAGCTTGATAACGTCATTGGGGAACCTGTCGAGGAACGATACGGGGTGAGTTTATGAAGGTAGTAAGATACGTCTTGGTGATGGTAGTACTGGCTGGTGCATCAGCGGGCGGTCTCGCCTTCATGCGACGCGGAGTCGTGCAACCCGGGGCGGAGGCGCCGGTTACGGAGGTGTCCAAAGGGGAGTTCCGCGTTACTGTGCGGGAAGTGGGCTATCTGAAAGCGAAGAAGACTGTCGCTGTCAATACAAAGACACGGGGCCAGGTGACCAGGATGCTTCGTGAAGGTACGTTCGTCGAGAAAGGGGAGCCGTTCCTCTGGATGGAGACGAAGGATCTTGAGCAGCGAATCAAAGAGCATGAAGTGCAGGTTGAAGTGGCGGAAGCAAACCTCGAGAAAACCATCGAGAACAACAAGCTGCAGGAAAAACTTGCACTCCTCTCGCTCGAGCAGGCGAAGAAGGACGTCGCGCATAATAAAACCCTGCACGAGGACGCGACCGAACAGCACGCGAGGATTGGACGCCTGTTGGAACAAGGTTTGAAAGCCGAAAAAGAGCTGGTGCAGGCGGCGGCCCAGAAGCGCATGGCGCAACTGACCGTGGAGAAGTCCGAGATAGACTTGGAGAAGGCTCAGAAACAGCTCACTACCAACCGTAAGATTTGGGTGGCTGACGAGAAGAACGCTGAGGCGAACTACGAGAAGGAGAAAAGGCGACTGGAGGAAGAACAGCAAGAACTTGAGGATATGGTGCTTAAAGCGCCCGTAGCCGGCATTATAGTGTATCAGGGTATGTGGAAGGGAGGCGGCGGGTTTGAGAAGCTGAAGGAAGGCGACCAGCTCTGGGACAGGCAGAAGGTAGCCGAAATGCCGGATATGTCAGCTATGATTGCCATGGTGCAGATCAATGAGATGGACAGCGCTATGGTAAAGGAGGGTCAGCCGGCCGAGATTCGGCTGGAGGCCTTGCCGGACCTTCTCATAAAAGGTAAGGTAACCCAGAAAGCCACGCTCGCAGAGGACAAGGGTCAAAGCGAGCTTGCGATGTTTTTTGGTGGGTCCGACACCGCTGGGTTGCGGACGTTCGACATCACCGTCGAGCTTGATGAGGTCGATCCACGGCTGCGTCAGGGCATGACGGCAAACGTGACGATCATCCCCGACAGCATTCCCGACGCGACCTACGTGCCGCTCGAGTCGGTGTTCAGCGGGGAGAAAGATGGAGAGATGTTCGTTTACGCCAAGGTGCGCAACAGGTTTGAGAAACGCAGCGTGGAGACGGGAACGGCAAACGACAACCACATAGTAATCAAGAGCGGTGTTAAACCGGGAGACATTGTGGCGTTGAAGGAGCCCGCGCCCGCCTCGCCATTGTAGAAAGCGTATGATCCGAGTAGAACAAATCACCAGGGTATATCAGAAGGGAGCGCAGGAAGTCCACGCGTTGCGGGGTGTGACGCTGCGCATCGAGTCGGGCGAGTTTGTGTCCATTATGGGCCCGTCCGGTTCGGGCAAGTCGACGCTGATGCACATTCTTGGTTGTCTTGACAGGCCGACGGATGGCACGTACCTTCTGGATGGCAACGAGGTCAGCACTCTGGACGACCGGGCGCTGTCGCGTATTAGATGCGAGAAGATAGGGTTCGTTTTTCAGTCGTTCAATCTACTGGCTCAGGAGAACGTGCTTCACAACGTGGAACTTCCTATGCTGTACTACGGTGTTCCCAGGAAGGAACGTCTCAAGCGGGCGTTGGAAATAGTGCGTTCCGTCGGGCTCGAGGACAGGGTCGACCATGTGCCTTCCGAGCTGTCCGGGGGTGAAACGCAGCGTGTGGCGATTGCGCGCGCGTTGGTCAACGACCCCGCGGTGATACTTGCTGACGAGCCGACAGGCAACCTCGACACTAAGACCGGTGAAAGTATCATGAACGTGCTTCGCGAGATCAACGAACGGGGAAAAACCGTTATCATCGTGACGCACGAATCTAATATTGCCGAGTACAGCGAGCGGATAGTCAGGGTAAGAGACGGCATGATCGAAAACCACAACGGAGCGACCATGAAGGGGGAGGTGTAACCTTTAATCATGAAACAACTGCTAGGCGTCTTCGTAGTCTGCATCCTGGGTCTGGCGGGGTTCGGGGTCTACTATATCACGCGCGGCGAGGATACGGTCGCGGAGGAGATTCCGACCGCGCAGGCCGAACACGGACCTTTCACTGTCGGAATCAGCGAGGTCGGCGTGCTCAAAGCGGTGAAATCCACCAGTGTGAGCACATCCTTCACCGGTCGTCACCGGGACCGGGGTGGTGGCAGGGGTGGGGGTGGGGGGCGCACGCTGTCCCGGATAGTGGAGGAGGAGACTATCGTCAAGAAGGGCGATCCCATCGCGTGGCTGGATACGACCGACGTCGAACAGTATAAACTGGAGTGGGAATCGCGTCTCAAGGGCTACGAAGCCATGAGAGATAAGCAACAGGAGCGTCTTAACCTGCAGAGAAAAGACAGCGAAGTGCAGGTCAAGAAGGCGCGGGCTAACCGGGATTTTGCCGAGACGGAACTTGACGAAGCTAACGCGCGGTTGAGCAGGCTCGATATGCTGTTGGAGAAAGGCTTGGTCGCAGAAAAGGCGGTGCGGGATCAGAGGAGGGTCAGCAGGAACAAGAAATACGCGCTCGAGACGGCGGAGTCCGCGCTCAAGGAGGCGCTGATCAAACGGGAGGCGCAAGAGAAGGTCATAAATGCCGAGATCATGGAGGCGGACTCGAAATTTGCGGATGCGCAGAAATGGATGAAGGAGATTGAGGAGCAGTTGGAAGCATCCGTCGTAAGAGCGCCGGTGGACGGAATGGTGCTTCACGGGAGACGCCACAGAGAGAAGGTCAAAGAGGGTGACATGGTCTACCCGTACTATGCGCTGGCGACTATCCCGGATCTCAGCGAGTTCCGTATCGCGTCACAGGTCGAGGAAGTTGAGATTGACCGTGTCCGCGTCGGCCAGAAGGCCGATGTAACGGTCGATGCGCTGCCGGGTGTGAAGTTCAGCGCGGAAATCGAGTACATCAGCCAGTTGGCGACAGAGAGAGAGCGTTCTATTGGCGCTGGGTTTGTTGACGAGACGGAGCGTACAGGCGTACGCGTGTTCGAGACGCTGTTGACGATGGACGGCACGGACAAGGCGCTTCGTCCCGGAATGAGTGTCGGCATCGATATCGTCGTGGACAGGCTCGACAATGTCTTGTACATTCCTTCTGCGGGCGTGTTCAAACGCGGCGAGTCGAGTTTCGTGTATTTGAAGGAGGGCGACCGGACTGTCACGCGGGACGTGGTGCTCGGGCGGAGGAACAACAAGGCAGTCGTGGTCGTCGAGGGGCTCAATGAGGGTGATGAGATTCTCCTTGAGGAACCGACGCAACCGCTCGAAAAGGTGAGGGGGGTGTCTGTTGCATCTGGGTGAGAGCGTCAGAATAGGGTTCAAGGGGCTTATGTCGCACAAGCTGCGGTCGTTCCTGACCATGCTTGGCGTGGTTTTCGGCGTGGCGGCGGTTATAGCGATGGTATCGATCGGCGAGGGCGCCAAGTCTGAGGCGATCGAGCAGATAAAGTTGCTCGGCGCCAATAACATTCGCGTCAAACCGGTCGAGCTGCACGGCAAGAATCTCGAAGGTGCCCGCAGGAAGAACGTGCGCGGCATAGAGGTGGGGGACGCGCATGCTATCGCACAGTTGTGTCCGGCAGTTGAGGCGGTCGCAGGGCTTGCGGAGGTGCAAGAGAAACTTCGTGTCGGTGCGAAAAGCCCGGAAGCTACGGTGATGGGTGTTGAACCGGTCTACCTGCAGGTATCCGACGCAAGAGTCCGCGACGGCAGGTTCATCGACGCCGAGGACTTGGTGCGCGGCGCCAAAGTCTGTGTGCTCGGCGAAGAACTGAAACGAGAACTGTTCTCATTTGACGACGCTTTGGGCAAAATGATCAGGGTCGGCGACCTCTGGTTCACCGTAGTTGGCGTCATGGAGCGCAGAGGTAAAGGTAAGGAGGGGAAGACCGTCATTGAGATACGCAGTCTCGACCGCGACGTGTACATCCCTATGACTACCGCTTTCGCCCGGTTCAAGCACGGACAGGGCAAGCCGTTGAACGAGATGTCGATCAAGGTGAAGGACGCGAAGTACCTGCGCAGCTCGGCCGCTCTGATCCGCCGTATTATGCTACGCCGCCATAAGGAGCTCGAGGATTTCGAGATCGTTGTGCCCGAGGAGCTTCTCCGTCAGAGCCAGCAGACACAGCACATCTTCAACGTGGTCATGGGGTGCATTGCCGGCATATCGCTCCTTGTAGGCGGCATAGGCATCATGAATATCATGCTCGCCACGGTAACCCAGCGTACGCGCGAAATAGGTATACGCCGCTCGCTCGGTGCATGCGAGCGCGACGTTCTCGAACAGTTCCTAATCGAATGCGTGTCGCTCAGCATGACCGGCGGACTGATCGGGGTACTGCTGGGTCTCATCCTTTCGCGCAGCATAACGTCTTACGCCAATTGGCCCACGATCGTGTCACCCGCCATCATCATCCTGGCCTTCGGCGTGTCCGTCATGACCGGCATAGTGTTCGGCATCTACCCCGCCACGAAAGCCGCCAAACTCGACCCCGTCGAAGCGCTCAGGTACGAGTGAGCTCGTCCTTCCCATGCGGCCGGTTGCCGCTTTCTATTGACCATCAGCAGGCATCGGAGTACAATTGGTGCTG
Source organism: uncultured bacterium (assembly GCA_965603355.1). Taxonomy (GTDB): domain Bacteria; phylum Hydrogenedentota; order CBFDCQ01; family CBFDCQ01; genus CBFDCQ01. Next base: position 18,620 of record CBFDCQ010000045.1, read on the forward strand.
CAATTCATACCATGTCACGCAAGATAGGTTCACACTGTCAAGGTTGGACAGATTCAAGAGGAGGATGCCGGATGACCAAGACTACACTTGCCGTGGTGGTGATTGCTCTTGCTGCAGGTCTTTGCTCGTGCGCGTTGACGGGGGCTTCGAGAACGGGCCGGCTGGATCTCAGCTCCCCGGACGCGACGGTGATCAGCTTCACGAAAGCTGCCGCCGGCGGGGACGTTGATGCGGCCCAGGCCTGTTTCCTTCCAGATGGTATCGACTACAAGGATGTCAGGAGGGTATTGACGGCTGAACCGTCATCGCCGGAGTATCCGGGCAGGCTCATGTTCGAGGCCATCGACCCTGATGCGCTGATGCCGATCATCTCGATGGAAGAGACGGAAGAGGGGCTGGCGATCGTCTGGCGCGTCACCTTCAAGCGGGACGTCCAGGCGGAGGGTCAGACCGTCATCGAGACGGGCGACACCTTCGATTTCGACGGTACACTCAGGAAGTCGGGCGACAAGTGGCTGTTCTATAGCCTCTGACGACTGGATGCGTGACAGTCAGCCGCAGTTAAGTGCGTTCGTGGGAAGGAGAACGTCGCGTGACAAAGGAGGTACCGCACAGTGAGCCGGCGAAGGTGAGCGCGAACGGTATCGAGATCGTCTACGATACGTTCGGCGACCCTGACGCACCGCCGTTGCTGCTTGTTGCCGGTCTCTCCATGCAGATGGTCGGCTGGAACGAGAAGTTCTGTTCTGACCTTGCTGCGCGAGGGTACAAGGTGATCCGGTTTGACAACCGCGACGTCGGTATGTCCACGAAGTTCGACGACGCGGGCGTGCCCAACGTCCTGGCGATGATGCAGGCGCGTATGCAGGAGCGGCCCGTGGAGGCTCCGTACACGTTGCGCGATATGGCTGACGACACCGTGGCGTTGCTTGATGCGTTGGCTATCGAGTCCGCGCACGTCGTCGGCATCTCGATGGGGGGAATGATCGCCCAGACCGTGGCGATACACCACCCGCAGCGGCTGCATACGCTGACGTCCATCATGTCCACGACCGGCCACCCGTCGCTTCCGATGGCAGCGCCGGAGGTGCTCTCGATGCTGCTGGCGCCCGTCCCGACGGAACGTGCGGAGTATATTGAGTTCAACTCGAAAGTCTGGCAGGCGATCAACTGCCCGGCGTTTCCGATAGATGAGGAGCTTTCGCAGGAGCTGTCAGCAAGATCCTTCGACCGCGGGTCGAATCCCGCCGGTTCTGCCCGGCAGTTGGCGGCGATCATCGCCTCCGGCAGCCGCAGGAAGCTCCTTGAATCAGTGCAAGTCCCCACGCTGGTCATCCACGGCGATGCCGACCCGCTCATTCCCGTCGAGGGCGGGATCGATACGGCCGAGACGATTCCCGGCGCGAAATTGATCGTCATGGAAGGTATGGGCCACGCCCTACCTGTCACCCCACAGGCCTGGCCGCAGGTTGTAGACGCAATTGCCGGCCATTGTCGGGGTCTCCACGGCGGGACTGCCAGCCCTACAATTTCGTCAGGATAGCTGTGTGCGCTGGTCGCCGTTGAGGCGAGCAGCGCTACGCAAAAGTCTTTGGAAAGGGGTGCGGGGGAGAACCTTTCTGTCCAGAAAGGTTTCCCCCGACAATGGGGGTCTCCTGCGGAGGGCAGACAGGAATGTCCGCCCCACCATTGGGAGCGGGCGGTTCGCGAACCGCCCCTATGGTCTGCCACTAATAGTACCGGGTAATACGCCTGTATGCCACTGGACACGCCTTATCACGCCATTTTTCCCTTGACAGCATTTCCTGAACCGTGCTAATATAATACTGGGTTTGGAGGGGGATCATCCATACCTAGGCTGCCCACCCCGCGAACTCCCAGTCCACGGGTCTGGAGGGGGATCGTTCTCACCTTAGGCTGCACAAGCCGCTTTTTCCTGAAAGCAGATGTAAATGCAACGCGGGTGGTCCGCGTTGCGCGCGATGGGGCAGTTGTCTGCGAAAGGAGGGAGAACGATGAGAAGGGTATCCAAGAAAGCGTGGCTGGTGATCGGCGTAGTGGCGGTGTTGTGCATCTCGGGTGGGATCATCTATGCCGCCGACTACACCGGGCACTTCTTCGGCAAGTTCGAAACTGACTCGGCATACGGCGGCATTGGGATGGACCGCACTCCACCTTACTATCCTTATGTCATTAAGTGGAACAATTACCAGCAGATAGTGGGTATCGCTGACACGAATTACAGCAAGCTACTTATGAACACTAACAACTCGTTGGACTATTACGGGGAGGTAACGGTGCGGGAACAAGACGACGGCGAGTCGAACTTTGCGTACGCCGCGATAACTGCCAAGAACAGTAGTGATGAGTGGCAGACAAGCATAAGAGCGGACAGCGACGGCCTCGCCTATATGAAATCCTCGGTGGGCGATAACGCCGTGGAAGTGAAGCCGGATGGCGACGTGGTCATAACGTTGGGCGACTGACATCTTTGTAGCATCAAGAGGAGGTGAAGAAAGATGAAAATGGGCTACAAAGTAGTTGGTTGCTTGGCGGTGTGTGTGGCCCTGTTTGGGCTGGTGTCCCCGCAAGTCTGTTCAGCAACTGTCGCTTCATCGGACGAACCACAGTGGATCGGTATGGGCCCGAATGCTGGCCTAGCGAGCGCGGGTGAGAGGATGACAGCGTCCTCCAAAGCACTTGCAGATGGTGTGCAGGTGGATGTCTCAGTACCGGGTGTTCTGAGCGCAGCACTGCTGGCACCTGACGGAAACAGGTACGTCTCGCTTAGTATACCCGGCTGCGGCGTGACTTCGGAAAACGTCGGTGAACCTGCAATGCCGTTCAAGGGCTTTTTCCTCGAGATCCCATACGGGGTCGATGTGACGGTTGCGACAGTGCAGGAATCGGTCAGGTCCCTGGGAAAGGGTTTCAATGTTCTCCCAAGGCAGCCTGCCCCGCCCGAAGCCGGCGCAACACCTCGGTTTCGGAAGAATGCTGCTGCTTACGCGAGAAACGCCTGGTTCCCGGCAACCCCCATTGTTATGGGGGAACCCGGATTCATCAGGGGGCGGCGCGTGGTATTTGTGCAAGTGTTTCCCCTGCAGTACAACCCTGTCACGACTGAGGTCAGAGCGCGTGACTCTGTGCAGCTCGCGGTGAGCTTCAAGGGTGAGGTCGATCCGTACGGTGACGAGCGCAAGAGCCACCTGGCCGCCCCGTTCTTTGAGTCGCTCGCCGAGACCGTGATCCTCAACTATGAATCCGTCTCTTCTCTGGAAGGCCAGATGATGAGCAGCCGTTCGGCGGGGGATGGTGCGGACTATCTCATCATCGTAGACGACGATCTGGTCAACCAGATTGATGATCTGGCCGAGTGGAAGCGGCGCAAGGGCTACATCACTGAGGTGGTCGAGATGTCCGACGTAGGGGATGATGCCCAGGATGTCGAGGACTATATTCAGGATGCCTACGACGAGTGGGATCCGGCACCTACGTATGTCCTTTTGGTGGGAGACAGTGAAGACGTGCCGCCAGATACGTATAGCGGCTCGTATCCATGCACTACCGACAATACTTACGCGTGCGTGGACGGTAGTGACTACTTCCCCGACCTGGTCATCGCCCGGATTACGGCGCATACGACGACCGAGTGCGGCGATGTAGAGGATAAGATCCTCACCTATGACCGGTATCCCGACGACGGAAGTTGGTACGATAGCTTCTTGTCCGCTGGGATGTTCGAAGACAACAACGACGATGGCATCGCCGGTGGGGCCACATACGGCCGATGGTTCATGGAAACCTCGGCTCACCTGACCGATTTTCTGGACAACGATGTCGGGATGACGCGGAATACGGCGTGGTGCACCAACAGCGGTGAGCACGACCATTACTATTACGCTGCTAATTACACTTATCCTCACCGATTTGGCGAGCCGGGTGCTGAGGTACCCTCCTGGGTCACGAACCTCTGGGTATCCGACGCGCAGGCCACAGCGGCCATATCCACGGCGATCAACGGTGGAGTGAGCATCGTTCAACATCGCGACCATGGGTCGGTGACGAGCTGGGGCGACCCCCCGTATTCCATAAGCAACATTAACGCACTCACAAACGGCGACAAGACGCCTGTCGTGGTCAGCATGAATTGCTCGACTGGCAAATTCGATTACGCCAGCGGAGACTGCTTCTGTGAGGCGTTCCTGGAGAAGAGCACTGGTGGGTGCGTGGGGATTGTCGGCTCCACCAGGACAAGCTATTCGGGTTACAACGACCTGCTCACTCACGGGATATACACGTGCTTCTGGCCCGAGTACGACACGGACTACACGGACCCGGGCGGTGACGACGACGGGACGTATCCCTCTTCATGGCGGCCCGCGGAGGCCCTCATGTACGGCAAGTACTACATGTACACCTACGAGGGAAACACTGACTATACCGAAGGCGAGTTCTATATGTTCCACTACTTCGGTGACCCGGAGATGATGGTTCGGACGGAGACTCCGGAAGAACTGACTGTGCTTCATCCGGCCGCGCTGCTAACCAATGCAGAGGATACCGTGAGCGTCACAGTGACGGTCACGGACGAGTCCGAAGATGCCGTCGAGGGGGCATTGGTGTCGATCACACATGCCGATAGCGCATTACCTTGGGCGGGATTGACGGGCTCAGACGGCAAGGCCACCGTGGTGGTGGACTTTACGGAATTGGACAGCCAAGAGATTGACAGAGAGGCGGACTACGACATCGTCGTCACGGCACACAATGCGGAACCCTATGAGGGAACCATTGACGTTGATTCGCACACGGCCTTCCGGGTCAAGCTCGGCGGCAGCAATGTGGCCTGGGTCACGCCGACGGGCGATATGTTTGTGGTGGGCGACGTACACGAGAACCAGACCACAATCAGCCCTGGTTCCCAGGACTCCGAGTTTATCATCACGGACAACAATGGCGTGGAGGTCGCAATGGTCGACCCGGACGGCGATTTGTGGCTCACCGGCGACGTGACCGAGGGCGTCGCTCTCGGTAACATGACGCCGAGTGTGCCCGCACTGATTATCCGCGACTCGTCGGAGGAGAATCAGCTTTACATCGACGAGGACGGCGACCTGGTGCTGCAGGGATGCCTGTCGTCGGCCGGATCATGAGTCTCGCGGGGACCGTGGACTGAGCCCGCGTTTCAGCCGAGGGGCACCGCGCATTACGCGCGGGGGCTTCACTCGGCGGATCGAGGCGGTCACTGTGTGCAGTTCAACGCGAGCTGAGCATTGTAGGGGCGTTCAATTGAACGCCCCTACAGTGTTGAGCGCGTGGGGGGGGCGGGTTCTGTGGGGGGGGGTTGGCGACCCGCCCGCACGGTGTTGATCGCGCGGGCCGTTCGCCGTGGCGAACGGGCGGCGCTGCGCAAAGGTCTTTGGAAAGGGGTGCGGGGGCGAACCTTTCTGTCCAGAAAGGTTTCCCCCGACAGATGGCAGACAGGAATGTCTGCCCCACCAGTGGGAACGGGCGGGTCTGAGACCCGCCCCTACGCATCTATTTTGACATGTAGGAATCGGTTTTACGGACGAGCGGTAGCACGTTCTCGTCGATGGAAGATTCCTCTTCGGTAAGCTCCATTTTGGCCAGGAACCAGTGTTCGACATGCTCGACGGCGCCGCCGGCGGCAAGTTTGCTCAACGGGCCGACGGTTTCAACCTCGATCATGTCCGGGTCGGTATACATCTCGCAATTGCAGCCGAAATCCGGGTAAGTCGCATCAGGATCGAACGGGAACCGTTTGAGGAACAGGTCGCCGTCCAGGTAGTACGCCGCCCACCCGAGCGTATTCATCAGGCCGAGCTTCTGCTTGGTGGTAGCGTTCGGGTCCTGTTTCAACTGGAAGTACCTTACTCCCCAAACCCAGCGCGGATCGGTCATATCGGTATAGTGCCATAGCACGAGCGGCCGTGCCGGCAGCAGGTAGTCCGGATGAGGCCGGTACTCCTCGTGCGGGAAGATCGCGCGCCCGTTCTCTTTCATCACCGAGAGACACCACGGTGCCACCTCGATATCCCACGGGTTATTGTTGATCAGGCGGTGCACTAAGGTCGCGTGGTTCTCTTCCGCGTCGAGCGTAATCTCGATCTGTTTCTGAACGCGGTTCTCCTCCTCGACAGGCTGGATCAGCTTGAGAGTCTTACCGTTCCACTCGTACTTCACCGGCGAGTTGTCCAGCGCATACGTTCTGGGAGCCACCTCGGGCGCATGCCAGAACCGGTGGCCGCCGTACGGCGTCCACGTATCGCCGCCGGTCTTGCCCAACTGGTCCTTGTTCTCCTTGAAGAGGTTCTGGCCGCCCACGAATCCGACTCGGATAACCCGGGGGCCCACATCGGTCGTCACAACCAGTTCGATCTCACCGTTACTCAGTTTAACGCAGTTCTTCCATCCGGCGTATTCAATCTTTTCCATGGTTACACCTCCTGCATATGCTAGGGTTGGCACGACGAGAAGCGTAACTAAGACAATTAACTTGCGCATAGCCCTGGTCCTTTCTGCACACTTGCTTTTTCACTGTTCGTATGCCCCGACGACACATCACCGTTCGATTGCGGCGGACGGAACACCCGACCTCACAATCGCATTCCGGTGTGACACGGTTTGTTGGATAACTTATGATACCCGTTTTCGCTTTACTTTGCAAGAGGCACGGATCCCGGAAAAACCGTGCCGAATTCGAGCGTGAATGATACCCGTGCGGCAATTGTACACCAGGGCACGACGCAATTCAAGCGGGCAGATTCCGGGGTGCCTCGGCGCCCCACCGTAGTTCGGTAAGGTTTCTCTGTCAAGACTCTTTAGAAATGTCCTC
>CBFDCQ010000046.1:0-25310 GCA_965603355.1 uncultured bacterium
TTATACGCAAATGAGCAAATCAGTCTTCATCAGATGCATGGGGTGCGGCACAATAAACCGCGTGGGTAGAGCTCGTCTCGAAAAGAAACCCGTGTGTGGCAAATGCGAGAAGGGTCTTGACGCGCGCAGGTACTCCTACGATGTTCCCGTGGACCTGTCAGGTGATACGTTCGAACAGGAGGTGTTGAAATCGCGCCTTACGGTCATTGTCGACTGTTGGGCACCGTGGTGTTCTCCGTGCAGTATGATTGGCACGACAATGGGCACGTTGGCGGCAGATTATAAGGGCAGGTTGAAGGTGGCGCGGCTCAACACCGACCAGAATGCTGCGATTGCCGCACAGTACGAAATAGAGTCCATACCGACGTTGCTCGTTTTCAAGGGTGGCGTGCTCGTGGATAAGGTCGTGGGCGTCGTGTCGGAGCATCAGTTGAAGGACACGGTTAACAAATGGCTTTGAGCCACGCGTCGAAGTGATTTCCAGCGGTGCAAACGTGAGAGGTTGAGCTATGGGTGTCGGGGCGCACATGTCGATTTCAGGCGGTCTGCACAAGGCTATGGACCGTGGGAGCGAGGTCAACTGCGACACGATACAGATATTTACCAAGAGTAATATGCAGTGGAAAGCGCGTGAACTGACAGAGAAGGACGTAGAACTTTTCAAGAAGAAGCAGACTGATACCGGCATCAGCCCGGTCGTGGGGCACGACACGTACCTGATCAATTTGGCGAGTCCGGATAAGGATACTTATAAGAAGTCGGTTGACTCCTTCATAATGGAGTTGATGCGCTCAGAATCTCTCGGACTCCCGTACCTGGTTATGCATCCGGGTGCGCATAAGGACAAGGGCGAGAAGTGGGGGCTGAAACGGATTGCCTCCTCCTTCAAGAGGGTCTTCAAGGCGACCAAGGGCACGCAAGTCCAGGTTCTGCTCGAGACCACCGCCGGGCAGGGCAGCAACCTCGGGTACAGGTTCGAACATCTTGCCGAGATTGTCGATATGGTGGACGAACCGGAACGACTCGCCGTATGTTACGACACGTGCCATACGTTCGCCGCCGGGTACGACATCCGTACGAAAAAGGCCTATAGCGCCACGTTCCGGGAGTTCGACAAGGTTGTCGGTGTTGACATGATCAAGGTCTTCCACATGAACGACGCGAAAAAGGGGTTAGGCAGCCGCGTCGACAGGCACGAGCATATCGGCAAAGGGGAGATCGGCGTCGACGCGTTCGGCTTCATCATGACCGACTGCAGGTTCAAGGATGTGCCGAAGATTCTCGAAACGCCGAAGGGGGAGACCCAAGACCGTTCGTGGGATGAGATAAACCTGGCGACGTTGCGGAGCCTGCTCGCAGTTGAGTAGTGACCGAGAGTTCTTGTTATCCCGTCAAGAGCCTAATACCGCAGGAGTGCGGCGATATCACCCGCCTCCGCGAGCGTCTCAATTGGGTCAGCGAAATCGGCCCTTGCGCCGGTGAGCTTAAGCATCTCGACTATCTCGTTCACGACATCGACCTCGAACAGCGATCCCGAACCGCAGGCGGAACATGCCTCGACCGCGCCGACGTCGAGGTTTTCGCAGTCGCGGCACCGTCTGCCCTCGGGCTTGAACGTGCGGTTGACTATCACCTGCTCCACTCGTCCGATCTTTGCTGCCGATAGTACCGCGTCGAGGCCCACGACACCAAGACCGCCTCGGAGGTATTCGTTGCGGATCTTCTCCCACAGGTCACGCTCAGATTGCCGCTCCTGCTCGAAGAACAGGTCCATTATGTCCTTGTTGACTGTGGCTTCCCCTTTGCCGAGGTCCAGCGCCTTTTCCGCGACCTTCTTCTGCAGCGCCTGCGGGAGGTCATCGTGCACCGCACGAAGAATCTCCTTGCCACCGACGAGCACAACGCGCCTGAACTCCTCCTCCTTGCCGAGCTGCGAGAGAGCGTCGACAATCTCGCGGGCGTACAGCAGGAGCTGCTTGTCGCGGCGGCGCTCGTACCGCTGCTGTGACCATCCGCCTTTCCTGACGTGATTCTTGACGTTACCCTTGACGACATCCTCGGAGCCCGCCACGGCCGACGAGACGAGGAAGATGCGCGCCTTCTTGTTGTCCGCAACGACCACCGCCACGTTCTCGTACTCGTCCTGGAACTCTGCCAGCGGTCTGATGTACGGCGACGAATCGATCCACACGAGATCCTTAACAGGTGCCGTCAGCGGTGTTGCCTGGAGAAAGTCGAGAGCCCAGCACGCGAAGATGCAGAGCGAACCCGCCTTCAGCCGGTTGTGTTCGAGATATTCCTGCGCAAGCTTTACGTTCTCGTCAAAATGGTCCCTCTCATCCTTTTCCGCACTGCCGCTCTGCAGCGCACGGCGCACCGCCTGGAACTTCTTGTCGAGCTGCGCTACTGACTGCGGCCCGGCGAGATACACGCTCAAGAACGCCCTCTCCGGCGCCGTCATCTCGGCCAATTCTCTCAGATCAATGTTTGCTGACATAGTCGCTCCTTAGAAATCCTCGTTACCCGCCACATTCAGTGTATCTGTTGGCAATCGCACCGATTCATTGGGTACGGCGCGAACAAGGGAAGCCAGAACCTGCCGGTCACCTACCCGATACCCCGCAATGGCTGGTCCTACCGGTTCTTGCGGTCGGCTGGTTTTCCGGATGGCGCGGGCCACCTCTCCACAAGGGCGCTTACCCTGCCAGCCGTTGGCGAGCCCTCCGTCTATTGGCCCGCCCGGTCCCTGGTCGATTGCTCCTTGTCATTAATGCGCCCAGCGGTGCCACTTACGGAGTTAAGAAAGCACTGTTAGCCCGCCTTGGCGGGCTCCTCTTTGCACCCTGCTTCAGCAGGGGTGGAAGGAGACTCTCACACTAATCCCGCTCTCAAGCGCGCTTCAGCGTGGCTTCCCGAACCTGACTTCAGTCTTGCCCCTCCCTTCTCTGCACCCAATGAGTCTCCAGCGCCTTCTTGGTCGTACCTGTTTCATGATGTTTCTCTTGGTCTTCAACATAGCTCAGGACACCCGGCAGATGTTTTTTGGAAAAGCTGACAACACCATATCCCCTCTGCCATTTGATGGTCTCAGGACCAACCTCCTTGTTCACCTGATGAGCACTGGCGTCCTTCACCTTCCCAATGAAGTCACTCAGGAGAACGAAAGGTTCCATCTGAAACACCAGATGAACATGGTTCTGTGTACCGCCGAGCTTCTCGAAGTGAATGCCTTTGACTTTGGGCAGTATTCTTCAATGATTTCATACAGCCGATCTCGAATCTCCGGCCGGATCATGGGGTCATCATTGCTGCAGTGCCAGTTGACATGCAAGTAGATCTCACTGAAGTTGTGGCCGGATCCTTCGCTCATCATGCTGAAGCCTCCTCGGAGAAGCCACGCTGAAGCGCGCTTCTGATGTGTTTCTCCCCTCTCAACACCCCGGCTGAAGCCGGGTGCAAAGAGGAGCCCGCTGAAGCCGGGCTAAATAGTACCCTAAATGCTGATGTCAGTGCCAGCGAAATGTCGTTCAGAACGCAGAGTAAATCCCGACCGGGTTGCCGTGGCCGAGCCAATTAGCCCGGCATGAGCATAATCGCGTAGTCTATGGTTCCATGCTAGCAGGGATATGTCAAGTATCGCCCGACGGCGCAGCCGGGTATGGTTGGAACAACGCGCGCTCGGCTTCTTAAGGCAACGTGGCTGGAGGCTTCCTAGACGCACGACTGCTGTACAATCTCTCAAGAAATCCTATCGGACGCTGAGCGTGCGTCTCCATTCGGTTGTTCTGTCCGGTGGGAGGCCGGTGAAGTCTATGTGGATACGCCGTTCGGTAGGCGCGATGTGTTCGAGGCTGATATGTATGGCGCGTGCGGGCAGAAGGTCGGCGGCCCGCTCCGCCCATTCGATCACCGCGATGCATCCCGAATCGATGAGTTCCTCATACCCGAGCGCTATAAAATCTAACGGGCTGTCCAGTCTGTAGGCGTCGATGTGCCAGATGGGATGGACACCGTCGTACCTGTTGACTAGCACGAAACTGGCGCTTCGGACGAACTGATCCGGAGGAACACCGAGACCCTGCGCGATCCCTTTCGTCAGGCACGTCTTGCCGGTTCCGAGCTCACCTACAAGCGCAATCACGTCACCGGGAACGAGCAGTTTGCCGATTTCCCGGCCGAGCCCTATCGTGTCCTCCGGTGAATGGGTAATGAGCGATACGCTCCGAGAGCGGTCTCGTTCAGCCACTGACTCGATCTTGTCCCGGTCGTTTTCGGATAGCCTTTTCATAGAGCTTGACGTACTCTCCCGCGGCGTGGTGCCATGAGAAGTCCTCTTTCATGCCGTTCATCTGAATTCTCTTCCAGGTGTCGAAGTCGTGGTATGCGGCGATCGCACGCTCTATTGCGCCCAGCAAGGCCTCCGGTGTCGGGTCGTCGAAGACGAAACCGGTACCGTAGCCGGCAGTGATCGAGACCGGTGTAGCGTCCTGTATGCTGTCCGCCAGACCGCCTGTTCGCCGCACTATGGGTACCGTACCGTACTTCAGGCTGTAGAGCTGGTTCAATCCGCACGGCTCGTACCGCGAGGGCATGAGAAGAAAGTCCGCACCGGCCTCTATCTGGTGTGCGAGCGCGTCATCGAACCCGATAGTTATGCCGGTCTTGCGCGGATGGCGACGTCCCATCTCCTGGAATATGAAATGGTATTTGGGATCGCCCGTGCCAAGCAGCACAAACTGGACGTCCATATCGAAAAAGTGTTCCATGATGGCCGCGATAAGGTCAAGCCCCTTGTGGTCCGCCAGCCGGCTTATGACGCCAAAGAGCGGGCTGTCGGTGCGCGGCAGGTCCAGGTTCTTCTGGAGGGCGCGTTTGCACGCCAGTTTGCCGGACATATCGGTCGGGTCGTAGTCCTTCTCGATGTGCTGATCCACGGCGGGATTCCAGACCGAGTAGTCTATCCCGTTAAGCACACCGTAGAGGTCGGCACTGCGTTTCCGCAACAGTCCGTCCAACCCGTACCCGAACTCCGGCGTCTGTATCTCCTGGCTGTACGTCGGACTTACGGTGCAAAGAACGTCGCTGAATACCAGCCCGGCCTTGAGCAGGTTCATCTGGCCGTAGAACTCAAGACCTTCCATGTTGAACAGGCTCGGATGGAGCCCTGTCACAGGGAACTTCTCAGCGGGAAATATTCCCTGGTACCCGATATTGTGAATTGTGAACAGTGTTCCGATGTTCCGGAAAAAGTCGTGTTCACCGTACGCCGTGCGCAGGTACGCGGGGATAAGCGCCGTCTGCCATTCGTTGCAGTGAATTGCGTCAGGTCGCCAGCCGGTCGTTCTCAGGCTCTCAAGAACCGCCTTGGAGAAGAAGGCGAACCGCTCGACATTGTCCTCGTAGTCAACGCCGTTTTCCTGGTAGAGGCCGTCCCGGTCGAAGAAGTAAGGTGCGTCAATGAAGTACACCGGTATGCGCGTGCCCGGGAACCGTCCTTCAAGCAGGCGGGCCGTGTACATTCTATCACCGACATGCACGGTCAGGCTCGAGGAAATGACGACGGTGTGAATCGCCATGCGTCCCGAAGCCTGGCGTCGCATTGATCGAACGCGCTGCAACACTGTTCCCTCGGGGGGAACTGCCTCCGCGCGCCTTGGCATGAACCGCGGGTAATATGGCATGATGAGGCGCGCATCATGTTCGAGCACGTGCAGCGCTTTGGGCAAAGCGCCCGCCACGTCCGCCAACCCTCCGGTTTTCGCGAACGGAACAACCTCAGGGCATGCAATCAGTATCTTGAGCTTGGCCATACAATTCCTTCCCCACGCTATTTCAAGTCCCTTCAGAGAGAAGAGAAAACCGCCTGGTCAGACACGGTTTCAACGTTGATTGTCGGGTCCAACTTCTTCAGTTCGGCCTGCAGCCTTTCCGCAAGAGGCGCGACTATGACACGCTCGGTTCCGTCATGACCTGCGTCTATCAGGCAGAGCCCCCGCGCGCGCGCTTCGCGAGCGTGGTGGTACCCTATATCGCCCGTGACAAGCGCGTCGGCTCCCGCCGCCGCGACTGCGGATACGAGCGTTCCGCCGGCACCTGCAATGGTGGCGATCCGGGCGACTTGGCGCTGCTTGTCGCCAACGATTCGGACGGAATCCAACTTCAAGGCTTTCCTGACCCGGGACGCGAACTCTCCCAGACTCGTACTCTGCTCCAACTCCCCAATTCGCCCAAGCGAGAACCGCTCGTCGCGCTGGGAGGTAACGAGGAGGTCGTACGCAACCTTCTCATACGGATGCGCCTGTTTCACGGCCTCCACCACTCGTGGGACAAACGGGCCGCTGACGACCATTTCCAATCTCAACTCGTCCGCTCGATTCACCTTGCCGACCTCGCCCGAGAACGGTTGGGCGCTTTCACCGGGCATGAAGGTGCCCACCCCTTGCGTTTCGAATGTGCAGAACTCGTATTCCCCTATGACTCCCGCGCCTGCCGAACATGCCGCATCGCGCACGTGACCCTCATGTCCTTTCGGCACGAACACAACGAGTTTGTACTGCGCACACTCGTTGCCGAGCTGCAGCGGTTCCGAGTCACACAGCCCCAGGACCTCTGCGAGCACGGTATTCACGCCGCGCGGTGCGCGATCCAGGTTTGTATGTGCGACGTAAAGTGCAAGTCCGGCGCGTATGGTCTTGAGCAGCAGTCTTCCTGCCATGTCATCCGGCACGATCCGGTCTATCGGCCGGTAAATGAGAGGGTGGTGGACGACTATGGCACTTGCCCCGACGGCCAGCGCCCGCTCAACAGCCTCGTCGCTCGGGTCGAGAGCGACGATCACGCCCTTCAGCGGCGCTGCGGGATCTCCGGCCTGTAATCCGATACTATCTTCAGGCAGCGCAAGCGCAGCTGGGGCTATTTCCTCCATGATTCTCATCAGATCGCTAACAGAAACTGCCAACTATGTACTCCTTATGTGCCACTGGCCGAGGGCGAGGTGTACCTCGCCCCTACGTTGTCTCCTCGATGATCTCCGCCTCAAACTTCCACAATGTGGCGCCGCTCTTCCACTCATCGGGGCTCAGCCGCGCCTTAACGCACGTTTCGCGAACAAAGGTGAGTGTATCCCAGTTGCGCGACGATGCCACCTGCGGCAACAACAGGCCGGAAAGGCCGCTCTTCTCGATCATGAGCCCGTGACGACCGATCTCTATCTCGTTCGGGTCAGTTACCTTTGACAGAGGAGTAAGAACGGAAATCTCTATGGTGACGTCGCCTGTCTCAGCAGCTCCCAGAGGCGGAAATCGCGGATCCTGAAAAGCTGCCGCGAGCGCCATTTCGGGAACCGTGTCCCACAGTGGGGACTGGGACTCAACCTGACCGATGCATCCTCGCAAGGCCTCTCCTTTGCGCAAAGTAACGAAGAGCCCGCGCGGCTCCAACAGAACGGGGTCGCTGGTTCTGCCCGGAATCTTGCTCGCGAGTCCCAGCCGCGCGGTTATTGTCTGACGTGCCAGGTTGAGCAGCTCCGACCGTTGTTGTTCCGAATATCCGTGTTCGACGTCCTGCATCTGTCATGCTCCGTGCAAAGCGGCCTTTCAGCGCAAGAACGCTATGGCCGTGTATCCGACAACCTCGAACATGTCGCCCGTAACGTCCCCGCTGGTGGCATATTTCAGAAGTTGCGCCCGCTCAGCGCCGAGACGTTCCGCAGCGATCATCGTCGTGATCACTGCGCTGGCACCGCAAAGTTCGCACCGACCCTCCTCTATCGCCTGCCCGAGGTTGCGCCATGACATGTTCAGCACTCCGTCAACAGCGACCTTGTCAAGAGCGTTCGCGGCTCTCTGACTGTGATAATGCGACAGGTCTGTGCTCGCCAGTATGAGTCCGCCATCTTCGCTAATCGCTTCCGCGAGGGCGCCGCCCAGGAGTTCGCTATAATCAAGATTCATCGGGCCCATAAGTATTGGCACAATCTTGACCTCGCCAAGAACCTCCTTCAGAAAAGGTAGCTGCACCTCGAGACAGTGCTCGGAGATGTGAGGCTCTTCCGGCGCGAAGTCCAGGTCGCCGCGGGCCGCCAGTTTCTCGACAAACTCCTCGTCGACAGGGAAACTGCCCGTCGGCACCTCGAATGTTCCCTGAGGATAGACGGATGCCGTGTCGAACCCGTACCTGTGGGATGTGCCGATCAGTATTAGACGCTCGACCTGCCTGCCTTCGAGCGCGCGGTACGCGTGAGCTGCAACCGGTCCTGAATACGGGTACCCGGCGTGCGGCACGACAAGCGCCAGCAGTTCACCTTCCAACTGCTGTTCGGGCGTTTGCGCAAGCATCTCCCGTACCGTAGCGCTTAGCGTCGAAGGTCTGCCCGGGTAGAACGCGCCGCTTACCGCGGCCAACCTCACGTTACTCCCGGAATGCGCGTCCATCGCTGATCACCCCAGCTCGGAAATCGCAGCCTCAAGCCGCTCTATCAACGTTTCCTTCTTCGTTATTCCCACGAATCGCTCCACTTCTTTTCCGTCCCGAAACAGGATTATTGTCGGAATGGCGCGGATCTCGCATTTCGCGGCCGTGTTTCTTCCCTGATCCACGTTCAGTTTCGCAACGGTTACCGACCCGGCATATTGAGCGGCGATCTCGTCGAGCACGGGAGCAAACACTCGACATGGAGCACACCATTCAGCCCAGAAATCCACCAGCGCCACGCCGGAGACCTGTTCCACAACGGTCCCGAAATTATCATCTGTCAACTCCAGCACATTCTCGCCCATAAAGCTTTTCCCCTCTGCTTCCTACCTTGTAAGACTCCCCGTCATCAATCTAACTCAACGACATCGGACGCTACTACGCGCCCGACTCCTGATATGAAGGCTAGCCGCGCCTCGTCCGCTACTCGGCCAGCGCCACCTTCGCAAATCTGCGTTTTCCCGCACGCAATATCATACCATCGACGGGTTGAACATCCAAGGATGCATCATTAACCTTCTTCCCATCCAGGCTCACCCCTCCGCCTTTGACAAGGCGGCGCGCTTCGTTGCGCGTCTTGGCAAATCCCGCCAGCATAAGAAGTTCGACAATCCATATCCTGCCATCATCCTTCAGGCGGTCCGGTGTAAGCGCCACCTCCTCGATATCGTCCGGCAGCCCCTTATTAACAAACACCTTCTCGAACTCGCGTTCCGCCTGCAGGCTCTGGTCTTCGCCGTGGTACATGCGCACGAGCTCGCGTGCGAGGCGTTTCTTGACCTCTTTCGGGTTACGCTGTCCGGCTTGCGTGTCCGCCTTCATGCGATCAATGTCTTCGGGCGGGATATCTGTGAGTAGAGTGAGGTAATCGACCATGATCTCGTCGGAAATGCTCATGGTTTTGCCGTACATCTCGTTGGGATGCTCATCGATCCCGATGTAGTTCCCGAGACTCTTGCTCATTTTCTGTACGCCGTCCGTCCCGACCAACAGCGGCATGATTATTGCCACCTGCGGTTCCTGCCCGTACGCTCGCTGCAGATCGCGTCCGACAAGCAGGTTGAACTTCTGGTCAGTACCTCCCATCTCTATGTCGACGGCGAGGCTGACGGAGTCGTACCCCTGCATCAGTGCGTAGAGAAGCTCGAGGACCGTTATTGGTTTCTGTTCGTCGAGCCGTTTGGCGAAATCGTCACGCTCAAGCAGCCGGGCTACGGTGTATTTCGACGTCAACTCCATGACTTCCGCAAACGTCATTGGCTCAAACCACTCGCTGTTGAACACTAGCTTGAGCTTCTCCTCGTCCAGGATCTTGCAGGCCTGTCTCTGGTAGGTCTCGGCGTTCTCCAGCACCTGTTCTTTCGTGAGTGTAGGTCGAGTCTCCTTCCGGCCGGAGGGATCGCCGACCATCGCCGTGAAATCTCCGATGAGATAGTAGACAGTATGTCCCATATCCTGAAGCTGGCGCATTTTGCGTAACTGCACGGTGTGACCGAGATGAATGTCGGGCGCCGACGGGTCGAACCCGACCTTGATCTTGAGAGGCTGGCCAGTCTGTTTTGACCGCAGCAACTTTTGAGCGAGCTCCTTGCGCAAGATAATCTCCACGCACCCACGCTCTATGGCCTGCAAATCCTGTTCGACCTCTTCCTGCAGTCTCTCTAGATTCTCCATCCTATTCCTTTCCGCCCAGACTATCCCTTGCCGCCGGTCGGCACCGCCGGCACGCCCGGTTCAACTGCGCGTGCTTCCCTGATAATTACGCGCCTGATACATGAAGGCTTCAAGGCGAGTCCGCGTGGTCGTTTGCTCGTGCCCTTCGAACGACAGGTTCAGCACCGGTATGTTATTGTGAGCCTCGCGGCACATCTTGAGAATCGAGTGGACGATTGTCCCGGGCATGCATGTGAACGGCATCAGGTTGACGATACCGTTGACGCCCTCGTGCACAAACTCAAGCGACCTGCCTATGCTCAGCACGGCTTCGCCCTCGTAGTAGGTGCTCAGATACGGGTCCGCCGCCGCCAGGGTGCTCTGAACGGTCGGTTCGGGAGGGTGATCAAAAAAGTCCCCCATGACCCTCAGTGCCCGCCGGTCGTCATGATGCTGCACGATGTCCTTTATAGCGGTTTTCAACAGGCGCTTATGTTCCCGGTCGGCGCGCGCGTGACGCTTATAAACCACGTTAAGATAATATATCCACTCGCTGAACGGCGACAGTCTTACTTCGCCGCCTAGATCCTCAATCTGGCGGATCATATTCTCGTTGGCGTACCGGTTCAACCGGACGTAAATCTCCCCAACGACGCCCATCACCGGTTTTCGCTCCGATTTGTCAACCGGAATGCCCCGGAATGTCTCGCGCGCTCGTTCCAGAACCGGTAGCAGCGGCCTTTTCTCTCTGACGTGGGCACACAATTCGTCCATGCATTCCCAGTATACGGTATCCGTTTCGCCCGCATTGACTTCGTACGGGCGGGTTTGGAGCAGCGCTCTCTCCAGGTAGCATCCTGCGAGTATCCCCTGCCACGCCAGCCGGTCGAAGCCGTGTCCGGTAATTCCTAGATCGTCGTAGAAACTTGTATCCTGGTGCGGCGACAAGATCGGTACGTCCTGGAAACCCATTTCGTCAAGTACGTTTCTGTGGAACCTGTGGTAACACCCGAACCTGCACGGGCCCGAACCGCTCGGCATGAAAAACGCGGTTCTGTCGGGATCGAAATCGGGGCTGTGCACCATCTTGGCAATATCCCCGGTCGTGAGCACGCACGGATAGCATTCCTTCCCCGTGGTATACTTCTTACCCCACTCCAATGTCTCGTCGTCGGACTCGGGAATCAGCTCGGCATCCACTCCATAGGCCTGAAACGCCGCTACAAGGCAGTTGGCCTGATCGCACATATATGGGAAGAGGAGTTTTCTGCCGAGCGCGGAACTCTGGTCCGGACCCAAACTCAGACGCCTGGCGAGCGGCTTTTCCGGCGCCCGGTAGTTTTCCAGGCTGTCCAGAAACGCCTCAAGTCGGGTGATGGCTCCCGCGTCCGCGCTGTGCTCGTCTATCTCGAGCTGAAGGTATGGTTTGCCGGACATGATGTCACGGAAAAAGTGCGATATGAAGCTGTCCGGGCCGCACCCGAAATTGGTAATGTGCAGGGCGAACAACCTGGGATCCTTCGTTATGTACTGAGCGGCCTGGAGAAACCTTTGCCCGGCCTTCCAGTACATCTTGCGGTAATCCACCGGCAGTTCCACCTGCTCGATCGGCAGCATGTCCAGCGGTATCGGCAGAACGCCCAGGTTCCTTATTTTCTGCGGGATCGCCAGGTTGATACCCATGTCGCATCCGTTGTAAGGCCGCGTGGTGAGCACAAGGGCACGCTCCCCCTGTTTGAGGCTGGTGAGCACCTCCTCGCCTTTCTTGAGCAGTTCGGAGTGGAACCTGCGCTGGGCTTGACGGCCGTGATCAAACGCCGCGCGCACCTTCCTGTAAGGTACGTCGAGCTGCGCTGCGAGCTCCTTGAGGCTCTCGCGCATCGGTTTCTTCTCTTTGCCAAGATGGATAACCGGGCTTACAACCTGCACGCCGAGCGCATCGAAATCGAACGCTGCGCGCATTGTATAGGGTAGCGTCTGAACATACGGGCAGTTGAACGTTTCCGCAGATGGGTCCTCGAGGCCCGTTCGCCACAGATTCACAATATGAGGCAGGAAAACCCTCTTGACACCTTTTTGAATGAGGTCGAGTATGTGTCCATGGGCTACCTTGACCGGGAAACACGTCTCGGATACCACCTTCTCCACACCGTTATGAATCAGTGTTTTGTTCGTCGGTGACGACAGTTCGACTTCGTAGCCCAGCTCTTGGAAGAAGGTGATCCACAGCGGCAACAGTTCGTAGAAAAACAGCAGCCGCGGAATGCCTATCTTGCCTTTGGCCCCCTGTCCCGGTTGATGGTCGCGCAGCAGCATCTTCTCGCGCCACGCGAACAGGTCGGGAATACCCGCGCGTTTCTTATCCGCCCTGTCAACGTCGTATTTCTCGCACCTGCTACCATAGAAAAGCGGTTTATCGCTCTCGATGGTGACCTTGCGAATCTCGCAGTGGTTCGGGCAGTCCTGGCACTCAAAAGTGGAGAGCGCGTACTTCCTTTTTGTAATGTCGAACCCTTTGAACTTCGTACCTTTGCCGGTGTCGGCTCTCATAGCGAGGATCGCCGCCCCGATTGCGCCGGTCACGTCGTGATGGGGCGGAACGGCGACCTCTTGGCCGAGCACTTTCTCAAATGCCGCAACAACACCCGGGTTCGACGCCGTGCCTCCCTGGAGGAATATCCTCTTGCCGATCTTTCTATCCCCGACGACGCGGTTCAGGTAGTTGTGCACTATCGAGTAGCTCAACCCCGAGACGAGCTCGTCCACGCTCGCGCCGAGCTGCTGTTGCCGCACCAGGTCCGATTCCATGAACACGGTACAGCGTTCGCCCAGAGGTACCGGTGCCGGCGACGATAGGGCCAGTTCGCCGAACTCGTCCTTGATAGATATGCCGAGCTTCTCGGCCTGTTCTTCAAGGAAGGAGCCGGTTCCTGCCGCGCAAACCTTATTCATCTCGAAATCGACGACCGCCCCGTTTGAGATGCTTATATACTTGGAATCCTGTCCGCCTATCTCGAACACGGTGTCAACTTCCGGGTCGATGTCCATTGCTGCGGTAGCCTGCGCGGTGATCTCGTTACGGATAACGTCGGCGCCGACGAACCCGCCGGTCAGGTATCTGCCGGAGCCGGTGGTCGCCGCACCGCATATGCGTACTCTGTCTCCAACCTCCTCAGCGACCTCGCTCAGACCTTGTCTCACAGCCTCGATAGGTCTGCCGGCGGTCATGAGGTATCTTCTCGCGATTACATTCTTGTTCCCATCAATTACGACAACATTTGTGCTTATAGAACCGACATCAAGACCCAGGTAACCGTCCACTACTTCAGTGAGGGCTCTTGGAGACCAGTCGATCGTGACTGCTGAACGGCACCTCTCTGCAATGTCGCTCAGGGGTTCAAGAGCATCCGGGCGCGGTTTTGGCTCGTCGATATACCTTTCGAGGTCGGCCAGCCCGCCAAACGGTTTCTCGGCTTGTTGCTCTATTGTGGTCAGCACCGCGCCGATCGCGCCCATCGATGCGAAACGGTCGGGTATGATCAACTCTCCATCCTCAAGGCCGAGGACCTCCCTGAACGCGTGTCGGACCCCCGGATTCGCTGCTACGCCTCCCTGGAACGATATAGGCGAGGGAAACTCCTTTCCTCGACCTATACAGCTTCTGAAATTCCGCGCCACAGCGAAACACAGCCCGCCGACGATATCGTAGTCGGATGTGGCTATTTGTTGATGGTGAATCATGTCGGATTTGGCGAAAACACTGCAGCGTCCTGCAATACGCGGTGGATTGGCCGACTTGAGCGCGAGCTCGCCGAACTCCTCGATCGTGAGGTTGAGCCGGCTCGCCTGCTGGTCGATGAAGGAACCGGTACCGGCCGCGCACATCGAGTTCATGGCGAAATCCGCTATTCGCGTCCCGTCGCTCTCTTCGTCCGGGACTATGAAGATGAGCTTTGCGTCCTCGCCGCCTATCTCTATGATGGTCCTCACTTCGGGGTGAAACCTGTCTATGGCCTTTGCCTGGGCCACTACCTCATTGGTGAAGTTGCCTTCCAGCAGCTCGGCAATCAGTCGGCCGACAATCCCGGTTGTCGATACCGCTATCGGGTGGTCCGAGGGACAGCGCGACAATACGTCGAGCAGCACCTCGCGAGTTCTTACTAACGGCCGCCCCTTTATGCGGGTATAATGCTCCTCCAGAATCTCCCCGTCTGACTTCATGAGGACGGTGTTGACGCTGACGGACCCTATATCAAGTCCTATATGGAGGTATTGCCCCTGCACGCTAGGTCGTGCTCCATAGCCAAGATTAATGTAGAGCTGGCAAATGAGTTCCGGTTTACGCTGCCCAGACAGTATGCATTGTAGCACGATCGCCAAATTGACGTCAATTCGGTTGCCCCGGGGCCGGTTCAGCGGCATCCTTGGATTCTGTTGTAATTGGTGCGCCAATCCGGTAGAATCTAATGCCGTCGGGGCGGTTTCCACGTCTGTTCGCGTAATAGGAGATCTGGGAGTGAGCGGAACCGTAAAGAATATAGCACATCGCGGCGCCAGCGCTTTGGCGCCGGAGAACACGTTGCCGGCATTTCAGCTCGCGATCGAGTCGGGTGCGGACGAGGTGGAGCTTGATGTCGTTCGATGCGCCACCGGCGAGCCCGTCGTGATACACAACGAGACGGTTGACAAGACCACTGAGGGAACCGGCGCGGTCGCGGACAAGTCGCTCGCTGAGATCAAGGAGCTCGATGCCGGGTCGTGGTTCGACGAGAAGTTCCGCGGTGCAACCGTTCCGACGCTTGACGAGGTGTTCGAGCTGGTCGGGGAGAAGGTTGCGGTTAACGTCGAGATCAAGGGTGAGTCGCTCAGCGCCGACGGGCTGGAACGTGTTGTGGTAGAGTCAATTCGACGGCACGGGATGACGAACAGGGTGATGGTCAGTTCGTTTAATCCGTGCAGGTTGTGGCGAGTGAGGTCGCTTGCGCCGGAGCTCAGAACCGCTCTTATATTCAGCCCTTACAGCAGCCTTTATCTTCGTAAGGCGTGGTTCGCCCCTATATTGAAAGTGGGCGGACTGCACGCGTTTCATTCCATGGTGAATGAGCGTTTTGTGAACCGGGCACATCGGCGCGGACTATGGGTCTACGCCTGGACGGTAGATGAGCCCGAAATGATGCTCAAGCTGATGCGCACCGGCGCGGACGGCGTGGTGACCAACGATCCCGGGCTTCTGAGGGACGTCATCAGTGATGCAGAGAGTAGTGAGTAGAGGGTAGAGAGTAGAGAGTAGAGGGTAGAGGGTAGAGGGTAGAGGGTAGAGCGTGGAGGGAAGAGACAAGCGCCTGGGTGATAAGTGATGCCTCGAATAAACGTGCTCGGAGAGGACGTGGCGAACAAGATCGCCGCCGGTGAGGTCGTGGAACGGCCGGCCAGCGCAGTGAAGGAGCTGGTTGAGAATTCTGTTGACGCCGGCGCGGACGATGTCACCGTGCTGCTGACGGCCGGCGGCAAACGCAGTATCACCGTGTCGGACAACGGTCACGGGATGGTGCGGGATGATGCGATTCTCGCTTTCGAGAGGCACGCCACGAGCAAGATCAGTTGCGGAGAGGACCTGGACCGTATTGACACGCTGGGGTTCAGAGGGGAGGCGTTGCCGAGTATCGCGGCTGTCAGCAAACTGACGCTCGTCACACGTACCGCCGAGAACCTTGCCGGCACACGGGTGGTTCTGAGGGGCGGCACCGTGAAAAACGTATCCGAGGTGGGTGCGCCGCAGGGCACGCGCGTTACGGTGAACAGCCTTTACTTCAACACGCCCGCGAGAGCGAAGTTCTTGAAAAGTACGTCTACCGAGTTGGGTCACGGCACTGAGATCGTCCAACGTCACGCGCTTGCCCGGCCGGACATAAGGTTCAAGCTTGTCCACAACGGGAAGCAGCTGTTCGATCTGCCGCCGGTTACCGCGCTTGTTGACAGGACGGCGATGATATGGGGCCCGCGGTTCGCGCGCGAGATGACCGGTGTTAACATCGAGCGGGACGGTATCAAGGTTACCGGGCTTCTCGGGCTCCCCACGCTGTACCGCGCGCAGCGGAACATGCAGATATTCTTCCTTAACAGACGCCCCATAGTCAGCCGGGTCCTTGCGCGCGCAGTCGCTGAGGCGTATCGGGGGCTTTTGCCCGTCGGGAAGTTCCCGGTCGCGATACTGTTTGTTGAAACCGACCCGGTGGACGTGGACATCAACGTGCATCCCACGAAGCGCGAGGCCAAGTTCAGACGCGAACGCGAAACTTACAACGCGGTGGTTTTCGGCGTGCGGTCAGCTCTGGAGAACGCTGGGCCGCAGCGACCTCTGGCACCCGCTCGGCCACTGGTCAGCCCGGAGCCTCCTCCCAAGAGGTCCGATGAGCAGAAGGTGCAGCTCGACAGGGCGCCGGTTGTGCATCAAGAGCTGCCGGTGGACAAAGGTAGCCCGGAAGGTGGGACCAAAATGCCGGGCGTCGAAACTGAGGAGGTCGTTGTCAAAACCGGGCCTGAGAGGGAAGAATCGCTGGCGGCCGCCAAGGAACAGCCACCGTTAACGGCGAGCCCTCTTTTCGCGCCTGAGATCGAACCGACGGAAGCCCCGCTGCAAGTTTTCGGCACGTATCTCATCGTTCCGCAGGAGGATAGGCTCCTCATCATCGATCAACATGCGCTGCACGAGCGACTGACTTACGAGAAGCTGAAACGGGAGCTCGGACGAAAGCGGTTCACCGTGCAGAAACTGCTCGTGCCGATTACTATCGAGTTCACGCCGGCGCATGCGAAACTTATCGGTGAGTATCTGCCACTTCTGGCGAGTATAGATGTACAGATGGAGCATTTCGGGGGAACGAGTTTCATCGTTACCGCAATGTCCCACGTTTTCAGCGAGTCCAGGGTCGAGGATCTGGTCCGGCATATCGTTGCGGAGATCGAGCAGGGCGACCTACTGGAGGACGGGCAGAAGTTGAGGGAAAGATTGCTCGTTCTTGCGACGTCCGCGTGCCGGTCTTCCATCATGGCGGGCGAACCTCTTACCCCCGAACAAAGAGCCGGACTGTTGGTCGGTCTGCGCGACCTCTCGCCGCCGTACACATGTCCTCACGGGCGGCCGATCATGACCGATCTCACCCTCGAGCAGCTCGAACGCAGCTTCAAGAGGAGGTAACCGGCGATGCCAATACCTTGCCTATCCTTGACTAGACAGGGAAGGCTGTGACACAATATGAGTAAGGGCGGGCCCAGAGAATGACCAAGACTCTCCTCGATAACATGTGCCTTCGGACCGCGGAGGGTGCGGTTGGAGCTTCCACTGTGCGTGGTGCTGGTGTTCCAGGGGTTGTTCGTGCTGCCCGAGGGGCACTTAAACGTGTGAACCTCCGCCGCTTCAAGGTGCGATCCCGCGCTCAGTTTCTCAAGCTTCTGGACCAGGAGACAGAGAAGGTCCGGCGCAAGTTGCCGGAGGGGGCACGACACTGGGGAATTGCTCGTAAGGTCCTCAACATCTTTCTTCGAGACGTGGTCTACAACCGACACTTGAGCTCGCATTTTGGATTGTGCAGGATTGAGTGCTGGTTAGAGCTTCCTCTCGATTCGCACGTCGGAAAGGGCATTCGGACCTTATCGAAAGAGGACAAGCTCCCGCGTTGGAGGACGGTCAAGGGTCTTACCCACGACGTAAGCGACCGATATCAGGCAGCGGCTAGGAGGATCGCCAAAGAGGAAGGGGACTATCCGATTCACCTTGAGTACTACTGGTTTCGGGTTTGACAAAAGCGGCTGGACTGCAAAGTGTAGGCTGTTGAGCTTTGACCCCGTTCTGCAGTGCGTGTTATACGGAAAGCATATGTATCGTAGTTGGGCCTCGGAGACCAGCTAGGCATGAATCGACTGTTCCATGTTCGTGAAGAGAGACTCCCCTCAGGCACACTTATTCAGCCTGGTCGGTGGGGAGCCACAGTTCTAAAGGGCGGCAAAGACCACCCGTTCTTCTTTCGCGAGCATCTCCTCGAAATCTGGCGCGTGGAAAAAACAAACGTTGGCGTATCCCGTTTCTTCTGTACTTTTGCTTACGAGGGAGAGCAACAAGCTCGTGAGTACGCATCACAGTCGGAGTTTGTTTTTCCTGTGGCTCCGAGTGATCCAAACGCGCCTATGGCTAAGCTCGACATGCTGTGGCTCACATGGATGTCGGAACCTGGCGCAAAAACACAGCAAATCATGAGTTGGTGCGCCGGTTATTGGTCCCGCCGTGCCGCGTCTGAGATTAAGCCCGGTGCAAAATCGTCGTGGGAGTGGTTATTTGCATGTCCACTTGTCGTCAAGTAAAGCGTCCTAACCACTCGCTCCAGCGGACTGAAGCCGCGGAGGTTTGAACGTTAGCGGCCAATACCCGCAGCCCTTTCGTGACCAGGAGAGTGAAGCGACCATGGACACCGACCTACTCGAGCGGATTCGTCGCGTTTACACAGCTGTCGGGACTGCTGAGGAATCGGATCTCAACAACCTAAAAGCTAGTGGTATATCAACGGACAAGATGGTAGGCATCGTCCAGGATTTCCGTGGTGGACTCTCAGATGAAGAGCTTTGTAACATCGCCCACTCCGTAATCCACAACATCGCAAACCTCCGTAATCACCTCAGAAGATGGGCTCACCTCAACGGAAGGGACAAGAAAAAGGTAGATGAGGCGGCTGAGAAGTCGATGGAGCTACAAATCATCATAGACTTGTCAAACAACGACAAACACGGTTATCCACCACGGAATGGCGGCCATTCGGGGAAATCGCCCCAGGTAACAGAAATCAACCGTGTCATGAAATTGGCAACTAGGGCACAGAAAGCCTCCACTATCGGCATGACACTCGGCCCGGGCGGCGTGCCAAAAACCTTCGGAGATGGTACTGCAAAAGCTGTGGTTACCGGCCGGGTCGTCGATAACGGCAACAATCCAATTGGCGATCTTCACGATATCGCTACCAAGGCTATAGAGGTATGGGAAGGCGTATTGGATGAGTTTGGCATAGGCAGCGCCACAAATGGAACCTAACCAGCGCATGCAGCGGACCACAGCAGCTGATGCGCGTAACGTTAGGTGTGGGTCGTCTGCCCTATATGGGAAGTCTCGGTTGAGAATACGCCATCGGCTTTCGATGGCAGGTCGGGCTGTGAGGAGGGTTCGAAGACCGCGTTATTGAGGGATGCATTATGAAAAAGCGAATCGACAAGACATACGACCGAGAGCGTGTATCGAAGGGAATAAGAACTCTAATTAACGAGGTAGACAGCAACCGCGAGGATTTCAAGGAATCTCCCTGGTGGATGTCTAAGGCCGTACCGTTTTGTCCAAAGTGTGGCGGGAAGACAGGACCTGCGTATAAGTTCGATGAGCTGTTGAGAGAAGTGGCGTCCAGGCAACTGACCGGAAAGAGCGTCTTCTGTAACCTGTGTAATAAGGATGCGTTCAAAGCACCTCAGAAAGACAGAACGGTGAGCACGCACAAGTCTAGGATTCTCAAGGAGGGAGATTGCTTTACCTGGGGGATAGATACGACGTTCCAATACGAGGTCCGTGGATTACCGACGGCTATAGGGACCGAAATAGTCATATCCCCGTCACATCGCTCCACTGAACAATACACCATACAAGACTGCGAGGTCTGTGACGGAAAGCTTTGCAGTATACAGGTTGGAAATGAATCTTGGTGCTTGGGTTGCATGGAGAAAGACAGGAAACTGAACGATGACCAGAGACTACTACAAGCCGCAATGGCAGAGCACGATAAATTCTCCGATTGGGGATATGTCGTGTTCTTGGCGGTTTTGTTTGCAGTCATCCTTGCGATTGTCGTTTTGATTGACCGACTGGGAGATATTTTTCAATAGTAGTTGTTTATAACCCAACAGGGCGGGAGAAAGAAGCGACCCCTACGTAGGTTTTGCCGTCTCGTCTCATTTTCGTTGTGCGACCCGTAAAGGAGCCAGTTGGCTATGTCTCAACAAGGTAATACGAGAGATCCCATTTGTTGGTTTGGCCGTCGCGGGATTACGGAATCCTAATATATCTAGGAAAACATCATCGATAAATCACGGTGGTGATCTACCCCCTAGAACGGTTCCACAAGCAAAGAGAGCAGACGGGATTTTGGAATGATACCTAACGCCTAAAGAGTGGATCGAACGGATCGACTTCGCCGTCCGCTCATCCGCAAACCGTTAGGCCCGAGCTGGGATGCGCAGCCACGATTTGCCTGGTTCACCAGACTCTGTACCCTTTCTTCAGCCTATGTCCATAACATCTATATTGACGTGCGCATGTAGAGCACTAGCTGTGCATTTGTGAGTCACGGGAGTCCATACGCCACGCCCCACCTTCGGCAAGGGGCTCCCCTACATTGGCGGGCACGCCTCGCCACGGCGAGTTTCCAACACGGCGCATCTCCGACTCTCCACGGCGAGCGTTCCGCAAGACGCCCGCCCTACCTGCGAAAAAGGGCTTTATGGCAAAACCCTTTCTGCACGTTCACATTTTCGGTGTGCTATAATGTTAGCTTGAGTCGTCTCTAGTGCGTTGCGCGGTTCTTCTTAAGTCTTTGTGCGGACAGGTCTTCAAGGCCAAACCTCTTGACACTGTTAGGATTAAGGAAATGGCCCATCCAGTCCAGGTCATAGTCGTTGTCGGGGCTACCGCCGTCGGGAAAAGTTCGTTTGCGCTGGAGCTCGCACAGATGCTCGGCACGGAGATCATTTCCGCCGATTCGATGCAGATCTATCGCGGCATGAGCATCGGCGTTGCAGCTCCCACGGCTGAAGATCTCGCAAAGGTACGGCATCATTTTGTCGGCGTGATAGAGCCCAGTGAGAGCTTCAGCGCTGCTGATTTCGCGGGGCAGGCCTTGGAAGTCGCGCAAGGGCTCGACGCACGCGGGAAGATTCCGGTAGTTGTTGGCGGTTCCGGGCTATACCTGCGCGCGTTCGTTGACGGCCTTTTCCCGGGGCCTCCGGCTGACAAACGTTTGCGCCGTCGTTTCAGGGAGTTTGCTGCAGAAAGCGGGTCGAGCCGGCTTCACGAGCGGCTGCGTGGGGTTGACCCGGAGTCCGCGAAAAAGTTCCACGAGAACGATCTCCGCAGGATCGTCCGCGCACTTGAGGTCTATGAGCTCACCGGTGTTCCCATTTCCGAACTGCAGCGCAAGTACAGGGATATGAAACCCGATCTTGCAGCCACGTTTATCGGGCTGGAGCGAGACAGGCGCGATCTGTACGACAGAATTGACGAACGCGTCGAGCGCATGTTTGACCTTGGTTTCCTTGATGAGGTTGCGGGACTGCTTGAACAGGGTTACGGCGACGATATCGACCGGATCCGTCCGCTCGGTTATCCCGAGGTGAAGGCGCACCTGGAAGGCGAGTTCGACCTCGACCACGCCAAATACCTCATCAAGCGAGACTCCCGCCGGTACGCGAAGAGGCAGTGCACCTGGTTCAGAACCGACTCAAGGATCCGCTGGTTCCGCTTCAGCGCCGACGAAGAAACCGCCGACTATGCGCAGCAGATATGCCGTGCGGTCGGCGCATGTTGAAGACCTGCGACGTGAAAGTCGGTTCTCGCAAAATCGTGCGCCGTGCCCTGTTGTCAGCAAGCTTGTAGGGGAGGGTCTTGTGGCCTCCCGCGGGAGGGTACAAGACCCTCCCCTACTTGCGAGGCGATAGGGTTCATCAAAGCGCACAAATATGTCGCGCACCCGTGTGCTGAAGGGGATTGACATTTGCCCGGAATAGTCGTACACTACGCATATTCTGGCGAAAGCCAACAGTGAGTCCGGGTTCTCTCAGGGGGGAACGTCAAGGCTGATCTGTAGGCATAAGTTTAGTCTGTGCCTTATCAAAGAGGAGATCAAGACATGATAGGTAAAGCTTTACGTATGGAACGGATTATGGACCGCAACTCGGGCCGGACGGTGATCATTCCCATGGACCACGGGATTACCGTGGGACCGATAGCGGGCCTCGAGGATATGAGGGCGACGGTTGGCAAGGTGGCGGAAGGCGGCGCGAACGCCATCGTTTTGCACAAGGGCATTGTGACAGCCGGGCACAGAGGGGCCGGAACCGATGTCGGGCTTATTGTGCATCTGTCGGCCAGCACCGCCTTGGGTCCGGATCCCAACGAGAAAGTGCAGGTGTGCGGCGTTGAAGAGGCCGTAAAGCTTGGTGCGGACGCCGTGTCGGTTCACATCAACGTCGGCGCCGAGACTGAACCCGACATGTTGAGGCATTTGGGAGATGTCGCAGGCAAGTGCCTGGAGTGGGGTATTCCTCTGCTGGCCATGATGTACACGAGAGGGCCAAAAATCAAGAGCCAGTTCGACGTGAAGTACATTAAGCACGCCGCTCGTGTTGGCGCGGAGCTCGGCGCCGATATTGTCAAGGTCAACTACACCGGCAGCCCCGAGAGTTTCGGCGAGGTCGTAAACGGATGCCCGGTTCCGGTAGTCATAGCCGGCGGGGAGAAGAGCGGTACGGAGGAAGGTTTCCTCTCAATGGTGGAGGGGGCGTTGAAGGCAGGATGCGCGGGAGTATCGATCGGTAGAAACGCGTTCCAGCATCACTCGCCGGATATCATGGTGAGAGCTATCGCGAACATGGTGCATAAAGAACATAGCGTAAAGCAATCGCTCGAACTTCTGAAAGGAGCAGCGTGAAGTGAAACGCGTTTGGGTCAAGGTCGTGCCGTGGCGTAAGGAGATCGCGATAGCCGCGCTCGAAAGTGGCGCGGATGCCGTCGTCGTCCCGGAGAAATGTTCCGCAAAGGTTAAAGAGCTGGGGTTGATGCAGACCGTTGCGGAAGACGGTGATATTGCGCTGGGCAAGGATGTTGTCTTCTTCGAGATCAAGGATAAGTCGGACGAGGAGAAGGCGGCGCGGATGCCGGCCGATACGACCCTGGTGCTCAGTATGAAGGACTGGACGATCATACCGCTGGAGAACATTCTCGCGCAAAGAGGTAACATTATGGTCGAGGTGTCTTCCGCGGACCAGGCGCGTACCGCGCTCGAGACGCTGGAAAAGGGCGCCGACGGCGTTATGCTGAATACGGGCGATGCCGGCGAGATAAAGAAGACGGTAAACATGGTGCACGCATCGCTGCCTCAGGTCGAGTTGAACACGGCCGAAGTGACGTTAACGGCGGTCGTGGGTATGGGCGACCGCGTATGCGTTGACACTTGCAGCAACATGGTACCCGGCGAGGGTATGCTTATCGGTAACGCCAGCAGCGGTTTCTTTCTCGTGCAGGCGGAATGCACCGAGAACCCGTACGTCGAGACGCGACCGTTTCGGGTGAATGCTGGTCCCATTCACGCGTACCTTCTCGCGCCGGGCGGCAAGACGAAGTACCTGTCTGAGCTGAAGGTCGGCGAGGAGGTTATGGTTGTCAATCAGGTCGGAGAGGCTCGTCCCGCATACATCGGGCGGTGCAAGATCGAACGACGCCCGTTGATGCTTATCAAAGCGGCCGTTGAAGGTCAAGAGATCAGCACAATGGTGCAGAACGCTGAGACTATCCGGCTGGTCCAACCCGGCGGCGAGTCCGTCTCCGTAGCCTCGGTCAAACCCGGCACGAAGTTACTTGTCCATCTCGCCGAAGCCGGCAGACACTTCGGCATGAAGATCGACGAGACCATCGAAGAGAAGTAGGGGCGGGTCTTAGACCCGCCCGCGGCCGACACGGAGGTCGGCCCTCTCTGCCCAAGAAGGTGCAGAATGGCTTTCCCCGTCTGCTGGCTACCGTTTCCATGCAGTTGGCAGACAAGAATGTCTGCCCCACCATCCTTGCACCTACCTTTTGATGGGGGTTGTGGAAAGTGCGGGGCGGAACGGTAAGGACTCTTTGGGAGGGGCCCATCCGGGCACGAGGACCGTCATGTTCCTTTCCTGGTCCGGTTCGAGAGTCACTTCAACGCGAGTCTGGTCACCCTGCGGAGTTCTCACTATGACAACGTGTTCCCCCGGGGAAAGCAGCTCGAAAGCGAACTTACCGTCCGGCATCGTCTCGAGAAACAGATAATCGTCCAGAGCGACTATCGCCCCGTTTACGGGACGGCTAACCTCCTGGCCGACCACTTGTCCGGTGAGACGCGCCACGGCGCCTTTCGGGAAACCATAATAGTTGAGAATGCCATTGTATACCGCGTACGCCTCTCTTCGCTGGAACGACGTTCCGCTGAGAAGCTCCTCCGCGGCCACGGAGTACGGTTCCAGCGTATGTACTGCGATGGCGGGACACGCTGTCTGCACGATCGCGTACGCGACACTTGGGAATAACATCTGCGGCTCGCCTCCATCGCGCAGCCGCGCAACAAACTGCGCCACGTTTCTCGCCAGCTTTTTGCCATTGATGCTCGCGGGATAATGCGCGACGTAGCTCACGTCCTGAAGAGGCGCTTTCGTTAACGTTTCCGACTCGTCCAACACGGCAAGGATGCTCTGGCTGGCAGCGCCATGGCCTATGGCAACGTATATATCCGCACCGAAAGCGTTAACCCTCTCGACCCTTTCGAGCGGCGTCATCAGAGTCTCTTCCGGACGCACCATGAGGACATCGGCGCCGGCGGAGGTCAGTATGTCGGCTAAGCACCTGGCAACGCTCAAGTTAACAAGCGACGCGCGCAGCCCCATCGGTCCGATCGCGCCGCCTTTCGCACCGCCGAATTCGGCATCAACGGCAATCTTGACGCCGTGGAGCACGCTATCCGCGATCGGCACCATGTTGTACCGCCAGTTCCCTATATTCTCTGTCAGGCTTCTCCCTTCAACCAGAGGTACGTATCCGTCCTTGGCAATCTTGAAGGTCAGGGCCTCGGTCCCGACGTCCGACAGGGTGAATATTCCGTTTGCATCCGTCTGCACGTACTGGTCGGGGGCAAACCGGACGAAGGCGCCGGCCAGCGGTGACCGCGTATCGTCGCTTCTCACCCGCCCAATGGCGAATGTCAGGCCCGATCTCGCCTCGACAGTGCAGTCGCCGCGCAACTGACCGTTCTCGGCCCAGAGCGTGCACTCCCCTTCGGATTCCGGAGGGATAAAGTAACAGAAGGCTGTCCCGTTCACGGTCGTCGCGCTCTGCGGTTGGACCCATCCGGCGTTCCCGCCAA
>CBFDCQ010000047.1:0-24632 GCA_965603355.1 uncultured bacterium
GAGGACATTTCTACCGAGTCCACCTGAGGACATTATCAAAGAGTTATGACACCGCCCGAACCTACTCTTGACCGCGTGTTGCCTTTCTGATAAGATTTCGGCGGCATTGACTCAGAAAATCTTGGGCGAGTTCGCCGCCCCTTTGCGGATCGCTCGTTCACTGGGGGGTAAAGTGACACAAGTGGGTATTGACCAGCGACAGTGCGTGTTGAAACCGAGACATTGCTTGCTTCTTCTGATCGCGATAGTGATTCTCGGTGCGGCGTTGCGTCTCTATGGGCTCGCCTCACACAGCGTGTGGTTCGACGAAGGCGCAACCATTCGCGTCTCCGATTACGCTGACAAATCCCTGTCTCTTCTCCGATCAGACTACAGCAACGAAGCTCCCTTGCTTCCCTTCATCGTCCACTTCTGGTACGCGCTGGTGCGCTCGGTTCCAGGCGTAACTGTCGGTTCTCTCTCATGCGACTACCTCCTGCGACTCTTGCCCTGCCTTCTGGGAATCGTCAGCATTCCGCTCCTTTTCATAGCATGTCGCGCCATCGTGAAGGATAGCGCAACCGCTTTGATGGCAGCATTCCTGTTCGCCATATCCCCCTTCCAGGTGTATTACGCACAGGAACTGCGCTCGTACTCGCTCTATGTGACAGTCTCCATTGGAATACTATTCTTTCTGGTCAAAGCGCTCGAGGAAGACCGGATAGGATACTGGGTTGGTCTGGGCGCGTGTCTTGCCCTATCGATGTACAGCCACTTTGCATCCTTATTGAACGTTGCGGTCGTGAACCTGTACTTCGTCGCGACGCTCAAGAGGCACAAGAAATCGGCTGTAAAATGGCTCATCTGCCAATGCGTCGTCCTGTTAGTGAGCATCCCGGCTTTGGCAATGATCCTGTCGACAAACAGCTTTATCGATCAAGGCGCGACCGATAGGTATCCGCTGCCGGACCTCAGAAGCGCACTCATCACGTTCAAGACCTTCTTTGCCGGTTATGGCTCAAGCCGCCTAGCTTACAGAACGCTTTCCGTTATAGCCGGGTTACTTTTCATTTCAGGGATCTACAAGCTCCGAAAAAGATGGAACGACGCCCTTCTGTTGGCGGGGCTGGCGATAATTCCTATCGCTGGCAACGTCGCGCTATGGCGCATCAAGAACTTCCCTTTCTACGAACACCGAATTATGATTGTCAGTGCAGTAGCATGTTACATGTTGGTGGCGGTGGGTATTTGCGCGCTGAAGAAAAAGGCGCTTATCGCCGCGGCGCTTAGCTTGTTTGCGGGTCTGAGCGTGCCATGTCTCGCGGACCACTACGCGCAACGGTTACATCCTTCCATGTTTCATAGAATGGGTGTCCGCTACAAGATTCAGAACAGAGAAGCTGCTCATTACATCACCGAGCGGCTTGCTGAAGAGGACTTTGTGGGGCACTCTTCGCAGGTGACACTCGCCTCATTCTGCTATTATCTGTCCCGCGCGCAGACGATGCTCAGTTTCACCGAGGAAGAACGACTCGGGATCATCGGTTTCTATCCGAACGTACCGTTATGGGAACACATTGGCTTTCTTCCAGTCCGCGTCGAGTCGGCCACCGAGAACGCGAGACGAGTGTGGCTGGTACAGTCCTGGTGGGAACCTGCGGACCTCGACCCTCTTTCAAAACAACTCGTGGGGTGGCTTGACGGGCACTGTGTGAGAGAGGGGCGCGAGCCCTTCGACGGCCTAACCGTGTACCTGTACAGGAACGATCCGGAACTGAAAGCGGTCACGAAAACAAACCAATTGGCCGACTACGGCGACAAGACTGTTCCAC
Organism: uncultured bacterium; assembly: GCA_965603355.1. Lineage (GTDB taxonomy): Bacteria > Hydrogenedentota > CBFDCQ01 > CBFDCQ01 > CBFDCQ01. The sequence goes on from CBFDCQ010000047.1 coordinate 1,812, forward strand.
ACTACCTATTCCCCGAAAACGATGCCGGTATCTCGGCGGGGACGGAGTGGAGACGGCGTTTTCTTGCCAGGTCGGTCGACAGCCCCGACGAGCAACCCGGCTTATACGGTGTCCAGTTCGATATGGTGGTCGCGCAGGGCGGTGAACTGTCCATCTCAGGGCGACAACTGAATGCGGATTACCTTGACGAGGACGGCGACGGTGAACGCGAAACCTTGTCCCTTACGGAGATCGGTGCTCGGGCGCGGGAGGAGGATACGGCTAGGATAGATTCCGTGGACTACTCGCTGCTGGCGATGGACGGCGATGCAGAAAAAGCCGTGCTCGCGTCCTTCCCGTTGCGCGCGCGCGACCGTTTCACGTACCGTTTCGTTATCGAGAACGCAACAGATGTCACCCGAACCGTCCAATGCAGCGTGCGCGAGTCAGCCCACGTCATTGAGGCGGTCGCTTTCAGTCGTTCCGATCCGGCGTCGGACGTTTGGAGACCTACTTTACAGTACAACGTGAGCCCGCCACCCGAATCCTTCGACAAGCTCGCCATGGTAGCACGCCTCACAGATGAGTCGCCGGGAGGCGACTCTATATACAATGACGTACGCCTGGACCCGGGACAGTACGCCGTTTTTGCCAGAATACTTGAAGAGGCCAACGAGGTCAATCAGGCGAGGGCGAATCTCCGGTTCTCTATTCTTTCTCCCGCGCCTTCTTCTGCTACAGCAGACGCTCAGCTCGTTGGCACGGTGAAAGGCAACAACTCATCAGGGAGGCTCGGATGGACCTGGCGCAGGGTGGGCGAGTTCCAATGTGACGGCGAACCTTTCCGTCTGACGGTTGCTGCGTACAACGACGACAACTTGCTGAAAGCCTACTTTGACCTCGACAGAGTGATGTTCGTCCGCGCGGAAGATAGCGCGCCCTCCTCTCCACTCGAAACTGAAGGGTTTGAAGAGACTCTCCGCCCGTTCGAGCAGAAGGAGCACACGATCTCGGCCAGTTTGGGTGAGCATCAGATCAAGAGAATTGATATCGAACTGTTCGACACGGCGAGCAGGCAGTTCCGCAACATCTTCTTTCACGTGCGTCGTGATGGGTAAGGATATCGAGGCAACGTTGACGCTGCCCCGTCTCTAGGCCGGCATTATGCCGGACTTCGTTATCTGCGCGTCGCCTTCCGCGTTGCTTCCCGAAAGGTCCGCCTGCGGGAATTCCGGTGTCCCGGTAATGATCTCTTTGCCTCCGTCGCCATGGAGAATGAAGGTATCCTCGGATTTGACGCCGGGCGCCGACGGGTTCCATGCAAAAGCCTGCGCGAAGGTCGTCTCGACGCCGAAATACCTCTTCATATTCTCCGGATACTGCGTAGACAGGATGGGCGTCGGGTCGCCGGGGACGGCCACGATGGTGCGGGTGTCGTACCCGGTCAGACCGCCCTGATGGTGGTTCTGCCATTCGCCCTCTTTGAGCGGGTCGGCGGCTTTCGGCGTGAACCCGTAACGCTGGTACGCCCGCTGACCCTCCTCGAGCACTGCGCCGAGAGTTACGCCCGGTCGCGTCGCCGCCATGATGTCGGCGTCAACGCAGGCGATCCGCCTGTACCTGTCGAGAATCTCCTCGTCAAGGGCGCAAACCGCCTTGAACCGCGTCAGCGATACCACCAGGCCTTCCTTCTCGAAGCAGCCGACCACCATCACGTACTGCTCGATCCGTTTCTCCCGCGCATCCGGTCCAACGGCGAGCAACCCGGATTCCGTCGGGAGCGGGTGCCTGTACCTGGCTATCCTGTCGTCCGCCGCAACAAGCACCACGGGGGCGGTCACCCCCCTGCGTGCCGCCGTACACACCAGGTCAGCCGCCACCTCCTGTTCGCTCATCCCTTTCAACGTGTTCGAGCAGACTTCGGTCATGCACTCCGAGGCCAGCTTGCCGAGAACACGATACTTATCAACCTCAACGTCCGTTAGCAGCGAGCGGACGTGATCGAGATACTTGTGCGCGTTCTCGCCCGCGGAACCGTCGTCCGAGATGACTTTCAAATGGGAAAAGCCCGATAGGGCGCTGTCTATCGCCTCGTACCAGAAGAACGACCTTGCTTCCGCGTCGAAACCGTTCAATTCCTCATCCAGCACCCTTGGTTGCTCGATATTGTTCCCGACGTAGCACATTTGCCCTTTGGCCGTCAGGATCACGGATGACGCCCCCATCTCGCTTCCGGCGTTTACATAGTTCCTCCCGCCGACCGTCAGACAGGCGAAATTCGACCGTTTCGATAGAAGTATCGCGCCGGCGTCGCGTTCGAGAAGAAATGACTGAAAAAGCTGCCGTTTGAGAAGACGGGCCTGACTCAACCGATCTGGATCCATTTTCACAATTCCTTTCCGAAGTAATAGCAGCCTGTGCCCCTCCAAATCATACCTGTAATCGCACACATATATCAAGGTATTGTTTTTCCGCAGCGATGAACGACGGCGGGCAGGATGCCCGCCCTGCCTTTTGTTGCCGCTCTTTCGTGTCCCGGTCGAAGTGCAGGCACGCTGTCCCATAGAAGATCAACAATCAGGAGTAGTTGCCGGGACACTACGCTGATTCGCTTCGGAATTCCGGGTGGCGCGTCGCTAACGACGTTCAAACTCCGGCGGTTTGACGGCGACCCTGTGTTCGTCCATGAGTTTCGCCACGGTTGGAGTCACCGGGAACTTGCCGGGATATCGGATGAACTCGACATGACCGTCGAGAAAGACAACGTTTGCCCCCGGCGGACGGTGGTTATGCTTTGACGTATCGGCAGAAATAACGTCCATAAGAACCGGTATGCGCGCGTCCCTCGGCCACGATGCAGCGCCGCCCAGGAGGTCCGCAAGGTTGAGTCGCAATCGAGGGATGATCCCCGTCTTGCCCAGGCCCTTGCCACTCGGAACCCTGATGTCGGCTTCATACGCCGGAGCCGCCATGTTCTCGTACAGTTCAAACACGGTCTTCGCCATATCGTCGGAAGTCATGGCCCAGTTGAAGTAGAAGTAGCCGGTATCGGGGTTCGTGTCGTCGAACTGGATGCCTTCCTGCAACTCGAAGGACCCGGAACCAAAAAGAACATACTTGCGTCTAAACGGCTGATAGCGCGTGCAGCTGGCCGCGGCAAGGTTCATCGACCAGTACTCGGGGATCATAGCGGAAGGCCGATAAATCCAAGCGCCTTTCCCTTCGCTCAGCGGCGGGAACACACCGCCGTGCTCTTTCGCGTACATGCCGAAGCTCAAGTGGAGCTGTTTCATCTCTCCGCCGCACGCGACCCTCTTCATCTCGTCCGCCTCCCACCTTTGCGCCATGAGTAGAACCACCACGAAGCCCAGGATGAGCAGTTGCCACACAAACAAGCCGATCTTTCTTTTCATCACCGTAAACCTCCGTTGCGCCCAGGTACGCCGCGCGGGGAGTGGATGTCCCGCTGCCTCCTATTTTTTGCCAGCTACCCGCAGTTTAGCGTCGATGAGCTGCTTGTGACTCAGTCCGAGCAGTGGTGAGAGCTTGTGAACCAGGTAATCCTCGTGCGGGTCCAGTCTCCCGTCCGCGTAGATGACCTTCCAGATGCTCTCGATAACCTTGATCTTCTCTTCGAGTGAATAGTTCTTCTTCATCAGGTTCGTGTACTGCCACAGATCGATGCTTTGCTCGATCTTCTTGTGGGACAAGTCGAGCAGCTCGGCCGCCAACTCGTCCGACAGACCGAAGTCCTCCCTTAACAGAGCGGTGATCGTATCGCGCTCGACCTCGCTGAACTCGTCGTCCGACTTCGCCATTTGGAGAAGAAGAGCGCAGGTTGCAACCTTGATCCTGTCGGCATCAACGCCCGGCTCGGACTCCTCCGGGACGTCGGGCTTTCGCTTGTTGAAATACTCGCTCAAATTGAACATGCAATGGTCTCCGCGCGCGGTGGCGCTCTCTTTCAACGGGGTTATTATGCCCGCGCAATGCCCCCACGTCAAGTTGAGAATGCTCTTTCCAAAGTCGGTCGTCACGGGGATTGAAAAGATCGAACAAACGCGGTACAATTGTGCGCGCACTGGCACGGTCAGAATTGACTTGCAATACGGTTTGCGAACTTGCTATTATGATCACGGCGGACGGATTTGATGAGTTCGTCCCGGACCATGGGGGAGAGTTGAGATGAACGTCGTCCTTTGGGTTACGTATCCCCGTTGTCCTTGTGCGTTCATACTGTGAGTCGATTTGACAAGAGGATTTCCTCGTGGTACCGTTATGAGGGTTTGCGGTTGTTCGCGGTGAGAATGTCCGCATCGGAGTGTCAATGGCGGTAATCGAGTATGACGAAACTCAAAGTGGATCTGCACGTTCACTGTGCCGAGGACCCTGTTGACCACATTGCATACTCCGCCGAGCAGCTGATTGAAGAGGCAGCGAAAAAGGGATTTGACGCGCTCGCAATCGCCAATCATCGGGTTGTAACTTACAGCAGGAAGCTGGCTCTGTACGCCGAACGGCGCGGCATCGTTCTCATACCGGCTATTGAGAAGCTGATCGAGCGCAAGCATGTTTTGCTGGTAAACGTCGATTGGAGCACTCATACAATCGATACGTTTCAGGAGTTGCGCAGGTGGAAGAACGGGAACTCGCTCATTATTGCGCCGCACCCGTGTTTCCCCAAGGGCACATGCCTTGGCTCAGAGCTGGAGCGAAACATTGACCTGTTCGATGCCGTGGAGTACTCGTACTTTTACAGCAGTATCATCAACTTCAACAAGAAGGCGAAGGACATCGCCGAGAAGCATAAGCTACCTCTTGTCGGCAGTTCAGATTGTCATAACGTTTGCGATTTAGGCAGTACGTATACGCTGGTGGAGTCCGAGAAGGACCCCGACGCTATAGTTGACGCAGTAAGAAATGGCAAGACGGAGGTGGTTACAAAACCTCTGCCGCTTTTACGCGTTGGCGCCAGAGGTGTTCGAGGAGTGGTTGTGTCCTTGGTTGAAACGGTAATACAGCAAACATACGGTCGTCTCACGGGCAACCTGATCTTTGAGGGGAAAACCGCGGCGAACCGTTCAAATAGGGTGCGGGGCGAAACATGATCAAGAGAATTGCCATCTTGGGCGGGAGCAGCGTTTACACGCCGGAGTTCGTATCGTCAATTATAGCCAGAAATCTTCCCATCAGAGAGCTCGTTCTCGTGGGGCGTACCGAGCGCAAGCTGCAGCTCGTTGCGGCTTTCTGCCAGAGAATGTTCGACAAGAACGGTTTCCCGACAAAGGTTATAGCGACGCGGGACGTGGTGGAAGCGGTCAAGGGAGCCAGCTATATTCTTAACCAGATCAGGGTCGGGGGTATGATGGCGCGCGCCCGCGACGAACGCATTCCGCCGACAATGGACATGATCGGCGATGAAACGCTGGGCGCCGGCGGCATTGCGAACGCGTTCCGCTCGCTGCCCGTCGTACTGGAATATGCCCGGCTGATAGAGCGCACCACGCCGGACGCCACGTTCATCAACCTGAGCAGCCCGATGGGCGTGCTTGTGGAGGCGCTTGGCAAGTACACGTCGATGAACGTTATCGGGATATGTGACGTGCCAAGCGTGTACATCGGGAAGGTGGCGAAGATACTCAACGCCGACTCGCAGGACCTGTGGGTGGACTATTTCGGGCTAAATCACATCGGCTGGATTCAGGACGTCAAGGTCAACGGCCGCAGCCAGATGGAACGCCTCCTCGATAGAATCATCCGAAGAAAACCGGATGGTTTCGACGTTGGACTCGTCGAGGTTTTTCGGATGATCCCCACGCGTTTCGTCAAGTTCTTTTTCAGGGAGCAGGAGATCCTCAAGAAACAGAAAGAGCTGGTGAAGTATCGAGCCGAGGAGCTCTACGAGGCTGAACAGCAAATACTGGAACAGTACGAGGATGAGAACCTGTGCGACGTGCCGGAACTGACGAAGGACAGAGGTGCCGTCTGGTACGAGCAGTCGATCATACCGCTTGTGGAGGCGTTGGAAAGCAGCGAACGTCGTGAACTGATTCTGTGCGTGAAAAATAACGGTGCCTTGAAGGGGTTTCCCGAAGACGCCGCGGTGGAAGTACCGGCCATGGTGAGCAAGAAAGGCATCGAGTTGCGCAAGGTGGGCGAAAGCCCTTGTTTCCTGAAGGGGCTGTTGTACTCAGTGAAGGCGAGTGAGAACCTGACCGTCGAAGCCGTAATGCAGAGTTCGTACGACCTGGCGTTACAGGCCCTGGTCATCAACCCGCTCGTTCCCTCCCTGGACGCTGCCCGCCGATTTCTCGATAGGGTCGCTGAAGAAGAGAATCTATCACTACGTTGAGTGCAATGCAGTTGTGTCGTGCAGTTCTCGCCAGAATGATGAGGGCAGCAGCGCTGGTTTGCTGTCTTTCTTTTATCTCCCCTGATCTCAGCGCGGACCCGCTTGAGGATCTGTGGCTGAAAGTCGCCGTCAAGACGGCGTTAAGTCTCGATCCCTATTTGCGGGTGCTGCCCATCACGATCGCGGTTGAGGAAGGTATGGTAACCGTGTCGGGAAACGTCGACCTTCCCATGCAAAAACGGTTGGCGATGCGCAGGATCGGCGCGACAGTGGATTCCGGCAGCGTTATCGACCGACTGGTAATCGGACGCGATGCTCCGGGCGGCCCACCCGCCGAGCGAGTTGACGCGCGCGTTCTCAGAGACGCGAAGCTGGCACTGGCGGTCAGAAGGAAACTCAAGGAGGGTTCCGGCGTGACCGTACGCGACTTGCGGGTCGCGGCATCCGGCGGTGGCGTCACGCTCAACGGCGAAGTCAATACGGCGGCCGACAAGGAGGAAGCGGGTCGGCGGGCGCGAGAGGTGGACGGCGTGTTCCGCGTCACTAATAAGTTAAGACTGCCCGGAGAGGGACCGTCGTCGGACCGTCAAGGGTCGCCGGACCGGAGCTGGAAAGGTAGACTGTACGACAAGACGACGCTGTTTCGAGCGAGAAGGGTACTGGCGAGGAACAGCGAGCTCGCGCCTTACCGGATAAAAGTTGAGGTCCGTGACGGCATCGTGACGTTGAAAGGGGAGGTGACGGACGAAGAGAAAGTGGTTCTGGCAGAACAGCTCATCACCGATTTGACGGGCATTGCGGGCGTCGTGAACGAGCTCCGCGTGAAACAATAGGTTGTCGGCGAAATCGAGTCCGCGACACGGAGAATCACATGTATGCGTGAGGCCGGCGAGAAAGCCCGGAAAGTGCGCGCCAATATCAAGGTATCAGGGATGGTCCAGGGAGTCTTCTTCCGCGCCTACACCCGCGATAAAGCCGTGCAGCTGGGCGTGACCGGTTGGGTCAGAAACCTCCGCGACGGCCGCGTCGAGGGGCTGTTCGAGGGGAGCGAGCAGGCCGTGTCGCAGCTCATCAGCTGGTGCCGCAAAGGGCCTCCCAGCGCCAGGGTGACGGACGTTGAGGTCGAATGGGGAGAGTATTCGGGGGAATTTGACGCCTTCTTCATAGCGCGCAGCGCCGGATGGGACTATTGAAGTGAAGACACCAGCCTTGCCCGGTTCCCGAACGAGCCCGCCGTAGTTTCTCAGTGGACTAACTCGAACATGCTGCCCGGGGTTGACGTGACGGCCACGATTGGCTACAATACTCGACTGTAGAGTGCTTCAGAGGCATGCGTCGGGACGTTGGACCCAAAGTTCTCGGTTCTCGTGGGAGGTCACTCTCTGATGAAGCGCGGCCGAAAGACCCGCCTTACAGTCCTTTCTGACAGGGTTCTTCCTACTGCTCAATGTGCGAAGTCGCGTTGCGCCGGCTCCATCTGTTTCCCGCGTCGCCCGCATCAACCCGGACTGCCTGAACCGAAGGTCTCATATTATTGAGTCTCGCGCAGAAAGAGAATAATCAACCAACAGGGAGGAAGTGAACAGCAGGTTTCCCGCGCAGAGCCTGCTGTTCCCAGGCTGCTGAGGAGCGTTAGAACAACGCCCCTTTTCTTTAAGCTGCACGACGTTCGGTAAAGGCTGCTGATCTCTTGAGAAGGCGTGCGGCAGACAAGGGCGATGAACGATGAAGCTGTGGGACCCAGCGAGTCGTGAAGCGAAGTTCATCGGGCTGGTACTGGGAGTGCCCATAATCCTGGTCGGTGTTGCGTCTGCCATCGTGCTCCTGTGGATTCAACGCGGACACGACCTCCTGTTCAGCACGGGTATAGGGGCGGGTATCGGCCTGCTCGTGTTTGTGGGCGGGGCATTGGCGAGTGTCGGTCGCGACGGTAAGTACGAGGTCAAGGACAACCTGGTATCCGCCGCCGTGGTGGGTGTGCTGTTCGTCGCTCTCAGCCTGTTCCTGATCGTCATGGTGCGGGCTGCGGAAGTGGTTGAGTTTTACTACGAGTCGCGTGAAGCGGGACAGTGACCGCGTGTCGCTGCCGCGATGCCTGTGCAAGTGCGCGGGAGGACATCCCGATGTTGAGTTCTGCGGACGTCAGAGAATTTGTCGATCAGGCCTCGTTCGCGCTGAAGAACCTGTTGCTGCCGGCGTTTTGCCGTCAGTGCGACTCGCGGATTCTCACCGACGAGAACATCTACTATTGCCCTCAATGTTGGTCGGAAATCAGGTTGATCGAACGACCGTTCTGCTCCATCTGCGGCAAACCGCACGACAAGGCGGCCGGTTTCACCGAACGGGAGAACTTCCCGTGCGCCGAGTGCGTGCGCATCAAGAGGCGGCCGTACCGCAGCATGTGCGCGGCGACGGTCTACGACGGTCTCGTGCAGGAAGCAATAGCTTTTTTCAAGTACGGTTCGCGCGAACCTTTAGCGGGTCCGCTCGCCGGATTGATGCTGAAGTTTGCGGAACGGGAGATAGATTTCACACGATACGATACGATTGTACCGGTGCCGCTGCACAGGGTGCGTCAACGTGAGCGCGGGTTCAATCAGGCTGTCGAGCTTGTACGATGTATGAAGGAGCGCATTCCCGGCCTTGTGGTCCAGAACGGGCTCGTACGCGTCCGTCCGACCCCACAGCAGACCCGGTCCACCGCCGCAGAACGGCGTCGCAACTTGCGGGGAGCGTTCGCGCTCGCCCGAGACGCCGATTTCCGCAAAAAGAGCGTGCTCCTCGTTGATGACGTCATAACGACCGGAGCGACGGCGGAAGAATGCGCACGCACTCTTCGCAGAGGCGGCGCACAGATCGTAGATGTCTTCGGAGTCGCTCGTGCGGTGGGCTCGCAGCTGTAGGGGCGTTCAATTGAACGACCTTACGTGGGTATCGCCGATGTGTAGGACGGATACCGACGCGGCCCCGCTTCGAGGAAGTGATTGAGGATTTTGCAGGTAGGGCGGGCATCCTGCCCGCCGGGCGAGCCAGATAGACGCGCGGCAGCCGAGAGAAGGAAAGGGTCATGCCTAAGAAAGACCAGATCTGGTTTTCCTGCTCGAGACACGACGATTGGTGGGAGCTGTATTTCTATCCAATGTGTTTTGCGGAGTGTCTGCCCTTGCTTGATGATGCGATAGAGGGAGAGCAGGTGGTTCTCTTGGAATTTGAGGGTACGCGGCAACTAAGGAAGTTGGGTATCTCCGGCCTGGAACGGTGTTCAAAAAGAGAATTGCCGGCGGTTTGTACATTCGCGAAATCACAGTTGTCGAAGTTCGAAAATATAGAACAGTGGGATCTAGATTGGGCGGATTTCAAGAAGAGGCCTTCAGCGGACTTACTCAGCCGGATTGATATTCGAGTATTCGACAACACTCTTTCAGAGTATATTAACCTCTTCTCTGAAGTTGGAAGTAGCGTACTGTTCTCATCACACGACAACGAAAGCGCCTACATGTGCGTCCGGAATTATGATGTTGCGCTGAAATTCCTCCAATACCTGCTGACCTCCTTTCTAAGTGAGCGCGCGCAGGGGCAGGACAGCATGCGTCTTCCAGACGCCCTATTTACACGACTCCTGGATAGATCGCCCGACGAGCTAATCATCGATCGCCGTGATGTCATCATTGCCGAAGGTCAGGTCTCGTTCACCTGCTGGCAGGCGAGTTTCGCCGAACGGATAAGGGCGTTTGACGTGAATGTCAGCGATGAACAGATCTCTTTTTCAGACTGGGAGGAACGCCCACGCCCGGAATACATACGCGAACTCATATCTGGTTGTTCCATGCGGGGATGCCTCTTGTTCCTAGCTGTTCTCATCCTCGTCGTTGTTATCTTCGTTATTTGCAGAACGGTTTCTTAAGCGAACGCCGACAATTGTCGTGCAGGAGGTCATCAGAGCACAATCTGTTCGAGGCCGACCTAGGGTTTAAGGATCTGGTCGAGCAGCTGCGTGCCGACCTCGCGGAGGAGCTTCTCTTCCGGTTTTTCCTCCTCGCCGGGCTCCTTTTTGCCGACGATCTCCTCCATTATCTCCTCCCTGAGCTTCTCCACCCCTTTCTCCACGGCCTTTTTGGAGACTCTCTCCATGTCGAGCTTAACGCTTACACGAGGAAGCGTTCCGGAAGCAACGAACGGGACGACCACTCTGCCCTCCTCGTTCTCAAAGTAGCTCTGGACATCGCTGCCTCGGTTCTTCGCGCTTAGTTGCTCGGAGAGTATGGCTTGTGCGCGCATGTCCAGCGACTTGTCGAGACCGTACGTGCCGGAACAGCCTACGTCGAAGTTCTCGAGCTTCATGGCCATGCTTGATATCGTCGCCTGCTCGTTCGCAACTGCGAAGTCTACCGTCAGGTCCCGAAACACCGTGTTTTCCGGACCGAGCTCCGAGACGCCGGACATCTGCGAGACGGACTCGAGCTTTTTGGCAAGGTCGAACCCGTTGAACTGGCCGCGAGGAACCGTCACGTTACCGTTTGCTTTCAGCCTTTTCAGCATCCGTTCAGGATCGAGGCGAGGCGCGTCAAACTGTAGATTTCCTGATACTCGTCCCTCGACCATTCCTTTTGCGCTCTCGCTGAGCGCCAGTAGAGGCTTGATATCGATATCCTTGAGCGCCATCTTGCCCGACAGGGCCGGTTGCTCGAACACTTTGGCGGCCTTCACGGAGCCGTCGACCTCGCCGCCGCTCACTGCAGAGTAGAGCCGGTTCACCGTGACCGCGCCGTCCTTCAGACGGAACGCAACCTCCGTGTTTCCGAACTCCACGGTCTTGTAACGACCCTTGCCGACGGTGATCTTGCCGCTGAGATCGGCACCTTTGAGGGGGGATTCGTCGGCTGGGGCTTTGGGCTGAGCCGGCTTTTCTGCTGCCGGTCGACGTGCCGCCGGCTCGGGCTGCTCTTGTTTCGGCGGCATCAGCTTCTCGACGTCGATGTTGTCCGCGCTGACTGTAAACGAGCCCTTCGGAACGCGCAGACTGTTGAGGTCGGCGCCGACCTGCACTTTCGTGCCGCCCATCGAGAATGCAAGTCCGGTAAGTTTCGCGGACTCCTCTTTGGTGGACAAGGTAACGTCCGCAGTCCCGACGAGATTCTTTACCGGCAAACCGAGCTGGGGAGGAGCGACGCCAACATTCTTGAAATCCAGCTTACTCTTGAGCGTTGAAGGCATCTGTCCGCCCGTCCCCCTGGCTGCAACCGATAGACTCAGGTTTCCCGATGTCTTGTACGCCGCGATTTCCGGGACAATTCCCGCAAGCTCGTCAAGTGCCACGTTGCCGAAATCGAACGCCACGTCGTAGGCAAGGTCTCCCTGCTCAGGCAAGGTGACTTTCCCGGACCCGTTGAACGCCGTTTTTCCAAGGGCAACGTTAGGCAGCGTGAACGAGACCTCGTTGTCGAGAAGCTTTGCGACCGCCTTATCGATCCGGAAAGCCGGTACACTGTATGCTTTCCCGCCCGCACCTCTTGCACCGACACTGTCAAGGTTCAGGCTGATCGTAGCGTTTACGGCGCGCTTTTCCTCGTCTAGATCGCAATCGGCGGCCAGGTCCAGAAGCAGCTTTTCGATGTCGACGTCCCATCGGCCCTCCCCGGTGCCGGCGGTGGCGCTCAGCTTTGACAAGGTCGTCTTGCCCTGGACATCCGCCACCGTACTCCCGGCGGCGAGCGACCCTTTGCCGTCAAACTCGAAGCTGCCGACGTTGACTTTCGATACAGCGGGATGCAGTCCGGCAAGAGCGAGGCTTTCGACCTGGATTTTCCCCTCGAACGACGCCGCTTTCGCATCGTACCCGGCTGAAGCCGCGCCGTCTATCGAGAACCGAGCACCGCCGACCGATCCTCCCGGACGGTTCGGAACGGGCACGGCGTAATCTCCCAACGACAGATTGCCGCTCCAGCGCGCAGTCTGGTCATCATCGTTCAGCGAAACCGTGAACTGTCCCGAAAGTCTCTTGGACTGGAATCCTTGCGCGTACGATTTGACCAGGCTGAGGTCCATGTCCTGCAGTGTAACGTCAACGTCTGCTCGCATGTTCTCAAGGGGCGGTGTTGGTCGCAGCGACCCTTTCGCCGAGAACGATCCTCCGAGCGCGTCGGCGGATACGTCGAACTTGATCGGCGCGGTCAGCGACAGATCGCGTACCTTGACGTTGAAGTTGTCAACTTGAATCGCTGTCGGCGGGCTGGTCTGTTTGTCAAGGAACTTGAGAGCGGCCTGACGTATCTCTATCCCGGCGATCGTGATAGCCGGTGGTGCGGAGGACCTTTCCGCCGCCGGTGCGGCAGTCTCCTCCGGCGGCGTCTCTTCAGCCGGCGCAGAAGCCACGTCCTCTTCGGGTTCTCGAGCGGCAATGTCGGCAAAGCTGAACTTGCCATCCTCAGAGCGGACGACCGAGATTGCCGGTTCCACCAGCACCACGTTTCCGATGGCGACGCGCTTCTTTAGGAGCGGGAACAGTTTCACACTCGCTTGAAGTCGACCCATCTTGACGAACGGCCCCTCGCCGAACTCCTCCGATTCCGCAATTTCAAGATCCGTCAAGCTGAGCCTGATACTGGGGATCAGACGAAGTTTCACTTCACCGAGTTTCACCTCCCTGCCGAGCGCGGACTGCGCCTGCTCGACTATCAGTTCGCGAACCCAGGCGACGTCTATCAAGAGCGGGCCCACGACTCCCAAAACGATTAGCAGTACGACAAAGCCGACCAGTACCGTTATCCCTATCTTGACTCGTTTTTTCATGGTTCAAGCCCTCGCTCAAATGGCCGCGGGGTCCAACGTCGGCGGCATAACGCGATCTCCCGAGAACCGTTCCCGGCAGACTCAGCGCCACGCATACAGCGCAACACATACCGCGGCAAACCACAGCAACACGTTCGCCAACAATGGCAGGTCAGAGAACAGCACTCGCTCGGGACTTCCTCCCTGCTCCCGCTTATGCACCAGGTACAAGTATCGGAAGATTCCATACAGTACGAAGGGAATCGTGATGAAGAGCTTTGTAGTTCCGAGCTTCACCTGGACGCTTGGTGACGTGGTGTAAAGCACGTATACGATTAGGGTAGACGTCGTTACGATAGCTATCATCTGGTCGAGCAATTGCGGGCTGTACTCCGCGAGAACGCTTCTGTGTGAGATCGCGTGCTCGTTCATATAGACCAGCTCGTGCCTGCGTTTGCCCAAAGCCAGGAACAGTGCGAGGAAAAGGGTACAGATGATTAGCCAGGAGGATATTTCGATGTCCTCCAGCGCCGCTGCACCCGCGACCGCCCTCAGCAGAAAACCGGTCGCCACCGCCATCACGTCTATTATCACAACGCGTTTCAGCCACAAGCTGTACATGGTGCTCAGAACGATGTACGCAACCACTATCAGTAAGAAGTCAACACCAAGCAGCGCGCTCGAGGCGAGCCCCGCGACCGTCAGAACGCCGGCGGCCACCATCGCGATTTGCGGCGCAAGACTGCCGGATGCCACCGGTCTCGACCGCTTGGTCTCGTGGCGACGGTCCTTCTCGGCATCGCGCACATCGTTGAACAGGTACGCCGCGCCCGAGACCACGCAGAAAACGGCGAAAGCTCCAAGAACCCTCAACAGGTCGGCCGGCTCAAGGAGATGCTGCGCGAAGACCAGCGCCGCGAACACCACCGTGTTCTTCACCCATTGACGGGGTCGCATAGAGGTCAGGATCAATCTCAGCACGATTTCTCAGCCTCTCGTGTTGCGTTGGCCGATTGGAGCAGCATCCATCGGTCGCGTCTGTCGTTGACGTAGCTCTTGAGAGCATCCTTCCAGTGTCTCAACGGCGGCCCTCCGCTCGACTCCCACAAGGCGTTTGACAGCACGCCGAAGGCCGGTCGTGCAGCCTTCATACCTATCTCGGCGGTGGTCGCCGGCGCGACCACAACGTTGTCAAGGCCTGCAAGTTTGACAATTTCTTTCGCGAACTCGTATCTGCTGCACGAGCCGGCGTTCGTTACGTGATACAGTCCGGTCATACCGCTCTCAATGGCCGCCGCAACCGCCATCGAAAGGTCCAGCGTGTAAGTCGGCGAACCTATCTCCTCGGAGATGACTTTCAAACGGCCCTTTTGCCTCGCATAAAAGATGATTTTCTCGACAAAGTTGGCCTTTCGGGGTCCGTAAAGCCACGCTGTGCGCAGTATGCAATGCCGTTCGGCCAGCTTGGCCTGCTGTTCGCCGGCCACTTTGGACTTGGCGTACTCGCCCTGGGGATTGGGCTCATCCGATTCCACGTAAGCCGCCGCCTTCCTGCCGTCGAACACGAAGTCCGTGCTGAAATAAACCAAAGACGCGCCCGCCTCCTGTGCCGCCGCCGCCACGTTTCGCGTCCCCGTTTCGTTCACGAGAAACGCGCGCTCGGATTCGTCCTCAGCGCCCTCCACGTCCGTGTACGCCGCGGCATGGACTATGACGTGAGGAGTGGCTTTGGCGACCCAATCCTGCACATTCTCTCGGTCGGTTATGTCTATGTCCGGCAAGTCGGCGGCGATGACTTCGTGGCGTCCGGACAAGACAGTTTCAAGATCGGTGCCGAGCATCCCATCAGCGCCGATCAACAGAATACGCATTGTCATGCTGTACCTTCGGCAATCGTGCAGTAGCAATACGACGTTAACTTACTAGGCATCACTGGGCTGTTTCGAGAAGCTTCTTGACGACGGGACTGTCCGGCCGGATCGTTAGAGCTTCGCGAAAGTACCTCCTGGCCTGGCCTTTACGGTCCATTCTCAGCGCCACGCGCCCGAGATTGAGCAGAATGCCAAACCTGGCATTCGTATCATCCGTCAGCGGCAGACAGAACTCCCATGCGGCCAACGCTTCCTCCCAGTCCGGAGCGGCCTTAAAGCCCTCAGCGCCAAAAAAGGTTCTGGCGTGATCCAGCGCGATCTCCAGATCTTTCGGCTTGAGCTCTCTAGCTTTCTTCGATTCCTTGAGCGCCTGTTCAAACACCTCCGGAAGGCTCAAGTTGTACTTGCTCATGGCAACGTAGCGAAAATTGTGCAAAGCCAGCCCCAGGTTGAAATGAAAATCCGCGACGTTCGGGTCCAGCTCGACAGCTTTGCGGAACTCGTCAAGCGCCTTGCCCGGCTGGCCGTAGTGACCGAAATGTATGCCGAGATTGTTGTGCGCGTCCGCCAGCTGCGGGTCCAGCTCGATGGCTTTACGCCACTGCTCAGCCGCGTCCATCGGCGCATTCTTCAGATCCGCCAGGGCTTCACCGTAGTAGTTATGCGCGACGGCGTTTTCAGGATGTTCCTTCAGGAACGCGACGTATCGATCGAGAATATCCTCTCGGCGGTTGCCCGCTGATAACGCTTTCTCTTGCGCAAGATCATCTTCGCCGCGCCCTTTGTACTTCAGGGCCAGCTGTAGATCCCACTGAATGAGGTCTCTCTGAAGGTCATCGTACGCGACGATCCTCTCGATTTCCCCCTGTTGGTCAGCCTGGAGCGGCACCTCCTGAGCGGGCTGCACTGCGCCGCTCATGAGTACCAGCAGGAAAAGAGGCGTAAGCATCTTCAACCCTCGTTCACCGTCTATCCGCACCGAAAGTGGTTGCCGTGAATGCAGCAATATACCGTGTTCACCAAAGGGATTACATCACAAAGATATGGTGGAGTCAAGCATTATCCTTTGTTGGCTCGGGAGTTCGGCGTCAGAGATCAGGCGTTGACTTCGACGGCGAGTAGCCGATCTCGCAGCAGCCCGCGCAGATAGGGAATGCCCGGCGGTGCTTCGAGGCGCGCCTGAAACGCCGGTACCCGGCGCCGTTCCAGATCTTTTTCAAGGAGTCCTCTCGGAGACTGCCAACCTCAAAGTGGTGGCAAGTAGAGACGTCTCCGTACGGAGAGATCGATGTCTTTGACCACGCGAAGTTACACGTGTAGTCCGACGGATGCCACTTTCCCGCGTAGTGATTCACGATCTCTGAAATGGGCATACGCGGAAGCCTCAGCTGAATACCCAACTCCGAACAGCGTCGGGCCGTTTCCGAAAGTCTGTCGCGCACGAGGTCTTCTTCGATTGGATCGGGCGGGCGCGGGTACTTCAGCATCGTCTCCATGCTGGCACCGCGCTCGATTGACAGGTCGAGCGAGGTGGTGCACAACGCGATATTCAGGATATTCGCGGAGAACTCCTTCGCGATCCCCGGCATCTCCGGCAGAGTCTCAACCGTCTCCCTTGTGAGCACCGTGCACAGGTACAGGAGAGGCAGCTTGCTTCGCGCCCTGGCCTTGATCGCCGCGAGGTGTCCAGCGCCCTCGGCCGCCTTTGCGAAGGAGCCCGGAACCTGCGTTATCGCGTCATGAATCTCGGCAGGGCCGTGGACTGATATCCCGAGGAAGACCAGGCCTCTGAGAAGGACGCTTCTTGCAGCGGAGGCAACCATGAGTTCAGCCAGTTCCGCGTCCAGAAGCGCGCCGTTGGTGATTACGTGGCACCGTCGCCTTGCGCAAGTGTACTTCAGGATCTCCGCAAAGTCCGCACGAAACAGCGGTTCGCCTCCTGTAAAGGTTATGAGCGCCAACCTCGGCATTTCGTCGATCACCCGTTTCCATTCATCCAGAGTCAACTCCTTGCTCTTCTCTTTATCGGCCGACATTCGCTCCGTGTACAGCAGGTTCTGGCACATAGCGCACCGGAGGTTGCACCTTCGCGTCAGCTCGATGAAGACCTGAAGCGGAGGAAAAGCGTATCCCCTCAGCAGCCTCTTGGGAACCGCCGAGTAAACTGTTGTGATTGCCCTGTAGAGAGCGCTATAATCCACGAGACTCCCTCATTCAGCCGGCACGCGTTCTCGCAAGAACACAACCAACCCTTCAACGACAAGCCATATTTCAGCCACGAGTATGATCGACCCGATCATGATCAGCAGGTAGTTGCCGTCGCCTATCCAGTCCCCGATCTTGATAACCATCGCCACGAGAGTCACGGCGAGCATGAAGATCATGGGTATTACAGTGTACACAGTAGGTCGTCTTCTGCGCAGCAGAAACACGCTGACAACGAGCAGCACGAGACATGCGAACGCCTGGTTTGTTGTGCCGAAAACGGGCAGCAACGCTATGCCGGTTGACTGTTCCTTGAACTTGGCCGTCGCAAGGGCAAGCGGCAGCGCAACGGCCACCGCCGACGCGATAAACCTGTTCTTCAGAGGTGCTACCCGTGCTCTTTCACCGACCTCCGCAACGATAAACCTCAACAACCGCGTCGCGGAGTCCAGGCTGGTCAGCGCGAAACCTATCACGGTAACCGTGACGAGAGTCCTGGCAACGCTCTCGCTGAACCCGACGTGCGATATGAAGTATGCCGCGCCATCAACGAACGCGCTGAGTTTGGCTCCAAGGCTCTGTGCGGTGCCCCAGTCCGCGTACCGCCCGTGCCACACCTCTGCGGAGCCCAGGCCGGCCGTACATGCCAGCACCACGACCACGGCGAGAGCTCCTTCCACGAGCATTGATCCATATCCTATCAGCCGGGCATCCGTTTCGGTGTTCAGCTGTTTCGACGACGTGCCCGACGACACAAGGCTGTGGAAACCGGAGACCGCCCCGCATGCTATCAGGATGAAGATGAAAGGAAATATCGGTGGGGCACCCGCCGGGGCCGCTCGCACGGCGGGCGCGACGATCTCGGGGCGCGATATGAACAATCCTACGTACGTGAGGCCCAGCCCGGCGTAAAGGGCGAACGAGTTCAGATAGTCGCGCGGCTGCAGGAGCATCCACACCGGAAGAACGGACGCCACGTAAGCGTATCCAAGCAGCACCACGATCCATGCCCAACTGTTGCGGCTCAGTACCTCGCCCATCGGATGTCCTGTGCCGTACCATATCGCAAGGACGAACAGAGCCAATCCGATGAGCGTCGCCGCCGGCAAACCTATCTTGGTCCTGTACATCAGGAAACCTATCAGGATGGCTATGACGATCAGCGCGAAGGACGGAAACACGGCTTGCGGACATCCTCTGAACAGCGTCGACATGGTTATTGCGAACACCGCCAGCACCACAGCCAGCAGGAAGAACGCGAGCACCAGAAACAGGTTCCGCGCGCGGTGACCTATCAGCTCCTCGGTCAGGTCGCCGATACTGCGACCTTCGTGCCTGACGGACGCCGCCAGCGCTCCCAGGTCGTGCACACCGCCGATGAATATGGCCCCGAGCACTATCCATATGATGGCGGGTACCCACCCGTATATGACGGCGACCGCAGGTCCTAAGATTGGTCCGACACCCGCAATGGAAGCAAAATGGTGACCGAACAACACGTACTTGTTCGAGGGGACGAAATCCACGCCGTCCTGATGTCTATGCGCAGGTGTGGGTAGTTCGGGATCGAGCCCGAGAATTCGCTTGCTGAAAAACCGGCCGTACGTATGATGAGCGATGAAGAAGAGCGCCAAGGCTACCAGCGCTACTAACAGGGCGCTCACGGCGCTATCCTCCTGTCACGGCAGGCGCGGCAAAGTCCTCGCCTTCAGAGCGGGCTATTACTACTGCGCCTACGGAATCACCCATGACGTTCACAGCCGTGCGGAACATGTCGAGGAACCTGTCCACGCCGTAGATCAGGGCGGCCCCCTCCAGAGGGAGCCCTACCGCCGACAGCACAATCGTCATGGTGACCAGTCCCGCACTCGGTATACCGGCGGCGCCGACCGCCGCTACCGTTGCCGTCAAGAAGATCAGCGCTTGCGCGCCAAGACCGAGCTCTATCCCGTACGCCTGCGCGACAAATATCGCCGCCACCGACTCGTAAAGGGCCGTCCCGTCCATGTTGACCGTCGCGCCAAGCGGAAGAACGAGACTCGCCGTTCTCGTGGACACATTCAGGTTGTCCGTAACGCACTCCATTGTGACCGGCAGCGTCGAGGAGCTGCTCGCCGTGCTGAATGCTATTGCCAGCGCGGAGCGCATCCCGGCCAGGAAACGCCGGGCCGCCATTTTCCCGGCTCCGCCCAGGAACACGGTCAACAGGAGCGCCGCGTGTATCGTCAAGCCGATCACCACGGTCAGAACGTACTTGCCCACGGACTTGAGCACACCGAGTCCTTCGACCCCCACCACTTCCGCGATAAGCGCGAACACGCCGATCGGGGCCAGTTTCATTATCCAGCCGGTGAGCTTCATGATGGCCTCGTTGAAATCGGCGAAGAAACGGGTGACAGCAGCGGTTTTCTCACCCATTGTAGCAAGGACGCCGCCCAGAAGCAGTGAGAAAAAGATGATAGCCATCACCTGCGTGTTGGCGAGAGCTGCAAACGGGTTCTGAATGGTCGTATGGATCTGGTCGCGGATGAACTCGCCCGGGCCTCGTGCCATCGCGTCGGTAACCGCAGCGCCCTGCGAGAGGTCGCTAAGGGTCGCGTCGACTCCGACCCCCGGCTTCAGGACGTTCACAAGGATAAGACCCACGATTATCGCTGTCCAGGTGGTCAGAGCGTAGTAGAGAACGGTCTTGCCGCCAAGTTTGCCCAGCCTGCTGACATCACCGATGTTCGCCACGCCGGTGACGATTGAGGCGAGAATCAGCGGTGCGATGATCATCTTCAGCAATAGTATGAAGATTTCGCCGAGGAAATCGACGTACTGGGCGCGTTCGCCTAGAATCGCCCCCGCTGCCACGCCCAGACCCATCGCCAGGAAGATCTGGGTGTGCAGTTTCATCGCAAACCTAGCCTTGAATCGTCGTGATGAACCGCGAGAACGATCGATCGTAGGTCCTCTCCGCTTCCGGAGTGAACGCGCAGGCCGGCAGCTCATTGTGCGCGAGGTGATACGAGATACACTCGCAGCATATACCTTTCTTGCTGCAAGGCTCGTACGTGCACGGACACATCTTCAGATTTTCCTCTTTCTTGCATTCCATTCCGCTTGTGACCCTCCTGTTCTGCCCGCCGTTTCACACGGTGTGACGCTACTCTCCGATCACAGTTACCGATAGCCTTCGCGAACGAGGACGGTTGTCGAAATCTATGAAAACGATCTGCTGCCACGTGCCAAGCTGCAGGTTGCCGCCCGATACCGGTACGGTCAGCGACGGACCCAGGAGCGCCGCGCGCACGTGCGAGAAACCGTTCCCGTCACCCCACGTCAGATTGTGGTGGTACTCCACATGCTCGCTCGCGAGACGTTCAAAAGCCTCTTTCATGTCCTGGACCAGCCCTGAGTCGTACTCTATCGTTGTCACAGCGCCGGTCGAGCCGCTGACAAACACGGAGGCAAGTCCCGTGTCGACCTTCGTCTTTGAAACCGCCCGCTGGACCTTATCCGTTATGTCAATTATGTCCGCGACCCCTTGTGCCTTCAGTTCTATTGATTGTCTCTCAACCACCACTAATCCAGACCCTCACGCGCGATGCGCCTCTACTGTTCCGGCCTCAACTGGCGAAGTACGTCCTGCCTTTCCTGTCTTCGCTGCTTGAATTCCTCCTCCGGGGTCAGCTCCTTAACCTGCTCCGATTCACTCCCTCCCTTTGTCCACGGCGCCTCTAAAGGAATGCGAGGCGACAAAACCAGAAGAACGAGTACCAGATTCAATACAATTCCAGCGACAGCCTGAGCTTTCTCCTCCGACCTACCCAAAACGCCCACCAAGCCCCAGATAGCGCCCAGAAGCGGTAAGAAAAGTACCGACCAGTGCACTGCGCCACCGGCCCAGACGAAGAACAGGCTTAAAAGTACGCCGAGGCCGACCAAAGCCAGACTGGCGGCCCATGGGCGGACCTGGACGCGCCGTACAGGTTCCGGAAACTCCTCCTCTTCCGGGACCTCGCCCTCGGCAGGCGCGACGCCGGCTTTAGCCTTGGCCTTCGACGCTGCCTTCTTCGCCCTGCGCTCCTCCATACAAGTGGAGCACAGCATCTTGCCGCTTCGGGTGGTAGCCTGACACTCGGGACATACCAATTTACCGCACTCTTCGCACTGGCTGCTGCACTCCTCGCACAGAGCCTTTTCGCAAGTCACGCAGAACCCAGCAGGATTTCTCGTTTTACAGATTTCGCATATCATTGTAACGGACCCTTTCCGCACCGCAATTCAGTCTTGCGGACAATATGGAACCGCATAACTGCTGGCCACCATGGCAGTTCGACTTACGTTGCCGCTGTTTCCCGCCGGCCTTACCGCCATCCGTACCCGTCACCGAGCCAGTCGTACTCGGCCGGGAAATACAGCCACCTGGGTTCATACTCCCAATCGCTCCCGTAACACCACGGGGGTATGTTGAACGCTTTGATCGTGTCAAACATATCGACGAAGAATCTCGTGTACGGGATTCTACCTCTTCGGTCAGGATACTTGATGAATTCAACGTGGCCGTCCATGTAGAGTATGTTTCCTCCCGCGGGAGCGTGGCTGAAATCCAAGAGGTCTGCGCGTACGGTATCGAACATAATGGGCAACTGTGACGCGCTGACTGCACTTCGTCCGGGATTGTTGATGTCCGTAATAAAGAACCGTTCAACGCCGTCGCGCAATCGGAATATTGTGTCGCCGTCGCCCGTTCCCATAAACGCGAACTCCCACGGTAACTGGATATCTTCATCCATGAAACCAGACATATCCGGTGGGTAGTAGTACGTACTGGCGCCCACGGTGTAGTCGGTGCCGAACATCATGTCGTCCAGCATGCTGAACAAGGCGAACGCCTGCATGTCGGTGTAAACAGCATACGGCAAATAGGTGTAACTCATCGAAAAGAGACAATCCGCGTCGTAACGGACGGTTGCCCTTGCGTCAACGATAGATAAGTCATACCCGTCCAGAAGAGGATCGGTTCCAACCACGGGAGCGCGGTATTCCCTCTCGAAGGTTATGTCCTTGAAAAGGCTCTCCTTGTTCCTGTATTCCGCATCTGAAGGGCATGCAAACACGAGAAGATCGTTCATGTACTCAGGGAATATTGCATTCGCGTCCATCATATAATTGTTCCGAGTGAAGATCGGGTAAACTGGGGCCCTGACATCTGTGATGACTATGTTGTTATCGCCCGGCGGGAACCTGCCGTCCCATTCGCTGGCATACATTGTAAGGGTTAGAAATATTTGGCGAAGATTGCTGGCGCACGACATGCGTCTCGCAGCTTCCTGCGCTCGACTCAGCGCCGGCATGAGCATCGTGGCCAGAATACCTATGATAGTGACAACCACCATAAGCTCGATCAGCGTAAACCCAAACCGCTCTCTGCCAGACTTCATTCTGATCGCCCCCCTTCAAATAGTACCCTCTATTAACGCGCGTTCCCTCTTGACATTGTTCATGCCAGGAGCTTCCATTTCCTCATAATGCGGAATCTGCTTGTCATACTTATGCACATAGCCTATCATAAAACCTCCATTCTGTCAATAAATAAGGGGCTCCCTGTCATAACTCCGTGATAATGTCCTCTTGTGAGCTCGATAGAAATGTCCTCTA